>NZ_JAUSAR010000116.1 GCF_030652515.1 Aquabacterium sp. | reverse complement strand
AGCTTTGCCCGCCAGATCATGAAGCGCTCCAGCGACCGCCACTGGGCCGTCCTGCCCGACGAGCCCACGCGCATGGAAGCGCGCTTCCTGGAAGAGAACAACGTCACCCGCATCGCCCAACCCCTGGCCGAAGTGGCGGCGTTGTTGACCGCGGCCTGAGCGCCATCCCTGACCTTTTGCAAACTGGAGAACGACATGACCACGCTGACCATCCTGCCCGCCGGCATCACCTTCGAAGCCCCCGCAGGCACCACCCTCCTGCAGGCCATCAAGGACGCGGGCGCCGCCATCATCAGCAAGTGCGGCGGCAAGGGCGAATGCGGCGCCTGCCACCTGTATGTGCAGGAAGGCCGCAAGAGCCTGTCCAAAGTGCAGCGCAAGGAGAACGAAGCCCTGGACGCCATCGTCGGCGTCAGTTCCAAGTCACGACTGGCCTGCCAGACCCTGCTTGGCGAAGAGCCCGTGACCATCGAATTGCTCAGCTTCGTCTGAGCAACCCGCGGAGGCCAATGCCATGATCGACGTCGCGATTGTCGGCGCGGGCCTCACGGGGCTGGCCCTGGCGCGCTCGTTGCAAGCCCAGGGCCTGAGGCTCGCTGTGTTCGAAGCGCGAGACCGCGTGGGCGGGCGCATCTTCTCCGACACCTCGGCCGAGGCGGGTGCCCGTGTAGACCTGGGCGCCAGCTGGTACTGGCCCGACACCGAGCCCCGCATGGCCGCGCTGGTCGAATCCCTGGGCCTCAAGTCCTTTGGGCAGCCGGACCAGGGTCACGTGCTGTCGCTGGTCGATCCCGCTCGCGCGCCCGACGTGCTGGACGTGCAAGGCATCCATGGCGGTGCGCGCCGCCTCTCCGGGGGCATGGGCCAACTGGCCCAGTCACTGCACGAGCGGCTGCTGGAAGGCTCCGTCAAGCTGGGCCATCGACTGGTGGCGGTGCACGATGCCCAAGACCATGTCGAGTTGCACTTTGCCCGCATGGACGGGGGCGTCCAGCATCTTGAACGGGTGACAGCGCGGCGCGTGGTCCTGACCCTGCCACCGCGCCTGTTGGCCCAATTGGTTCGCTTTCAGCCGGCGCTGTCACCATCCACAGCGCACGCATTGACCACCGTGCCGACCTGGATGGCGCGCGAGGCCAAGGCGGTGGCCCGCTTTGAACGCCCTTTCTGGCATGCGCAAGGGCAATCAGGCCATGCCTTTGTCAGCCATCCTCAAGCCGTGCTGCGCGAAGTCTGGGATGCCAGCGATGAACAAGGCGCCGCGCTGGCAGGCTTTTGCGCCATGGCCCCGGACACCCGGCGGCCCTTCGAACGCAGCCTGCCCTTGCTCGCCTCCAGCCAGTTCGCCCAATTGTTCGGCCCCGAAGCGCATGCCGACTCGGTGTTGGTGAAGGACTGGAGCCTGGATACCGGGACCTGCAGCGAACTGGACCGCAGCGACGCCGAACCCATGCCCCCGCAGGCCGACCCGCTGCTGCGCCGGCCGCATTGGTCCGGCCGCCTGTTCTTTGGGGGCACCGAAACCGCGCGTCACGCAGCAGGCCACATGGAAGGCGCCCTTGAATCAGCCGCTCGCCTGGCCGACTTTTTGCGCCCCGCCAAGCTCACGCACCACGGCACCACCAGACCACTGGAAGAGTCGCTCGCATCGTTCGAGCTGTGGGTCACCTTGGAACGCCAGGATGCGGTGCCCCGCTACCGACAGCATCTGAACCAGATGCTGGCCCGCCAGGACCGCGACCGCGTCACCCAACGCGCCATGCTGGCCACGGCAGAGCAAACCTACACCCGCGCCCTGGAGCAACTGGCCGCCTTGGATTTAGGTTGGGGCGTGAACCACACGGCGGCGCCCACGGGCCGCAGCGAGCTGACACCGCAGGTGCTGGCGCCCTTCAGCGGCTTCAGCAAAAGCCTGGTGAACGACGCCCTGGCTTTCAATGCCAGCTCTTGCGCCCTGTCCAATTTCGACGCGGAACGCCGCCCCGATGCCGACTACCTTCAGGCCATCACGGTGGACCTGGCCGCCGCCTGGCGCGAGTTTGCCTGGGCCACCAATGACCTGCTGTGCTCGCGCAGCGGGCCTTCCCCCTGAATGAAGGAGCCCCACCATGTACGGCGCAGCCTTGCTCAAAACCATCAACGACGCTGGCCTGGCGGTGATGATCCTCACCGAAGGCCTGGAAGACTCCGAGCTGTTGGCCTCGCGGCTGACCCGCGCCGAGGTGACGCGGCAGTTGCGTCTGCTGATCCAGACGACCGAATGCCTGCCCCAGGAACTGATGCAAGGCATGCCCGAGATCGACTGGCGCGGACTGACCGCTGCAGGTGAGGCGCTGTCAGGGCGGGCGGGCCCGGCGCTGGACGACGCCTTGATGTTCGCCATCCGCTCGCTGGTTCCCGCCACCCTGATGTGGCTGAGGGTCTACCAACAGCAGCAGCCCGGCTGGTTTCGGATGGTGCCAGCGATGGCCAGTCAGTGACGGGGGCACGGAGCCGGTACTCATCCAGGGTCAAGTAAGCTTGGGGCCTTCGTCCACCACCGTGCGCCCGCCATGCAAAGTCCCCGTTCAGACCGAGTCCTCGCCACCCTGGCGTTGACGCTGCTGGGCAGCGGGTGCCTCCTGGTGTTGTGGCCTTTCCTCAGCTCGCTGGTCTGGGCCGCGATCCTGGCGTCCACCAGTTGGAGCGTGTTCCTCCGGCTGGACCACCTGGTCGGACAGCGGCGCACCCTGGCCGCCAGCCTGATGACCATCCTGGTGACGGTGGTCCTGCTGGTGCCCGTCGTGGCGGTGGCGCTGGCCATGGCCGACAATGTGGCCGAGCTGGGTGGCGCGGCCTCGTCCATCCTCAAAGACGGGCTGCCCGATGCACCCTCCTGGCTGGCCAACCTGCCCCTGGTCGGCCACTCACTGGCGGCCTATTGGCAACAGTTCGCGCACGATGGACAACGCCTGATGGAAGAACTGGGCAAGCTCTCACAGCCCGCCCAGAACATGGCCTTGACGGCCGGTCGCGTGGTGGGCAGGGGCGTGCTGGACATCGCCCTGTCGGTGTTCCTGGCTTTCTTTTTCTTCTTGCATGGCGAGTTGCTGGCGGCACGCCTGCACATCGCCTTGGCGCACCTGGCCGGCCAGCGCGCCACCTACCTTCTGGGCATCGCCCGAGGCACGGTCACCGGCGTGATCTATGGCGTGTTGGGCACGGCGCTGGCGCAAGGTGTCCTGGCCGCGATCGGCTTTGCCATCGCCGGTGTGCCGGGCGCCGTGCTGCTGGGCGGGGTCACCTTCTTTCTGTCGGTGATCCCCATCGGGCCTCCGCTGGTGTGGGGCGGCGCGGCCATCTGGCTGTTCCAGCAAGGCGAGCCAGGCTGGGCGGCCTTCGTCGCGGCCTGGGGCTTCTTCCTGGTCAGCGCCGTGGACAACGTCATCAAACCGCTGATCATCAGCCGAGGCTCCCGCCTGCCCTTCGCCATCGTGTTCCTGGGCGTGCTGGGCGGGGTGCTGGCCTTCGGGGTGATTGGCGCGTTCCTGGGCCCGACCTTCCTGGCCGTGGGGTATCGGCTGGCCAACGAGTGGACGACCACCGAAAGCGCAAGCCCGGACTGATGGCGCTCAGGCCGTCACCGGCGTGTCCAGCACCGCGTTGAGCGTCAAGCTCACGTTGTTCTTCGTGGCATCCACGTAAGGGCAGATGCCCTTGGCGCGCTCGATCAGGTTGTCGGCCGTGGCCTGGTCCAGTGGCCCGGCCATGTGCACCGTCAGGGTCAGCGCCATGCGGTAAGCATCTTCAAAGGTGATGAACATTGACAAGGCGGCTTCCACATAACAGCCTTTGAGCGGCAGGTGGCCTTTCTTGGCAATGTGCCTCACTGACTGTTCAAAGCAAGCGCCAAACGCACCCGCAAACAGTTGCTCCGGGTTGGACCCATCGCCCTTGCCCCCCATGGCTGCGGGCACGGCCAGCTTGAGCTTGAAGCCGCCGTCGTCGCTCTGGACGGTGCCAGTGCGACCGCCTTGGGTCAGCATCAGGGCTTTGTAGACGAGGTCCATGAAAGTCTCCGGTCAAACGTGGATGGGGTGGCCCGCCTGGCACCACGCTTCCCAACCGCCAATCAGGTCGCAGACCTGCACAAAGCCGAAGTCCGCGAACATCTCGGCGTAAGTCTGGCTGGCATGGCCGTGGTAACAGTGGATGAAGACAGGGCGGTCCTTGGCTTGGCTCAGCAGCAAGCCTTCGTGGTTGCGGCCGTCAAGCCGCAAGCTGCCCGGCAGGCGGCCTTGCGCGTGGTGGTGGGCCTGCCGGGCATCCAGCACCAGGGCCTGGGGATGTGCTTGCAGCCAAGCCAGGGCTTCTGGCGCGGCCAGGCGTTGAAAGCGACGTGCCCGAGTCATGTTTGTCAGCTTCGAGACAGCTTGGACCGCTCGGCCTTGCTGTAGTTGCTGAAGTGCCCTTCGGCCGCCGCGCGCTGGCGGCCACTCTGGATGATGGCGGCACTGCGCCCTGGCGCTTGCGGTGCGCTCACGCACTTGGCCACGGCGGTTGAACCACATTGAGGGCAAGCGGGGATGGTCGTGCTGCGCACCAGCAGCTCGAAGCGCTTGTCGCAAGCAGGGCATTGGTAGTCGTAGAGCGGCATGGCAGCAGGTCGGCAAAGCGACAAAGGTTCAAGGATTGAAGGCCTCGTTTGCAAGATCAATGCCTTGCCAAATGGCCGACAAACCCGACAAAAACCACAAGGCTATGTCGCGCATCGCTCAGTTGCGCCAAACCTCTGAAACGGCGATTTATCCATTCAAATCAATGACTTGAACAAATCCACACAGGTGGCACCCAAGTTGCATAGAGACCCTTGAGTCCAGCATTGAACGCACAGCCCAAGGAGCCCTTTCATGACCAAGTTGACCGTGCAGCCCAACCGCCCTGTGTACCTGGACTATGCCGCGACGACCCCGGTGGACCAACGGGTGGCGGCCAAGATGATCCCCTACCTGTGCGAACGTTTTGGCAACCCGGCCAGCCGCTCCCACGCCTACGGTTGGGCTGCAGAAGAAGCCGTCGAATTGGCCCGTGAACAAGTGGCCTTGCTCATTGGCGCCGACCCACGTGAGTTGGTGTGGACCTCTGGGGCCACAGAGAGCAACAACCTGGCCATCAAGGGTGCTGCCCAGTTTCACCAGGCCAAGGGCCGCCACCTGATCACCGTGGCCACCGAACACAAAGCCGTGCTGGACACCATGCGTGAGATGGAACGCGCAGGCTGGGACGTCACCGTGTTGCCCGTGCTGGACACCGGCCTGGTCGACATCGATCAGTTCAAGCAAGCCATCCGCCCCGACACCGTGCTGGCCTCGGTCATGTTCGTCAACAACGAAACCGGCGTCATCCAGGATGTGCAAGCCCTGGGCCAGATCTGCCGCAGCCACGGCGTGCTCTTTCACGTGGACGCGGCCCAGGCCACGGGCAAGGTCCACATCGACCTGAGCACCATGCCCATCGACCTGATGTCCATGTCGGCCCACAAGAGCTATGGCCCCAAAGGCATCGGCGCTCTGTACGTGCGGCGCAAACCCCGCGTGCGCATTGAAGCGCAAATGCATGGTGGCGGCCACGAGCGCGGCATGCGCTCAGGCACCTTGCCCACGCACCAGATCGTGGGCATGGGCGAGGCCTATCACCTGGCGGCCCGCGAGATGGGTCCCGAACTGGAACGCATCCGCAGCCTGCGCGACCACTTGTGGGCAGGCCTGTCACGCATCGACCACGTCCAGATCAATGGCGACTTCGAACGCCGCACGCCGCACCACCTCAACGTCAGCTTCAACTACGTCGAAGGCGAGTCCTTGCTAATGGGCATGAAGGACATCGCCGTGTCTTCCGGCTCGGCCTGCACCTCGGCCAGCCTGGAGCCCAGCTACGTGTTGCGCGCCATGGGCCGCACCGACGAGCTGGCCCACAGCTCGGTGCGCTTCACCATCGGCCGCTACACCACGGTGGACGAGATCGACTTCGTCATCGCACGCGTGTCTGACGTGGTGGCCAAGCTGCGCGACATGAGCCCGCTGTGGGACATGGTCCAGGCTGGCGTCGACCTCAACAGCATCCAGTGGGCAGCGCATTGATTGCCCCCTCCCAAACCGCACCCGGAGAAACAACATGGCCTACAGCGACAAGGTGATTGAGCACTACGAAAACCCCCGCAACGTCGGCTCGTTTGCCGCCGACGAAGAAGGCGTGGCCACCGGCATGGTGGGCGCCCCGGCCTGCGGCGACGTGATGAAGCTTCAGATCAAGGTGAACCCCGTCACCGGCGTGATCGAGGATGCCCGCTTCAAGACCTATGGCTGCGGCTCGGCCATCGCGTCCAGCTCACTGGTGACCGAGTGGGTGCGCGGCAAGACGCTGGACCAAGCCCTGTCCATCAAGAACACGGCCATCGCCGAAGAGCTGGCCTTGCCGCCCGTGAAGATCCATTGCTCCATCCTGGCCGAGGACGCCATCAAGGCGGCCGTGGCCGACTACCAGGCCAAACGCGCCGTGTCTGACCAGCCCATCTGCCACCCCAACTGACCACCAACGCCAAGGAGTCTACAAATGGAAACCGCATTGAACGCCACCACCGTCGCCGACATGGCGCCCCCCGCGCCCTTGAACTTCAGCACCGCTGCGGCCGCCAAGGTGAGCGAGCTGATCGTGGAAGAAGGCAACCCCAACCTGAAGCTGCGCTTGTACGTCACTGGCGGTGGCTGCTCGGGCTTCTCATACGGCTTTGCCTTTGACGACCAGCTCAGCGACGACGACACCCGCATCGACAAAGACGGCGTGTCGCTGGTGGTGGACGCCATGAGCCTGCAATACCTGATCGGCGCCGACATCGACTACGAAGACGGCCTGGAAGGCTCGCGCTTCGTGATCCACAACCCCAACGCGCAGACCACCTGCGGTTGCGGCAGTTCCTTCTCGATGTGAGGTGCGCCATGTCCATCACCATGACCGAGGCGGCGGCCCGACACGTACAGAAGTCCTTGAGCAAGCGGGGCAAAGGCGTGGGCCTGCGCCTGGCGGTCAAGACCAGTGGTTGCTCGGGGCTGGCCTATGCCATCGAGTTCGCCGACGAGGCCCTGCCCGAAGACCTGTCCTTTGAAAGCCATGGCCTGCAATTGCTGGTGAACGCCAACAGCCTGCCCTTCCTGGAAGGCACAGAGTTGGACTTTGTGCGCGAAGGCCTCAACGAGGGCTTCAAGTTCAACAACCCGAACGCCAAGGCCGAATGCGGTTGCGGCGAAAGCTTCGCGGTCTGACCCATCATGGCACTGCTTCAAATCGCCGAACCCGGTCAAAGCGCCGCACCGCACCAGCACAAGCTGGCGGCCGGCATTGACCTGGGCACCACCAACTCCCTCATCGCCAGCGTGCAAAGCGCCCTGCCCCGCGCCCTGGCCGATGAGGCGGGCCGCGTGCTCTTGCCTTCGGTGGTGCGGTATGAAGCCGTGTTCCAATCGCCCCCCGTGGTGGGCTTCGAGGCCCTGCATGCCCAGGCCCACGACCCGCTCAACACCATCGCCTCGGTCAAGCGCCTGATGGGGCGAGGCATGGCCGACGTGCTCAAGACGGGCGCCCCGTCCTACAGCCTCATCGACCAGCCCGGCATGGTCAGCATCGACACGGCGGCCGGCACCAAAAGCCCGGTCGAGGTCTCGGCCGACATCCTGCGCGCCCTCAAGGCCCGCGCCGAAGCCTCCCTGGGTGGCGACCTGACCGGCGTGGTCATCACCGTGCCCGCCTACTTTGACGACGCCCAGCGCCAGGCCACCAAGGACGCGGCACGCCTGGCCGGCCTGCACGTGCTGCGCTTGCTCAACGAACCCACGGCTGCCGCCATCGCCTACGGCCTGGACAAGGCCGCCGAGGGCGTCTTCGCCGTCTACGACCTGGGCGGTGGCACCTTCGACATCTCGGTGCTGCGGCTGTCACGCGGCGTGTTCGAAGTGCTGTCCACCGGCGGCGACTCGGCCCTGGGGGGCGATGACTTCGACCGCGCCCTGGCCCTGTGGCTGGTCGAGCAAGCCCAACTGAACTGGGCCACGCTGAACGCCAGCGAACAGCAGCACTGGCTGATCTCGGCCCGCGCCGCCAAAGAGGCCCTGTCCACCTATGACGCGGTGGACGTGGCAGGCATCACCTTGACGCGAGAGGTGTTCGCGCAGTCCACAGCCGCGCTGGTCAAGCGAACCTTGATCGCCACCAAGCGCGCCTTGAAGGATGCCGAGATGGGCATCGACGCCATCGACGGCGTGGTGCTGGTGGGCGGCTCCACCCGCATGCCGGTGGTCCGCGAGGCCGTGGCCCAGTACTTTCAAAAGCCACCTTTGACCGACCTGAACCCCGACGAGGTCGTCGCGCTGGGCGCCGCCATGCAGGCCGATGCCCTGGTGGGCAATGGCCAGGCCGATGGCCAATGGCTGCTGCTGGACGTCTCGCCCCTGTCCCTGGGGCTGGAAACCATGGGCGGCCTGGTGGAGAAGATCATTCCCCGCAACTCGACCCTGCCCACGTCCCGCGCGCAAGACTTCACCACCTTCAAGGATGGCCAGACCGTGATGTCGGTGCATGTGTTGCAAGGCGAGCGCGAAGGTGTCAACGACTGCCGCTCGCTGGCCCGCTTCGAGCTGCGCGGCATCCCGCCCATGGTGGCCGGGGCCGCCCGCATCCGCGTGACCTTCCAGATCGATGCCGATGGCTTGCTGTCGGTGTCGGCCACCGAACTGAGCAGCGGCGTGCTGGCCGAGATCCAGATCAAGCCCTCGTATGGTTTGAGCGATGAGCAGATCGCCGCCATGCTGGCCGACAGCGTGGGCCGGGCGCAAGCGGACATGAAG
Source organism: Aquabacterium sp. (assembly GCF_030652515.1). GTDB lineage: Bacteria > Pseudomonadota > Gammaproteobacteria > Burkholderiales > Burkholderiaceae_C > Aquabacterium. The sequence continues at coordinate 169,955 of NZ_JAUSAR010000116.1, read as the reverse complement.
CTGCGCATGCTGCGCGAGGCCCAGATCGATGCCCGCCGCCTGCTGGACGCCACCGAGTCGGCCCTGGCCGAAGACGGCCCGGCCTTGCTGTCACCCGCCGAGCGCCAGCACATCCTCGAAACCATGAACCTGGTGGCCGAGCAACTGGAAACCGAAGCTGACACCGAGGCCGTGAAGGCCGCCTGTCAGGCCCTTAATGTGGCCACTGGCCCATTTGCCGCGCGCCGCATGGACGCCAGCATCCGGCAGGCCCTCACCGGCCGCGTCCTCGACTCCATCACCTGATTTTTGAAGGTCACTGCCATGCCTCTGGTCACAGTCCTGCCCCACGCCGAGCTGTGCCCCCAGGGCACGCAGTTCGAGATCAAACCCGGACGCTCGCTGTGCGAGGGCCTGCTCAAACACGGCGTGGCCATTGAGCATGCCTGCGACATGGTGGCGGCCTGCTCGACCTGCCACGTGCTGGTCCGCGCTGGCGCCAACACCTTGCCCGAACCAGACGACGAAGAGAACGACCAGCTGGACAACGCCTGGGGTGTGGAGCCGTGCTCGCGCCTGGCGTGCTGCGTCAGGGTCAAGGATGGAGACCTCACCGTCGAGCTGCCCAAGCACAGTCGCAACCATGCCCGCGAACGTTGAAGCGAGTGTGTGAAATGGCGCAAACACGACACGACATTTCACGCCATTGACCGCGCCACGCCCCTTGAAGCCACTGGCACAGCGATTGCAATCAAGGCATCAGGCACACCCGCCCCACACCCTTCGAGTCCACCCCAAATGCACAGCGCGATCATCAATGACACGACCTTGCGCGACGGCGAGCAGACCGCAGGCGTGGCCTTCACGCTGGTTGAGAAATGCGCCATCGCCCGGGCCTTGTCCAACGCTGGTGTGCCCGAGTTGGAAGTGGGTGTGCCCGCCATGGGCCCGGCCGAGATCGAGTCCATCAACACCCTGGCGGCCATGGGTTTGAGCAGCCGCCTGATGGTGTGGGGCCGCATGTGCGAGGCCGATGTGTTCTCGGCCCTGGCTTGCGATGTCGACATCATCCACCTGTCCATCCCCGCCTCCGATGTGCACTTGCAGCACAAGCTCAAGCAAAGCCGCTTGTGGGCACTGGAGCAGATCGAAGAGTTCGTGAGCATGGTCCATGAAGCGGGCCACGAAGTGTCCGTGGGCTTTGAAGACGCATCGCGCGCCGACCCCGTCTACCTGGGCCAGATGGCCCGACTGGCCCAACGCTGTGGCGCCCGGCGCATCCGCTTTGCCGACACCCTGGGCGTGCTCGATCCCTTCTCCACCTTCGATTCGATTGCCCTGCTGCGCCACGCGGTAGACATCGAGATCGAGATCCATGCCCACAACGACCTGGGGCTGGCCACGGCCAACACCCTGGCTGCCTTGCGCGCTGGCGCCACGCACGCCAGCACCACAGTCAACGGCCTGGGCGAGCGGGCCGGCAATGCCGCGCTGGAAGAAGTGGTCATGAGCCTGCGCCACCTGCACGGCCTGGACTGCGGCGTGCGCACCACCGACCTGTACGGCATCTCGAAACTCGTGGCCAGTGCCTCTGGACGGCCCGTCGCGGCCAACAAGAGCATCGTGGGCGAAGCCGTGTTCACGCACGAGTCGGGCATCCATGTGGACGGTCTGCTCAAGAACCCCAGCAACTACGAAGGCTTCGACCCGGCCGAGCTGGGCCGTGAACGCCGCACCGTGCTGGGCAAGCACTCCGGCTCGCGGGCCGTGCGCGTGGCCTATCACGCCCTGGGCCTGCCCGTGGTTGATCCGCAAGTGCAACCGTTGCTGGAGCGCATCCGGGCTCACGCCGTGCGGACCAAACGCGCGCCCACGCCGGATGACCTGCAACGCTTTTTCCTGGAGGCCACAGCCTCCGAGGGGCAGCCCTCATGAAGCGCGATGACCCCGTTCTGCACGCCATGGCCATGATGCACACCGAGAGCACACCCGCCTGGTGGTCGCTCCTGCGCGAAGACGTCAGCTGCGTGCTGGCCCGCGACCCGGCCGCCCGTTCGCGCTTCGAGGTGTGGACCATTTACCCCGGCGTGCAGGCCGTGGCGCTGCACCGCATGGCCCACGCGCTGTGGCGCCAAGGTTGGCGCTACCTGCCGCGCTGGATGTCCTTCGTGGCCCGCTGGTTCACCAACGTCGACATCCACCCCGGCGCGCGCATCGGCCGGCGCTTCTTCATCGACCATGGCGCAGGCGTTGTGATCGGCGAAACCGCCGAGGTCGGCGACGACGTCACGCTGTACCACGGCGTCACCCTGGGCGGCACCACCTGGAGCCCCGGCAAGCGCCACCCCACGCTGGGCGACGGCGTGGTGGTGGGGGCGGGCGCCAAGATCCTGGGCCCGGTCATGCTGGGCGCGCGGGTGCGGGTGGCGGCCAACTCCGTCGTCATCGACAACGTGCCCGAGGGCGCCACGGTGGTCGGCATCCCAGGCCGTGTGGTCGTGCGCCGCCGCCGCACCGTGAACAGCCTGCCCGACGCCCTGCTGCTGGACCTGGACCATCACCTCATCCCTGACCCGGTGGGCAAAGCCATCGGCTCTCTGCTCGACCGCATTGGCAACCTGGAACAGGAAGTCAAGCGCCTTCAACACACCGAAGACACCCCCACCGGAGCCCGATCATGACCGACACCCTCGCTCTCCAACTGCGCCAGCTTTCATCGGCTGAAGACTTCCTGCAATTCTTTGGCGTGCCGCACGACCTGTCGGTGCTCAACGTCAGCCGCCTGCACATCCTCAAGCGCTTTTACCAGTACATCCGGCAAGAGCCCAAGCTGCCCGAGAACAACGAGCAAGCGCTCTACCAGTGCTACCGCGCGCTGCTGGTCAAGGCCTATGAGGACTTTGTCAAGTCCACCCCCGCGCAAGAAAAAGTCTTCAAGGTGTTCCAGGACGTGGACGGCCACCAGCACGTGAGCCTGCAAAGCCTGAAGGCCTCGCTGCCCGCCCGGCCCCAGACCACCACGGCCTGACCGCAGCCCCCTCACAGGAGCCTCACCATGCACATCGTCGTCTGCATCAAGCAAGTGCCTGACTCGGCCCAGATCCGCGTCCACCCGGTCACCAACACCATCATGCGGCAGGGTGTGCCGGCCATCGTGAACCCGTACGACCTGTTCTCGCTGGAAGAAGCCCTGCGCCTGAAGGACCAGTTTGGCGGCCGCGTCACGGTGCTGTGCATGGGCCCACCTCAAGCTGAAGAGGCCTTGCGCAAATGCGTGTCCTTCGGGGCCGACGATGCCGTGCTGGTCACCGACCGGGCCTTTGCAGGGGCCGACACCTTGGCCACCTCGTACGCGCTGGCCGCCGCCATCCGCAAGTTGTCCAGCGAACAAGCGGTGGACCTGGTCTTCACCGGCAAGCAGACCATCGATGGCGACACCGCCCAGGTCGGCCCTGGCATCGCCAAGCGCATGGGCCTGCAACTGCTGACCTATGTGTCCAGCATCAAAGAGACGCAACTGGACGAAGGCACCATCACCGTTGAGCGCCGTGGCGAAGGTGGCGTGCAGGTGCTCAAGACCCAGTTGCCCGCGCTGATCACCATGCTCGAGAACACCAACGAGATGCGCTTTGCCAGCCTGCCCGCCATGATCCACGCCGCCGGCCACCCCGTGCGCAAGTGGAACAAGGAAGACGCCGGCATCGAAGACCTCACCAAGATCGGCCTGAAGGGCTCGCCCACTGTGGTGAGCAAAGTCTTCGGGCCCACACCCCGGTCAGAGAAAGCCGAGATGGTGAACCTGGACACCACCACGTTGCGCGACATGACGCTCAACCTGCTGCAGTCCATCTTCACGCGCCACCCCACGCTCGAACAAGACCTGATCAACAAGGGAGTCACACCATGAGCGACGCCGCCAAAGCCCCCCTCAAACCCGCAGGACGCGGCCGCAACTTGGAGCTGTCTGATGCGCTCAAGGCTTACAAGGGCGTGTGGGTGTTCATCGAACACGAGCGCGGACAGGTGCACAGCGTGTCATGGGAGTTGCTGGGCGAAGGCCGCAAGCTGGCCGACCAACTGGGCGTCACGCTGAGCGGCGTGCTGCTGGGCGGCCACGATGAGCCCCTGGACCAGTTCGCCAAAGAGGCCTTCAGCTTTGGCGCCGACCACGTCTACATCACCCGCGACCCCGTCCTCAAGGGCTACCGCAACGAGCCCTTCACCAAGGGCCTCACCGACCTGGTCAACAAATACCAGCCCGAGATCGTGCTGCTGGGCGCCACCAGCCAGGGCCGTGACCTGGCGGGCTCCGTGGCCACCACCTTGCTCACCGGCCTGACCGCCGACTGCACCGAGCTGAACATCGACCCCGTGACCCGCGCCCTGGCCGCCACGCGCCCCACCTTTGGTGGCTCGCTGCTGTGCACGATCATGACACTGGCCTACCGCCCGCAGATGGCCACCGTGCGCCCCCGCGTGATGGCCATGCCCAACGCCGACACCACGCGCACGGGCACCACCAGCGAAGACACGCTGGGCCTGATCGAGACCAACATCGTCACCAAGCTGCTGGACTTCATCCTGGACACCAACTCCAACAAGATCAACCTGCCCTATGCCGACGTGATCGTCAGCGGCGGCAAGGGCTTGAAGAACCCCGAGAACTTCAAGCTCGTGTTCGACCTGGCGCGGGTGCTGGGCGGCGAAGTGGGCGCCACCCGGCCCTGCGTGCAGGCCGGCTGGGTCGAGGCCGACCGCCAGGTGGGCCAGACCGGCAAAACCGTGCGGCCCAAGCTCTACATCGCCGCGGGCATCTCGGGCGCCATCCAGCACCGCGTGGGCATGGAGGCCTCGGACGTCATCGTGGCCATCAACACCGACCCCAACGCCCCCATCTTCGACTTTGCGCACTACGGCATCGTGGGCAACGCCTTGCAGGTGCTGCCCGCGCTGACCCAGGCCTTCCAGACGCACCTGGGCCAACGCATCCGCAAAGTGGCCTGAACAAGCCACGCCCACCCAACCGCCCCGGAGCCTCACCATGAACGTGAACAAAACCTTTGACGCCATCGTCGTGGGCGCGGGCCCCTCGGGCAACGCCGCGGCCTACACCATGGCCAAGGCGGGCCTCAAGGTCCTGCAGATCGAGCGCGGCGAATACCCCGGCTCCAAGAACGTGCAAGGCGCCATCCTGTACGCCGACGCGCTGGAACGCATCATCCCGGACTTCCGCGACGATGCCCCGCTGGAGCGCCACATCATCGAGCAGCGCATGTGGGTGCTGGACGACGACTCCTTCGTGGGCAGCCATTTCCGCAGCGAGAACTACAACAAGCCACCCTACAACCGCTACACCATCATCCGCGCGCAATTCGACAAGTGGTTCTCATCCAAGGTGCGCGAAGCCGGCGCCCTGCTGATCTGCGAAACCACCGTGCAGAACCTGATCATGGATGGCGACCAGGTGGTGGGCGTGCGCTGCGACCGCGAAGCCGGCGATGTGTTCGCCGATGTGGTCATCCTGGCCGATGGCGTGAACAGCACGCTGGCGCGCAAGGCGGGCTTCCACCCCGAGATCAAGGCGGGCAACGTGGCCCTGGCCGTCAAGGAGATCCTGTTCATGCCCGAAGAGCTGATCCAGCAGCGCTTCAACATCAAGGGTGATGAAGGCGTGGTCATCGAGATGGTCGGCAAGATCACCGACGGCATGATGGGCACGGGCTTTTTGTACACCAACAAGGATTCGCTCACCATTGGCGTGGGCTGCATGCTGTCGGACTTCAAGAAGAACGAGCAAAAGACCTCGCCCTACCAGTTGCTGGAGCACATGAAGCGCCACCCCTCGATCGCCCCGATGATTCAAGGCGGTGAGATGAAGGAGTACTGCGCCCACCTGATCCCCGAAGGCGGCTTCTTCGCCATCCCCAAGGTGTACGGCAACGGCTGGATGATCGTGGGTGACTCGGGCGGCTTCGTCAACGCCGTGCACCGCGAAGGCTCCAACCTGGCCATGACCACGGGCCGCCTGGCCGCTGAAACGGTGATCAACGCCAAGGCCACCAAGAAGCCGTTCAACCAGGCCACCTTGAAGGCCTACCAACGCGCGCTGGACGACAGCTTCGTGATGAAGGACATGAAGAAGTACCGCGACATGCCCAAGGTCTTCCACGAGAACCCGCAGTTCTTCACCACCTACCCCGAGCTGATCAACCAGGCGGCCCGCACCATGGTGACGGTGGACAACGTGGACAAGAAAACCAAAGAGCGCCAGATCTTTTCCAGCTTCCGCCAGACCCGCTCCATCACCGGGCTGGTGGGCGATGCCTACAAGCTGTGGCGGGCCATCCGCTGAACCGCACTGATCACCCGCACGCACCACACCAGGAGCCACGCCATGCAACCCATCCAAGTCAACGTGGAAGAGAAGCTCTTCCAGAACCGCTACAAAGTCGATGCGGGCCGCCCCCACATCAAGATCAAAGATGCCGAGGTGTGCCGCACCGACTGCAAGGAGCGTTCGTGCACCTATGTGTGCCCGGCCTCTTGCTACAAAGAAGAAGGCAATGGCGCCGTCACCCTGATCACCGACGGCTGCCTGGAGTGCGGCAGCTGCCGCATCATCTGCTCCGACTTCAGCAACGTGGACTGGGAGTACCCGCGCGGCGGCCACGGCATCTTGTTCAAGTTTGGCTGAGCGGGCGCACCCACCATGGACGACATCCACGTTTTCCTGGCGCACGCCATCCTGCTGGAGTTCGAAGCGGCTCGCCGCTATGAGGACCTGAAGGCCACGATGGGCACGGCGGGCAATAAAGAGGCCGAGGCCTTCTTCGGCAAGATGGCCGAGTTCTCGCGCCTGCATTTGAAAGACGCCATGCGTCGCGGCGGCTTTCGGGACCTGCCCAAGCTGGCGCCCGAAGAATGCCAGTGGCCCGAAGGCGTGAGCCCCGAGCAAGCCGCCTGGGCGGGCGTGGATGGCTTCATCGACGTGGCCACAGCCTACCGACTGGCGCTGGATGGCGAAGAGCGCAGCCAGTTGTTCTACGCCGCCATCGCAGCGTCCACGCAAGACCATGAAGTGCGCCGCATGGCCCGCGAGTTCGCCAAGGAAGAGAGCGAACACGTGGCCGAGCTGGAGCGGATCATGGCCCGTTTGGCGGCCTGAGCTTCTGTCACTTTTTACCCATCTGGAGTTGACCCATCATGTCCCGCCCCGACCGCAGTGTTTTCGTGTGCTCACAGCAGCGCCCGCCCGGCCACCCACGTGGCAGTTGCGCCGCGCAAGGTGGCCAGGCGGTGTTGCAGGCTTTCTGGAAAGAGGTGCAGACCCGCAATGCCCATGAGCAGGTCGGCGTGACCTATTCAGGGTGCCTGGGGCCTTGCGATGGCGGGGTGAACGTGGTGGTGTTTCCGGAGAGCGTGCTGTACAGCCGCGTGAAGCCGGAAGACGTGCCCGAGATCTTTGAGAAGCACCTGCTGGGTGGCGAAGTGGTCAAACGACTGGCCGCCTCGGCCGGATCATGGTGAACATTTTCACGGGCGAAACCTCGGCCGAGTTGTTCGGCGGCGAGGTGCCGCCGCAGGTCAAGCACCTGGTGGAAAAGGCCCGCAAGGCGACCACGCCCGAGCGTGCGCTGGCCTTGCTGTGGACGGCCCAGGTGTGCGCACCGGAGTGCCCTTCGCTGTATTACCTGCTGTACAAGCTGCATGCGCAGGGGGCCGATTTTGAGCAGGCTGAGCTGGCTGCTTTGAAGGGGCTGGAGGTGGCGGCGGAGCAGGCACATTTGCCGGACGATTGGCGCAAGGTGACGGGTGAGATGGCGGACTTCATGGCACCGGGGCCGGCGCGGTTCTGGTTGTTCACCTTGAAGGCGCTGGCCTTCATCAGGTTGCGTCGGCAGGATCTGGTGTCGGCGCAGTTGTATTTGGACAAGGTGCTGCAGTTGGATCCGTTGGGGGGGACGGGGGCGCTGGTGATTGAGGCCTTGATCAAGGGGGCGCGGGGGTGAGGGGCCAGGTGCATGCGCACCGAGGGGTGAGTCAAAGTTGACCACGTGGGGAGGCAATGCAAGGGCTGAATGCGACCCAGAGGGGATGGTCGCGGCATTTAGCCGAATGACGGCTTAGCAGCGTCTTCCGACCTTCGGTGCTTCGCGCTGTACGCACGCTAAACGAAAACAAGCAGTCATTCGGCTCGACGACTCCGACCTGCATTAGTGTCAGACGTAGAAGGTGTACCAACAGCAGGATGCGCGATAGCCGCTGGCTGGTGGAGCCTCCAGCGAACGTGGGAGCAATCGAGTTACCGGGAGTTCAACGTGACTCGCGCCGCAGGATGTCCGTGGACATGGCGCAGCAGGTCGCAAACAGGGCGTCCAGCACGGTTCTAAGCTTGCTGACGTCGTACGTGCCGGTTGTGATGGCCTCGACGCTCGCTTCGTAGAAGGCTTTGGCGTAGCTTTCCTTGAAGTCCAGCGCTCCTTGATAGATGCCTATTGACTCCTTGAAGTTGGTCCACGTTACCTGGGCTTCGGGTCGACCGGCTAGGCGTAGATCCAGGTAGCACTCAATGGCTGCGGCCCGACCGTTGATGTCGGTGCGCACAACACCGCTTGGACCGCGTGCAGGGAAGTCGCGCAGTTGATCGAGGTCGGGCAGCAGCATCGACCGCATGTTGACCGGGAAGCTGAACCGCTGCAGGCTGCGATACGCATCGACGCCCTCGGCGTCGTTGTCAAAGACGAACACCACGCGGTTTTGGACGTCGATCTTGACGAGGCCTTCGGCGAACTTGGCTAGATTGCCGGTACCAGAGAAGGGGTGCCGCTCCTCGATGTCGATGAACCTGAAGAAGTCCTCGACGTCTGGCCGGAGCAGCGAAAGACCTCGCTTCAGGATGTGTGTGTCGGACGTCCCCTCGGTGGCCAGCAAATAGGTCTGTGCACGGCGAGCACCAGTGACGAACTCTTCGTTCTTTGCCCAGCCGGCAGCAACGAAGTTCCCGTAATCCCAAACAATGTCCAGCGTCAGGTTTGCCGGGTTCTCGGCGAGGACGCGCAGCACCGAATAAGGAGATAAGAAGCCGATGAGGCCACCGAAGTGGCTGCGTTCAGAGTAGCCGTCGATGTCGCGGTCTTGATCACCTTGAGGCAACAAAGCCACGGCGGGATCGGCCGCCAATCGGGCGCGCCATTGCTCAGGCCCCGACTCAGTATCCGGCCGGTATTCGTCGTCAAGGTCGTATACGGGATACCTGCGGATGAACTCGACGAACTTCGCGAATTCCAGTCGAGCGGGCCGAGTTAGTGACGGCGCGCCATCGTCGTCGTCGTACCGCTCCGCATCCTGCGTCACCTGCATTTCGTACTCGGCCTTGACCGTGGCCAGCGTGTACCCGAGCAGCTCGAGCCGCGGCAACATCGAGCCCAGCGAACGGCAAAAGCAAGTCTCGCTATGCGCCGGATCCTCTTCAGGGTGCTCGTCGTAGTAGCTGTTGTCGATGTCGGGGTGGCGGCGACGCTGGCGATCAGATTCCTGAAACAGCATGCCGTGGTCGACGCCGATTTCCCACTTGTTGAAAGTGAGGGTGATGGCACCTACAGTCAACGTGATTGGTGTCGTCATTGGCGGCTGAGCTTTTGAAGGCGAGATAGAAACAGACTATCGCAGATTAAGCTTGGGCAACTGGCCTCCGGCGCCAAGTGACGGTGACCGCGCTGCCTGCAGCCACGCTTGTGGAAAAGCGAACGGCGCTCAAAAACAGGGATTGGCCGATGACCGCTTCCATAACGCTCACTCCAGTCGCGCCTGATGAAGCGCAGTTGCTGGACGGCACCTCGTGGATGCACGCTGTTGGAGGTCCAATGTGCAGCGGTGCAGCCAGCCGATAGCCCTGCGTCAGTGCACATTCTCAGCCGCACTTCGAGCGTTCAGATGGCCACAAACTCTATCGGCCGACTGCTCCTCCACGGCAGCGGAGCAACAACATTTCTGACGCCTTGTGCCGCCTTTCGACGGCAACGTGAAGAGATGTATCTATGATGAGGTGAAAGGGCGAAGAGACGTTCCATGCTGTGCTTGGGAGAGCATTGATCGGCAGTAGCCCAGTTCATTAGTAATGTTCTGGAGGGCCTTGCTCGGTGAAGATCAGAAAAATAGAAATCAAGAACTTTCGAGGCGTGAAAGAGCTTAGCTGGAGCCTCCCCAACGCAGACATCTTCTGCCTGATTGGAAAAGGGGACTCTTCGAAATCCACCATCCTTGAGGCCATCAGGTATGCCTTCTATCCTCAGTGGAATCTGACTCTAAGCGACGCCGATTTCTACCAGTGCAAGGTAGCCGACTCCATCTTCATTGAAATCACCATTGGAGCATTGACCGAAGCCTTCTGCGCCTTGGACAAGTATGGCCAGTACCTCCGTGGCTGGGATTCTGATGCCCTCAAGCTCACTGACGAACCTGAAGATCACCTTGAGAGTGTCCTGACGGTACGGCTGACGGTCGACAAAGATCTTGAGCCCAAGTGGATGGCTGTCTGTGATCGCCACCCTGACGGTGTTCCGTTCAAACAGGGCGATAGGAACAAGGTCAGTGTCGGCCTCATCGGCGCCTACAGCGAGAAGCAGCTTTCATGGGCTACAGGCACAGCCTTGGCGAAGCTCACTGAAACCCAGAGCCTGAACGAGTTGCTGGCAACGGCCTCTCGCACGGCCCGAGCCTCTTTGGATGCGAACCGGCCTGTCACCCTCAAGAATTTCGATGCGGCGGCTGAGAAGTCTCAAGACATTGCCAAGCTGTTGGGTGTGCCGGTGTCGGACGCTTACAAGGCTCACCTTGACCTGGCTTCCATCAACCTGAAGGTGGGTGGGTTGGCCCTCCATGACGGTGACATTCCTCTTCGTCAGCTAGGTCTTGGATCACGGCGAATGCTGCTGTGTGGCATTCAGAAGATGGGTTTGGAAGAAGGGCACATCACATTGTTTGACGAGGTGGAGTTCGGCTTGGAGCCGCATCGAATCACCCGCCTGATCAAGCACGTCCGTGAGGACAAGAGAGGCCAATACTTTCTCACCACGCACTCGCCCACGGTCCTGCGGGAGCTTACCGTCAATGACCTGTACATCGTTCACAGCAAGGCAGGTGTCGTGCGGGTCATTCCCGCTTGCTGCGAAGGGCTGGCTGTTCACGAGGCACAAGGAAGAATTCGCTCTAGTGCGGAGGCGTTCTTGTCGAAGAAAGTCGTCGTCTGCGAGGGCGCGACCGAAGTAGGGTTCATGAGGGGCTTTGACGACCTTCAGGTTGGCAAGGGCAAAGATCCGTTCTCCTATCACGGCGTGTCCTTACTGAATGCAGGTGGGGCGAGCAAGATCAAAGCTCTGGCAGAAGCCTTCAAGCTGCTCGGCTATGACGTCTGCGTTGTCGCTGACGGAGACGCAGAGAAGCAGTTTTCTCCTGTTCATGAAGCGGAGTTGAAAGGAAAGGGCATTTCGGTCCACGTGTGGACCGACAAGCTCTCCTTGGAGCAAAGAGCGTTTCAGGACTTGCCGTGGATCAGCGTGATCGCAAGTGTGAAACTCGCCCAAACCTTTCCTAGTCTGAATGTCTACGACAACGTGCGTTCTTGGTATCAGAAGCCACTTGATAACGACGTTTCCAATTGGGAAGACAGTCCAGAACTGAGGCTTGCTATTGGAAGCGCTGCGAAAGGCAGCGACTGGTTCAAGGACATCACCCGTGGAGACTTGTGGGTGCAGGCTATCAGCCCCGCGTTCGACGATGCAGGTTTTCTGAAGAAGGAAATAGCCACGAAGCTTGTCCAGCTTTGGGCTTGGGCAGAGCGTGTCTGAGGAACTTGCACTCAAACTCAACGACTTCACTGCCAAAGGGTATGTGATTGCGCCGGCCGGCTACGGCAAGACGCATCTCATCGCCATGGCAGTGAAAGCTGCTACCAAACGGCAGCTAATCTTGACCCACACTTTCGCGGGTGTGAACTCCATCAAGACCAAGATGAATGCTCTTGGTGTGCCTGCTTCCAAGTACCAGATCGACACGATTGCGAGCTGGTCACTTCGGCTTTGTCTAGCCTACCCGCGGACTTCAGGGTGGAAGGCAGAGCACCCAACCAGCAAGCAGTGGAACAAGCTCTACGAGTGCTGTTCTGGGTTACTGGGGAAGCAGTTCGTTCGCCGCGTTGTCGCTGCCACCTATGCCGGCGTCTATGTAGACGAGTACCAGGACTGCTCCGATCTGCAGCACTCCCTAGTCTGTGCCTTCGCTGAGTTCATGCCGTGCCGAATTCTTGGCGATCCTATGCAGGCCATCTTTGACTTTGGTGGTGACGAAGGCAAGCCTGTCGATTGGGCCGTGAGTGTCTACCCGACCTTCGTATGCCTCGGCCAGCTAGAGACGCCATGGCGCTGGAAAACTGCCGGCGATCCGAACCTCGGAGCTTGGCTCAAGAAAGCAAGGGAGACCCTGGAACAGGGCCAAAAGATCGATCTTCTGAATGGCTTGCCTGCATGTGTGAAACGTGCCCACACAACCCCTGAGTTCTTGGCGTCAAAGCAGTATTCCTCGCTCATTGGTTTGCTCGGGCACAACGAAAGTGTGATCGCTCTTCATGGCGGCGATCAGCAGTCCAAGAACAAGACCCATCTCTTGGCAAGAACCATGGGTGGGCGGTTCTCTTCCATTGAAGAGGTTGAAGGCAAAGACCTCCATTCGTTCATCAAGAAGCTGGTTGCAGCCAAGACAACCCAACAGGGCTTCCTGCTCTCGCTGGATTTCGCCAAGAAGTGCTTCACTGGTTTAGGCGACATCTTGACCGCTGGCACGAAGATAGGCGAGGTCGCGAAGCAGAGCAAGAGGACCAAACATCCTTTGGTCCTGCATGCCGCGAATGCTTACCTAGAGGAGCCGACCAGTGCGCACCTCAAAGACTTCTTCTTGGCGTTGAAGGACAACCCTAAGACGTCTGCCTACCGTCGCGATCTGCTGTATCGCTTCCTCAACGTGCTAAAGATTCACATTGACGGTGGAGGGGCGACGCTGACGGATGCGGCAAGCTTGTACCAACTCGACATGAGGCACACGGGAAGGCCGATCAGCCACCGCAAGCTCATCGGCACAACGCTGCTGGTGAAGGGGCTGGAGTACGACCATGCGGTCATCCTCGATGCAGACACTCTGGACGCGAAAGATCTGTATGTCGCAATGACCCGTGGCGCCAAGACCCTGACCATAATTGGCGAGCAGCGGCACCTGCCGGCAAGGTAACGACATGACCAAGAAGCTCTTGCTGGTTGATCTGGAGAACAAGCACAAGGTTGACCTGTCGCCACTGAACGAGAGCTTCAGGGCCATCATTTTTGTGGGTGCGAACCAGAACCCGCCCAAGGCTGCGAAGAAGCCCACGACGGCGCATAGGTTCAGTCGTGTGGACTTTTTGAAGATCTCAGGGACAGGCAAGAACGCCTTGGACTTTCACATTGCATTTGAGCTGGGCCGGACCTTTGAGACGGCACCAGACACTGAATGCTTTGTGCTCAGTGGCGACAAAGGCTTTGATCCGCTGCTCAATCACCTGAACGCCAACGGTATGAGCTGCCGACGTGTAGAGAACATTGCAGAGCTTGTGCCTGCCACCGTCGTGCCGCTCGTGGCTCATGACCAAATGGCGTGCCCGTTCTGCAAGAGGGCCAGCACGATTGAGCACCACGGTGGTTACTGGTGCAGCAACTGCGGAAGGTTTGCCACGGCGCCAGATCCTAACCTTCTGCCGTCAAACCAGAAGGGCTACAGGGAGCCTGAACTAAGCAGATACGAGGACAACGCTATCTACTCCGAATGCGGCTGGTGCCACCAGCGAGCTGACATGACGGGTGGCATCTACGACGACGGTGAATGGATGTGTAGTGGCTGCATTGCTAGATATGCAGGATAGTCAGGAGCAGTCTCCTTGGCTTAGAAAACTTCCCCCTTGAACGTCTGCTGCTGAGCAGATTTGTCACTGCTTTGCCGATGGGTGAACGGCTGTTGCCAGCCTAAAGCTGCAATCAGATCCCGAAAGTCGTGAGTGCAGCCGGATCGGTCACTCACCGAGCCCTCGGCGGCCGCATGCCAGCAATGCCCGGCATGGGCTGTCGCATGACGTTGGCAAAGGCCCGCAACGGACGCAGATGCGAAGATCAAGTATGTGGCGCTCGTATCTCTCGGCAATGCGCTTGCCGAGAGATACTGCGCCCACCCTGGCCGCAAATGTTTGCACACAGACTTCTAGACTGCATCGCATTGGAATCCCTGATGAAACGACTCTGCACCGTGCTCGCTGTTTTCGCCATCGGCCATTCAGTCCAGCCATGCCATGCGGCCGATCGAACAGATAGCGCCATATTTCAGGCCGTTTCAGAAGGGCGATATCTCGATGCCGACAGGTTGGCCAGGCGTCGACTACAGGAGGTGATTGACAAACCTGACTTCAAGTCAAGCGACGTGACGACACGCTATCTTCAAGCTATCAACACCGCGCAGAAGTGGGCTCGCTGGCATGAAGCTGAACATCTGCTTGCAACGCTTGAGCGCGGGCTGCACAAAGTCGAAACCCCTGGATCGAATTCAATCTGGCTGGACTTGCACACCCAACAGATCGAATTGTTCTCTGAGATGGACAGCTATTCGCTTGCTGATGCCGCCTATGCCACGGCTCGCAGCAAAGCTGCCAAGCACAAACTCGACGACGGGCCGTCTTTCAACGCACTGTTGGCAGCACAAGCCGACTCCTTGCGCAGGCAGGAACGTTGGTGGGAGGCAAGCCTCGTTCTCGAAGAGCGGCTGAATTGGTTGAAGCGCTTTGAGCCAGGTAACCAACTGGCAAGCGGAGAAGTCTTGACGGAACTGGGTGAAGTGAATCTGTCCATGGAACGGATGGAGGAGAGCAACAGGCGGTTCACACAAGCCAAACCGCTTCTGGAATCTGCATACCGTCACTATGAGAAGGATCGAGCGGCGGCAATCCAGGCCATGAGCAATTGGGCGTTCTCAGCCTATCGCCTGGACCGTCCTGGTTGGGATCATTGCGTACTTCGTTCCCAACTGATCGACGCGCTGGAGAGCACGCGAGGAAGAAGTAGCCCTTTGCTCGTCACGCCTCTTATCGAGGCCGCTGCATATTGCGAAGACGAGCTTGGCAACTCCAACGCTTCGAAGATGTACGAACGGGCGCTGAAAATCGCCACAGATACCTGGGGGGAGGCACACCCCCAGGTGTTGGACGTACTGAACATGCAAGGCACCTTCCTCGCCTCCCGAGAAGACTCGGAAAGCATGAACGAAAAGGGTCATCGCATCCTGAAGTCCGAGCTGGAGTTGCGCCGCAGGACTTACGCAGAAGCACCATTAGTCAAGCTGAGCACCGATGTGCGGCGCATGAGCGATGATCCTTCGGATACCTGCACCGGTTTTTCTTCTGGGCACTGCAAGGCGGAAATACTGGAATCGTTGACGTCCTTGTCTCGAGTCTGGGGCGAGCAGCATCCGGCTCTTGCTGTATTGCGAACCTACATGGTCGTCCGCATTGGAGGGTTTTCTTCATCGGCAGCAACCGATCAAGACGATGCGGCGCGCTATGCCTTCGTCACGGAACAGTGTGAAACCGCCTTCGTAGGCACATTGGCAAGTTATGTATCGGGCAATCCTCAGACGGCGCAAATTGCCAAGGCGTGCGCAAACCTTGCATGGAGCTTGCGAAAGATGAAAGACGTTGAGCGCTATCTTTCTCACGCTGCAAAAATCTATGTGAAGTATTTCGGAGAAGAGGAGATGGTGTCGAAAGAGACCGTTGCGCTTCTCTCAAGTGCCCGTTTGATTCTCGACAAGAAGTGACAAGGCAAACGACATGAACTGCCCCGGCTTGCCTGCGCCACAAGGCCATCAGCAGGGTATTCAGAACCAGCTCGGTGTCGATGCGATGGATCACCTACCTGGAGAACAGATCGATGATGTCGGCAATCCGTGGTGAACTAGATCGACTTGGCCTCATCGACGGGGCAAGGTTTAGCATCACGGCAGTCGTCGATGCACCGACGCAATGTGACAACAGACAGCTCGCTGCCCCCGCTTGCCCCGAGGCATGTTCCGCAGATGGTGGCCATTGATGGCGCGAAGCCGCAAGCCGCTTCGCGCGTCGTCTAACACCCCTCTGCAGCCCCTGAAAGCGGCCCGGGCCGCGAATTCAAAGCTTGAAGTCGTAGTCGATCGTCCACGGCGCGTGGTCCGAAAAGCGCTGGTCTAGATAGATGTGCTCTTGCCTGGCCAGCGCGGCCAGACCTGGAGTCGCCAAGTGGTAGTCGATCCGCCAGCCGGCGATCTCGGTGCGAGCCTGTTTGAGCAGACGGGTGCGACACCCAAGCCGCCGTGGGCGCGAGCAAGTCGCCAACGAGGGCTCGCGTCGACGATGTTCAGAATTCCGGGCCGTTAAGTACGTCGAACACCGTCACGCTGCGCATTTAGGAATTTTGCGCCGATTTTTCCGTGGAACTAACCAGACCACCACAAGCGCGGCGCACGTCATGGCGATGCAAGTGGGTTCTGGGACGTTGCTGGTGACTGAGGCGATGCTTCCACTGAAGACGCCGTCCGAGGAGAAGGCCACTCCAAAGAAAGAGCCTTGTAGCTCCGTTTTGGGCTGGCTATCGCCTTGCAGCACCAGTCGGAAGGTCTTCACGCCGCCCTCATCAAAATAGAAATCGTCTTCAGGTAACAAGCTGGCCACGGTGACCCAATCGTCTCCCTGCAGCACCTGAACCAGGTAGACCAGTTTCTCGACATTCAGGAAAGGAACCTGGACCATTGCAAAGTTGGGTGACTCTTCGGATGCGGTGAAGACATAGGCATCTTCGTATGCAGGGTCCAGAAAATACTTGACGCCAGACTGGACGTTCCTGCGATCAAACACATTGCTGAAGAAGTCGCCTTGCACTGTGCTGTCTGGCATGAACACCCGGTCCCGCACAGCCTGCTCAAGCAGTTCAGGGTCCAAACTCCAATCCTGGCTGGCCTGGCTGACACCGTTGTAGGACACATCGATCACCATGTTCTTCGGATCGTAAAGCTGTCCTCTCAAGTTCGAGATCGAGTGCGCGACATTGATCTGAGTGAGAATCTCATTGCCGCCGATGACGACCAGCGCCTTTGCTGCCGACAGCGCGAAGTTACGATGCAGGACAATCAATGCGTCCTTTGTCTCGTCGCCAAGCCTGGAGAGGATGCCAGGATTGTCGGGGGTACTGAGGAAGTATTCGATGGCATTGGGTGCGACGGTGACGGTGTAGCCAAAGGCGCCAAGTAGGCTCGTGCCAGCGCTCACCGGATCATGGGCGGATCGAATGTTGAACAGATTGCTCCAGTCGCCTTCTTGCTTACGGCTCCACCCATCGATGCCGGGTAGGTAGTTCTCATAGTAGGCAAGGTCCCCGAGCACTGGGGAAACCACTGGCCCATTGTAAGAGTAGGCATCCTTTCCGTAGTAAGCCCCGAGGATCATGGCCAAGCCGCCTCCCAAGGAGTGCCCAACGAACCGAATTTGCGCATTCGGATTGGCCGTGGCAATGGATGCCGTCAGCATCCCCAGGTTTTGAAGGTACGCCAACTGCGTCCCAGTGCGGATCCCGGAGAATCCGGCGTTCGCAGCCCAATTTCTCCCGTCGGAAAACTCGGTGCCCCGTATGACGACCGTGATGTCGCCGCTACCAACGCCGTATGAAGTCTCGTAGGCATAAGCTCGCAGTCCATCCAGGTCAAGGCTGGCAATCTCCCGCTGCAAGGTCCTTGGGCCTCCTTGTTGGTAGACGCGTGCTGACAGATCAACGCCCACCAGGGTCCGCTTGTCCTTGATGAAGGTCTGACTACGATCAAGGATGGCGGCCGAAGTCATCGCATCCGACTTGTGCAAATCTGGAAGTGGCCCTGCGCCAGCCAAGACCTTTGACGCATAAGCAACCGAACGGGCGCTCAGTATTTCAACGCTGCAATCACCAAGACCGGAGGAGAAGTCGCCGCATCCCGTTCGCAAGATCTCGGGAGACCAGTGCCGGCCGTCTTGCGGCGCATCGAGTTTCACGGACAGGTTGCCAAGGCCCACACGACCATCGGCCAACTGGGTGACTTGACGCGCGCCGACATCCACCTGGCGCGCCACCACCCATGCCGGCGACGGCCCAAGGTCCGTGGCGCCCCAGCTTGAATCCACAGTCAGATCGGCCAGTCCCTGGAGCTTGGCCTGGCTCACTCGCGTCGTCGGCCCAACCATGGCGGCCAGGGCCGCCGTGACGCCGGGCGTGCCGCTACGAGCGGTCAGGGCAAAGCTGCCGTTGACGGAAAAAATGCCTTGTGTAACGAGTACGGTCGGCCCGCTTCCTCCATCAAGTATTAACCTGCCATCGGTTTGTTCGTAGCCTCCTGTGCCACCAGACATGCTCCCGAGCTCCAGCCGTGCCGCACGGATAGCACTTGATCGATTGACGATGTCACCCAAGGCGCCGGGATGAACGCCGGCCTGGATCACCGCGTCCGATGCGTCCAGCTCGCTGCCGGAAGACAATTGGAGCATGCCGCTGCCGGCGAGTCCTACCGTGAGAGCGGATGAGGGCCGCATCGTGATTCGGCCGCTAGTCAGGTATGCGCTGCCGGAACCGTGGATTTCCTCACCAAGGATCAAACTGCCCATATTCTCGATGGAGCTATCGCTCGATAGTGTCAGCGCGCCGGTTGCGCGAGTGCCTACCACCACCGTGCCTGCCCCATCGATCCGGGATCGGCCTGATACGGTGAGCGAGCCTGCGCCCTGGTATCCGATCGTCACGCCGCTGCCGGACTTGAACGCTACCAGGCTGCCGGACGTCACTACCACTTCACCAGAGGATCCGGCCTGCTCACCAACCGTCAGACCGTTGATGTTCTCAATGGCCGAGCGCCTGGAGACCACCAGTCGCCCCGATCCTCGGTCTCCGATGGTGGCGCCGCGAACGCCGGAGAAGCGGATGATGCTGTCGTCGTCGATGAAGATGTTGCCATGCACCAGGCCTTCGCCAGCCGTGATGCCGGCCAAGCCATTGACTGCACTGGAGCCGGTGATAGTCAGGTTGCCCGTAGCGGTGTAGCCCACGCTTGCCTGGCCATAAGCGGGAACGAAATTCAGCGCGCTGTATTGGTTCACGACCACCGATCCGGCACGCTGCACGCCGATTGCCATGAGCGACATCCGCGAGATGGCACCGGCAGAACCGAGTTGGAAAGTATCGCTGCTGTAGGCCACGCAGCCAGAAAGCGCGGAGCACCCATCTCTGGAAATGACCGCACCCGCCAAAAGCACGGTGCCTGGCGTGTCGTTGATGGCCGAACTAATCAGGTACGAGTCGGCGTAACTTGGTGAGATGCCGAAAAGCAAGCCAGCCAGCACGGTGATTCGACGATGATGGAGGTGCATGTTCGTCCCAGACTTGATTGGTGACGCGCCCAACAAAATGAGCCGGGCAGCCCAAACTCGATCAATTGGTGCATAGCAAAAAATACGCCAGATTTACCGAATAGAGGTGCTGGTAGCTGCTTGCAGGCCGCATGCGGCGCTGATCAACGCGGATTTGTGGTTGCTGGCGTGAATCCGACCTTGAGTTCAAAGATGGCGGCAATCTTGTTCAAGGTGTCCACGGTTTGTTGATGCCGATGCCAGTTTGACCAGGTTGACCGGAAATCAGTGACCAGCCAACACAGCAGACGTCTTGAAGGTTGCTGCGGGCTGCAGAAGGAAGCCTCATGGTCAGCAAAAGTTGGCAGGGGTGGTCAAATAATCGCTGGCGGCAACATCCTTGCATGGCAGACGGCAGCTCTGCAGCGATTGCTGCCGGTCGTCAGGTGTTCTGTGAATGGCGGCAACCCGTGTTTTAAGCAGCCGTAGGTGGTGCCGACTTCTGCCGAGCAGCCCAAGCCTGCTGCGATGAGGTTTCTGGCCGAGGTCTGACGCATGCCGAGCTCCTCCCGGCACTGCGCGCAACCGGTAGCCGGAAGGACTCGAGCCAGAACGCGCTAGAAGCCCAACACAGCTGCCGTTGTCCCGTCCTGAGCGCCTTGATAGCCTACCTCAACCTTTAGGTGCTACCGGCAGCAACTTCGCAGCCACCCCACTTTGTGAGTTTCACGCTGTCGCGATACTGTTGATGTTCAGTGAAGCCTGTCAGGCGGCAGTGGCCTCGTAGATCCAACGTGCCACGGTCGCGTCGTCCAGATAGCCGCCGATCCCGTGTCGGTTCTTCGTATGGTTGTCGACATCACTCTTGTTCTTGATCAGGGGACGGATTTTCCACGTCTGTTCATCCAGTGGCCGCAATGCGACGACGTCCCGTGGGTCGTAAGCGTTGAACCATTCCGTCAGCCCGTCCGGATTGGCCAGGGCCGGCGGCTTGATAAGGTCTCGGATTGCATTAACGCCGAGCGGGGATCCCAAAGTAATGAGCCGCTTCACCTTGGCCCTGCATGCAGGGTCTCGCAGCAAGCGGTACGTGACGACGGTGCCCAAGGAGTGGGCGACCACAACGCACGGCTCTTCAGTCAGCGTGCTCTCCACGAGCTTGTTCACCGCAGCCTGGACGGCAGGATAGGTCAGGTACACATACACGTCACGTGTGAATCGGTCGATGGTCGACCTGCCAATCGGCGTGTTGTCCAAGGCACGAAGGATGGCCTGCACCCATTCCCAGTTCAGCGGACCTTTCTCGGTCGCGGCTCCGCTGTACTTGGCATTGATTTGCGCGGGCGTCACGCCGGCAGACGCGGCCAACTCTTCAAGCAGTCGGCCACGGAAGTCTGATGCGCGATCGTCTGTAAGCCCGCCCCTCGCTAGGACGTCGCTCACAAGGGGAGTATCAATTTCTTGGACCAACCGCTCCAGTTCGTCTCCGTAGTACGGAAACTCGACGTCCATGGTCTTCAGTGCAGGCAGCTCGGCGTTGCTCAGGCCAATATCCAGCGCCGCTAGCCATGCGCGCTTCAACTCCGCTCGATCTTTGCCCTGTTGATCGCGCCCGTGAACCAGGACCAGTCTCATCACTCACCTCCCGTAAGTTCACCTTCGAGGATGTTCATGCCTTCTTTGGTAAAGGTCGTCCAAAGCGATGGTTTCAGGTACCGGCGAGCCGCTTTCAGAGGCTTGGGCATGAGAGGTTCGAGACGGCCGAGGGACATCCAGCCCTGCGTCAGCATTGGCAACCCGGGGGTGTAGTTCAGGTCAGGTTGCTCGTCGTATTGAAGGGCGAGCATCGCGACGTCAAACGGCACAGGCTCAGGCTCGTAACTCATGTAGCGAAACACTGAGCGGATACCCGCAAGATTCCCGACCTGAGCATACGCGTAGGCCGCATAGATGCCCAGCGTCGGATCAACCTTCTTGAGCACCCTTAGATAGTCTGCGGCTTGCTTCGCCCTATCCAGACGGAAGGTCCCGTTGCGTGCAGCCACAGCGACGAAGGCCCGTCGTTGTTCCAGTTGATCAGCGACGTGCTCGTATTCAAAGTAGTTTTTCGTACCGCGAGCCGGGGTGTAGTTGACCGTCACGACCTGGTCCTCCTCAACCACCACCGTCCCGACGTATCCAGGCAGAACCGCCAGCACTACGCCCGACCCGTCAGAGAAGCGAATGAACGCAGTGCGGCTGGCGTGGTTCATATCCTCGTACTTCTCATGGACGCGCACCTGTGCCGTGCCGTCTTCCAGGAAGACATCGCAGGTGGTCCCAGTGATCAGCGCGCTCTTGACGTCTGCTCCTCGAATCGTAAACCCGGTTCTCGTCTCGAAGCTTATCCGGCCCTTGGCGTCAAGGATGCGAATTATTGAAGCTGCGACGTTCTCGGGGTCCGCGATCTGAGTCAGCGATACTGTTCGGGACCGCCATCCAGGGGCTAAGAGCCGCTCCTGCATCTCGTAGATGGTCCGCTTCAAGCCTAGTGGAAGATCGGTAACCGCCAAATTTTTGGACGGGGGCGCCGCTGGCTCGCCAAGTCTACGCCCGAGCTCCGATAGGTATTTCGGCAACGCTGATTCAACGCGTGCGTCCGGGTTTTGCAAAAGCTTGATTGAAACCTTGGCAGCCTCAGCCGGAATAGCCTTCGTCAGGTATAGCTTCAGAGGTCTTGCTGGCACCACGCGATGAGTTTTCTGATCGACGATCACGTCAGCGATCTGCCCATCCAGGGCTTTGATAAGGCAATCGGTGAGCAGACCCCGATGCGCCTTTGATGCCTGATCCGGCGGTACTTCGAACGCCGGATTCCCTGGCAGCGTGGCATAGAACGCATCGACCTCAGGTGATGGGTCACGCGGCTGCAGCACTGGAAACACCGTTCCCGGTGTCAGCATGGCGCTGCGCCATTGCGTCGGAATGGAGCGGCAGGCATCCGAATAAACAACGATGTGTTCGATGCCACACGTCCTCGCGTTCGCAATCGACCCAGCCACGTTGATGGCCTCGTTCGGGTTGTCTGGCGCCCCCGAAAGTAACCAAGCCTCGCAGTCAGGCGCCATCAGCACACCGTGACCAGAAAAGTAGAGGATGAGTTGGTCGTAGACCCCATCCTTCACGAACTTGTCTACTGCTTCGTAGACGTCAGCGTGCCGTACCTTGTTGCCACCCTGATCGGTCAACAAGGTGAACGGGATGTTTCGCTGACTCGCCCAATTGGCCATCTGCTGCGCACCTAGCGCGGCCGCGTTGAGCTTCGGAAAGGCGCTTGCCGTTTTGTCCACGCCAATTGCTATTAGTGCTGTACGCATCTAACCTCCGAGATGTAGGCCTCAATGAGTCGGACGCTCCTCCCCTCCGCCACGGCCAAACGATATGTTAGCCCACGAACCGTGCTGTTGATCCGCTATTCGCGGCGCACTTGCTGCAGGCTGGCAGCCACATCCGAACGATATAGGCCGGCAACGACTGTTTCTGGTGACAGCGGTCCCTGGCAAAGCAAAGCGCCAACGTCCGCGGTCAGCCTATAGCTGACCTTGCACGGCAGACGGCAACTCTGCAGCGGTTGCGGCCCATCGGTTTGCCTCCCAGAATGGCGGCTTGTCGCTCCAAAGGATCCACAGCGGCTAAGGTAGTCCACAGATAGCCCCCGTCATGAGCCATTCAACGTCTTCCCCCATCGCCATCATCGGTGCCGGCATGGCTGGCCTGTCTTGCGGCAAGGCGCTGCGCCAGGCCGGGCACACCGTGCACGTGTTCGACAAAAGCCGAGGCCCCTCGGGCCGCATGAGCACGCGGCAGGCCGAAGACGCGCAGGGCCACTGGCAGTGCGACCACGGCGCGCAGTACTTCACCGCACGCGATCTGGCCTTCAGGGCCGAGGTGGCGCGCTGGCAGCAAGCCGGTGTGGCCGCCTTATGGGATGCGCGCTTGCGCAGCTTTGATGGCCGGGACTGGACCACGCCCGACACGCCGCTGGAGCGCTTTGTGGGCACGCCACGCATGACCTCGCCTTGCGGGTGGTTGGCGCAGCGGTTGGTGGACGGGCCTGGAGTTGCTGCCCTGACGCGCTGGCAGACCACGGTGCAGCGGCTGGAACGCCAGGCCGATGGCTGGGCGCTGACTTCAACCGAGCATGGCACGCACGCCGAACGCTATGGTGCGGTGCTGCTGGCTGTTCCCGCGCCCCAAGCCGTGCCGCTGATGAGCCTGGTGGCGCCTGAAGGTGCGGCAGTGGCCGCCAGTGAACGCATGCGGGGCAGCTGGGCGGTGATGGTGCGGTGCGAGGCCCCGGTTGCCTTGGACTTCGATGGCGCCTTCGTCAACACCGGCCCTTTGCGCTGGGTGGCGCGCGACAGCAGCAAGCCGGGCCGCACCGGCCCCGAGACCTGGTTGCTGCACGCCAGCCCGCAATGGAGCGAGGCGCACATCGAGTGCG
This sequence comes from Aquabacterium sp., assembly GCF_030652515.1. GTDB lineage: Bacteria > Pseudomonadota > Gammaproteobacteria > Burkholderiales > Burkholderiaceae_C > Aquabacterium. The sequence goes on along the minus strand of NZ_JAUSAR010000116.1, from coordinate 146,031 downwards.
AGGCGGACGAGGTGATGCCTGTGTTGCTGCAGGCCTTTGCGGACCTAGGTGGGCCGCAGCCCGCGCAGGTTCAGGCCACAGCGCACCGATGGCGCTATGCCGACACGGAGCCGGCCTTAACGCTGGGGTGCTGGTGGGATGCCGGTTCGCGGTTAGGCATGTGTGGTGACTGGTTGAATGGTGGCAAGGTAGAAGGCGCCTGGTTAAGTGGGCGCGACCTGGCGGGGCGTTTGGCTTTAGCCTGATGGGGGCCCACGCGGAGCGAGGTACGGTGCCCCACCCAGTCGGGCTGAAGTCGACAATTTGCGGTCACTCGGCTCCTCAACCTCAATGACAGAGTACAGCCTGGAGCGGCCACAACATCTGGCGGCTGTACAGCGCTTGCTGACAATCACTCGAAACCGAATGACTTCCTGTTTGAGCTGCTTTGCGGACGTCACGGTATCCCTCGTGCCACTTGCGCAGTGGGCATGACCCCACTCTATGGCCGGCATATGGAGTCATCTCGGGGCGTAACCTGACTCCGAGGCTGACAAGTCACGATCCAACAGGCAGTCGATGAAAGCGCTCAGCGCTGGCTGCAAATGACGCCGATTCGCGTAGTAAAGGAACAGCCCTGGCCGCGTGATCGACCAATCTGTCAGAACCTGCACCAGCCGCCCTTGGGCAAGATGCTCATCGACGCGCTCGCGGTCAAAGGCGTAGGCAATGCCCAGTCCCTGCAGTGCCGCTTCAACGCCGACGTCCGAGTTGTTGGTGACCAATGGGCCTTCCACTGCCATCTCGATCCGCTTGCCCTTCTTCTCGAACGCCCAGCGATGGGATCGACCATCAACCTGAAGGCGCCAGTTGATACAGGCATGGCTGTGCAGGTCGGCAGGTGAACGCGGCGTGCCGCGATGCGACAGGTAGTCGGGCGATGCCACCACGATCATTTTCACGTCCGGCGTCAGGCGCACGGCGATCATGTCCTTCTCTAGCCGCCCGCCCACGCGGATACCGGCGTCGAAGCGACCCGCAACAATGTCGCTCAGTCCGTCGTCAACCACGATGTCCAGCGCCACGTCGGGATGTGCACGGTGGAATCGGCCAAGCCGAGGCGCGATGATCTGTCGTGCAGCCATTCCCAGGGTATTGATGCGCAACATTCCGCTCGTCTGGCCGGCAGCCGCACTCACCTCGGCAACGGCGTCTGCCATCTCGCGGAACAACGGAGCGATGCGGCCATACAACTGATCCCCGGCAGCCGTTGGTGCCACGCTTCGCGTGGTGCGGTTCAGCAACTTGGCGTCAAGCCGGGCTTCGAGCTGACGGATGGTCTGGCTCAGCGCCGAGGGTGAAAGGCCCAAATGCTCGGCCGCGCGCGCAAAGCTTGCCCTCTCGACCACGGCAGCAAAGGCTTTCAGTTTGGCAAACTCGGACCCGCGCATTCTGTATCCAACTCTACATAGATCATTCAAATTCTAGGCTATTCACTAAATTCTCCAGCGGTCGCATCCTGATGACTTCATCACCACAGAGTTAGTCACCATGACCGCCCTGATCCTCCCCGAACCCATCGCCGCCTACTTCGCGGCCGACCAACAGAACCAAGAGGCCGTCGTCCGATGCTTCACGGCACAAGCTGTCGTGAAAGATGAGGGCCGCTCCCACGTCGGCCATGACGCCATCAGGGCGTGGAAGGTTGATGCATCAAGCAAGTACACCTACACGAGTGAACCGTTCGCGCTAGAGCAGAAGGACGGGCGCCACCTCGTCACCAGCCGAGTTGCAGGAAACTTCCCCGGCAGTCCGGTCGATCTCAGGTACGACTTCCGGCTTGAACGCGGTCTGATCGCATCCTTGGAGATCAAGGTATGAGCTTTGACCCTGTCCGTTCGCTTCACGCGCAAGGCGCGCGCCACGGAAAGCCCGGTGCAAGCTGCTTGAAGCCCGGCTCGCAAGGCACCTAAGCCCCGTTCGCGAGGCTTTTTTCATGGGCCGTCGGGTGGGCGGGCTTTGCTCGCAAGCCTTTTCTTCTTGCAGCCAAGGCTCTGGCGCCCGGCACTTGGGGTTCAAAGGCTTGCGCAGCAAGGCTCAAAGAGTCGCCGTTGGGGATGCAGCCCCTTGCGCGCAAGGCTAAAAGCTCGGCGTTTCGGCCTCAGATGGGCAAAGTGCAAGGGTGAAGTGCCTTGCGTTTGGGGTTCAGCATCCTTGGCCGCAAGGCTTTTTGCCTTGCGGCCCGGGTTCAGATGCTCGCCGACCACCGAGCTTTCTGGGGCACCGGCACGACTGCTCATCTGAGAACCTCTGACCAAGCCCCTAAACCCTGCTCCCCCTTTGGCGTGAAGCTCACCACCCGGGAGTCCTTCGCCCGCCGCGCCCACCCCAGCTCAAACAGCCGCTGCAACAGCGCTGCACCCAGCGCCCCGCCCAGGTGATGGCGGCGTTCGCCCCAGTCCATGCAGGGTCGACACAGGGCGCGGCGCTGCGAGCTCGCCGACGCCACATCCACCCCAAACGATTCAAACCACGCGGCGCCCTGCTCTGTCAGTTGCAGGCCACCCTCGCCCCCCGACAGAACGCCCCGCAGCACCAGGCCCTCATACGCCGCCACGGCCAACTCGCCCGCCAGGTGGTCATAGCAAACGCGGGCCTTGCGCAGCGCGGGCTCGCGGGGGCTGGAGCGCACGCGCACCGCGCCGGTTCTGAAGGCCACGCCCATCAGCGATTCCAATAACTGCGCCACGTCGTGGTCCGCCAGACGGAAGTAGCGATGGCGGCCCTGAGCATCAACCGCGATCAGGCCCGCGTCCACCAGCTTGGCCAGGTGCGTGCTGATGGTCTGCTTGGTGACACCGGCCACGGCGGCCAGTTCGGTGGCCGTCAAGGCCCGGTCCGCCATCAGCGCGGTCAGCACCTCGGCGCGGGCGTGGTCGCCGATCAGGGCGGCAATGCGGGCAATGTTGGGGCCGTCTTTCATGGTTCGAGCTTAGTCGAACCATTGGGTGGCATCAAGCGCCTATCGTGAGGGTGTTCATCCACCCAAACTCAGGCAGGGCCGACCATGATCACCTGTTTCATCCGCTACGAGATCGATCCGTTTCAGCGCGAGCAGTTCAAGCACTACGCCCAGCAATGGGGGCACATCATTCCCCGTTGCGGCGGCAAGCTGCTGGGCTACTTCTTGCCGCACGAAGGCAGCAACCACGTGGCCTGGGGCCTGATTGGCTTTGACTCGCTGGCGGCCTACGAGACCTACCGCGCCCGCTTGAAATCCGACGAACAGGGCCGCGCCAACTTCGCCTTCGCACAAGAGCGCCGCTTCATCCTGAAAGAAGAGCGCAGCTTTCTGGAAGCCGTCGAGGCATCATCATGATGGCCGTGATCTTCGAGGTGGAGCCCCACCCCGATAAGCGCGCCACCTACCTCAACATGGCGGCAGCCCTGGCCGTTCAGTTGGCCCACATCGAAGGCTTCATTGGCATCGAGCGCTTTGAAAGCCTGAGCCAGCCGGGCAAGTTGTTGTCGCTGTCGTTCTGGCAGGACGAGGCTGCCATTCAGCGCTGGCGCACGGCGGAATCGCACCGTGGCGCCCAACAGGCGGGGCGAGAGCACGTCTTTGCCGACTACCGGCTGCGCGTGGCCAGCGTCATGCGCGACTACGGCCTGCATGAGCGTGAGCAGGTGCCCGACGAAGGTCCGCCGCGTTCAATGCCAGAATCCCCGTGACCAGATTGCCCCACATGAAGGAGCCATTCGCATGAGCCTGACCCTGTACGCCCACCCCTTCTCGTCTTACTGCCAGAAGGTGTTGACCGCGCTGTACGAGAACGCCACGCCGCACACGGTTCGCCTGCTGGATGGCAGCGACGAGGTCACCCTCGATTTCGCACAACGGTGGCCGCTCAAGCGCATGCCCGTGCTGGTCGATGACCCGCGCACCTTGATGGAAGCCACCATCATCATCGAGCACCTGAGCCTGCACCACCCGGGCCCCGTGCGCCTGATCCCGACCGACCCGGACGCCGCACTGGACGTGCGCTTCATGGACCGCTTTTTTGACAACTACGTGATGACGCCCATGCAGCGCATCGTGGGCGACTACCTGCGGCCCGCCGAGCAGCGCGATGCGCGGACCGTGGCCGATGCCAAGGCACTTTTGGACAACGCCTACCGCTGGCTGGACCAGCGCATGGCCGACCGCGAATGGGCCTGCACCACGGGCTTCAGCCTGGCCGACTGCGCAGCGGCCCCCGCCATGTTCTACGCCGACTGGGTGCACCCCATCGACAGCAGGTTGGGTCATGCGCGGGCCTACCGCCAGCTCTTGTTGGCCCGCCCATCGTTCGCCCGCGCGGTGGACGAGGCCCGGCCCTTCCGCAGCTTCTTCCCGCCCGGCGCGCCTGATCGGGATTGACGCAGCCCGCATGGGGTCATTGGTCTGTGGGTACGATCTGCACATGACCACGCTCAAAATCGATTTTGTCTCCGACATCTCCTGCCCCTGGTGCGCCATCGGGCTGTCGGCCCTGGAACAGGCCCTGCAGCACCTTCAAGGCGAGGTCTCGGCCACCCTGCGGTTTCAGCCCTTCGAGTTGAACCCGCAGATGCCGCCCGGCGGCCAGGACATCGGCGAGCACCTGACGCAAAAGTACGGTTCGTCGCCCGAGCAGCAGGCCCAGATCCGCGAGACGATTCGCCAGCGCGGTGCCGAGGTGGGTTTCGAGTTCAGCCCTGCCGGGCGTGGCCGCATCTACAACACCTTCAACGCGCACCGCCTGCTGCACTGGGCGGGTGAGGAGCATCCCGATCAGCAACTGGCCCTGAAGAAATCGCTGCTGCAAGCCTGCCACCGCGACCGCCAAAGCATGGAATCGCCCGAGGTGCTGCTGGCCTCGGTCCGCGAGGCGGGGCTGGACGAGCAACGCGCACAGGCCATCCTCAACAGCGGCGAGTTCACCGACGAGGTGCGGGCGCAAGAAGCGCTTTACACCAACAGCGGCGTCCACTCGGTGCCTGCGGTGATCATCAATGACCAGCACTTGATCTCCGGTGGACAACCGGTCGCCGTGTTCGAGAACGCCTTGCGCCAGATAGCGGCGCAGTTGTCTGTCAGCGAATCAGCGCCGCGCCCTTGATCTGCGCGAACACCGCCTGACCTGACACCAGGTTCAAGGCATCGCGAGAGCGGCGCGTGATGCGGGCCAGCAGAACGGGCGCCTGCCGGGCATCCACACCATCGGGCGACTGAAGGCGAAGCTGCAAGGTCACCGTGTCGGGGCCGTCGTCGCGCAAGGCCTCAATGTGGGCGGGCAGGATGTTGACGATGCTGCTGTCAGCGCGGTGGCTCAGGGCCACGCTCACGTCGCGGGCCAGCACGCGCACACGCACGGCTTGCCCCACAGGCGCCTGGTGCAGGCCCACCCACAGCGGCAGACCGCTCACGTCGATGCGGCTTTGCCCGTAGCGGGCATCGTGCTCGGCCACCGTGCCAGGCAGCATCACGCTGGCTTCGTCCAGTTGGCTCAAAGGCAAGTCCAGCCGGGCCAGCATGTCGCAGGAAGCGCCACTGGCCACCACCCGCCCGGCCGACATCAGCACCAGGTGATCGGCCAACCGCACGGCCTCATCCAGGGCATGGGTCACGTAGATCAGGGGCACGCCGGACTGTTGGTTCAGGCGCTCCAGAAAGGGCAGCACCTCGGCCTTGCGTTGCGCATCGAGCGCCGACAAGGGCTCGTCCATCAACAGGATGCGTGGGCTGGTCAACAGGGCCCGCGCAATGGCCACACGCTGGCGCTCGCCACCCGACAGGCGATCAGGCCGGCGGTCCAGCAGGTGGGCAATGCCCAGCAAGTCCACGGCCTCGTCCATCGTGACCCGGCGCTCGGTCTTGGGAGTGCGCTGGAGGCCATAAAGAAGGTTGCCCTGGACCGTGAGGTGCGCAAACAGGCTGGCCTCTTGAAAGACGTAGCCAATGGGCCGCTGGTGGGTGGGCAAGAACTGCTGGCCGTTTTGCCAGACCTGGCCATTCACTTGCACCGCGCCTTGGGCCCGCTCGAGGCCGGCCAGGGCGCGCAGCACGGTGGTTTTGCCGCAGCCCGAGGGGCCCAGCAGAACGCTCACGCCCTGCCCTGGCAAATGAAGCGACACGTCTAGCGCAAAGCCGCCGGGGTAGGCCAGTTTGAGGTCGACCAGGATGTCAGACATGCGACGCCCCCTGGCTGCGCAAGGACCGTCCGTTCAAGAAGTACAGCAGGAACATGACCGCGAAGCCAAAGCCCGCCAGGCCCGCCGCCAGCAAATGCGCCTTGCCGTAGTCCATGGCCTCGACGTGCCCGTACAAGGCCACCGACAGCACGCGCGTGGCGCCGGGAATGTTGCCGCCGATCATCAACACCACCCCGAACTCGCCCACGGTGTGCGCAAAGCCCAGCACCGCCGCCGTCAGGAAGCCGGGCCGAGCCAGAGGCAGGGCCACGGTCATGAAGCGGTCCCAGGGGCCGGCGCGCAAGGTGGCGGCCACCTCCAGCGGGCGCCTGCCCAAAGCTTCAAACGCCTGGTGCAGTGGCTGGACCACGAAGGGCAGCGAATGCAGGATGGAGGCCACCACCAGCCCCCAGAAGGTGAAGGGCAACAGGCCCCAGCCCATCATGCTGGTGAAGCGGCCCACCGGCCCTTCGGGCCCCATCAGCATCAAAAGGTAAAAGCCGATGACCGTGGGCGGCAGGACCAGGGGCAAGGCCACCACCGCCGCCACCGCGCCCTTGAGCCGCGACCGCGTGCGGGCCAGCCACCACGCGATGGGCGTGCCCAGCACCAGCAGCAGCGCGGTGGTGACGCTGGCCAGTTCGGCGGTCAGCCTCAGGGCTTGCAGGTCATCGGCGTCCAGCATCACAGCCCGTAGCCGTAGGCCTTGATCACGGCCAGGGCCTTGTCACCGCGCAGGTACTTCATCAGGGCGGCGGCGGCCGGGTTGCCCTCGCCTCTTTTGAGCACGGTGGCATCTTGCAGGATGGGGGCGTACAGCTTGGCTGGCACCACCCACCAGGAGCCCACGGCGGGCTTGTCGGGCGGGGCCACTTGGGACAGCGCCAGAAAGCCCAGCTCGGCATTGCCGGTGGCGATGAACTGCTGTGTCTGGGCAATGTTGTCGCCCTGCACAAACTTGGGCAGCAGGCTGTCGTGCAGGCCCAAGGCCTTCAAGGCCTGCTCGGCCGCGGCACCGTAGGGGGCCAGCTTGGGGTTGGCCAGCGCCAGGTGGTTGAAGGCGCCTTTGCTCAAGACCTGGCCCTGGTTATCTACGAAGCCCGGCTTGGCACTCCACAGCACCAGCGTGCCCTTGGCGTAGGTGAAGCGCTGGCCCTTGACGGCCAAGCCTTCGTCTTCCAGCTTCTTGGGGGTTTCGTCGTCGGCGGCCAGCAGCACTTCGAACGGCGCGCCCGACTTGATCTGCGTGTAGAACTTGCCCGTGGACCCGGCGATGGCCACGGCGGTGTGGCCGGTGTCGGCCGCAAAGTCGGCGGTGATTTTTTGAAAGGGCCCGGCGAAGTTGGCGGCCACGGCCACCTGCACCTGATCGGCCTGCGCCGACCAGACCGTGAGGGACAGCACGCCCGCCAAAACCAGCCTGTTCATCACCCGCTCCTGAAACCTGGGCCTCCATGATGACCCATGAATGGGGTCAAACGCTGGCCGCGGCGTGCGTGTAGCACTTCTTCGGACAGATCTTGGAGCAGGCCGTGCAGCCAATGCACAGCTCCTGGTGCGCAATGGTCATGACCTTCTTTTCGTATTCTTCTTCGTCGTCATCGTCGCTTGACGCTATGGCAACGCGCTGGCCCTGGTCGTCCAGGCCCACCAGCTCCAGCACGCCACGCGGGCACACCTTGAAGCAACGGCCGCAGCCAATGCAGGTGGCCTCGTTGATCGTCTGAACAAATTGGGGCTCCCAGGTTTCACCGCTGGGCATGGTGATGGAAAAAGTGCTCATGGCGTACTCGCGGCGGCAGCGGCCTTGCGGGCCTCGGTCAAGGCAGCGTGGGCATCGTGGCAACGCTGGGCCACGCTCAGGATGTTTTCCCAGTTGGTGGGCAGGTCTTCCGACAGGTCGTGCAGGTCCATCTTGGCCTGCGTGGCCTGGGCGTTCAGCTTCTTGATCCTGAGCTTGAGTTCATCGGCATCCATGCGGGTCTCCTTGCGATCAAGCGCCGTAGTTGGCCACGTCGGGGTATTGGCGCACCATGGCGATCCCCTCCGACAGGAACTTGCCGCCCTGCTCGGCCAGCTTGGCCAGCGAGGCAAAGCCGAAGCGGTGCACATCGCGCAACTGCTTGTTGAAGACGACCAGGCGGCCGGCCAACAGCACCAGGCGGCCAAAGCCTTCGTGGCTCATCTTCATCATGGGGCTGACCATATTGCCGGTCTCGCGCTCAATGGCCACGCCCACGGCGTTGTAGAACAGCTCCATGCGCCACAGGATCTCGGGGTCGGGGTCGCCAATGATGGGCAACTCGCGGCGCTGCTCGGCGGTCAGGATGTAGGGGCCCAGCAAGGCCAGGTCCGACTTGCCCTCCCAGGCGCCGTGGGTGTCTTGCGCGCGCAGCACCTTGATGAGTTCGCTCACGAAGGGCGTGGCCATGAGGGCCTCGTCCGATGGCGTGGTGGGCGCGTCCAGTGTGGCTTCAGCCATGGTTGACCTCGTCTTCGTCTTCAAAGTTGGGGGCAGCTGCCTCAGTGCCCTTTTGCAGGGCCTTGCGCAACCAGGGGGGTGGCGTGCCCTTGAGCACGTCTTGCAGCTTTTCAAGGATGTCCAGGATGGGCTCGGGCTGGGGCACCTTGATCGGGTGGATCTTCGTGGCGACCACGCGGGCCGCAGCCGAACCGCCAATGGCCGCCACGTACAAGATGGCGCAGTCCTTGATGGCTTCCAGCTTGGGGGCCAGCTTGTCCTCGTCGCCGTCTTCTTCCAGCTTGCCGCCGAACTCGAAGTTTTCGACAAAGGTGTAGCCCGCCGGGGTCACGTCGTAGACCAGGATGTTTTTGGCCCAGCCGAAGTGCGCGTCCACGCGCTGCTTATCCTGGGTGCTGAAGGCAATTTTCATGGTTCGACTCCGTCAAGGGTCAGGGGCGAGGTCAGCTCGGGCTCGGCCACCAAGGGCCGGGCCACGCGCTGGGCGATGTCGGGCAAGGGCCAGCTGCCCTCGTCTGCGTGCGGGATGTGGGCCATCATCAGATTGGCCACTTCGAAGATGAACTGGCGCGTGCCGCGGTAGCCCACCATCACGCGGTGGGCGTTGCCGATGCGGTCAAAGATCGGAAAGCCCAGCCGCAAGAAGGGCTTGTTCAGCCGCTCGGCGGCCTGACGCCCATGCGAATGCGTGATCAGCAGGTCGCACTCGGCGGCGCCTTTTTCCAGGTCTTCCAGGTCGCCCAGCAAGGCGGTGTCGGCGGGCAGTTGCGCCAGCACGGCCGAGTGCGTGGTGGTGACGCAGCACTTCAGCTGCGCGCCCATCTCATTCAGCAGCGACCCGGCGGCGAACATCAGGTCGGGCTCGGCCCCAATGGCCACCTTGACGCCGCCCAGGTAAAAGTGGCCGTCCAGCATGGCATCGAGCAACTGGCTGCGCTGGCGGCGGTACTTGGCGGGCACGGGCAGACCGCTCAACTCCGACAGCAGCATCAGCAGGCGGTCATTGCACTCCAGGCCGGTGAGCCGATCGAACAGGTGGTAGGGCGTGCCGGTGAGCGCCTCCAGCGCCGAGGCCGCATCGCGCATCTGCTCGCCGATGGCCAGCGTGGCGACCGACGTGGCCAGGCTGCGGATTTCGTCCAGCGTGGTGCCGCCCAGGGTGGTGCCGCGCCAGTCGCCGGGGATGTGCCCGTCCAGTGAGCCGGACACATCGGGCAAGGTGATCACGCTCAGGCCAAAGGCTTGGATGATCTCTTTCAACTCGTCCAAATCGCCTGGCGTGAGGTGGCTGCCGGGCAGCAGGTTGACCTGTTTGGCCACGCGCTCTTGCCCGATGAAGGCCTGCTCGCCCGTGACCGGGGCCACCACGCTTTTGATGATGCCGGTCACGGCGTGGCGCCAGCCGTCTTCAAAGGCGCCCACGTAGTCGGGCGTGGACACGTAGACCAGGGCGGTGTCCTGCAACTCAGGCTTGCGTTGCAGAGCCGTGGCCAGGTAGCCGTCCACATCGTCGCCCTTGGTCTCGGTCAGGCCGGTGGAGCAGATGGCGATGATGGCGGGCGCGGCGCGCTTGCGGATGTTGAGCAGCGCAGCCTCGATGTTCTCGTAGCCACCCATGATGGTGGTGACTTCGTTCATGGCCGTGGTCTGCAAGGGAATCGCCTCTTTGAAGTGGCGCACCAGCAGCACCAGGCCAAACGAGGTGCAGCCTTGCGAGCCATGCATCACGGGCATGCAGTTGTCCAGGCCCATGAAGGCGTAGCTGGCGCCCAGGGGCTGGCTCATCTTCAAGGGGTTGACCGTGCAGGCCTTTTTGGATTCGAGGGTTTTGGCCATGGCGGGCTCCTTCAGACGGCCAGCAGGCCGGCGTCGGCTTCGTCCCACGGGGCGGGGATGCGAACCTGCTGCCACACGGGGTTGTAGAGCGCCTTGTCGATCTCTTCAACCAACCCGACCATGCCTTCATAGCCTGCGTAGGCGTGGTGGCGTTCCTGGTTGATGTCCAGCCAGGGCATGCGCGCCTTCAGGGCGATGAACTGCGAGCGCCCCCCTGACAGCATGATGTCGGCGCGGGCATCGCGCAGCATGTTGTACATCTCACGCGGGGTCATGTCGTCGATCATGTGGGCATCGTCGCCCATGATCTCCTTGATCTTTTCCTTGTCTTCCTTGGTGGACTTCTTGACCGAGGTGCCCACGATCTCCATGCCCACCTCTTGCAGGGCCGACACCACCGACCAGCTCTTGACGCCACCGGTGATCAGCAGCACGCGCTTACCCTTCAGGCGCGCCTTGTAGTACTCCAGCCGCTTCCAGGCACGGGCTTCTTCGACCTCGATGAGGCGCTCGGTGCGGTCAATCAAATCGGCCCCTGCGCCGCGCTGCACCAGCAGGCGCGCGATTTGGCGCAGGGTGTCGCTGGTGTCGCCAATGCCGTAGAAGGAACCTTCAAAGTAGGGGATGTCCCACTTTTGCTGCATGCGCGTGGCGATGTTGATCATCGACTTGGAGCACACCATCATGTTGACCTTGGCGCGGTGGCTGCTGGCCACCTCGTGATAGCGGCCATCGCCCGAGATGCACGACAGGATGCGCACGCCCAGGGCATCGAGCAAAGGTTTGACCTGCCACAACTCGCCCGAGAGGTTGTACTCGCCAATGATGTTGATGTCGTAAGGCGTGGTGAAGGCGGGCTCTTCGGTGCCGATGACGTAGTCCAGGATGGACTCGCCGCCCAGCTTGTTGCCCAGGTTCTTGGGGCCCGCAAAACCGGGGCTGTTGACAGGGATCACCGGCTTGCCGAACTTCTCGCTGGCACGTTTGCACACAGCCTCGATGTCATCGCCGATCAGCGCGGTCACGCAGGTCTGGTAGACGAAAACGGCCGGTGGGTCGTACTTCTCGATGATCTCGCGGACGGACTTGAACAGGCGCTTTTCACCGCCATAGATCACGTCCAGCTCACTGATGTCGGTGGTGAAGCCGGTGCGGTAGAGCTGCGATCCGGACGAGGCGCTGTGCCGGTTGTCCCAGGAGTTGCCTTCGCAGGCGATGGGGCCGTGCACCAGGTGGGCCACGTCCACGATGGGCTGCAGGGCAATCTTGGCGCCGTCAAAAGCGCAACCGCCTGCGGCCGCGCCGGGCGAGAGTTGCTTGGTGCAGCCCTTCTTGCGCTCTTTCTCGCTTTTGCCAACGTTCTTGTCGCAGCCAGGCTCGTCAAAAACTTCGGCGATCTTTTGCTTGAGCGATGCAGACATGGTCAACTCCAGATGCGACGCTTCACACGTCTTCGGCCAGCACTTCCAGGGACAACAACTGTTCTCTCAGGGCGTGGCGCGCACGCCAGCCGCCCAAGGCTTCGAACAAGGGCTCTTGCCCTTCGATGGCGGCAATGGCCTGTTGGTCGGTCCAGTACACGCGGCGGATGCCCGTGCGCTGGTCCAGGGCGGCCAGGCAGGCCTGCTCCACCTTGATCGGATCGGGCTGGTACATGCCCGCGCCCAGCAGGTGGTCGGCGCGGAACAAGGTGGTGTCCCAGCCGTGTTGATCGCCCAGCGCGGCAATGGCGGGAAAGGCCTGCCTGGCGGCTTCGTCCAGGGGGCCGTCTCGCACGAGATCCATCAGCTCGCGCGGTGAGATCTCGTCAAACACTTCCCACGGCTGCAAAGGATCCTGGGCCTGCACCTTGCGCAGCAGGTCGTGCCCATCGAAGGCAAACCAGGCTTGGGCTTCCTGGGGTCCGTGGATCTCAAGCACGTAGATCATGGCCGCCCCTTCACTCCACGCCTTCGGCCTGCGCCTTGGCCCAGATCACTTTGCGAAAGCGCTCGGCAATGGCGACCGGGTCGTTGACGAAGGCGCGCTTCGTGATGTCCATGGCCCCCTGTGCGATCGCGGCTTCGTCATGGCGCAAAGGCACACGGCCAGCCATGTGGGTCGCGCCCGGCACGGCTTTCTGAATGGCTTGGCGGTTGGGGTGCTCGATCAAGGGCACCAGGGTGTCGGCTTCGGGCTGTCCGCCCAGGCAAAGCTGGCCGTCGATCACCTCAACCAGGCGGCCGTCCTGGGTGGTTTTGACATAGGTGGTGGCGGCCATGATCAGAAACTCACCACGATGTCTTCATTGCGGACGATGAACTGACAGGCCAGGCGCCAAGGTGGCGGCATGTCCTTGGTCTCGGCGTCCTCAATCTGCTGAGCGGTGATCTTGCCGGCCAGCTTGAGCACCGTCTTCTCTTTCTGGGTCAAGGCGACGCCGTAAGGCGCATTGCCCGACAGCACGCTGACCTGCACCTGGCAGGAGCCGCATTCGCCGTTCTCGCACTCGAACTCGACAGGCACCTTGTTCGCCTTGGCCAGGGCCAGCAAGGTGCTGGTGTCGCCAGCGATGGCATACACCGTCAGGTCCTTCTTCATGCTCGGGGAAGTGAAGGTCACGTTGGCCATGGTGATCTCGCAAATTGCAGTTTGGACAATCCTCCGGTGGTCGGGCCAGGCCCCACCACCGGAGGCCTCACATCAGCGGATGATGTCGTACGAGTAGTCGGTCTTGCCGGGCACGATGGTGTTGGCATCGAGCGCTTCGAAGTACTCGTCCAGCAGCGTGATCAGCACGCGCATCGCGCCGTCGTAACCCCAGATGGGGTAGCGGTGGTAGTGGTGGCGGTCAAAGATCGGGAACACCATGCGGATCAGGGGCACGTTGGTGTCGCGCTCCAGGTACTTGCCGTAGGTGTTGCCAATCAGGAAGTCCACCGGCTCGGTGTGCAGCAATGAGCGCAGGTGCCACAGGTCGCGCTTGGGGTAGACCTTGCAACCCTTGCCATAAGGCGACGAGTCAAACAAGGCCTGCACCTTCTTCGCCCACTCGTCCGTGCCATTGGTGGCCAGCACGTGGGCCGGCTCGGCGCCCAGCTCCAGCAGGAACTGGGTCATGCCCAGCATCTGGTCAGGGTCGCCATACATGGCATAGCGCTTGCCGTGCAGGTGAGCCTGGCTGTCGGCCATGGCGTCGACCAGTTGACCACGCTCCAGCTCCAGCTCGGCCGGGATCGGCTTGCCGGTGACCTTGGACAAGGCCATCAGGAACTGGTCGGTGCCCGCCACGCCGATGGGGCTGTTCAGCACCACCACCTCGTGACCCTTGGTCTTGAGGTACTTGATGGTCTTTTCGCTGCAGAACTCCTGGAAGACGATGGTGGCCTTGGCGTGCAGGCCGCGGACGACGTCTTCCTTGGTGGTGCCGCCTTCGTACATGCGGAACTCGCCGTCGGTGGGGGTGTTCCACACTTCGGACGGGTCACAGATGATGTTGTAGTCGATGCCGAACAGGCCGAAGATGCGCTTGATCTCCTTCATGTTGCCGACCACGAAGCCATCGAAGCCGCCGATGAAGTTGACCGTGTCGTTGGGCACGCGCTCCAGGGCAGGCACGGTGCCAGCCTTGCCATCCCAGAAGTGTTGCAAGATGCCCAGCACGGCGTTGTCATAACCCGTGACATGACTGCCCACAAAGGCCGGAGTGTGTGCAAAGGGCACGTCGAACTCCGCCGGCACGCTGCCCTTTTCCTTCGAGGTCTTGATGAAGGCGTTCAGGTCATCACCAATCACCTCGGCCATGCAGGTGGTCGACACGGCGATCATCTCTGGCTTGTAGAGGTTGTAGGTGTTGGCCAGGCCATCGACCATGTTGTTCAGGCCGCCGAACACGGCTGCGTCTTCCGTCATCGACGAAGAAACACAGGAGGTTGGCTCCTTGAAGTGGCGCGAAAAGTGCGAGCGGTAGTACGCCACGCAGCCTTGCGAGCCGTGAACAAACGACAGGGTCTTGGCAAAGCCGTTGGCGGCGTACACCGCCCCAAGCGGTTGGCAGGCCTTGGCGGGGTTGACGGTCAAGGCTTCGCGGGCGAAGTTCTTTTCCTTGTAGTCCTCGGTCTTGGTCCATTCGACGATCTGCTTGATCTTGTCGTCTGGGTGGTTGAACTCGAAGGCCTTCTTGCCCTCGAGCATGTCCACGTATTCCGGTTCGCGGAACAGGAACTCGTGGTCCAGGATCTTGTCTGCGCTTTGTGGCATGGTGATTCTCCAGTCAGTGTCTACAGGTGTCAGGCGGCAGCGAGTGCCTTCCAGGGCGCACGGGTCAGGCCCCAGATCGGGCTGCTGATGGCCATGTCCATGTCACGCGCGAAGATCGCGAAGCCGTCATAGCCGTGGTACGGGCCGGAGTAATCCCAGCTGTGCATCTGGCGGAAGGGCACGCCCATCTTCTGGAACACGTACTTTTCCTTGATGCCCGAGCCGATCAGGTCAGGCTTGATCTTCTCGACGAACTGCTCGAACTCGTAGCCGGTCACGTCGTCATAGATCAGGGTGCCGTCTTTGACGTAGTGCGTGGTGCGCTGGTAGTCGTCGTTGTGGCCGAACTCGTAGCCGGTGCCGACCACGTTCATGCCCAGGTCTTCATACGCGCCGATCACGTGACGGGGGCGCAGGCCACCCACGAACAGCATCACGGTCTTGCCTTCCAGGCGGGGCTTGTACTTGTCGATCACGGCCTGCATCAAAGGCTTGTAGCGCGCAATGACTTCTTCGGCCTTGGCCTTGATGGTGTCGTCGAAGTGGCTGGCGATTTCACGCAGGGACTTCTCGATCATGGTGGGGCCGAAGAAGTTGTATTCCACCCAGGGAATGGCGTACTTTTCTTCCATGTACCGGCTGATGTAGTTCATCGAGCGGTAGCAGTGCAGCACGTTGAGCTTGGCCTTGGGGGTGTTTTCCAGCTCGGCGATGGTGCCGTCGCCCGACCACTGTGCGATCACGCGCAGGCCAATCTCTTCCAGCAGGATGCGGCTGGACCAGGCGTCGCCGCCGATGTTGTAGTCACCGATGATGGCCACGTCGTACGGGGTGGCCTCGAACTCGTGTTCCTTCTTGGTCTTGCCCTCGAACACCCAGTCGCGGATGGCGTCGTTGGCGATGTGGTGGCCCAACGATTGGGACACGCCACGGAAGCCTTCGCAACGCACCGGCACGATGGTGTGGTTGTTGTGCTCTTTGGACTTCTTCTTGGACACGGCTTCGATGTCGTCACCGATCAGGCCGATGGGGCACTCCGATTGAACCGAGATGCCTTTGTTCAGCGGGAACAGCTCTTGAATTTCGTCAACGATCTTTTCCAGCTTCTTGTCACCGCCGAACACGATGTCTTTTTCCTGGAAGTCGGACGTGAACTGCATCGTCACGAAGGTGTCCACACCGGTCACACCGATGTAGTAGTTGCGGCGCGCCGCCCAGCTGTACTGGCCGCAGCCCACCGGGCCGTGCGAGATGTGGATCATGTCCTTGATCGGGCCCCACACCACGCCTTTGGAGCCTGCATAAGCGCAACCGCGGATCGTCATCACACCTGGCAATGACTTGATGTTGGACTTGACGCCGCAATCGGGCTTGCCTTCTTCAAAGGTACCCAGGTGCTTGGCGCGCCGTTTGGCCATCTTTTCGGGATAGGCCTTCAGGACTTCATCAATCAAGGCTTTGTTGGTGGCCTTGCGTTCTTCAACGGTCATGCTCATGGTGGACTCCGTTATGTGCTTTCAGGATGGACCGAGGGAGAGGCCCCCTCGGCCCCCCCTCCCTACTTACGCTGCCAGCTCGGCAGCGGCTTTGCCGACTTGTGTTTCGTCGACCGTCTTCATGATCCCGTGCTCCATCAGCAGGTCTTCCAGCTGATCCATCGTGATGGGGGTGGGGATGGTGCCGTTGCCGGCGTTGGCATGAATCTTCTGGGCCAGCGTGCGGTACTCTTCGGCCTGCTTGGATTCAGGCGCGTACTCCAGCACGGTCATGCGGCGCAACTCGGCGTGCTGCACGATGTTGTCGCGCGGCACGAAGTGGATCAGGCGTGAGCCCAGCATCTTGGCCAGGGACTCGGCCAGCTCCAGTTCCTTGTCGGTCTGGCGCTCGTTGCAGACCAGGCCACCCAAGCGCACACCACCCGAGTTGGCATACTTCAAGATGCCCTTAGAGATGTTGTTGGCGGCGTACATGGCCATCATTTCGCCGGACATGACGATGTAGATTTCCTGGGCCTTGTTTTCGCGGATGGGCATGGCGAAACCGCCGCACACCACGTCGCCCAACACGTCGTAGGAGACATAGTCCACGCCGTCATAGGCGCCGTTTTCTTCCAGGAAGTTGATCGAGGTGATCACACCGCGACCAGCGCAACCAACACCTGGCTCTGGACCACCGGATTCCACGCAGCGGATGTCGCGGTACCCCACCTTCATGACGTCTTCCAACTCCAGATCCTCCACCGAACCGGCTTCAGCGGCCAGCGACAGGATGGTGTCCTGGGCCTTGGCGTGCAAGATCAGGCGGGTCGAGTCGGCCTTGGGATCGCAGCCGACGATGAGGATCTTCTGACCCATCTGGGCCAGCGCAGCCAAGGTGTTTTGCGAGGTGGTGGACTTGCCAATGCCACCCTTGCCATAAAAGGCGATCTGTCTCAATGAAGCCATTTCAGTTCTCCAGAAAAGCTGAGGTTTAAAAGCAGGTTGCGAAGCCGCGACCCTGATGTGCCTTTGGTGCCGTTGTAGGTCTTCGTATCGCCACGTTCTGGCCAGACATGGTCTGCGCAGGGTCTGTATCGCAACTGCCGTGCCACCATGAGGCGAATCACTCAAGCCATTGATTTCATTGATGAATATGGCTTTCACAGGCTGCGCAACGCCCTTTGATTTGTTTGTTCGGAACCCGACAAAACAGATCATTCGCGTCGTGAACTTCACATGTGCGACGAGGGCCGCCAGCCCCCTTTCCACCCCGCCTCATAGGAGCGGTGGGCGCACGTGAACACTGGTATGCCGATTGCATTGGTGGGGCACATGAACCCCACGACCATCGCCCCCCCGGCCAACCCGCACTACCAGCAAATCGGTGGCGAGCAAGGCATTGGTCAACTGGTCGATGCCTTCTACCGATTGATGGACACGTTGCCTCAGGCAGCGGGCATCCGCGCCATGCACGAGCCCGATCTGGCCATGACCAAACGGATCTTCAAGCTGTTCCTGAGTGAATGGCTGGGGGGCCCCCGCGAGTATTCAGCCCAGCGAGGCCACCCCCGACTGAGGCAGCGGCACATGCCCTTTCACATCGGTGTGCCCGAGCGAGATGCGTGGCTGCTCTGCATGAGCGGCGCATTGCAGGAAGTCGTGCCTGACGCGGTGTTGCGCGAGCAGCTCATGCAGGCATTTTTCAAGACGGCGGATTTCATCCGCCAAGACCGACCGAGTTGACCCTGAAGGATCTCATCATGAGCGTGACCATCGACCAGCCCCCCATCGAACAAACGGCCCTGGGCCGCCTGGACAAGGGCCGACACCTGCAGAACCCCGTGTTCAAGGGCCTCACGCACAAGCCGGGCCGATTTGGCTTTCGCGGTGAGCTGGCCCTGCGTTTTTCAGCGCAACTGGCCGACGAGGCCCGCCCACCGGAGCTGACCTGCGACCAGGTGATGGCGATGGCCTTGACGGGCGAAACCACCATCCCGTTCTTCGCGGGCTACTTGTTGTCGTTCGAGCATTTGAAGGACGTGGCCGAAGTGCTCGGCAGCGCGCTCACCGCAGGCGGCAAGTACTTCCTGTTCTGCAACAACATGGACCTGAGCAAGAAGTACCAGGTGCCCTACAAAGGCGCCATGTTCTACGTGCTGCCGCTGGACGAAGGCACGGTCTACAACGAGTTGCTGGAATTGCTCTACCTTGAGAAGAACGACCTCAAGAAGCTGGACACCGCCGGCAAGCTGGACGCCATCGTCAATGCTGCCCTCAAGTACGACATCACCTTCGACACCATCACCTATGCGGAAGGTCTGGGCTTGATGGGCCCCGTGCGCAACCCCAACGAGAACCGGCCGGTTTGAGCAGGCGCCAACGGTGGGCTACTGGAAGTAGCCCAGCATGCGCTCGATCGCCATGGTCAGCGGCATCTGCATCATCGGCAGGGTCAGCCACAAGCCGGTCAGGCCCACGCCCAGGGTCACCGGGAAGCCGATCGAGAAGATGTTCATCTGCGGTGCCACGCGCGAGATCAAGCCCATCACCAGGTTGACCAGGGACAGCATGGCCACCACGGGCAGTGACACCCACAGCCCGATCTTGAAGATCTCTGCCCCCCAGACCTGGGGCTGGATCACGCTCAGAAAGGCCAGTGGCTCGGGCGCCACGGGGAAGGTGTTGAAGCTGTGCACCACCGCAGCGGTGAGCAGCAAGTGGCCGTTCATGACGACGAACAACCAGGCGGCGCAGGTGCCGTAAAAGCGACTCACGGCCGTGGCCTGACCACCGCTCATGGGGTCGAAGAAACTGGCGAAGTTCAAGCCCATCTGCAGGCCCACGATTTCACCGGCGAACTCGATGGCGGCAAACACCACGCGCGCGGCAAAGCCCATGGTCAGGCCGATCAGCACCTGCTGCGCCAATACCATCAGTGCTTCAGGTGAGTTCAAGGCCACCACGGGCATGGGGGGCAGGCTGGGCTGGGCGGCCAGCACGATCAACACGCCCAGGCCCATGCGCACGCGCCGGGGAATGGCGCGCATCGACAAGATCGGAGCGGCGGTGAACAAGCCCATCACGCGAAAGAAAGGCCACAGCCACGGCGTGATCCACGCCATCACCTGGGCTTCGCTGAAGGTGATCAACGCTCAGCCCACCACGTTCGGGATCGACTGCAGGACTTGCTGGATGTAGTCCACCAGGGTGCTGAGCATCCACGGGCCAGCAATGCCCAGTGTGGCGAAAGCGGCCAGCAGCTTGGGCACAAAGGACAAGGTCGCTTCATGGATCTGCGTGGCGGCTTGAAAGATGCTGACGATCAGGCCCACGGCCAGCACCACCATCAGGATCGGGGCGCACACGGTGAGCAAGGTCAACAGGCCATCACGGCCTATGGTCAGGACTTGTTGCGGATCCATGGCCTGGGTCCCTACTGCGCGAAGCTGGCGGCCAGCGAACCCAGCAGCAGGTTCCAGCCGTCGGCCAACACGAACAACATGAGCTTGAAAGGCAAGGCCACCATCACCGGGGACAACATCATCATCCCCAAGCTCATCAGCACACTGGCCACGATCATGTCGATCACCAGGAATGGGATGAAGATCAGGAAACCGATCTGGAAGGCCGACTTGAGTTCACTGGTGACGAAGGCCGGCACCAGCACGCGCAAGGGCACGGTCTCGGGCTTGACCTCGCCTTCGATCTTGGCCAGGCGCACGAACAAGCCCAGGTCGGACTGACGCGTTTGCTTGAGCATGAACTGGCGCATGGGGCCTTGACCACGGTCCAGCGCATCGCTGAAGCTGATCTGGTTGGCGGCGAAGGGCTCGTAGGCGTCCTTGTAAACCTTGTCCAGCGTGGGGCCCATGACGAAAAGCGTCAAGAACAGCGACAGGCCGACGATAACCTGGTTGGGCGGTGCGGCTTGCGCACCAATGGCCTGGCGCATCAGGCTGAGCACAATGACGATGCGGGTGAAGCCCGTCATCATCAGCAGCAGCGCGGGCAAGAAACTCAGCGCCGTGAAGAACAGCAAGGTCTGGATGGGCACCGAGTAGTTGGTGCCACCGGCGCCCTGCCCGATCAGCAAGGGCAAACCGCCACCGGGTGTGGGGATGGTCTGGGCCATCGCGGCCACGGAGCACGCAGCCAGCCCCAGGGCCACCGCCGTGGCCTTCAATCGCTTCGAGAAATGCATGAGGTGTCCTGGTCGGTCGCTCGTCAAACCTTGGGGGGCTCACCGACGTCGGATGCACGCCTGAGCAAGATCGGGAACGTCGACGCGGTCCCCTCGCGTTCTGCCTGCTCCTGGCTGTCCTGCGTGGGTTGCAGGCTGTGCAGGGCGGTGATGCTTTGTGCCGTGACGCCCAGCACCAACCAGGTCTTTTGATCGCCCGCGCCCAGCTCGACGGTGACGAGGCGCTGGCCGGGGCCCAGTGACAGCTGGCTCACCGTCTTGAGCACGGCATCGCCCGCGCCAATGCGGTTCTTGGCCAGGCCGGATTTTTTGAGCATGTACAAGCTCAAGGGGATCATGGCCACGATGAACACGAACCAGAAAATCAGCATTCCTGTGGATTGCATGTGTGTCTCCTTGTTCTAATCTGGTCAGTTGCCGCGGCTCAGACGGCGCATGCGTTCGGACGGGGTCACGATGTCGGTCAGGCGGATACCGAACTTGTCGTTCACCACCACCACTTCGCCCTGAGCGATCAGGAAGCCATTGACCAGCACGTCCATGGGCTCACCGGCCATCGCATCCAGTTCCACCACCGAACCCTGCGCCAATTGCAGGATGTTCTTGATGGGAATGCGCGTGCGCCCCAGCTCCACCGTCAACTGCACGGGGATGTCCAGGATCATGTTGATGTCGTTGCCCGCCGGGTTGGTGGACGAGGCAGCAGCGAAATTGGCAAAGGCGGCTGGCGTGCCTTGGGCGGCGGGGCTGGCCACTTCGCTGGCCGATCCAAAGATGTCATCGGTGGACGCGGCCGAAGTGCTTTGCTGCGCCAGCGCAGCTTCCCACTCCGCGGCCATCGCGTCCTGTTCTTCGTTCGGGGCGGCGTCGGGAGAAGTCGTTTCGGGTTCAGTGTCAGACATGTTGGTCTCCTAGCCAGCCATGGCTGGCCGAGGTCAGTAGCTTGTCAATGCGCAAGGCGTATTTGCCGTTGGAAGTGCCGTAGTAGCACTCCAGGATGGGCACACCGTCCACCTTGGCTTCAATGAGTTTTTCAAGGTCCAGCTCGATGAAATCACCGGGCTTGAGTGCCAGCAGTTGCTCCACCGTGGCGGGGGCATGGGCCATCTCGGCCACCAGCTCCACCTCGGCCGACTGGATCTGCTGCGTCAGCAACTTCACCCAGCGGCGGTCGGGTTCGGCCGAATCACCCTGGATCGACGAGAACAGGATGTCGCGGATCGGCTCCAGCGTGGAGTAAGGGATGCAGATGTGGATGGTGCCGCTGGCATCGCCGATTTCCAGCGTGAACGAGCAACACACCACGATCTCGGCGGGCGTGGCAATGGTGGCGAACTGGGGCTGCATCTCCGAGCGCTGGTATTCCAGCTCCAAGGGATAGATGCCGCGCCAGGCCTTTTTGTACTCTTCGGAAACCACCTCGATCAACCGCAGAATGATGCGCTGTTCGGTGGGCGAGAAATCACGCCCTTCGATGCGGGTGTGGTACTTGCCAGCGCCGCCAAACAGGGAGTCGATCACCGCGAAGACCAGCGTGGGGTCGCACACCACCAGGCCCGAACCACGCAGGGGCCGGATGGCCATGATGTTGAAGTTGGTGGGCACCACGATCTCGCGCAGGAAGGCGCTGTACTTCTGCACCTTGATGCCACCCACCGACACCTCAGGGGACTTGCGGATCAGGTTGAACAGGCCAATGCGGATGTTGCGGGCAAAGCGCTCGTTGACGATTTCCATCGTGGGCATGCGCCCGCGAACAATGCGTTCCTGATTCGCGAGGTTGTAGTCGCGGATGCCCTCTTTGGGCACGTCTTCCTGCTCCAGCTTCTGGCTTTCACCAGTGATGCCTTGCAGGAGGGCGTCAACTTCGTCTTGCGAGAGGATTTGCTGATTCATGGCCTGGCTACTGCGGTTGGCTCACTGAACGATGAAATTGGCGTAGTTGACTTTGACGATCGGGTTGTACTGCTCAACCTTCTTTTTCTTCTTCTTTTTCTTCTTGGGCGCCACGTCTTCGTCTTCCTGGGCGGCGGCCGCTTCCTCGTCTTCCGGCTCGTCGATCTCGTAGCCCATGGCGCGCGCGGCGTCACGGCGGATCTGCTCGGCCAGCTTTTCCTTGCCTTCCTGGGTCAGCAACTGATCAGACGTCTTGTGCGACAAGATCATCAGCACCGCATTGCGGATGGCCGGCATGTAGGTCTTGATTTCCTCGGCCATCTTCGGATCGTCCACCTGCAAGGTCAAGCCGATCTGCGCAAAGCGTTCGGTTTCCTTGTCGGCCAGGTTGACGATGAACGGATCCAGCGGCACAAAGGCCGGTGGGGCGGCGTGCTCGTCCTTGCTCTTGGGCTTGGTCGCCGCTTTGGCGTGCGAGGTGTCAGCGGCTTCGCCGTCTTCACCCTCGGCAGCGGCCGCAGCCGCAGCCGCGTTCTTCTTCATCACGAAGACCGCCGCACCGCCACCAATCACCACCAGCAGCAGCACGGCCACGATGATGATGATGAGCTTTTTAGGCCCCTTCTTGGGGGCATCGCCTTCGGCAGGCGCCGCAGCGGAAGCAGCTGACATTCGCAAATCTCCTGAAATTCAAGCCCTTCGACCCTGAAAAAGTCGAAAGGGGCATGATGGGATTATTGGAAGTCAGGGCCAAAACTGAAGAACCGATAAGCGATGTGAAATCCGCGCGATTCTGGACAGGGCAGGCCCAGGCCTATGCATACAGGTCAAGGCCACCCCGTCGCCCTGCCCGGGCGGCCGCAGTGGCCATGCGACCTTCGTGGGGTTCACCACCGGACGACTCCAGACCCGCCGCACCACCACCCCAGGCCGGGGCGCCACCAGGCTGACCCGAGGCCTGGTTGAACTGTTGCTGGGGCGATTGATCGGACACGCCCGATCCGCCGAGCTTGAGACCCGCCTCGTCCAACGATGCAGACAGCATTTGCAGGCTGGCCTCGATGGCACGCCTGGTCTCCAGGTTGGCTGCCGCAAAATCAACTTGCGCCGACTGGCCATCCAGTGAAATTTTCACGCTGATGGGGCCCATTTCGGCGGGATTGAGGTGCAGCTCGGCCGACATCGTGCCGTCTTCACCCATGGCGTTCACCCACATGCCCACACGGTCGGCCAGGGCTTGCGGAAACTCGGGGCTGTTGACGGCTGGGGCCAGGGTGGCGCTGGTCTGAGCCGTGGCGCTGGCTTCGCTGGTTTTGCCAGCCAGGCCGCGCATCATTTCGGTGGACAAGGTGCTGGCAAAGTCCGCCCCCTTGGCCGATGAATCGGCCGCACCATCCACCACGGCCAGGCGGCCTTCGGCGGCTTGCAGGGTCGAGACGTCAATGGCGCCTGGGTCGTTGGCGGTGTTCATCGCCGCCAGGGCATCGTGCCCCGTGGTGGCGACCGGCATGGCGCCATCCTTGGCTTGCAATTGCGCTTCGTTGGCATCGGCACCGGCTTTCTGGGCATCACCGCCCAGCGTCGCCGTTTTGGCCGCACCGTGCGTCAGACTGGCCAACCAGGCCAACATCGACGAGGGATCGCTGGACGTGGCGCTTTCGGCCGGTTGCTGGTCCTTGGCGGCGACTTCGCGCTGCGTGGCCGCACCTTTGCCTTCGTCCACAGACGCTTGGTCCCGGCCCGCCTCATTGCTGCGATCGGCCTGGTCAGCGCCTTCTTTGGGCTTGGCCTTGGCGGCATCGGTCTTGGCGGATTTGTTGGCATCGGCCGATGCAGTTTTGGGCTTTTCAGCCTTGGGCGCATGGGCCGTTTCGGAATGGTTGACAGGGGCCTGGCGCTTGGCCTGCGCGGCATTGGCCTGGGCGCGTGCCAGGGCATTGCGTGCCTCCACCGAGGTGGACGAGCTGCCCTGCCCTGCGCTGGCTTTGCCGGGCGCAGCGGCATTCGCCGACAACTGAGCAGCGGTGGCCGCAGGTTGCTGTGTGGTCGCAGCAGCCTTCGCCATCCAGCGCGAGAAATCGGACTGCATCGCGGCCTGATCGGTGCCACTCGCCTGGTTGGAAGAGGACGACAACTTCGCCGCCCAATCGGTCGCCGCGCTGTTGGTGGTGCCGGATTTGCCAGAGTTGGTGGTATTGAGGGGACCGTTCATGTCACAACCTTTCAAAATCATTCATCAATTCAGTAAGACGTCGGCACGAAGCTGGTGGCCGAGCCCATGGACGAAGCCATTGGCGAAGAACCACCTCGGCCAGCACGCGCGGCCTGTTCGTCGGTGGCTTTCTGGTCACGGCGCTGTTCGCGCTGGGCCGATTCAAGCTGGCGCCGATCAATCAGCTGGCCGACGGCGGCCACCTTGCGTTCACGTTCGATCAACTGCAGGCGGCATTGCTCCATGAACAGGGCCGCTTGATCAACCCGCTTGTCCTGCTCGGACACCGCATCGCCCAGGCGCGCGGTGAAGTCCTGGTAGCAACGCATGATTTCCATGCCACCCGACTTGGCGAACTGGCTGCTCCAACGCTGCTGGTATTCCTTGCGCCAATCCGCCAGGGACTGGGCTTGCTGGCGCGCGGCCTCGTGGGCTCGGCGCGCGTTTTCCATCTGCGAGACGGCATCGTCCCGGGCCTTCTCGGCCGAGTCCAGCAAAATCAACAGGGGTTGGATGGTGCTCATGTCAGTCGCTCACGATGTGACGCAGTTGCTCGACGCTGTCGTCCAGGCGCGCGGGCAAGTGCATGTCTTGTTGGAGCATGGCCACCATGGCCGGATGCAGTTTCACGGCCTGGTCCAGGTCGCGGTCGTGTCCGGGCACGTAGGCGCCCAGCTGGATCAGATCCTTCGCCTTGCTGTACTTGGACCACAGCTGCCGGAAGCGGCGCGACGAATCGATGTGCTCGCTGCTGGCCACGTTGTTCATCACGCGCGAAGCCGATTTTTCGATGTCGATGGCCGGGAAGTGCCCCGCCTCGGCCAGGTCGCGCGACAGCACGATGTGCCCGTCCAGGATGGCGCGGGCCGCGTCGGCGATGGGATCTTGCTGGTCATCGCCTTCGGACAGCACGGTGTAGAAGGCGGTGATCGAGCCGTGGCCGTTCAGGCCATTGCCGCTGCGCTCCACCAGTTGGGGCAGCTTGGCAAAGCACGAGGGCGGATAGCCCTTCGTGGCAGGTGGTTCGCCAATGGCCAGGGCGATTTCGCGCTGAGCCATGGCATACCGGGTGAGCGAATCCATCAGCAGCAGCACATGCAGGCCCTGGTCACGAAAGTGTTCAGCCACGGCGGTAGCGTAGTTCGCGCCCTGCATGCGCGTCAATGGGGGTGCATCCGCAGGTGCGGCCACCACCACCGAGCGGGCCAGGCCGTCTTCGCCCAGGATGTCTTCGATGAATTCCTTGACTTCACGGCCGCGTTCACCGATCAGGCCCACCACGATGACGTCGGCCTGGGTGTAACGGGCCATCATGCCCAGCAGCACCGATTTACCAACACCGGAGCCGGCGAACAGGCCGATGCGCTGGCCACGGCCCACGGTGAGCATGGTGTTGATGGCGCGCACGCCGGTGTCCAGGGGCAAGCGAACGGGGTCGCGCTCCATGGCGTTCATGGGGCGGCGCACCAGGGGCTCGCTGCGGACGTGGTTCAAGGGGCCGTGGCGGTCCAGGGGTTCGCCATGGGCATTGACCACGCGGCCCAACAGGCCACTGCCGATGGGCAGGTGGCGGGTGCGGTCTTCGCTGCGGCGCCAGGGGTGATTGGGGCGGCCCAGCAATGGCGGGTTGATGGGGATGGCGCGCGGCACCACGCGGGCGCCGCTGGACAAACCGTGCGCTTCGGCGGTTGGCATCAGGTAGGCGCGGTCGCCCGCGAAACCCACCACTTCGGCCAGCACGGGCTGGGCTTCCAGGCGGGTTTCTGAATGGATTTCACAAACGGCCCCCACCGGCAAACGCAGGCCAGCGGCCTCCAGCACCAGGCCGGCCACGCGGACCAGCTTGCCCTGATTCTCCAGCGGGATCGCGGTGCTGGCGCAGTCGTCCAGGTCACCCAGGAAGCGGTTCCAGCGGTCCATGGCCACACCTTGGCCGGCGGCGCGAATGGGCATGTTCATGCAGCATCTCCGGGGGAAGGCAGTTCGTCGTCCATGTCGGTGCTGTCACCGTTGTCCACGGGCGTGTAAGGCACTTCGTGCCCGCCATGCCATTCGGTCTGGCTGCCCATCGCGGCGGCGGCGCGGAACCAGCGCGCTTCCACGCTGGCGTCCACCACGGCAATGTCGGACTCGACCACGCAACCGCCACGCGTCACCGCTGAATCAGGCAACAAACGGGCGCCGCGCGCCTGCAACACTTCGGTCAAAGACCCTTGTGCCAGCGCGTTGTCGTCGGGGTTCAAGCGCACCACGATCTGTTTGGCGGACGACAGCAACACGCTCAGGGCTTCTTCGGCCACGGTCAGCACGGCTTCGGGGCGTTGGTCCAGTTCGCTGCGCACCACCTGGCGGGCCAGCTCCAGCGCCACGCCGGCAATCCGGCCCGCCAGTTGCTGCTCCAGCGATTCCAGGCGATGGTGGAAATCAGACGCCAGCGCGCCGATCTGGTCATTCATGTAAGCGGCCAGTTGCGCCGCCTGGGTCTGCTTGTAGCTTTCCAGCGCGATCAGGCCATTGCGGTAGCCGTCCTGGTAGCCCGACTTGTGGGCCTTGTCGATCAGCTCTTCCACATTCGGGGTGGGTTCTGGTGGCGCAGGAGGCTCTGGGGGCGGTGGGGCTTCTTCACCGGGCATGCCGCCCACCAGGGGTTGGCGCTTGATGCTGGTCACCGTGGCCTTGGGCGCGGGCTTGGGCGCAGGCCGGGCGGTGGCGGCCGCAGGTTTCGCGCTGGCAGGCGCGGGTTTGGCCGCAGTCCCGGCACCGGCCGTCGGCTTGACCGTCAGCGGCACGCTGGCAGCGGCACGCTCCGAAAATGTCTGCTTGCGCACACCCGATTCGCCCGCAGGGTCGCCTTTGTCGGCCGTGGGCTGTTCAAATGTTTGGGGGTTCCAGGCGGCAAAGGAGCCCAGCTCTTCGCGCGGGATGAAGCGCGTGTACGAGTTCGGCACATTGCCGCCATTGCCGTTGCCACCGTTGTTGTTGCCACCACCCGGCGGCACCGGTTTAGACGTACTCATCGTCGCCTCCGCTGGCCAGGGCTATCTGGCCTTCGTCGGCCAGGCGCCGCACGATCTTGAGCATTTCCTTTTGCTCGCCTTCCACCTCGGACAACTTGACCGGGCCGCGTGATTCCAGGTCTTCGCGCAGCGTTTCGGCGGCACGGCTGGACATGTTCTTGAACACCTTCTCGCGGATCTCTGGCGAAGCACCCTTGAGGGCGATGATGAGCGACTCGGTCTGCACTTCCTTGAGCAGGGCCTGGAAGCCTTTGTCGTCCAGCTTCTCCAGGTCGTCGAAAACGAACATGTTGTCCATGATCTTCTGCGCCAGGTCCGCGTCGCTTTCGCGGATGTAATCCAGCACCGAGGTCTCCAGGCTGGAGCCCATCAGGTTGATGATTTCCGCCGCAGGCTTGACGCCCCCCAACGAGGACTTGCGCACCTGCGTGCCACCCGCCAGCACGCGCGACAGCACTTCGTTCAGGTCCTTCAAGGCTTGCGGCTGGATGCCGTCCAGCGTGGCAATGCGCACCATCACCTCATTGCGGTGGCGGTCGGAGAACGACTTCAGCACCGATGAACACTGGTCCGGATCCAGGTGAACCAGGATGGCGGCCACGATCTGCGGGTGCTCGTTGCGCAGCAGTTCGGCCACCGACTGGGCGTCCATCCACTTCAGGCTTTCGATGCCCGTGACATCGCTGCCCTGGATGATCCGGTCGATCAGCAGATTGGCTTTCTCGTCGCCCAAGGCCTTGCGCAGCACGGCCTTGATGTACTCGTCGGTGTCGGGCACCAGCACACCAAGGTCGTTCGAATCGTCGGCAAAGCGCGTCAGCACCTTTTCGACACGCTCGCGCGGCACCGACTTGAGTTTGGCGATCGTTTCACCCAGGCCCTGCACTTCCTTGGGCTCCAGGTGTTTGAAGACCTCGGCAGCCTCTTCCTCGCCCAGTGACATGAGCAAGATTGCGGCGTCTTCGAGTCCCTTGTCATCCATGTTCATCCGTCCTTGGCTAACCAGCCATCCAATCGCGCATCACACCGGCCATGGCCGCGGGGTTCTCCCGCGCCAACTGACGTGCCGCTTCCAGGCGTGCATCACCCGTGGGTGCGCCCAGGGCCGGCAACAGCTGGCCGTTCGGGCCCATCACCATGCCGGGCGGGATCGTCTGCAAGCCAGGCAGCTCTTGCAGGTCATCGACCACCGCGTTCAATTTGGGTTGTTTGTCTTCTTCAGACACGACAGGCTGGGCAGCCTTGATCGCCGGGCGGATCGCGCCAAACACCACGATCAGCGCTGCCAGCGTCAAGGCGCCCGGCACGGCCAGCGTGCGCAACAGGTCCACCGTCTCGGGGCTCTTCCAGAACGGGGTGTTGTCGGGCTCGTCTTTCACCACCTGGAAAGGCGTGTTGATCAGCTTGACCGAATCGCCACGCTGCTCGTTGAAGCCGATGGTCTCGCGCACCAGCGCCGTCAACTTGTCGAGCTCTTCCTGGCTGATGGGCTGCACCGTGGTCTTGCCCTTGGCATCGGTGACCGAGCGGCTGTTCAGCACCACGGCGGCGTTCAGGCGCTTGATCGTGCCAGTGGCATTGCGCGTCACACGCACGGTCTTGTCCACTTCGTAATTGGTGACGGCCTCGCGGCGGCTGGTGCCGTTGGTGCCACCGGCGCCCTGGCCTGCTTGCAACGCTTGCGCCGTGCCATTCACCGGCGCCGTGGCGGGGGTCGGCGGCTGGTTGCTGGCCGCGCCTGGCACGCCCGAAGGCGTGGCCGCGCCACCACCTGATTGCTCCGTGCTTTGCTGGCTGCGCACCGAAGCGGGCGCCTGGCCCTGGTTGGGCTTGTATTCTTCAGCGGTCGATTCCACCTGCGAGAAATCGACATCGGCCGTGACCTGGGCGCGCAGGTTGTTCTGCCCCAGCACTGGCTCCAGGATGTCCTTGATGCGCTGCGTGTAGTTGGCCTCGATCTGATGCACGTACTGCAATTGCTGGGCGTCCAGGCCTGCCTGATCCACACCATCATTGGGGCCTGACAGCAGGCCGCCCGACTGGTCCAGCACGCTCACGGCCTTGGTGGGCATCTCAGGCACGCTGGACGACACCAGGTGCACGATGCCTGCCACCTGGCCACGGTCCAGGGTGCGGCCAGGGTACAAGGTCAGCACCACGGAGGCCGAGGGCTTTTGCTGTTCGCGGAAGAAACCGTTCTGGTTGGGCAGCGCCAGGTGCACACGGGCACTCTGCACGCCGTTCAAGGTCTGGATCGAGCGGGTCAGCTCGCCCTCCAGGCCGCGCTGGAAGTTCAGGCGCTCCTGGAACTGGGTCACGCCGAATTTCTGGGTTTCCATCAATTCAAAACCCACCACCGAGCCCTTGGGCAAACCGGCAGAGGCCAGCTTCAGGCGCACATCGTGCACCTTGTCGGCTGGCACCAGGATAGCACCACCGCCGTCGGCGTACTTGTAGGGAATGTTCATCTGCTGCAGCGAGGCCACGATCGCGCCGCCGTCCTTGTCGGACAAATTGGCATACAGCACCCGGAAATCGCCCTGCTTGCCCCACATCACCATGGCAATGAAGATGGCAACGATGGCCGCCAGGCCGCCCCCCAGCATCAACTTGCGCTGCATGGGCAAAGCGCCCACGCGCTGAACAAAATTGAGCGGCGGCGTGGGTTCGATCACCTGATTCGGCGATGCGATGACAGCTTGAGTTGGTGCGACTGTGACTTCCATGTGTGGTCGAAGCGTTGGGTCGCGCATCGAAACCATACGATGCCGCAAACCCGCCGGAACACGTCCATTATTCGGAGGAAGAGCGGGCAAAAGTGCCGGGAACAGCCGCAGATTTACCGGGCACTTCCCAACTTCGGATCAAGCATGGACGCCTAGTATTGGCATCGTGGTGAACTGCATCACGCCTTGTCTGAGATAACGGCACCATGGACCTGAAACTTAAGCCTTTTGATTTCGCACAGGCCGCTGCCAAAGCGGGCATGTCCGACATCGCCGAGCGCGTTCAGGCCAAAACACGGCTGGACGCCCTGGGCGGCGCCGGCAACGTTGAAAAATCCAGTTTCCAGGCGGCTTTTTCCAGCGCCCTGGGTTCGGTCAGCCAAGCTCAGAACCAGGCCAGCGCCATGCAGCGCGAAGTGCAATTCGACAACCCCACCGTCAGTCTGGAACAAACCATGATCTCCATGCAGAAGGCTCAATTGGGCTTTCAGTCGGCGGTTCAGGTGCGCAACAAGCTGGTTCAGGCGTACACGGATATCATGAACATGCAGGTCTGACCGACCCGCCCCTGTTCAATCCACCGCGCCTGGCCGGGCGCCCTCCTCATGCGCAACGATTCCCGCCTGCCTTTGCAGCAGCTGCTGCTGTGCGGCGCCCTGGTCGTCACCTTGTCCATGGGCATCCGCCACGGTTTTGGCTTGTGGCTGCAGCCGATCATCATGGAGCGAGGCTGGAGCCGCGAGTCGTTTTCGCTGGCCATGGCCGTGCAAAACCTGGTGTGGGGTGCCGCTGGCCCCATCGTGGGCTGGTGGGCCGACCGACGTGGCGCCTTCTGGGTGCTGTGGGCGGGCGCCCTGCTGTACGGCTGTGGCCTGCTTGGCATGGCCATGGCCGACACCCCGACCCTGTTCATGCTCAGCACCGGCGTGCTGGTCGGCCTGGGCCAGGCCTGCTCCACCTACGCTGTGGTCTATGGCGTGCTGGGGCGGCATGTCGACCCGGCGAAACGCTCGTGGGCCATGGGCATCACGGCGGCGGCCGGGTCTTTCGGACAATTCCTGATGGTGCCGGTGTCCAGCCTGTTGATCAGCCACCTGGGCTGGCAACAAGCCCTGTGGGTGCTGGCCAGCTTCGCGCTGCTGTTGATTCCCCTGGCCTGGGGCCTGCGCGACGACCCTCAAGCCCTGCGTGCCGAGGCCACCGCCCGCAACATCCTGAATCCCGAACTGAAGCAAACCGCCGGCCAAGCCCTGCGCGAAGCCCTCACGCACCCCAGCTACCTGCTGCTGACCGGCGGCTACTTCGTGTGCGGTTTCCAGTTGGCGTTCATCGGCGTGCACCTGCCCAGCTACCTCAAAGACCACCAACTCGATCCCACCGTGGCCACCACGGCCCTGGCCCTGATCGGCCTTTTCAACGTGGTCGGCACCTACGTGGCGGGCGCCCTGGGGCAGAAGTACCGCAAGACCTGGATCCTGTCAGGCATCTACACCTTGCGCTCGGTGGTGATGATCGCCTTCATCCTGACCCCGCTCAGTCCACTCAGCGTGGGCCTGTTCGCCGCTGCGATGGGCGCCTTGTGGCTGTCCACCGTGCCGCCCACCAACGCCGTGGTGGCGCAGATGCTGGGGGTGCAGCATTTGTCCATGCTGGGTGCGCTGGTGTTCTTCTCGCACCAGATCGGATCTTTCATGGGCGTGTGGCTGGGTGGGCGCTTGTATGACCTCACGGGCAGCTACGATGTCGTCTGGTGGTTGGCCGTGGGCCTGGGTTTGTTGGCCGCGGCCCTGAACCTTCCGGTCAAGGAAAACGAAGCCCCGGCAGGCCGAACCTTGGCCAGGGCCTGATTTCCGAGTCGCGATGACCATGCCCTTTTTCATGCCCTCAAAACGGCCATGGCGCTGGCTGGCCTACGTGGGTGCGGCTGCCCTGCTCGCATTGGTCTTCCTCATGTATTTCCGAAGCCACCTGGTCTTTGACCTGGCCTCGCGTCTGTGGAGTTGCTTTTGAGACAAGTCGTGATCATCACCGGCGCCTCTGACGGCATTGGCGCCGAACTGGCCCGGCAAATGGCCCGGCAAGGCGGCGCCAAGCTGGACCTGGTGCTGGCGGCCCGCAGCGCTGACAAACTGGAACAAGTGGCCGAACAATGCCGCCAGGCAGGTGCCCAGGTGCTGGTGCGCCCCACCGATGTGGGCCAGGAAGGCGCCTGCCGAGGCCTGATCGCCGACACCGTGGCCCGATTTGGCCGCATCGACACCCTGGTCAACAACGCCGGCATGTCGGCGCATGCGCTGTTGGAAGACGTGGCCGACATGGCCTGGTACGAACAACTCATGCGCATCAACCTGTGGGGCAGCGCCTGGTGCACCCACGCCGCCCTGCCGCACCTGAAGGCCAGCCGGGGCCGCATCGTGGTCGTCTCCAGCCTCGCTGGACTGGTCGGTGTGCCCGGGCGCACTGCCTACAGCGCCACCAAGTTCGCCATGACCGGTTTCTTCGAGGCCCTGCGCATTGAAATGCTGCCGCACGGCGTCACGGTCACCCTCACGTACCCGGGCGTGGTCGCCACCGAAATCCGCTACCGGGGCTTCAATGCCCAAGGGCAACCAGCCGGCCAAAGTGGCCTGGACGAACGCGGCGCCATGTCCATTGAAGAATGCGCCCGACTCATCCGCCTGGGTGCTGAAAATCGCCAGCGTGAAGTCGTCATGTCAGCCAAAGGCAAGCTGGCGCGTTGGTTGAAACTGATCGCGCCGGGCCTGGTCGACAAACTGGCCCTGGCCGCGCTCAAACAAGACGTTCACCCGCATTAGGCGGTGTTGTTCAACAGCGCCGCCACAGGGCCCCGGGCATACCCCGCACGCCCCTTTACACAGGACCCCGTCGCGCTGGGTAAAATCCCGCGATTGAAGGAATCAGCATGAAATCCATTTTTGGCAGTATCGTCGCCCTCATCACCCCCCTGCACGACGACGGCAGCGTTGACTATGACAGTCTGCGCAAGCTGATCGACTGGCACATCGCCGAGGGCACCAATTGCATCGGCGTGGTGGGTACCACGGGTGAATCGCCCACCGTGTCATTCGAGGAACACCGCGAAATCATCCGCGTGGCCGTGGAACAAGCCGCTGGCCGCGTGCCGATCATGGCGGGTGCTGGCGCCAACTCCACCCGCGAAGCCATCGAGCTGAGCGAGTACGCCAAGAAAGTCGGTGCCGACTGCACCCTGCAGGTCGTGCCTTACTACAACAAGCCCACGCAAGAAGGCATCTACCAGCACTTCAAGGCCATCGCTTCCGCGGTGGACATCCCTGTGGTGCTGTACAACGTGCCCGGCCGCACCGTGGCCGACATGACGCCCGAGACCGCCCTGCGTCTGGCCACGCTGCCCGGCGTCATCGGCCTGAAGGAAGCCACCGGCAACATCGAACGCGCCGCCTGGTTGATCAAGCAAGCGCCCAAGGGCTTCAGCATCTATTCGGGCGATGACCCCACCGCCGTGGCCCTGATGCTGCTGGGCGGACACGGCAACATCAGCGTGACGGCCAACGTGGCCCCGCGTGGCATGGCCGAACTGTGCAAGGCCGCCATGGCCGGCGACACCCAGCGCGCAGTCGAGTTGCACATGGGCTTGCTGCCACTGCACAAGCACCTGTTCGTCGAGCCCAACCCCATCCCCGTCAAGTGGGCCCTGGCCCGCATGGGCAAGGCCGGTGGCGCGCTGCGCCTGCCATTGACCACGCTGACCGAGTCTGGCCAGACCATCGTTGAATCCGCGCTGCGCGAATGCGGCTTGTTGTGATCCCTGTAGGATCACGCCCTGTGCGCAATCCATGCGCCGATTGACTTGACCCCGGATGCCCTTGCCCATGTTGAAGACACCAAGCCCTCTCCGCCTGACCGCTCTCAGCCTGGCGCTGATCGGCGCACTGAGCACCACCGGGTGCTCATCCGTCAGCAATGTGCTGTCGGGCGACAAAGTGGATTACCGCAGCAGCGGTGCCAAAACCGTGAACCTGGATGTGCCCCCCGACCTGACCCAGTTGTCAGGCCAGTCCCGCTACGGCCAGCAAACGCAGCCTTCCACCGTGTCGGCCAGCAGCATGGCCATCCCGGAACGCACGCCCGGCGTTGATGCAGGCACCACCGTCGCCATGCCGCAATCCGGTTTGGTCAAGCTGGAGCGCAGCGGCCAGAACCGCTGGCTGAGCGTGGCCCTGCCCCCGGAAAAAGTCTGGGAACAGGTCAAGTCTTTCTGGCTGGAGTCCGGCTTTGAATTACCGGTGGAACAAGCCAGCACCGGCCTCATGGAAACCAACTGGTCGGAAAACCGCGCCAAGCTGCCGCAAAGCGGCGTGCGCAAACTGCTGGGCGGCATCCTCGACAGCCTGTACGACACTGGCGAGCGCGATCAATTCCGCACCCGCATCGAGCGCACCGCACAAGGCAGCGAGATCTACATCACCCACCGCGGCACGCAGGAAATCTACGAAGACTCGCGCAAGGACCAGACCAAATGGGTAGCCCGCCCCGCTGACACGAGCCTGGAAGCAGAAATGCTGTCGCGCTTGATGCTCAAGCTGGGTTCGCCCAAGGACACGGCGGCCGCCGCCAAGGCCAGTGTGGCTGCGGGCACGGCTGCCCCTGCTGCGCCCGCCCGCGTCAGGCTGGAAGCCGATGGCGTTTCGCTGGCCGCCGATGACGATTTCGACACCGTGTGGCGCCGCGTGGGCCTGGCCCTGGACCGTGGCGGCTTCACGATTGAAGACCGCGACCGCAGCCAAGGCACCTACGAGATCCGCCTGGCCCCAAGCACCGATCCCAATGCCAGCAAGCCCGGTTTCTTCTCGCGCCTCTTCGGCTCATCGGACACCAATGCCGATGGCCTGAAGCGTTACCGCGTTCAGGTCTCCGCCAAGGGCATCAACAGCGCCGTCAAGGTGCTGAACAGCAAGGGCGAAGCCGAGACGTCGGATACCGGCCGTCGCATCACCAAGCAGTTGCTGGACGAACTCAGCTGACCGCACCCACCGGCCCAAAAGCCAAAAGCCCTGAGCTGGTATGAACCAGCCAGGGCTTTTTTCATAGACCGATGCCTCAGCCAGACGCAAAAAAGCCGCTCCGAAGAGCGGCTTTTTCAATCTGCGAGGACAGATTAGTTCGAGGCAGCGTCAGTCGCGGCCGAAGCAGCTTCAACGACGGCCGAAGCAGCTTCCGAAGCGGAAGCAGCCACAGAAGCTGCAGCGTCCGAAGCGACTTCAGCAACAGCCGAAGCGGCAGAAGCGGCTTCCGAAGCTGCCGAAGCGGCTTCAGCAACAGCGGTTTCTTCAGCTTTCTTACCGCAAGCGGCCAGGGCCATGGCAGCGATCAACGAAGCCAGCAGGAGCGACTTTTTCATGCTTGTGTCCTCAAAAGGAATAGTCAAAAAACGGGGTTCTATGGAACTATGTGCAAAGCTCACAGCCCCAAAAAAATGTGAGACGGTGACTTTGGATGTGCAGCAATCGTTAAATTGCCACTCATTCAGACTGCAATTATACGATGCTTCGGGCAATTCCCTATAGGCCCAAAGTCGTCGGAGGCAAGGCCTCGCTACAACGTTGCAAAATAACATCAGCTTCTTGACGCCATTCGCTGAGGTCGGAGGGCCTGCGAGACCACAAGCCCCGCCCCGAGATGGGATCCAGCAGGCGCAAGCCGAGCTGATTTTCAAGCACCAGGGTGGGCATCAAAGAGGGCCCCTGGTCAGGATCGGCCAAATAGCATTTCACGCGGTGCGCCCAGGTACCGCGCCAGGCCACCCAGCGCGGATGCCGACGAGGCAGCTCATCCAGCGTGGCGGCCACCAGCGTGCAATGAGTCACCCGGCTGTTCAGCCCCCATTGCTGAAAAGCCTCCATGACACTGCGCTCGCCCAGTGGCCACCGGCTGAAATCGCCATCGCAAAAGTACAAAGGCACCGGGTGGGCTGCCGCCATGGCCATCGCGGCACGCACGCGGTCAATGAAGTCCGGCCAGCCCTCGATGCGGCCCAAGGCCAATTCGCCGGGTTCGCCAGGGGGGGGCGTCATTTCAGTGTGATCCATGGCAAGCAGCCTCCATCAGCCATCAAATTGTCGACAGGTCAGGATGCAACCAGCCATCTTCCGACCATTGGTCCAGCAACTCGCGGGCATCGGCACTGGCCTTGGCCACGGTGGCGGCGCTGAGCTGGCGGCGATCGGCCAGCGCCCGCATCAAGCGCGCATCGGCACCCGCCGCCAGCCAGGATTCGCCATTGGCAAAGATGCGTTTGTCGTCGTAGGCCATGCGGGTTTTGGCGTCCAGCACCACGCCAACGCCATCGGGCAAAGGCTCACCGGGTTCGAACCAGACTCGAGGTTTGAGTTCCGTCAAGGATTCGCCCAATGCGGCCTGGATCTGTTGTGGATCGTTCAGGAAACGCTGCACGGCCTCCAGCGCAAACTGCTGCAGGTCGGCCGGGATGCGCCCGGGCTGATCGGTCGCGGGTTGCTTGGGGTCTTTGTACAGGCGTGGCTGGAGGGCAGGCTCCATGGCTTCGGCACAGCGGCCCAACACCTCGCGGGTGATCTCGGTGGCCTCGGGCGCGCGAAAACCGATCGAGCAGGTCATGCATTCGCCCTCGGCCACACCATCGTGGCCCCACATGGGGGGCAGGTAGAGCATGTCGCCGGGCTCCAGCAGCCATTCTTCCTGCGGCTCGAAGTTGGCCAGCACCTTCAACGGCAGGTCCGGGCGCAGGCTGGCGTCCTTGAGCGGCCCCACGCGCCAGCGGCGCCGTCCGTGGACCTGCAGCAAAAACACATCGTAAGAATCGTAGTGCGGCCCGACACCGCCGCCATCGCTGGCGTACGAGATCATCAGGTCGTCGACGCGGGCCTGCGGCACGAAGCCGAATTGCCGCAGCATCGCGTGGGCGGCAGGCACGTGCAGGTCCAGTCCTTGCACCAGCAAAGTCCAGCCCGGCTGGTCCAGCTTGGGCAGGCCGCGACGGGGGATCGGGCCTTGACGCAGGCGCCAGTCGTTGCTGGCCAGGTCTTGCACGATCAGGCGGGATTCGACCTCGTCCTGGCCCGCCAGGGCGAACAAGGCGGAGCGGTCCACCGGTGGCTTGACGCCGGGCATGGCCTGGCGAATCAGCAAGGGTTTTTTCTGCCAATGGCGGCGCATGAATTGCTGTGGGGACAAGCCGCCCAGCAAGGTCGATGGCGCGTCCAGCGGCGCGTGGTTCAGGTCGTTGGTGGTCAATGTCATGGTCGCCATTGTGCGACCACTGGCCCAAGCTGGAATGGCGGCCATGAGATGATTGAGGGATGATGATTTCCTCCCCCTGCGTCGTCAGCCTGGTCTGGCGACTCGAAGATGCGCAAGGCCAACTGATCGACGAACTGCCCGAACCCATGGAGTTCTTCGTCGGTGGCGATGACCTGCTGGCCAAGGTCGAAGAGGTCCTGATCGGGCAAGCCCCAGGATTCGCGGCCGACCTGAACCTGGAGCCCGAAGAGGCTTTTGGCGACTACAAAGCCGAGCTGGTTTTCTTTGAAACCCGCGACATCTTTCCCGCCGAAGTGGACGTGGGCATGCAGTTTGAAGGCCCCCCTGAAGGCTCGACCACGCCCGACCTGCCACTGGACGTGCTCTACACCGTGACCGAGGTCTACGACACCCACGTGGTGCTGGATGGTAACCACCCATTGGCTGGTGTGGCGCTGCGTTTGTCCATGAAGGTGGAAGGCGTGCGCACGGCCACGCTGGAAGAGATCGAGCAGGGCTCGGTGGCCGAATCGGTGTTCACGCTGGCACCCAGTCAGGCACCGCCGGGCTCAGTGTTGCACTGAGCCTGCTGGCCCTACCCTCGGCCCGTTGAACCGAAGCCACCCTCGCCTCGCGCCGTGGCTTCAAACGACTCAACGCGCCGAAAGCTGGCCTGCACAACCGGCACGATGACCATCTGCGCGATGCGCTCCATCGGTTCGATGGTGAAAGGCGCGTTACCACGGTTCCAGCAGCTGACCATGAGCGGGCCCTGGTAGTCCGAGTCGATCAGCCCAACCAGATTGCCCAGCACGATGCCGTGCTTGTGGCCCAGCCCGGAGCGGGGCAGGATCATGGCAGCCAGACCGGGGTCGCCCAGGTGCATCGACAAGCCCGTGGGGATCAGTTGAGCCTGCCCTGGCTCCAGCACCACGGCCTGGTCAAGGCAAGCGCGCAAGTCCAACCCCGCACTGCCCGGCGTGGCGTAAGCGGGCAAGTGATCGGCCATGCGTGCATCCAGCACTTTGATGTCAACGGTCGTCATGTCAATTCAGTTCACAGGAAGAAGATTCAGGCGGTGCGCCAGCTCCACCATGAGCGCGCGCGCCAGCACCAGCTTGTCGGCCTTGCTGCCGTCTTCGGGCAACTGCCGCTGGCTGTTGGCATCCACCACCAGCAGCGCGTTGTCGTCGTGGCCAAAAGTGGCGGGGCCCAGGTTGCCGATGATCAAGGGGATGCGCTTGCGCAGCAATTTGGCCCGAGCGTGCTCCAGCAGGTTTTCGCTTTCGGCGGCAAAGCCCACACAGTAAGGCGCTTTGGGCAAGGCGGCCACGGCAGCCAGGATGTCGGGGTTCTCGGTCAGCTCGAAAGTGGGCGCCACTTTCTTGCCTTCCTTCTTGATCTTGTGCTGGCTCAGCGAGGCTGGGCGCCAGTCGGCCACCGCCGCGGTGGCGATGAACACGTCGTGGTCACTGGCCGCGGGTAGCACGGCGTCCTGCATCTGCAAGGCCGACATCACGTCGATGCGGCGCACACCCCGGGGTGTGGGCAGGTGGACCGGACCGGCAATCAGGGTGACCTGGGCACCCGCTTCCACCGCGGCGCGCGCCAGGGCAAAACCCATCTTGCCGCTGGAATGGTTGGTGATGCCGCGCACCGGGTCGATCGATTCGAAGGTGGGCCCGGCGGTGATCAGCAGCCGCTGGCCTTGCAGGATCTTGGGCTGGAAAAAGGCGATCAGGTCGGCCAGCAGGTCGGCGGGCTCGTTCATGCGGCCATCGCCGACTTCGCCGCAGGCCTGGTCGCCACTGTCGGGGCCCAGCAGGATGGTGCCGTCGTTTCGCAGCGTTTGCGCGTTGCGCTGCGTGGCCGGGTGCGACCACATCTCGCGGTTCATGGCGGGGGCGACCAGCAAGGGGCAACGCTCACGAGGGCGCGCCAGGCACAGCAGGCTGAGCAGTTCATGCGCACGGCCTTGCACCAGTTGCGCCATGAAATCAGCGCTGGCGGGCGCCACCAGGATGGCATCGGCCTCGCGGCTGAGGTTGATGTGCGCCATGTTGTTGGGCTCGCGCGCATCCCATTGGCTGGTGGCCACGGGCCGACCGGACAGCGCCTGCATCGTCACCGGGGTGATGAAGGCCTGCGCCGCTTCGGTCATGACCACTTGAACGGTGGCGCCTGCCTTGACCAGCAGGCGGACCAGTTCGGCCGATTTGTAGCAGGCGATGCCGCCTGTCAGGCCCAGCACGATGTGCTTGCCCAGGAGATCTGAACGTTCTGACATGGGCCGGACTCTAGCAGGCTTGTCCAGCCCGCCGACTCAAGGATGCCGCAAGGCCGTCACGGGCGACTGAAGAACCCGCGCACGGTAGGTGCTGGGCGAAATGCCCGACCAACGCTTGAAAGCGTAGGTGAAAGCGCGCCGGTCAGAAAAACCCAGCTCCACGCTGATGATTTCCATGCTGATGGCTTTTTTGCTCAGCATCTGACGCGCGCGGGCATATTTGGCCTGGGCTTGCAAATCCGCGAACTTGAAACCTTCGGCCTGCAGGCGCCGCTGCAAGGTGCGGGCATGGATGCCCATGGCGTCAGCCACCTCGTCCAGGCCACCTTTGAGCAGGTCCGACTGGCCTTCAAAGGCCTGGCGGACGGCCTCGGTCGAGGCAAAGTGCGGCTTGCTGGCCTCCAGCTCTCGCACGATGGCCTGACGTGCCTGGCCGTGGACGGAAGGCAGCGCGCCTTGCAGCGCGACATCCAGCATGGCTTTGGGAAACACCAAGGCATTGCGGGGCGCCCCGAATTGAACATGGCAAGGGAAGAAATCCTGAAAAACGGCGGCATTCTCAGGCCGCGCCCTCTGAAACTGCACGGCATGCATCGGCTGAGAAAACAGCGCCAAGGACCGCCCAAGCATGGCCTTGGCAAATTTGCGGCAGGCGGTCAGCACGATTTCAATCACGTAAGGCGCTTCGGGACGTCGGGCCAATTCAGGATCCAGAGTCACAACGATCGCCGCTTCGGTTTCGGTCTCTTCCAGGCTGACCCACAGCCAGGGCAACTCCATGGCCCGAATCCAGGGCAAGGCCTCGATGGCCTCGCGCATGGTGGGGCTGGTGGCCAGAAAGGCCTCGACCTGGGGGAAGCGGTCAAACACATAGGCTTCACCCAAAGCCAGGGGGAAATAGTGCTCGGTCGAGCGATTGACGCACACCTCGATGGCCCGCAGCAGGGCGTCGGCGGTCACCATGCCGCCGTGGGGCTTGTTCACGTCCAGCTCAACACCTGCCTCCCGGAACGCAGCCTCGACCGGAAAGCCACAACGGACGGCAGCCCGCACCCAACTCGGCAAGCCGAACATGGGAATGGTGGCAGACAAGCTCGAAATCTCAGGATTCCAGGCAGATTCCACGGTTGGCCTGGATTGGACATGGGAGGTGAGCAAAATCATTTCCAATCAATATCTGAACACGCGTGTTTTCGAATAAATGGGGTGATTCAACGAATATCGAACGATCGTATGAATCGGTTATCCCAATCTATTTAAATTCGCAGTCCACCACAAGCATTTCAGGCATCAATGCAGGAACAATTGACGACATAGCTCGCACCCATGTCGATAAACATGACTCGTCAGCCCTGACATGGCAGGGGGTTCAAGGACGATGGCGGCCACACCAGGCAAATTGGCGACGAGTTAGCCAGATCATTTGGATACGAACGTTGTCCGTACGCCAAGCCAAATTCGGGGGGATTCAGCGACTCAAGACCTGCCCTGCTGGTCACGCCAGTTGCTGGGGGTGCAGCCTTCCCAGCGCTTGAAGGCTGCGGTGAAAGCCCGCCGATCCGAGAAGCCGAGGCGGGCGCTGATGTCGTCGATGGACATGTCCCCCTTGCGCAGCCACTCACAGGCCAAGCGGTGGCGCATGCGGGCCTGCAGGTGCAGGTAGCCGTCGCCCTCGTCCTTCAGGCGGCGCTGCAGCGTGCGGGGGTGCAGGTTCAGGCGTTCGGCCATGTCTTCCACGCCGAGCGCCAGCAAGCCAGGTTTCAGGGCGATGATTTCTTCGATCTCGGCGGCCACG
This sequence comes from Aquabacterium sp., assembly GCF_030652515.1. Classification (GTDB taxonomy): domain Bacteria; phylum Pseudomonadota; class Gammaproteobacteria; order Burkholderiales; family Burkholderiaceae_C; genus Aquabacterium. The sequence continues at coordinate 104,392 of NZ_JAUSAR010000116.1, read as the reverse complement.
CCCTGGCGACGGGCCTCTTTGCCCAGGCGCTGCTCGGCCAGGAAATGCGCCTGCTCGTGCAGGGCCGGGAAAGCGCCCTCCAGGGGTTGGTCAAGGATGCGGCTTTCAAACACGAGCGCGTCCATAGGCTGGTTGAAGTGAACCGGCACTTCAAAGAACTGCTGCAATTGCTCGGCATATGGCGGAGGGGGCCGCTTGATGGACACCGACACAAAGCCGTCAGACGAGCCCTGCAAGGAGCGGCCGAACTTGCGGATGCAGGCCAGTAGGGCTTCGGTCACGTAGTGCAGTGGCAGGCCAAGGTTCTGAACATCGACCATCGGGATCTCGAAGCTGATGGCCACGTAGGCCAGATCGCCCTCTTCGCGGATGTCGAACTGCGCCCAGGGCAGCACCATGCGCTTGGCCATTTCGGCCACGTCCAGGGCCTGGCGCAAGGTGGGGCTGGTGGTCAGCAGGGTTTCAAATTCGGGCAGGGATTCAAACGCGAAGGTGTCGCCCAGCACCACCGGGAAATGCTTGTGGGGCGACATGGCCACACATTGCTCCAGCACCGAGATCAACTGCAAGGGCGACACGCGGGCGTCTTCCAGGCGGATCAGGTCGATGGTGATGCCGGCCTCTTTGAACAGCGGTTGCACGTTGAACCCGCACTTGGCGGCCGCCTTGATCCAGCTGGACAGCATGAACAGCGGAATGGGCTTGATGCCCAGGGCTTTGAGAACGATCGATGGAATCTGCATAAATGAAAACGGCCCACTCAACGTGAGTGTGCCGCAGTCTACCGAAGATCGGGGTTTCAACAGCGACGCAAAAAAAAGCCTCCGTCACCGGAGGCCTCTTGGGTCGTGAACTCAATCACATGGCCAGGGTCTGGCGCATTTGCTCGCTGGCCTTGACCGGATCACCACCGCTGGTGTTGAAGGCGGCCAGCCATTCGGTGTAGCCGCGTTGCTCGGACTCTTGCCACGGGTGGAAACCCACCTTGTAGTAGGTCCAGTAAGCCTTGGCCATGGGGGCCAGCAAGCCGTTGGGCTTGATCAGCCACCAGATGCCGCCCGCCATCAGCTTCATGCGTTGCGCCAGGGTGAAACCGTCCTGAATCAACATCTTGCGCTGGATGTAGAAGATGGTGGCGGGGAAGAGGATGGTGGCATCAACCAGGGCCAGCACGCGCTTGAAGTAGCCCACCTTGGCCACATCAACCATGACGTCGTAGGCGACACCCTTGTGCTCGACTTCCTCAATGGCGTGCCAGGCGTACATGGCGCGCACACGGGGGTCGGCTTCTTTGAGCAGGTCGCGCTGGTCGAACATGCTGTGGGCGATGATCGAGGTGAAGTGCTCCAAAGCGGCGGTCACCGCCACGGTGTAGCTGCGGCTGTACCACTTGCGGTAGCGGTTGGTCAGGAAGTTTTCGACCCAGGCGCTCAGGGCTTCGGTGTCGATGCCTTGCTTGCGGATGCGTTCATTGTCCTGACGGTGGACGATGCCGTGCTGGGCTTCCTGCTTGTTGAAGTCCTTGATCTCTTGCAGCATCTTCGGGTCGGTGACCTGATCGCGGAAATCGCGCACACAGGTCATGAAGAATTTTTCACCGGGCGGGAAGATGATCGACAGGGCATCCCAGAAGCGCGACTTGAAAGGGTCGCCGCCAAACCAGTACTTGGGGATGTCGCCGTCCAGGTTGAAGTTCAGCTTCTCGCGGGGGACGATGGGATGGATTGCAACGGGGGTGGTCATGAGCAACACCTTTCTTGTAGTAAGTCGGTCCTCGGTGATTGAACTATAGGGATGGGGTACCGTCGTTCACAGGATGCTGGATGACAAGATGGCATTGGCGCCGACATTCGCACAAAGAAAAAGGCTCCCGAAGGAGCCTTTTGGGATGAACACGCGACATCAGAGTCGCTCAGTCACCCATGCAGGCACCCCTGCCAGGGCTTGCGCCAGTTTGGAGGGGTCGGTGCCGCCAGCCATGGCCATGTCGGGCTTGCCGCCGCCCTTGCCGCCCACTTGCAAGGCCACGAAGTTGACCAGTTCGCCCGCCTTGAGTTTGCCGATGGTGTCGGCGGTCACGCCTGCGGCGATCTGCACCTTGCCGCCTTCAACCGCGGCCAGCACGATGGCAGCGGTCTTGAGCTTGTCCTTGAGCTTGTCCATGGTGTCGCGCAGGGCCTTGGCATCGGCGCCATCGAGCACGGCGGCCAGCACCTTGATGCCCTTGATGTCGATGGCTTGGGCCATCAGCTCGTCGCCCTGGCTGGAGGCCAATTTGCCCTTGATGGCGGCCAGTTCCTTCTCCAAAGCGCGGATCTGATCTTGCGCTGCAGCAACGCGGGCAGGCACCTCGGCGGGCGCGGCCTTGAGCAGGCTGGCCAGGCCCTGCACGGTGCCTTCCAACGATTGCAGGTAGCTCAAGGCGCCAATGCCGGTGACCGCTTCAACACGGCGCACGCCAGCGGCCACACCGCTTTCGGCCACGATCTTGAAGACGCCGATGTCGCCGGTGCGTTTGACGTGCGTGCCACCGCACAGCTCTTTGGAGGTGCCGATGCTGAGCACGCGGACTTCGTCGGCGTATTTCTCGCCAAACAGCATCATGGCGCCGGTCTTTTGCGCGTCTTCCAGGCCCATCACGGCCGCGTTGGTGGCCTCGTTGAGCAGGATCTCGGCATTGACCAGTTCTTCAACCTGGCGGATCTCATCGGCCGTCATCGGGGCGTTGTGCGCGAAGTCGAAGCGGGTGCGATCGGCGGTGACTTGCGAGCCCTTTTGCTGCACATGGCCGCCCAGCACTTCGCGCAAGGCCTTGTGCATCAGGTGGGTGGCGCTGTGGTTGCGGATGGTGCGGGCGCGCACGTCGGCATCGACGCGGGCATTCAAGGTGTCGCTCACCTTGATCTCGCCTTCAACCACGCGGCCGTGGTGGCCGTACACGTCGGCCTGGATCTTCTGGGTGTCTTCCACCACAAAGCGCGAAGTGCCGTTGCGCAGGTCGCCGCTGTCGCCCGCCTGGCCGCCGGACTCGGCGTAGAAAGGGGTGTCGTCCAGCACGATGACGGCGTCGTCACCGGCGCGTGCGGATTGGGCTGGTGAGCCGTCCACGTAGACGGCGGTGACCTTGGAGCCCTCGTGGGTCAGGTGGTCGTAGCCGTGGAAGGTGGTGGGCGCGCCGGTGTATTCCAGGCCAGCGGCCATCTTGAACTTGCCGGCGGCGCGGGCTTGTTCGCGCTGGCGGGTCATGGCGGCATCGAACCCGGCGCTGTCCACGCTCACGTCGCGTTCGCGGCAGACGTCAGCGGTCAGGTCGACCGGGAAGCCGAAGGTGTCATGCAGCTTGAAGGCGGTGTCGCCGTCGATCACCTTGGTGCCGGATTTTTCAACGGCGGCCAGGGCCGTTTCCAGGATCTCCATGCCATTGGCGATGGTCTGGAAGAAGCGCTCTTCTTCGGTCTTGAGCACATCGGTGATGCGCTTTTCGTTCTGGCGCAGCTCGGGGTAGGCATCGCCCATCTGCTCGACCAAAGCGCCCACCAGCTTGTGGAAGAACGGCGTGCGAGCGCCCAGCTTGTAGCCGTGGCGGATGGCGCGGCGCGTGATGCGGCGCAGCACGTAGCCGCGGCCTTCGTTGCTGGGGATCACGCCATCGGCCACGGTGAACGAGCACGCGCGGATGTGGTCGGCGATCACCTTCAGGCTGGGGCTGGATGCGTCGACATCACCACCGCCTGCGGCGTCCACGGCGGACTTGGCCGCGGCCAACAAAGCCACGAACAAATCGATCTCGTAGTTGCCATGCACGCCTTGCAGCACAGCCGCAATGCGCTCCAAGCCCATGCCGGTGTCCACGCTGGGCTTGGGCAGCTTGTGCATCACGCCCGCTTCGTCGCGGTTGAACTGCATGAACACGTTGTTCCAGATCTCGATGAAGCGGTCGCCATCTTCATCGGGGCTGCCGGGCGGGCCGCCAGGGATGTGGTCGCCGTGGTCGTAGAAGATCTCGGTGCAAGGGCCGCAGGGGCCGGTGTCGCCCATCATCCAGAAATTGTCGGAGGCGTAGCGCGCGCCCTTGTTGTCACCGATGCGGATGATGCGCTCGGCGGGCACGCCGATCTCTTTGTTCCAGATCTCGTAGGCTTCGTCGTCTTCGGCGTAGACCGTGACGGTGAGCTTGTCTTTGGGCAGCTTGAAGACCTCGGTCAGCAACTCCCAGGCGAAGCTGATGGCATCGCGCTTGAAATAGTCGCCGAAGCTGAAGTTGCCCAGCATCTCGAAGAAGGTGTGGTGGCGGGCGGTGTAGCCCACGTTGTCCAGGTCGTTGTGCTTGCCACCAGCGCGGATGCACTTTTGCGAGGTGGTGGCGCGGGTGTAGGGGCGCTTGTCGAAGCCCAGGAACACGTCCTTGAACTGGTTCATGCCCGCGTTGGTGAACAGCAGGGTCGGGTCGTCACCGGGCACCACGGGGCTGGAGGCCACGATGGTGTGGCCCTTCGACTCGAAGAACTTCAGAAACTTGGAGCGGATCTCAGCGGCTTTCATCTTGGGGCTTCCGGTTCGGGACGTGGGCGGGGCGACCCGGGCCTGACGGCAGCCGGGTGAAGCAAAGCTTCTGATTATAGGTTTCAGGGGGGTGGCCTATCATTCTGGCCCGTGCATGCTTTCCCGAGAACCGCCATGACCGATTTCCCCGCCCCGTTGGCCGCGCTGAAAGACCCAACCCTGCTCAAGACCCAGGCCCTGATCGACGGGCAATGGGTGGACGCTGCCGAGCGTTTCGACGTGCGCGACCCTGCCACGGGGCAATTGCTGGTGCAAGTGCCCAATCTGGGCGCCGCCCAAACCGAATTGGCCATTGGCGCCGCCAACCGCGCCTGGCCCGCCTGGAAGGGGCTCACAGCCAAGGCCCGGGCCACCATCATGATGAAGTGGTTCGCCCTGCTGCATGAGCACGCGGACGACCTGGCGCGGATCATGACCGCCGAGCAAGGCAAGCCTCTGTCCGAATCCAAGGGCGAAGTGGCCTATGGCGCCAGTTTCATCGAGTGGTTTGCCGAAGAAGCCCGCCGCGTGTATGGCGAAACCGTGCCCAGCACCGACCCCACCAAGCGTTTCCTGGTGATCCGCCAGCCGATTGGCGTGTGCGCGGCCATCACGCCCTGGAACTTCCCCATCGCCATGATCACCCGCAAGGTGGCACCCGCGCTGGCCGCTGGCTGCCCAGTGGTCATCAAGCCCGCCGAGGCCACGCCGCTGTCGGCCCTGGCCGTGGCCGAACTGGCCCTGCGTGCGGGCATGCCGCCAGGCGTGTTGAACATCATCACCGCTGACGCCGACCGGTCGATTGAAGTGGGCAAAGCGCTGTGCGCCAGCGACACGGTGCGCCACCTGTCCTTCACCGGATCGACCGAAGTGGGCCGCATTCTGATGAAGCAATGCGCGCCCACCATCAAGAAGCTGTCGCTGGAGTTGGGCGGCAACGCGCCCTTCATCGTGTTCAACGATGCCGACATTGATGCGGCCGTGGAAGGCGCCCTCATCGCCAAATACCGCAATGCGGGACAGACCTGCGTGTGCGCCAACCGCCTGTATGCGCAAGCCGAGGTCTACGATCAATTCGTGGCCAAGCTGTCGGAGCGTGTGGCGCAGATGAAGGTGGGCAACGGCTTCGAGGCTGGCGTGGTGCAAGGGCCGCTAATCGATGACCAGGCGCTGGCCAAGGTTGAAGACCTGGTGGCCGATGCCCTGGCTAAGGGTGCCAAGGTGGTCACCGGCGGACAACGCGCGCCACTGGATGGTGGCAACTTCTACACCCCCACGGTGCTGTCCAACGTGACGAGCGACATGCGCCTGGCACGCGAAGAAATTTTCGGCCCGGTGGCCCCGGTGTTCAAATTCAACACAGAAGCCGAGGCCATCGCCATGGCCAACGACACCGAGTTCGGCCTGGCCAGCTATTTCTACAGCCGCGACGTGGGCCGCATCTTCCGCGTGGGCGAGGCGCTGGAGTACGGCATGGTCGGCGTCAACACCGGCCTGATTTCAACCTGCGAAGTGCCCTTTGGTGGCGTCAAGCAATCCGGCCTGGGCCGCGAAGGCGCGCGCCAGGGCATGGACGATTACCTGGAAGCCAAGTACCTTTGCCTTGGCGGATTGGACAAGTGAGCCGAGCATGACTTTTCTGAACGACCTGTGGCCTTTGGCGCCACGCCACTGGGTGTTGCTGGCCTTCATCGCCGCCGCCCTGCACTCGCACCTGCGCGGCAAGATGCGCTTCGGCCTGGTGCGCGCACTGACCGACTTCACGGTGCTGATCGCGCCGTTGAATTCGCTGATGGTGATGTTCTCAAAGGTCGGCTCGCAGCCTTACCTGGACCCGACCAAGTTTCCCGAGCTGAAGCTGCTGCAGGACAACTGGCAGGTCATGCGCGAAGAGGCCTTGCACCTGGACGGTCGCGGCAACATCAAGGCGGCGGACACCTACAACGACATTGGCTTCAACTCATTTTTCCGAACGGGCTGGAAGCGCTTCTACCTGAAGTGGTATGCCGATGAGCTGCCCTCGGCCCAGGAGCTGTGCCCCAAGACGGTGGCCTTGCTCAAGCAAATTCCCAGCATCAAGGCCGCGATGTTCGCCTCATTGCCACCCGGCGCCCGCCTGGTGCGCCACCGCGACCCCTACGCCGGCTCGCTGCGCTACCACCTGGGCCTGATCACCCCCAACGACCCCGGCTGCTACATCGATGTCGATGGTGAGAAGTACCACTGGAAAGACGGCGAAGTGGTGATGTTCGACGAGACCTACATCCACTACGCCGAAAACACCACCGACCACCCCCGCATCATCTTGTTCGCCGACATCGAGCGCCCGGTCTGGACGCCCATCATGCGCTGGATCAACCACGGCTTTGGCTCGCTGGTGATGACGGCCGCCGCCACCCAGAACGTGGAAGGCGAACCCGTGGGTGGCCTGAACAAGTTCTTCTTCCACTTCTACCAACTGCGCGCCAAAGCCAAGGTCTTGAAAGCGCGCAACCGCACGGCCTACTACGTGGGCAAGTGGTTGATGATCGGTGGATTGCTCTGGGCGTTGTTTTACTGAGGCAATCCGCACCATCTGGTATCGCCGCCTGATCAATGATTTAATGGCAGATACAGAAATGGGGAAGGGGCTCACGCCATGGAAGCCGAGACCGTCGCATTGATGACCAGCGAATCGCCCGACGCCCTGGTCTTGTTGACGGCCAAAGGCCATGTCGTGCACTGGAGCAAAGGCGCGCAGTCCATCTTTGGATACAGCGCGCAAGAAGTCGATGGCCAACACTGGGAGACCCTCGGTGTACCCACCGACCACGCGACCGAGCAAGGCATCCGCATCCGGGAAACTTTGAGTCTCGGCACGGTCACCTATGAAGCCGTGCGCCGCAGGAAAGACGGCTCCCTGCTGTATGTCGATGTCACTACCAGGCTGGTGCACACGGCTGATCTGGAACCCATGGTGCTGTCCGCCGAAAAGGATGTGACCACCATCAAGGTGCTGCGAGACGCCAAGCTGATGGAAGCCAGGTTTCGCGACTTGCTGGAGTCAACCCCTGATGGCATCGTGATGGCCAACCCCACTGGCCACATTGTCATCGCCAACAGCCAAGCGGAGCGCTTGTTCGGCTATGCCGAAGGCGAATTGCGAGGTCGCTCCGTCGATGAGCTGCTTCCCGAGCGCTACCGCAAGGCCCATGTGGGGCACCGCTCCAACTACTTTTTACAACCTCGCAAGCGCGCCATGGGGTCGGGCCTGGATTTGTCGGGGCTGCGCAAGGATGGCAGCGAATTTCCGATCGAGATCAGCCTCAGCCCATTGCGCACGGAAGAAAGCGCTTTCGTGATGAGCGCCATCCGGGACATCAGTGAACGCAAGCGTTTTGAGAAGGCCCTTCAGGAAAAGAACCTGGAACTGGCCAACGCCAATCAAGCCAAGGACCGGTTTCTGGCCGGCATGAGCCACGAGTTGCGCACGCCCCTGAACGCCATCATCGGCTTCACAGGTACGCTGCTGATGAAACTGCCAGGGCCTCTGAACGATGAACAGCAAAAGCAGCTGAAGACCGTTCAATCCAGCGCTCGCCACCTGCTGACGCTGATCAACGACCTGCTGGATGTTTCCAAGATTGAAGCCGGCAAGGTGGAGTTGAACATCGAACCGGTGGACACGCGGGCTTTGCTGGATGAGGTTGCCGCCACCTTGCAGCCTCAGGCCATCAGCAAGGGTTTGACACTGACCGTGCAGGGACCGCTGCAGGACACCATGATCCAGACCGACCGAAGGGCGCTCAGCCAGATCGTGCTGAACCTGGTCGGCAATGCACTGAAGTTCACCGAACAAGGCCACGTGCGGCTCATCCTGGTGCCAGGCATGAAAGGTGCCCCGACCACAATCCACGTCGAAGACACCGGCATCGGCATCCCTGCGGAAGATCAAGACAAGCTCTTCGGCGCGTTCAGCCGCGTGCGCAATGAGCGGCCTGACGCACCCGAAGGCACTGGACTGGGCCTGCATTTGAGTCAGAAACTCGCTGAATTGCTGGGGGGTAAAATCACTTTTCAAAGCGAAGGCGGGAAAGGCAGTACCTTCTCACTGGTCCTACCGATGTGCTGAGCCATGACGACAAGCTTCCTCATCATCGAAGACAACGCGGCCAACATGGAGCTGGTGCGTTATTTGTTGACATTCAGCGGCTACAAGGTACTGCTGGCGCGCGACGGTCAACAAGGGCTCGATATCGCATTGCATGAGCGGCCAGACCTCATCATCTGCGACCTGCAGATGCCCCGACTGGACGGCTATCAGGTGCTTGAGCGACTGCGTGCCAACACCCAAGGCGAGCAACCCATCGTGATCGCAGTCACGGCCTTTTCCATGCCCAACGACCGCCAAAAGGTCCTGACAGCCGGGTTCAACGGCTACATCTCCAAGCCCATCGAACCTGAAAATTTCGTCAGCCAGATCGAATCGTTTCTGCCAGAGCACATGCGTTTGCCGCGTCCTGTGCCGGGCCATTGAGGTCTATCCGCCATGGCAAAGATCCTGGTCGTCGATGACCACGCGCCCAACCGAGATCTGATCGTGGCGCTCATGGGCTACAGCGGACACCAATCGATCGAGGCTTGGGATGGCAGCATTGCCCTGGAGCAGGTTCGCTCCGAACGACCGGACCTGGTGATCTGCGACATCCTCATGCCGACCATGGACGGCTATGAGTTTGTCAGGCAGCTGCGTGCCGACCCTGCCATCGCCCAAACCGAAGTCATCTTCTACACGGCGACATTCATGGAACGGGAAGCCCGCAGCCTGGCCAATGCCTGCGGCGTGTCCAACGTGCTGATCAAGCCTTGCGAACCGCAAGAAATCCTGCGCATCGTCGAGCACGCCCTGGCCCATGCCAGCTCGACCGAGATGCAACCAGACAACTTGCAGTTCGACCGCGAGCATTTGCGGCTGCTGACCGACAAGCTGGCCTTCAAGGTCAGCGAACTGGAACGCGCCAATCAGAGGCTGTCTGCGCTGACCGATCTGAATTTGCAACTGGCCTCCGAGCGGGATCCCAACGTGCTGCTGGACAAGGTGTGCCGTGGTGCCAGGGATTTGCTGGGTGCGCGCTACAGCGTTTTGGGCGTGCGCGACAAGAATGGTGGCGGTGATGAGTACTTCTCCACCTGGGGCCTGGCGCCGGAACAAGCGGAGCAGATCAAAAGCCTGGGCATAGACGGTCGCATCTTTGGCGAAGCCATGGCGGAAGGCCGTGCCCGGCGGTTTTCCCGGTCGGACGTGCCCCCCTCCACATCGGGTTTGCCTGCCAGCTACCCTGAGGCGGAATGCTGGTTGCTCGCCCCGGTCATGTCGCTGAACCGCACCTATGGATGGATCCTGCTGGTCGACAAGCTGGGCTCACACGCCTTCACGCCTGACGACGAGCAGTTGTTGACCATCCACGCTGCACAAGCCGGCCGCATCTACGAAAACGGCAGCCTTTACAACGAGATCAAACGCACCGCCGAGCAACTGCAGATCGAGATCGTGGAGCGCAGGCTGGCCGCGGAGGCATTGGTCAAAGCCAACGAGACGCTGGAACACCGCGTTCAACTTCGCACGGCCGAGCTCAGCGAAACCATCGAGGGCCTGGAAACTTTCAATCGAAACGTCTCTCACGACATCCGCGGCCCGCTGGGGGGCATCGCCGCCGCGGCCAAAATGGCCCAGGATTTCATTGAGGCCGATGAAAAGGCCAGGGCCATCCGCCTGCTGCAAGCTGTTGCCGCGCAGGCCACGATGACCGAGAAGGTGGTCGAGTCACTGCTCGCACTGGCGCGAACCAGCAACGTCACCCTGGAAACACGCAGCGTGGACATGAACGCACTCCTGAGTGAGGTGATCGAGTCCCTCCGCTTGGCCCGATCGGCCGGGTCGATTCCAGTGGTCCCCACCCCGCTGCCGCAAATCGAGGCTGATCTTGAGTTGGCTCGGCAGGTCTTCGTGAACCTGATTGGCAACGCGCTGAAGTTCGCGGCAGAGGCCAGCAAACCCCATGTCGAGGTGGGCGTGGTCCAGTCCGCGGGCCCACCAGTGTTTTTCGTCCGTGACAACGGGGTTGGCTTTGACTCGGAACAGGCAAAACGGCTGTTCAAACCATTTCAAAGATTGCACGATTCTCGCTTTGAAGGCTCAGGCGTGGGCCTGTCCATCGTCAAGCGCATCATTGATCGGCACGGTGGAAAGGTCTGGGCGGAAGGCACGCCTGGTCAAGGCGCCACCTTCTACTTCAGTTTTGGCGAATCACCATCGCCTTGCTCTTCGGCAACATGATTCATCATCGTGTGAGCGCACTGCCAATAACCGGAGCCCTTATGTCCCATGAATTCATCAGGCACCTCGTGTTGACGTCCGTGCTGAGCGCCACCTGCGCCATCGCCAGCGCGGCAGAGCCTCCTCAGTTTGTCACCACCGCTGCCAGCAAAGCCTCATCGGTGGCGGCCAAGGTTGAAAAATCTGTCAAGCATGGCCTTCAAAAAGCAGCCAGCGCGGTTGAACGCGGAGCCTCCGCCACAGGCCATGCCGTCAACAAAACCGCCCGCAAGCTCGGCTTGCCCACGCCACCCGCTTCTTCAGCCAGCGAATGAAGAAGTCTGAACTGTGGGTTTAGAATGCGCCCTGTCCGCGGGTGTCGTTCAATGGTAGGACTCTTGCTTCCCAAGCAAATAACGTGGGTTCGATTCCCATCACCCGCTCCACACCTGCGCAAGTGCTTGATCTATAACGATTTTTAGCACTTCCAACTCTCTGCTACAGGGCACTCCTACATAAGCGAGTGCTAAAGTGGCCCAAAATTCCAATCTCTATAGACGACGCAGCGGCATCTACGCTGTGCGACTTGTTGTGCCGGTGCGTCTTCGGCAAGCAGTTGGTAAGGGCGAGTTGCACCTATCAACCGGAAGCCGCACACCCGCTGTTGCCAAGGCCATCGCCAGCGCCCAACTTGCACACTGGCGTGAGCGCTTCCTTCGACTTGAACAAACCATGAACTTCGAACAGATTGCTATCGGCTCGCCAATGCTTGTCGGGCAGGGATACATGAGGCTCGCTGATGCGACGGCAACATCAGGAATTGATGAAGAGCACTTGCTAAGGGAGGTCGAGAAAGGTGCCCTTAGTTTGTTTGTTAGGACTGCCGCCATGCCTGGCCATTTCGTGCCGTTTACTGCAATGGAAGTTGAACAACCAGAGGGCGGCTATGTCGTTCCCCTCTCTAGTCAAATGCCATCAGGCGCCCGCCAGGCCGATTTTTGCGGCGTCTTAGGGGTCAGGGGTGCCCGCGAAGTCGCAGCGGCTCTGCTGGGCTCTGGATCATGTGAGGCGGTGCTTTTCAGTGTCCTGGGGAATTCAAAGGAAGGCTTTGCGCCTGAGCAGGCACAGAAGATCACAAAGGACTCAATCGAATTCGAAGCATCCGGCGTGGAGGCACTACGCGTTGTCATCAAAGCCAGGATGACGCCTGAGCAGTTGGAACTTTCTCGCGAGCGGCCTGCTATCAATCCGAGTCGGGGCAAAGGTCAAAAACGCATGTCAGAGGTTCTAAACGCCTTTATGGCGATCAAAGGCGGGAAGGTAGCCAGTGACCAAGCAAGGCGCATTAGAGCCGCTTGCCAGCACTTCATAGATGCAGAGTCTGACCCCAAGCTCGGGGATGTTGATCGAGAACGTCTATCCCATTACGTGCCAAAGCTCAAAGCTGAACCGGCAGACAAAACCAAAGCTCTTTTGAAGCACGGAATGAACATCCCGGAAGAGTGGCCAAGAATTTCGGAACAAGAAATTCAAAAGCGATTAAATAATTTAAGTTCCCTTTTCCGTTGGGCAAAAAATCAAAATTGGATTGACTTCGATCCGGCAGAAAATCTAGCTTTCGATGTTGCCACCAAAAAAAAGCAAGGCCGGGAGCAGGATCAACGAGATCATTTTACGCATGACGAACTAACCCAGATATTTGGCGAGGAATGGTATCAAACCGGAAGAGGCGAACTATCTAAGGCGAACACCTTTAGGGAATTTCAGCCCCACTATTACTGGCTACCGTTGCTAGGCTTGTTCACTGGAGCAAGAATTGGAGAACTCTGTCAACTTCATTTGAGCGACATAAAAAAACGGACAAAGGCTCTTGGTATATTTCGATCAATCAGGAAAACGACGATCAGAAGCTCAAAAACACAAATGCAATTCGAAAGATTCCGGTTCACCCTTCCTTAATTGAGCTAGGTTTAATAAAGTGGCAAGTCAAATTAATTGCCAAGGGGCATGAAAGACTCTTCCCGGAGTTCTCATACGACCCGAACAAGGGTTACACAAAAGCTCCAATTAAGTGGTTCAATGATCGCCTGCTTGGCAATAAATTTGGCTGGCCGAGGGATGGCAAAAAGGTCTTCCATTCATTTCGGCACACATTTATTAACTTTTGCCAAAGAGAACTGGGCATCGAAGAATCGATTTCAAATCAACTTACCGGTCATGAGCGCGGACAAACGACATCTGGTCGGACCTATGCAAGCGACCACCTTCCAGATCATTTATTGAAAATAATCTCGCAACTTGATTTTAAGCTGCCAACGATTATTTCATTTGACATAGAAGCCGGAATCAAGGCACTTGAAGATGCAACAAGAAGAAAATCTAGCCGGCCTCATCACCTAAAAAAACTCTAAACCGGCATTAAATCGGGCTTATTTATAAGGATTGGTGATTTTTAAAAAATCACTATTTCAAATAAAACAATAAGATGCCGGTTAAGCGATCCTTAGTGAACAGTCATATCTAAGGATCTGACTTTGAAAAGCTGCCCGGAGAGGAAACGAAGATGGTCAGGGGGTGGGGTCTCCGAATCTAGGACTTCGGTTGCCTCTAAGAGTCAATGCTCTGCAGAGCCCTTGACCATGTCTTGTTCTTTTCAATGTATTAAGTATTTACATCCAATGCGCACATCTGGTGAATCATTGTTGAGAATCAAGCACTTAGCAGAAGCGGCACATGCGCTTTCACCCGGTTTTTTTGTAGCTTTACCGGCTTTCGTTGCTTGGTTGTCAAGCTTCTCAATGCGTCATAGACCCGGTCATTCAGGCGACCATCGGCTACGGTAGAAGACAACGTAGTTCGGCGCGCCAGACGTTCAAATTGGGCAATCTCAACTGTTCCTACATTAGCTTGCACAGACCTCAAGCACTGCTGCAAGGGAGTTAATACGGAGTCTTTCCGCCATTTAAAGTAATTTGCCAGACTACTAAATTGAAATTTTGACCATTGCTCTATCGTTGTGAATGGCAAATTTTCATGCTGCAGTGTTACCTCAACCCTGGCCCGATGTTCTGCTATGGGCAAATGCAACTGCTTATTTTTCTTCTTCAAGTAGATTCTTTGATGAACCGCATCCGAGACATTCCCAATGTTCAGCGACAATTCTGAGTGAACCGCATTTAGGAGATCTTTACGAACTAAGATCCCTTTTGCCTGCCCAGTTGTCGCTTCCCGGCCAGAAGCACGGCGATTTTCACTGACGAGATTCGCATGATATGTATAAAGAGAAATGGTGGCCTCCACCAATCGCTCCGCATCATGCGAAGGACTAAAGAAATCAACAGCAACCTCCACCGCTGTTATTTCAGGCTCATCTGAAAACTCAAATCTCGACCCGAGCTTAGTGAGAATAATCTGACTATCAGCACAACTCTTTGGATCATGAAGACGAAAGCGAAACTTCCTAGAGGTCTTGTTTTTACTAGTTGGCTCAACCGGCTCAACCCACACCTTTTCCGCAACCTGGAAGCTTCTTAAAGCCCTGGACAAAGTCTGATGATTCGAAGCGTTCACCAACGAAACTTCAAACTCAACCCAATCAATTGCCGCAATAATTTTTAAATCGCCGTATTCCAAAATATCACCTACTAATTAACTGCTTGATTGGGATGAACACCCAACGTCGCCTTGACTCAGTGTAGTAAGCGTTTTGCAGAATTGTCGGAATTTTTTCTCGCCGTCATCCTACAATGACCACACATTAAACGAACCTCTAGTCACGTGGTCAGCCATGACAAAGCAAAAGTTCATCTCCTACTACCGAGTTAGCACAACCAAGCAAGGCCAAAGTGGCTTGGGACTGGAAGCTCAGCAAGCCGCCGTTTTTAGTTTTCTTTCCCAAAGGAATGCAGAACTAGCCGGAGAGTTTAGGGAGGTCGAAACTGGAAAAGGTGCGGAGCCATTGGCAAAACGGCCCCAACTTCGCGCCGCTTTAAATGCATGCCGAAAGAATAACGCTACTTTGATCATTGCAAAATTGGATAGGTTGGCACGCAATGTTCACTTTGTATCCGGGCTCATGGAAAGCCAAGTGCGATTTATTGCATGCGATATGCCAGAAGCAAACGAATTAACCATTCACATCATGGCTGCGTTTGCTGAACATGAGGCTAAGCGCATCAGCCAGCGAACAAAGGAAGCCTTGGCTATTGCTAAGGCGCGGGGAGTTCAACTCGGAAGCGCCGGGCCTAAAAATCTGCGACCCAACATTGAGCAACGAAGGCAAGAAGCTAT
Source organism: Aquabacterium sp. (assembly GCF_030652515.1). Taxonomy (GTDB): domain Bacteria; phylum Pseudomonadota; class Gammaproteobacteria; order Burkholderiales; family Burkholderiaceae_C; genus Aquabacterium. Next base: position 89,265 of record NZ_JAUSAR010000116.1, on the reverse strand, counting down.
CATTTTTGCAAATAAACTGCGCCCTTTATTTAATGGGATGAATGCCAGAGGTTTATCCCAAAGGGCTATGGCAAAAGAGCTAAATGATCTAAACGTGCCAACGCCAAAAGGTGGTATATGGAGAATTTCGCAAATTCAGCGAATTTTTCACAAAATCACGTAACCCGGTATACCAGCAACGACAACCCCGCTAAACGAAAATTAATCATGAACACTCCGATCATTCCACTTTTTTTACGCCCCCCAGCTTTTAAACATGACGATATGCCATTTCAAGGGGATGCCTTTGAAAGAGCGGAACTTGCAAAACGCCTAACTGGCTTTTTGACGAGATTGCCTGATGGCGGTGTGATAGCTATTGATGCTCCTTGGGGTGAAGGAAAAACGTGGTTTGGTCGACATTGGCATGCGTCACTCCTAAATGAAAAATATAGAACAATCTATATTGACTGCTTCCAACGCGACTATGTTGAAGATCCGTTTCTAATGATTGCCGGGGAACTAGTAGAATTAACCAAGCTTAACAAATCCAAGACCGTTGGGAGTTTATTAAAAACCGGAACAAAACTAGGGGCGACTCTATTACCAACCGCAGCCAAAATAGCAGTGAATTCTGCAGGCCATTGGCTACTTGGCAAAACCGATTTGGCGGATGACCTAGCAAAGGCTATTAGCGATTTAGAGAACGACGCGGCCAGCAAATTAGAAGACTTGATTAGCAAGCGCCTTAGCAGTTACGAAGATGATAAAAAAACAGTCGAAAACTTCAAAGATACTTTAGAAGAATTTTCCAAAGAAAAGGAAGAGCCAGTTATCATCTTTCTTGATGAACTAGATCGCTGCCGACCAGATTTTGCTGTCAAAACAGTCGAAAGAATTAAACATTTTTTTGAAGTCCCTGGGATTGTTTTTGTTCTCTTAATGAATCGCAAGCAACTTGCTGCTGCTGTTGAGGGCATCTATGGCTCAAGGATTGATTCAAATGCCTATTTGGCAAAATTTGTTCAGCTTTCACTCAACCTGCCAAAAAAACTAGGTGCTGAAGAGCACAGCCCTGACGACAATAAAAAACATTGTGAAGCTACGCTTAGTAGATACAGGCTTTTAGGCCCAAGTGGCCGATCGGACTTTGTATCCGATTTCGGATCAATTGCGACACTCTTGAAAATGTCACTTCGCGATGTTGAAAACGGGGTTGCGCTCTATTCATTTGCCCACCCACTCAATCAATCGGAAGTAGTTGCAGCTTGGCCCATTGCATTAAAAATTCACAATCCAGACCTCTTCAGAAGAGTAAGTCACCATGAAATTGAAGCTCATAAAGAAGCTGGTCAACTTGCAAAACATTTAAAGAGCAGAAATGTTGCCAACCCGTGGATTTTTGATATTTTCATTGCACTTCATGCTTGCGGGCTTGGTGATTTTCAAACACAACTTAGCGATGAAGCAAATCAATTTGTAAACGGTCAAGGCCGCTGGAAGAACCCAAAAACTTATATGTCTTGGCTCTTCAGTCGATTTGATTTAAATGTTTAATCTGAAAGATTACATAGATTTTTCATTCTCACACTCCGGATGAGCCAGTTGACCCAAGGCAAGCTTCCATAATGTCAGCGCTCCCCCGCAATGTATACATAGACCACTCTGACTGCGTTTTCTTTTAACTGCTTCCAGATCAGGCTCTACAGATTTCGGCCAAATTTTTTCCTTCATCTCGTCCAATTTTTCTATTTCTACTGCTTCCTTCCGAGAGGAACTAGAAGAATATAAAAATGCAACTCCAATGATTGATCCGAAGCCGCCAATGAGCATGCACATCTTTGCGATATTTGCCGTCTCGCGAAGTTCTGCACGCACTGGAATTGTAGTTAAAAACCCTTCCATCACTTGCCTATTAAAAGCCTTAACGACTTCCGTTCTTATTTGATCCTGGGTCTGAAAATTTGAATAGATCCCATAAGCCGAGATGGCTAATGAAGCAAACAGCAAAATAAATCCGAACTTTTTCCAGTTCATAAAAATCTCCCTCAGATGACGATTATCAAATCCATGATAGTCGAATTCCAGAGGAAGCTGGATACAGGTCAGGCCACCGGTTCTAAGGCAACACTAGGATCTACATCAATGTGCTACAAAGTAGATCTAACCATAACCGTTGCCCTGAGGCTTAGAAGTGGAGCGGGCTCCCATCACCCGCTCCAACAGATAAGTTAAAGGCCGCCAAGTAGATACACCTGGCGGCCTTTCTATTGGTAAAAAACCGCCCCCCCGCTCAGGGCTTGTAAACGAGCGGAGCGAGCGAGTTGCCCGGCGCGATGCTGGCGCAGTTCTGCGGAGCAGGTTTCCCAGCGAATCGGTCATCGATCCAGGCGGTTGCCGCAGGCAGCCAGTTGAGCATGGTCAAGAAGTGGCTTGAACCATACTCTTTGTGCTCCACCGCCACACCCTGAGCGCAGTACTGGCGCGCCAGCGTGCGGACATCGCCCGCCAGCATCACGCCGTCTCCCTTGCCCCAGATTGGCGATGTCTTCGTACCTTCCCAGATGCCGCCGGTGCCCTGACCGATTTGCAGTGGGATCTCGGGGGTGCCGCCGGTGCCCATGATGACCGTGTTCACAGCAGCCACGTATTCAGGGATCTTGGTGCGATCCTGGAACTCTGGCTTGACCAGGTCCTTCCAGGTCACCTTGCCATATTGGCCGAGCACATAGGCGATCGAGGCCTTCTGAATCCTGTCGTAGACCTCGAGACCGCGCGGGGTGAGGTACTTCTTGATGTCGATCTCGTAAGAACGCGCGACGCCGACGACGGCCATGGGCATCACACCGCCCCAAATGGGCGCGCCTTCAACATAGGTCAGGTTGTGCTCGGGGCTCACCAGCGTGCCACCGAAGGCCGCACCGATCAGGTTGGGCTTCAGGTCGGGTGCATAGCTGGGCGCCAGCTCGGCGGCCCACTCGGTGGCGATGGCGCCGCCCGAGTAACCCAGCAACGCGACCTTGGCGCTCCGGTCGAGGCCGATCTCTGGCGAATTCAGCGCAGCGCGAATCGAGTCCAGCGTGTTGTAGCCGTATTCGGGGCCGGCGGCAAAATTGGCGTTCTGACCTTCGGTGTCGGAGATGACGACGGTGTAGCCGTTCTTCACATACGTGCCGAACAGGACCGTCTCGACAGCCGGCAGCAGGTCCGGCAGGCGCTTACCGCCCGCGTAGGCGCGCGAAGGCCCGTCTTCCGGATTCAGCGAGTCATAGAAAGACTGGTAAGAGATGACCTTGTTCTTGTTCGGGCAGGACGAGGTGCATTCGGGCGTGAAGATGGTCGTCACGTTCGCGGTAGGCCGCTGCTTGGCATCGGTTGAGCGATACACGATTTGCGTGGCCTTGTACGAGGTCTTGAAACCCGCGATGTACGCCGTGATCGTGCGGCTCTTCAACACCGTGCCAGGCGCAAAGCTCGCCAGCGGGGTGCCATCCGTGTACTGGTAGAACGGATCGGTGGCGGCGCTCGCCATGCTCGGCACCATGAGCGTGGCGACTACCGCCTGGACTGCCGTTAGCAACAGGTGTTTGGTGGTGGGACGGAATGACATCGGTGTCTCCTGGCGTTGTGAGTTTGAACATGGGGGCAGTCACGGGCTGGACGTGCACCGCAACGCAGATGTTCATCATGCACACAACACCAGGATGGGAATCTCATCCGTGGTCCAAACTCGGGTTTCTGATAACAGCGTTTACCAGAATCACAGTCACCGATGGCGCCGAGACCTGCCCAGTCCATGCAATCCGATGGCGACCAAGCCCAAGCCCAACAAGGCAAAACTGGGCGACTCACTCACCGTGGCAACAGGGCTGGACGCCGGATCCTTGGTCTTGCCCGACGCCCCCGATGCAGCAGCATAGGCACTGATGCCGACGAGCAAACTGAAGGCCACCACACAGCGACTGGCATTCAGCAACAAAGGGACACGGCTCACGGTCAGAACTCCACACAGGCTGTTGGCGGGCAAATCCGCTCAACCTATGATGCTCGCCCAATGCCGAGAAAAACGGACTGATCACCCCCCAGATGAATGGCTGCCCCACACCGATCTGGCTTCTGCGTGATTTAGTACCCTGTCCTGCTTAAGGGACAGCCCTAGGGCGTCGGGTCAACGACAATGGCGGCCTGTCTCAAGCCAGCATTTCCCGATTTCACCCATGAGCACCGCCCTGCCCCCCGACGACGACCAACCCGAGCCCGCCTACCCCCACCGCACCATCCGCAGCTTTGTGATGCGCGCGGGGCGGACCACGGAGGGCCAGGCCAAGGCCTTGGCTGAACTGGGCCCCAAGTACCTGCTGCCTTTTGACAAGGCGCCGCTGGACTACCCCGCCACTTTTCAGCGCCAGGCCCCCGTCGTGCTGGAGATCGGTTTCGGCATGGGCGACGCCACCGCCACCATCGCGCAATCCTTGCCCGACGTGGATTTCATCGGCGTTGAGGTGCATGAGCCCGGCGTGGGCGCCCTGCTCAAGCGCATTGGCGATCAGAACATCACCAACCTGCGCCTGATCCGCCACGACGCGGTCGAAGTGCTGGACCACATGATCCAGCCTGCCTCGCTGGCCGGTGTGCACATCTTCTTTCCCGACCCGTGGCACAAGACCCGCCACAACAAGCGCCGCCTGATCCAAGCACCTTTGGTGGCCCACCTGGCCTCTCGCCTGGCCCCCGGCGCCTACCTGCACTGCGCCACCGACTGGGAGCCCTACGCCCGCCAGATCCTGCAAGTGCTGAGCGACGAACCCACCCTGGTCAACACCGCCGAAGGCTATGCGCCCAAGCCCGCTTACCGCCCACTGACCAAGTTCGAGAACCGCGGACTGAAACTTGGTCACGGTGTTTGGGACTTGGTGTTCAAAAAGCGCTGAAAAGCCCCTCTCATGACCTAGACCCCGCGCACCCGTTGACGTTACGCTGAAGACGTTGACTGGAGTGCGCTGTGAATAAACTCTCCGACCGCTTACCACTGCCCTGGGCCGATGAAGCCGCGCAAATCGACAAGCTGAGGCTGCGCCTGCAAGACAAGCTCGACTGGGGCATGGTGCGCCAGCAATGCGAGCCCTGGGTGCGCGGCATCCGCCACCGCCCGCCGCCCTTCTGGGCACTCGAATCCCTGCTGCAAGAATTCCCCCTGTCCAGCACCGAAGGCCTGGCCTTGATGCGACTGGCCGAAGCCCTGTTGCGCGTGCCCGATCAAGACACCGCCCAGGCCCTGATCGGCGACCAGCTGACCCAGGCCGACTTTGCCAAGCACGCCGGCAACGGCTCCGCCCACCCCTGGTTGTCCAGTGCCTCAGCCCGTGTGCTGGACCTGGCGCACCAGTTGCTGCCCTCAAAAGATGGCCGCGCGGCCGCGCCCACCTTGGTCCAGCGTTTGGGAGGCCCCACCGTGGTGTCTGCCACCGCCCGCGCCCTGCAACTGCTGGGTCGCCAGTTCGTGCTCGGCCAGACCGTGGAAGAGGCCTTGGCCCAAGCCCGCAAGCAAACCCAGTCCGACGCCGACCAAGGCCTGACCACCCGCCACAGCTTCGACATGCTGGGCGAAGGCGCCCGCACCTGGGCCGATGCCGACCGCTACCTGGCGTCTTACCAAAGGGCCTTGTCGCAACTGGGCCAGCCCGGCGACAAGAAAGCGCGGCAACTGCCTTTTTCGCAACGCCCCGGACTGTCGATCAAGCTGTCCGCACTGCACCCCCGCTTCGACCCTTCGCAGCACCCCGCCCTGGTGCGCGAACTGCTGCCCAGGCTGGAGCAACTGGCCCGCCAGGCCGACAAGGCCGGTGTGCTGCTGACCTTGGACGCCGAAGAATCCTTCCGCCTGGAATTGCAGCTGGACCTGCTGGCCCGCCTGATGCCCGCCGCTGGCGATGGCCTGGGCCTGGCCGTGCAGGCCTACCAGCACCGCGCCCTGGCCGTGATCGACGAAGTGCAGCGCCTGGCCACCTTGCACGACAAGCGCCTCACCGTGCGTCTGGTCAAAGGCGCCTATTGGGACACCGAGATCAAGCGCGCTCAGGAACTGGGCTTGAACGGCTACCCGGTCTACACCCACAAGGCCAACACCGACCTGTCTTACCTGGCCTGCGCCGATGCGCTGCTGGCCCGCAGCGATGTGCTGTACCCACAATTCGCCACGCACAACGCGGCCACCATCGCCGCTGTCATGCAACTGGCCAGGCAACATGGCGTCGGCCCAGAGCGCTACGAATGGCAGCGCCTGCACGGCATGGGCGAAGGCGTGTACCGCGAGCTTCGCCGCCCCAAGATCTCACCCGAGACCGGCGCAGCCCTGCGCATTTACGCCCCCGTGGGCGAGCACCGCGACCTGCTGGCCTACCTGGTGCGGCGCCTGCTGGAAAACGGCGCCAATGCATCCTTCGTGCACCAATTGGCCGACCCGCAGGTCAGCCTGGATGAGCTGCTGGCCTCGCCCTGGCTCACGGCCATCGACACCGAACACGGCCCTGGCGTGGTGCCACCCGCCAGGCTCTACGGCCCCGACCGGCGCAACGCGGTTGGCCGCGACCTGAACTGCCAGATGCACCGTGATGCCCTGGAGGCCGCGGTGCACGTCAGGCGCCAGCAAGCCACCTTGCCATCACCTTGCCACGCCCTGTGCGCCGCCGAGGCCCAGGCGCTGATGGACTCGCTCAGCCAAGGCTGGCAAGGCTGGGAAGAAACCCCCTCGCCCACACGCTGCGCGATGCTCGACAAAGTGGCCAACCTGCTGGAAGCCGAGTTCGACAGTTGGGCCGCCGACCTGGTGGTGGAAGCCCGCAAGACCATGAGCGATGCCGTGGCCGAGGTGCGCGAAACCATCGACCTGGCGCGCTACTACGCGCAGCAAGGCCGCCATCACCTGCAAGCACAGTTGCTGCCCGGCCCCACCGGCGAAAGCAATGAATGGCAACTGCGTGGCCGGGGCGTGTTCGTCTGCATCGCGCCCTGGAACTTCCCGCTGGCCATTTTTGGCGGGCAAGTGATGGCCGCGCTGGTGGCCGGCAACGCCGTGGCCGCCAAGCCCGCCGACCAGACCCCGGACATCGGGCGCCGCTTCGTGGCCCTGCTGCACCAGGCTGGCGTGCCGGCCGACGTGCTGGGCTGCGCCTGCGGCCCCGGTGCGGTGGTGGGCGCAGCCCTGGTGGCCAGCAAGCACTGCGCGGGCGTGGCCTTCACCGGCTCGGTGGCCACGGGCAAGCGCATCCAGCGCATGCTGGCCCAGGGCGACCGCCCCATCGTGCCTTTGATTGCAGAGACGGGCGGCCTCAACGCCATGGTGGTGGACAGCACCGCCTTGCCCGAACAGGTGATGGACGCCGTGGTGGCCAGCGCCTTTTTGAGCGCGGGCCAACGCTGCTCGGCCTTGCGCCTGCTGTGCCTGCACAGCGCCACCGCCGATGCGCTGGAAGCCATGCTGGCGGGCGCCTTGCAAACCCTGGTGATGGGCGACAGCGCCGACTGGGCCACCGACGTGGGCCCCGTCATCGATGCACAGGCTCACGATCTGCTCAACGCCCACTTGTCGGAGTTGGATCACCAGGCGCAACAGCCTCGCTCCGGCGTGCGCCTGATCGGCCGGACCACCTTGGCTGCGCCGTCAACCGCACCGCACATCGTGCCGCCCACCGCCTACACCCTGCCCCGCGTCAGCGCCCTCACGGCCGAGCACTTTGGCCCGATCCTGCACGTGGTGCGCTGGGGGCCTGGCACCCAGGCGCCCGACATCGACGCGCTGATCGAGCAGATCAACGCCACCGGCTATGGTTTGACCTTGGGCGTGCAAACACGCATCGATTCACGCGCGCAGCACATTGCACGCCGCACGCGTGTGGGCAATGTGTATGTGAACCGGGGGATGACGGGCGCCGTGGTCGGGTCGCAACCCTTTGGCGGCCAGGGGTGGAGCGGCACCGGCCCGAAAGCCGGGGGCCCTCATTACCTGCTGCGGTTTTGCACCGAGCAGGTGGTCAGCATCAACATGGCAGCGGCAGGCGGCAATGCCGCGCTGCTGACGCAAGGACACTGACCCGATCGGCGATCAGTTGGCAGCGGCAGGTGCGCTGAACTTGAAGTCGGTCTTGGCCTTGGCCTTCAGGTCGTCGCGGTACTTGGCCAGCTTGGCTTGCGCATTGCGCTGTTCCAGTTGGGCCTTGACTTCCTCGTAGGGCGGGAACTGCGTGGCGCGCGAATCTTCCAGCTTGATGATGTGGTAGCCGAACTGCGACTTCACCGGGGTTTCGGTGAACTTGCCTTTTTCCAGCTTGGACATGGCTTCGGAGAACTCAGGCACGTAGTTGCCCGGTGCCGCCCAATCCAGGTCGCCACCGTTTTCGGCAGAGCCAGGATCCTTGGAGCTCTTCTTGGCCAGGTCTTCAAACTTGGCACCGGCCTTGAGCTGGGCGATCAGGGCCTTGGCTTCGTCTTCCTTCTCGACCAGGATGTGGCGAGCGCGGTATTCCTTGTCGCCGTTCTGGGCCTTGATCTTGTCGTATTCGGCACGCAGGTCAGCTTCGCTGTCCTTGGACTTGGCCTGGAAGTCAGCAAACAAGCCTTGGATCAAGATCGACTGGCGCGCGAATTCCATTTGCGTCTTGTAGTCGCTGGTGGCGGCGATGCCCTTCTTTTCGGCCTCTTGCACGAAGATCTCGCGCAGCACCAGTTCTTCTCTGACCTTGGCTTCCAGATCAGGCGTCTTGGCCTGCTGGCCTTGCTTGAGGATCTGGGTCATCATGGCGTCGAACCGGGCCTTGGGCACGGGCTTGCCATTGACGATGGCGATGTTCTGGGCCATCACCAGGGGCGCGGCCAGCGACAGGGTCGCGGCCAGCACGGCGGACTTGATGACATGGGTGCGGAAAGTCTTCATGAGCGAATTTTGTGAGGTTGTTTCGTTGTCAGACAGGCTCGGCCTTGATGGCCAGCGCATGGATGCCCTGCGGTATCAAATCGCGAAGGGCATCATACACAAGGCGATGCCGTTGAACGTGTGACAGTCCGTTAAAGCACTGGGCACGCAAATGCACGCTGAAATGCCGTCCAGACTTGGCGCCTTCGTGCCCGGCATGCAGGTGGCTGTCGTCAGTCACGTCGATGCTGAGCGGCTGCAGCGCCAGTGTCAAAGCGGATTGGATCTGTTCGGCGGTCACGCCTTGGAGTGGAGTCATGCTCAAGCCTGAAAGTTCATTTGGCCTTAGCCGTGTCATCGGTCAGCTCGGGCATGTGGCGACTCAGGTACAAACCCTGAGCCAGCATGAACAGCAGCATCAGGCCCGAAGCCCCCCAGACCTTGAAGCTCACCCACTGCTCTTCGGTGAAGTTGTAGACCACGTACAGGTTGAGCACGCCCATGAAGGCGAAGAAGCCGACCCAGGCCCAGCCCAGCTTGAGCCAGACGGCATCGGGCGCGTCGATCTGGCCACCCATCATCTTGTGCAGCACCCGGCGCTTCATGATGATCTCGGCCACCAGAAAGCCCGCGCTCATCAGCCAGTACAGCACCGTGGGCTTCCACTGGAAGAAGATGGCGCTGTGCAGCCACATCGACACGCCGCCCAGCACGATGCCGATGCCCAGGGTGGCCCACAGCATCGTGTCGATCTTGTGGCGCAGGATCTTGAGCACAGCAATCTGGACCACGCCGCAGGCCACCATCACGACGGTGGACAAGAGCATGGGCGCTTCTTTGGCCGCCACCACGCCACCCGACACCATGAAGCCCAGGTACTGGGTCATCCACTCGGCCGCCAGCTCTTTGTGGCCACCGGCCCAGGTGTAGGCGCCAAAGAACAGCAAGAGTGGTAACAGGTCAAAAAAGATCTTCATGGGGAACCGGGTTGAGGGTCAAAGGCGCGGATCAGCGCGGCTCGAAGTCTATCGCGGCGGAGTTGATGCAGAAACGCTCGCCGGTGGGCGCCGGCCCGTCGTCGAACACGTGGCCCAAATGGGCGCCGCAATTGTTGCAGCGCACCTCGACGCGCACCATGCCGTGGCTTTTGTCGACCACGCGCTCAACGCTGCTGTCGTCCACCGCCTGGGAGTAGCTGGGCCAGCCGCAGCCCGCGTCGAACTTGGTGCTTGATTCGAACAGCTTGGCGTTGCAGCAGATGCAGCGATAGGCGCCATCCACGAAGTGGTCCCAATACTGGCCGGTGAAAGCCCGTTCGGTGGCCGCGTGGCGCGTGACTTCGAATTGCATCGGGTCCAACTGGGCACGCCATTCCGCGTCGGACTTCTTGACTTTGTAATCGCTCATGATGAACAGGACACCTCAATGGCTTGAGCCCAGTCGGGCGGGAAATCGGCATCGGCCTCGCAGCCGGGTTGCTCGTCATAGGGGGTTTGCAAGAGCTGATGCAAGCGCCGCACCTCGGAGTCGTCACCGGCCTGAGACAGACGGATCGCTGTTTCGGCCAAATGGTTCCGCAAAACGTAGGCCGGGTTGACGCGGCGCATGCGCGCGCGACGCTCGGCATCCACGCTGTTTTCCAGCTTCAGGCGCTGGGCATAGCGGCGTGCCCAGGCGTCAAAAGCCTCGCGGTTGATGAACAAATCGCGCACGCTGGCGTTGGCGGCGTCATCGGGCGGCAGGCTGCTTTGGTAGTCGGCCAGGCGGCGGAAGGTGATGGTGAAGTCAGTGCGGTGCTCGGCCATCACGGTCAGCAGGTCCACAGCCAGGGCGCCATCGCCCTCCTGCTCGGTGGCCAGGCCCAGCTTGGCGCGCCAGCGCTCGGTCATGGCTTGCGGAAAGCGCTGCTCATAAGACTTGAGCACACTGAGGATGACGTCCTCGTCGCCATCGAACTCGGGGATCACTGGCACCAGGGCCTGAGCCAGGGCGCGCAGGTTCCAGTAGCCAATCTGTGGCTGGTTCTGCCATGAGTAACGCCCTTGATCATCGGAATGGTTGCAGATGTGCTGGGGGTCGAAGCCATCCAGGAAACCGTAGGGGCCGTAGTCAATGGTCAGGCCCAGGATCGACATGTTGTCGGTGTTCATCACGCCATGGCAAAAACCCACCGACTGCCAGGCGGCCATCAGGCGGGCGGTGCTGTCCACCGCGTACTGCAGCAAGGCCACGGTGCGCTGGGGCGCATTGCGCAGTTCGGGCAATTGGTGTTCGATCACGTGGTCCACCAGGGCCTGCAAGACCTCGTGGTGGCCGCCCTCGCCGCTGTGCGCGAAATGCTCGAAGTGGCCGAAGCGGATGAAGCTGGGCGCCACTCGGGTGACCACGGCGGCGGTTTCCATGGTTTCGCGCCGCACGCCTTGCGGCGAGGCGGTCAGGGCCAGAGCGCGGGTGGTGGGGATGCCCAGGGCGTGCATGGCCTCGCTGCACAGGAACTCGCGGATGGACGAGCGCAACACGGCCCGGCCATCGGCCCGGCGCGAATAAGGTGTCGAGCCCGCGCCCTTGAGCTGGAACTCGCGTGTGCCCACCGCCGTTTGCAATTCACCCAACAGCAGTGCGCGGCCATCGCCCAACTGGCCGGCCCACACGCCAAACTGGTGCCCGCTGTAAACCGTGGCCACGGGCTGCATGCCGGGCCATTGCGCATTGCCGGTCAAGACCTGTAAAGGCAGGTCCCCCTCGCGCCAATCGGCGGGCCAGCCCAGCTCGTGCGCCAGCGGGTCGCTCCAGGCCACCCAGCGCGGCTCGGGCAGGGCCTGGGCACTCACGGCCGTGGCCATGGGCGCTTGCAAACGCGTGCGCCACGATTCGCTCAGCTGCGCATAGCGGTTGACCCAGTCGTGGGCTGGCGGGGCGAAAACAGCATCGAGATCAGAAGACATGTGGCGAAGTGTAGACAAGACCCCCCATCCAAGGGTGGGAGTGGGCAATTTCTGGCGATGGGCATGGGGCTTTGAGGCGCTTGCCCTGCCCTAAGATGCCGCTTTGCTTGCAACACAGGACTCGCCGACGTGGATACCTTGCTGTTTTTCAAAGCCGTGTTGATGGGCATCGTCGAGGGGCTGACCGAGTTCCTGCCCATCTCCAGCACCGGGCACCTGATCCTGGCAGGTTCGCTGCTTGATTTTCAATCCAATGTGGGCGCTGACAAGGCCAAGGTGTTCGACATCGCGATCCAGTCGGGCGCCATCTTCGCCATCGTGCTGGTCTACTGGCAGCGTTTGCGCGACACGGTCACCGGCCTGGGGTCCGAGCCCAAAGCCCAGCGCTTTGCGCTCAATGTCATCGTCGGCTTCCTGCCTGCAGCCATCCTGGGCCTGCTGTTCGGCAAGCTCATCAAGACGCATTTGTTCAATGCCCCGGTGGTGGCCAGCGCCTTCATCGTCGGCGGCCTGATCATCTTGTGGGCCGAGCGCCGTGCCACCAAGGCCGGCACCAGCCACTACCGCGTCGAAACCGTGGATGACATGAGCCTGCTGGATGCGCTCAAGGTGGGCTGCATCCAGTGCCTGGGCATGATTCCCGGCACCAGCCGTTCGGGCGCCACCATCATCGGCGGCATGTTCCTGGGCTTGTCGCGCAAGGCTTCTACCGAATTCAGCTTCTTTTTGGGCATCCCCACCCTGGTTGGGGCGGGCCTGTACAGCCTTTACAAGGAACGCGAGCTGCTGTCGGCGGACGACCTGCCGCTGTTCGGCGTCGGCCTGGCGTTTTCCTTCCTTTCCGCGTGGGTGTGCGTGCGCTGGTTGCTGCGCTACGTGGCCACGCACAATTTCGTGCCGTTTGCCTGGTACCGGATCGCGTTCGGGATTTTGGTGCTGGTGTCTGCCCACCAAGGTTGGATCTCGTGGGCTGAATGAACACGCTCCGAACCCAGGCTCTTCAGCTTTTGCTGACCCGTGACCCGAAGGCCAAAGCCGAGGGCGCCATGGGCCTGGACCTGGATGGCCACCTTGGTTCAGCCGAAGTCATGGCTGAGCCCACAGGCATCCCGGGCCGCCCACCTCGCCCGGAGCTGGTGCCTCACACCCAACTCAAGACACGCTCGGTGCGCAACCCGGAGGGCCACGCTGCCCTCATCCACGCGCTCGCCCACATCGAACTCAACGCCATCGATCTGGCGCTTGACCTGGCATGGCGTTTTCCGGGCATGCCCGACGAGTTCTACCAGGATTGGCTGGGGGTGGCCAAAGAAGAGGCCTTGCACTTCAGCCTGCTTCGCGATCACCTGCTGAGCCTTGGCTACGACTACGGCCATTTCCCGGCGCACAACTCACTTTGGGAGATGGCCGAGAAAACCAAGGGCAGTTTGCTGGCCCGCATCGCCCTGGTGCCGCGAACCATGGAAGCCCGGGGGCTCGATGCATCGCCGCCCATCAAGGCCAAGCTGTTGACGATTGACGACCAGCGCGGCGCAGACATCCTGGACATCATCTTGAGGGATGAAATCGGGCACGTGGCCGTGGGCAACAAGTGGTACCGCGTTCTCTGTGCCGATCGGGGCCTTGATCCTCTGTCCACTTATGCAGAGCTGGCAGCGGCTTTCAACGCGCCGCGGCTCAAAGGGCCATTCAACATGGAAGCCCGTCGTGCCGCCGGCTTCGAAGAGGATGAGCTGTACGCGCTGGAACAGTTCTGGACGTCTAAAAGCGAGGCTCCGCCACCGCAGCCGCAGTGAATCAACCCCTCGGATGGTGCTGCGCATGCAGCAAACGCAGCCGCTCTCGCGCCACGTGCGTGTACACCTGGGTGGTCGAGATATCAGCATGCCCCAGAAGCATCTGCACCACGCGCAAATCGGCGCCATGGTTCAGGAGGTGCGTGGCAAAGGCGTGGCGCAAAGTGTGCGGCGACAGCGCCTGGCTGATGCCGGACAGAACCGCATATTTTTTGACCAGCTTCCAGAACATCTGCCGCGTCATGGGCCCGCCGCGCGCGGTGACGAACAAGGCATCGCTGCTCTGGCCGTTCAGGATGAAGGCGCGCGAGTCGATCAGGTAGCGCTGCAGCCACACCCCCGCCTCGGCGCCAAAAGGCACCAGCCGCTCCTTGCTGCCCTTGCCGGTAATGCGCAGCACGCCTTCGTTCAAGCCGACGTGCACGGTCTTGAGTTCGACCAACTCGCTCACGCGCAGGCCACTGGCGTACATCAGCTCCAGCATGGCGCGGTCGCGCAAGCCCAGGGTTTCGTCGGCATCGGGTGCGGCCAACAAGGCCTCCACCTGCTGCTCGGTCAAGGTGCCCGGCGTGCGCAAGCGCTGGCGGGGCGCGTCCATGCGCAGGGTGGGATCCTGCGTGGTGAGGCCTTCGCGCAAGGCCCAGCGGTAGAACCGCCGGAACACGCTCAGACGTCGCCCCACCGAGGTGGGCTTGGACTCGGCGTGGCGATGGAGGGCATAGGCCTGCAGATCCTGCTCTCGGGCCTGTATCAAGGTGGGGGCATTCGCTTGCTTGGCCAGCCAGACGGCCAGCCCCGCCAGATCGCGCCGGTACGCGGCCAGGCTGTTAGCGCTCAGGCCATCTTCCAGCCACAGCGCGTCGATGAAGCGGTGCAGGTGCGGGTCGTCAGACGCCCGCGGCTCGTCAGGCAGCCGAACCACGCAGCAACCCCGCTTTCATTCGCTTGTCCACCGGCCGCTCGCCAATGAAGATCTTCAAGATGGCACGGTAGAAATCGTCGCCAGCGATGGGCTTGGACAAGGCCTTGCCGTTCAGCACCAGCTGCGTGCCCTGGCCTGGCACGAAATCCAGGTCGAGCACATCGCCCGGCCGGAAGGTGCCGATGCTGTCCAGACCGGCGGCCAGCAGCTCGACACGGGCCTTCAGTTGGGCATGGACCTCGGCCGGCTCGTTACGCTGCACGCCCCGACGCATGGACTTGGTCATCTCGGTGCTGGGCGCCTCCAGCATGACCTTCAAGCGCAGGCGCTTGGGGCCTTGCATGGCCAGGATTTGCGAGGGATCCCTGGACGGAGCAGCCAGGTACAGCCCGGCCACAAAAGCCTTGACCCAAGCCACGCCCCGCAGGCCGAGGCCATTGAGGCGCAGGGTGCGGTCAGACAACACCAGGGTGTCGTCAAAACCCTGACCTTCCAGTTTGGCTGCGTGGGCAATTCCGGGCTGCACCGGCACGGGCAAACCGAACGCCCCCGACAACAGCATCAGGGCGGCGGCCACCATCAGTTGCCTCAAGGCCAGGGTGGCAATGCTGCTTGAATTCATGAACCCTCCGCTCGCCTCGAAAGTGGGCGATGGGTGTTCAACGTGGGGACGCACCGCTGCGCCGACAAGGGCGGGTCAACCCGGTGTAAAGCTGCGTAAACCGTTAATCTTGCGGCCATGCTTGATCGTGACAGATTTTGCCCAACGCCGTCATTCCGCTTTGAAACAACCATGCCTTTGACACCTTACCTGCGGTCCACTGAATTCATCGACCACACTCACCCGGCCAAGCATTACCCGGACATCGAGATCACCCAACCAAAGACCTGGCATGCCGTGACATGAAAAAAGCCGCCGGGTTGCCCAGGCGGCTTTTCAATGCAAGCGCTGATCAGTGAAGATCAGTTCTTGGACTGGTCAACCAGCTTGTTCTTGGAGATCCAAGGCATCATCGCGCGCAGTTCGCCGCCCACGGTTTCGATGGGGTGCACGGCGTTCAGGCGACGGCGAGCGGTCATGCTCGGGTAGTTCGTCTTGCCTTCCTGGATGAACATCTTGGCGTATTCACCGGTCTGGATGCGCTTCAGGGCATTGCGCATGGCAGCGCGCGATTGCTCGTTGATCACTTCGGTGCCGGTCACGTACTCGCCGTATTCGGCGTTGTTCGAGATCGAGTAGTTCATGTTGGCGATGCCGCCTTCGTACATGAGGTCAACGATCAGCTTCAGTTCGTGCAGGCACTCGAAGTAGGCCATTTCAGGCGCGTAACCGGCTTCGGTCAGCGTCTCGAAACCCATCTTCACCAGTTCAACGGCGCCACCGCACAACACGGCTTGTTCGCCGAACAGGTCGGTTTCGGTTTCTTCACGGAAGTTGGTCTCGATCACGCCACCCTTGGTGCCGCCGTTGGCCGCCGCGTACGACAGGGCGATGTCCTTGGCCTTGCCGGACTTGTCCTGGTAGATCGCGATCAGGGAAGGCACGCCGCCGCCTTTTTTGTATTCGGAGCGCACGGTGTGGCCGGGGCCCTTGGGGGCGACCATGATCACGTCCAGGTCAGCGCGGGGGATGACCTGGTTGTAGTGCACGTTGAAGCCGTGGGCGAAGGCCAGCACAGCGCCTTGCTTGATGTTGGGCTCGACGTTGTTTTTGTAAACCTCAGGGATGTTCTCGTCAGGCAACAGGATCATGACGACATCGGCGCCCTTGACGGCTTCGTCAACTTCAGCGACCTTGATGCCAGCGGCTTCGACCTTGCCCCAGGAAGCGCCGCCCTTGCGCAGGCCGACCGTGACCTTCACGCCCGAATCCGTCAGGTTTTGGGCGTGGGCGTGGCCTTGCGAGCCGTAGCCGATGATGGCGACATTCTTGCCCTTGATCAGGCTCAGATCCGCGTCCTTGTCGTAATAGACCTTCATGTGTGGTGCTCCGTCAAAAAATCAGTTGAATCGGTTGAATGGGGGTGCTAAAAACAGCTGAGGAAAAGCGGGAAAGTTCAGACGCGCAAGATGCGCTCGCCACGCCCGATCCCGCTGGTCCCGGTGCGCACGGTTTCTAGGATGGCGGCGCGATCAATGGCTTCGATGAAGGCATCGAGCTTCGAGGCGTCGCCTGTCAATTCAATGGTGTAGGTCTTGTCGGTCACGTCGACGATGCGGCCGCGGAAGATGTCGGCCATGCGCTTCATCTCTTCGCGCTCCTTGCCCACGGCGCGCACCTTGATGAGCATCAGCTCACGCTCGGTGAAAGGGCCTTCGGACAGGTCAACGACCTTGACGACTTCGATCAGGCGGTTGAGGTGCTTGGTGATCTGTTCGATCACGTCGTCCGAGCCGCTGGTGACGATGGTCATGCGCGACAGGGAGGCGTCCTCGGTGGTGGCCACGGTCAGGCTCTCGATGTTGTAGCCCCGGGCAGAAAACAAGCCGACCACACGCGACAGCGCGCCGGGTTCGTTTTCAAGCAGCAATGCAATGATGTGTTTCATGTCAGGATCGTCCTTCGCGCTCTTGAGCCAGCGGGCGGTAACCCGATGGCCGTGGCCACGTTGTTCGATGAATCAGGAGTGTTGAAACCCCGGCATCGCTTGAGAAACCGCCCGCGCAGGCACCGGCAAGCACCTGGCTGCGGCCCCCTTGCAAAGGCCGGGAAGATAAAGCCTTACAGGTCTTCGGAACCCAACAGCATCTCGGAAATGCCCTGGCCAGCCTTCACCATCGGCCAGACGTTTTCCGTCGGGTCGGTGCGGATGTCCAGGAACACGGTGCGGTCCTTCAGCTTGATGGCTTCGCGCAAAGCGCCTTCGACGTCACCGGGACGCTCGATCAGCATGCCGACGTGGCCATAGGCCTCGGCCAGCTTCACGAAGTCGGGCAGCGCGTCCATGTAGCTGTGCGAGTAGCGGCTGCCGTAATCCAGCTGCTGCCACTGGCGAACCATGCCCAGGTAGCGGTTGTTCAGCGACAGCACCTTGACCGGGGTCTGGTACTGCAGGCAAGTCGACAGCTCCTGGATGCACATCTGGATCGAGCCTTCACCCGTCACGCAGAACACGTCGGCGTCGGGCTTGGCCAGCTTGATGCCCATGGCGTAAGGCAGGCCCACGCCCATCGTGCCCAGGCCACCGGAGTTGATCCAGCGGCGGGGTTCGTCAAACGGGTAGAACTGCGCGGCGAACATCTGGTGCTGGCCCACGTCGGAGGTGACGTAGCAGTCGGTGCCACGGGTCAGCCTGGCCAGCGTTTCGACCACGAATTGCGGCTTGATGACTTCGTCCGACGTCTTGTACTTCAGGCACTCGCGTTTCTTCCACTCGTTGACCTGGTTCCACCACGTGGCCAGGGCGTTCGGGTCGGCGCGTTGGGTCGATTCCTTGATCTGGGCGATCAGCTCGATCAGCACATCCTTGACATCACCCACGATCGGGATATCGACCTTGACGCGCTTGGAGATCGAGGAAGGATCGATGTCGATGTGGATGATCTTGCGTTCGACCTGGGCGAAGTGCTTGGGGTTGCCGATCACGCGGTCGTCGAAGCGGGCACCCACGGCCAGCACCACGTCGGCGCTTTGCATGGTCATGTTGGCTTCGTAGGTGCCGTGCATGCCCAGCATGCCCAGGAAGGTCTTGTCGGACGCGGGAATGGCGCCTAGCCCCATCAGGGTGCTGGTGGTGGGGTAGCCCAGCAGGTTGACCAGCTCGCGCAGTTCGTTGGCCGCGTTGGCCAAAATCACGCCGCCGCCGGTGTAGATGTAGGGCCGCTTGGCACCCAGGATCAGTTGCACGGCCTTGCGGATCTGCCCGCCATGGCCCTTGCGAACTGGGTTGTACGAGCGCATCTCGACCGTTTCAGGGTAGCTGAACGCGGTCTTGTTGAGCGAGACGTCTTTCGGGACATCGACCACCACGGGGCCAGGGCGGCCGGTGCGGGCAATGTGGAAAGCCTTCTTCAGGGTGACGGCCAAGTCGGCCACATCCTTCACCAGGAAGTTGTGCTTGACGATGGGGCGCGTGATGCCGACGGTGTCGCACTCCTGGAAGGCGTCCAGGCCGATCGCGGGCGTGGGCACCTGACCGGTGATGATCACCATGGGGATCGAGTCCATGTAGGCCGTGGCGATGCCAGTGATGGCATTGGTCACGCCGGGACCAGAGGTGACCAGGGCCACGCCGACGTCGCCGGTGGCGCGTGCGTAGCCGTCAGCAGCGTGGACGGCGGCCTGTTCGTGGCGCACCAGCACGTGCTGGATGGTGTCTTGTTTGTAGAGGGCGTCGTAGATGTACAGAACGGCGCCGCCGGGATAGCCCCACATGTATTTGACACCTTCGGCCTGCAAGCAGCGCACGAGGATGTCAGAACCATTGAGAACTTCAGGCGTGGTGGGAGATGACATGTCCATGATGTAAAAAAGACCTTTCGGATTTTTCTCTAACGAAAAACGATCGGTGCCCCTCCTCAAACAGCATCTGCGGTGACGGATCACCAGCGTGCTCGCCCTTGTGAGGCGGATTTGGAGCCTGCGCGGCCTGCCACCGAAACCAGTTGGGGTGACGATTCAGGCCAGATCGGGATGACGCAAAGACGAACATTATCGCACTGAAAGTGGCCGCCACGGTGCCATAATCCGCCCTCGCCGATCTGGCGCCGCAAGTCTTCGCGTCTTGACCCCCCTGCCCAGTCCCTCCACCTTAGACGAACTCAACAACTTCCTGATAAGTGTTGAGCGCCGCGCATTCAAACGCACCGCCTTTGCCGTGCGTGACGAGGATTCGGCACTGGACATCGTGCAGGACGCGATGATCCGCCTCACGCAAAGCTACGCCGACCGGCCGTCCAACGAATGGCCCATGCTGTTCGCGCGGATCTTGTCCAACGCCACGCTGGATTGGTTCAGGCGCCAAAAAGTGCGCAACGCCGTTTTCCAGAACCTGGGAGACTTCGAGTCATCCTCGGACGACGGCGATGGCGACTTCAACCTGCTGGATTCCCTGAGGATCGACGATCCGGGCACGGAAGGTGCTGAGGACACCGCCAGCCGGGGCGAAACGCTCAAGATCATCGAGGCCGAAGTGGGAAACTTGCCAGCGCGTCAACGGGAAGCCTTCCTGCTGCGTTACTGGGAGGAAATGGACGTCGCTGAAACGGCGGCCGCCATGGGTTGCTCCGAGGGCAGCGTGAAAACGCATTGTTCGCGGGCGGTTCAGGCCTTGTCCAAAGCCCTGCGTGGGCGCGGAATATCCTTGTAAATCAAAGCAGTCGCATCGTGAAAAGTCCAAACACCCCATTGTCGAGCGCGCAGATCGAGGCCATCGAAGCCCGCTTTGCCCTGCGCGTCAGTGCGCGGCTGGATGATTCCGCCAAGGCGCTGCCCCACGACATCACCGAGCGTTTGCGCGTGGCGCGCGAGCAGGCCGTTCGTGCGGCCGTGCTGGCCCGCCCCCAGGTGGCCGTGGTCACCGCCCCCGAATACGCGCCGTCCCGCCAACTGGCCGGGGTGAGCATGGCAGGATCCGGCTCGTCCGGGCAGGCCTCGCTCTCGGGCTGGGGTGACGGCATGCAGCACCGCGACGCAAGCCATGGCCGCAACATGGACGACGGCCCCTTGCCCTGGGGCTGGCGCCTGGCGTCCGCCTTGCCAGCCCTGGCGCTGGTGATGGGTTTGTGGGGCATCCACATCTGGTACCAGTCGGAGAAGGTGCAAGCCGCCTCTGACGTGGACATGGCGCTGCTGACCGACGACTTGCCCCCGGCCGCCTACGCCGACCCTGGTTTTGAAGAGTACCTGCAGACCGAACCGCCGATCAGTGCGGAGCCTGCCTTGGCGGAAACCGACGAGTCGGCCCTGGCCGAGTCAGACGGTGAAGCCAGCGACGAAAGCGAAGGCAGCGACGGCGAGGCTGAGGCGCAGCCATGACGCGAGCCGCGACGGCCTGGGCACTGGCGGTGTTGGGCATGGGCCTGGCCTGCTGCCATCTGAGCATGGCCGCCCCACCGCCCAAGAACACCTCGGCGGCCATCGCCGCCAGCGCCTCATCAGACGGCTCAAACACCTGGGCGGGCCTCAGCGGCCCCCAACGCCGGGCTTTGCAACCCTTGGCCGCCTTGTGGCCGACGATGGAAATCTCCAACAAACAACGCTGGGTGAATGTGGCCAACCGGTTTGGCAGCCTGTCACCCCAGGAACAGCAGCGCATGCAGGAGCGCATGACCCAATGGTCCAAGTTGCCACCGCAGCAGCGCGGTGAAGCGCGCCTGCGCTTTCAGCAAACCCGCCAGTTGTCGCCCGAAGAGCGCCAGAAAAAATGGGCCTCCTACCAAGCCCTGAGCCCTGAAGAACGGGGCGAATTGGCGCAGCAGGCCCGGCGCAAGCAGCAACCCGTGGTGCTGAGCGACAACATGGCCGGCCCCCGCGAGCGGGCGCAACAGGCGTCAAAGCGGCTGCGCGACAACGAATCCACCCGCAAATCCAACTGGGTGCCTGGCGCCACGGCCAATGCCCCGGCACAAGTGGCCGTGGCCCCTTCCCTCATCAAGGCCGGGCGCGGTGCCACCACCACACTGGTCAGCCAACGGCCCACGCCGCCCCTGCACCAGCAAACGGGGCTGCCGAAAATCGCCGCGACCAAGGGGTTCGTGGACCCGGTCACCTTGCTGCCCAAAAAGGGTGCGCAAGGGGCGGCCATGACGACCGTGCCCGCCTCGCAATCGCGCTGACATCTCCCGGGCCTGGGCACATGGCGCCGTGGTGTATTGTTCGCGCCTTGCCCTGTTTCACCTGCCGATGAAATCCCGTCCCGCCGTCCCCTTTGTGCCTTTGTCCGCCGCTGAATGTGCGGTGCGCGCCCAGGGCCATGCGCCCGCCTTGCGCCGCCGCCTGGCCGCTTTCTTGTACGAAGGCGTGCTGCTGTTCGGCGTGGTGATGGTGGTCGGCTTGATTTTTGGCGTGATCGTCGGCCAGCGCCACGCCTTGCAACACCGCCAAGGGCTGCAAGCCACGGTGTTCGTTGTGCTGTCGCTGTACTTCATGTGGTTCTGGACGCATGGTGGCCAGACCCTGGCGATGAAGACCTGGCAGTTGCGCGTCGTGGCGGTCAACGGTGCGGGGCTGAGCCTCCAGCAGGCCCTGATGCGCTACGTCAGCTCCTGGCTATGGTTCGCGCCCGCACTGATGGGCGCCTGGCTGGCGGGCTGGCACCAATCCAAATGGTTGTACGGCGCGCTATTCGGCTGGATGGCCATCTATGCCCTGCTCAGTTGGCTGCACCCCCAGCGGCAGTTCCTGCACGATGCCTTGTGCCAGACCCGCCTCATCGACACCCGAACCTGACTCCTTCACCCATGGCTGCTTTTTCAGTGTGCGTTTACTGCGGTTCCCGCACCGGCAATGATCCTGCCTTTGAAACCGCCGCCCGCGAGGTGGGCCGCCAGATCGGCCTGCGAGGCTGGCAACTGGTTTATGGCGGTGGCAGCACAGGCCTGATGGGCGCCGTGGCCGATGCCGCTTTGGCGCACGGCGCCTCGGTGATCGGCGTGATCCCCCACCGGCTGGTTCAACGCGAACTGGGCCACCCGGGCCTGACCGACTTGCAGGTGGTGGACACCATGCACGAGCGCAAGCACCGCATGGCCATGCAGTCCGATGCCTTTGTGGCACTGGCGGGGGGCATCGGCACCATGGAAGAGATCTTCGAGGTCTGGACCTGGCGGCAGTTGGGCTATCACCACAAGCCCATGGGCCTGCTCAACACGGCGGGGTACTACGACGACTTGCTGAAGTTCATCGACCGCAGCCGGGATGGCGGCTTCCTGTGGCCTGATGTTCAGGAGCTGCTGCTGCTGGACACCCAGGCTGGCAGCTTGCTGGACCAGTTGCAGGTCGATGCGATCAAGCTCAAGGCCTTAGAGGCTTTGGAGGCTCAAAAGCAAACGCCGCCGGGCGCGAACGAAATCGGCCCAGGCGGCGTGTCGCCCGACATCTGAAAAGCCGCCGCTAGGGCGGCGCAGCTTCAATCAAACAGCAGCTTCATCGGTCTCGCCAGTGCGGATGCGCACCACTTGCTCAACGGCCGTCACGAAGATCTTGCCGTCGCCGATCTTGCCGGTCTTGGCCGCCTTGACGATGGCCTCGATGCAGCGGTCCACGTCGCCCGTCTTGACGACCACTTCGATCTTGACCTTGGGCAGGAAGTCGACCACGTACTCGGCGCCACGGTACAGCTCGGTGTGGCCCTTCTGGCGGCCGAAGCCCTTGACTTCGGTGACGGTCAAGCCGGTGACGCCCACTTCGGCCAGCGCTTCGCGGACTTCTTCGAGCTTGAAAGGTTTGATGACGGCGGTGATTTGTTTCATGGAAGGCTCCGGGAAGTTCTGCGAAAGAATAGTGAATATTTAAGCACGATCGCCAGATTATCGTCAGGCGCGGAACTTGGAGGTGATGGGATAACGCCAATCCCGGCCAAATGCACGGTGTGTGATGCGCACCCCGACCGGGGCCTGACGTCGCTTGTATTCATTGATCTTGATCAGCCGGGTCACCTGGTCCACATCGGCCCGCTTGAAGCCCGCGGCCACGATGTCCTCGATGGACTGGTCGTGCTCCATGTAGCGCTCCAGGATGGCGTCCAGCACCTCATAGGGCGGCAGGCTGTCCTGGTCGGTCTGGTCGGGGCGCAGTTCGGCTGAGGGGGGGCGCGTGATGATGCGCTCGGGGATGGGCTCGACTTGGCCAGCGGCTACAGCCTGCTCATTGCGCCAGCGCGACAGCTTGTAGACCAGCGTTTTGGCCAGATCCTTGATGACGGCAAACCCACCCGCCATGTCGCCATACAGGGTGCAATAGCCAGTCGCCAGCTCGCTTTTGTTGCCCGTGGTCAACACAATGGCGCCTGTCTTGTTGGACAAGGCCATGAGCAAGGTGCCGCGGATGCGGGCCTGGATGTTCTCTTCGGTGGTGTCCTCGGCGCGGCCCACGAACAGCGGCGCCAGCGAGGCCTTGAAGTCGTCGAACATCGGGGCGATGGCGATTTCGTCGTGCTGCACGTGCAAGCGGTCGGCCATGTCGCGCGCGTCGATCCAGGAGATGTCGGCCGTGTAGGGAGAAGGCATCATCACGGTGCGGACCTTGTCGGCGCCCAGGGCATCGACCGCGATCGCCAGGACCAAAGCCGAATCGATGCCGCCCGACAGGCCAAGGATGATGCCGGGGAAACCATTCTTGCCGATGTAGTCGCGCACACCGCACACCAGCGCCGCCCAGATTTCGGCCTCGGGCGACAGGTGGTCGGCGATCGGGCCCTGGACCGCGCCGCCGGGCTGAAGGGTGATCTGCAAGGTGGCGGCTTCGAAGCTGGGCGCGCGGGCCTGGACCTGACCTTGCGCGTCAACCGCGAAAGAGGCGCCGTCGAAGACGACTTCGTCCTGCCCCCCGACCTGATGGGCGTAAAGCAAAGGCAGCCCCGTCTGACGGGCCCGCTCCGCCATGCTGGCTTCACGCTCGGCGCGCTTGCCCGCGTGGAAGGGCGAGGCGTTGAGGACCACCAGGGCTTGCGCGCCCAGGGCCTTGGCCGACAAGGCGGGCTCGTCGAACCAGGCGTCTTCGCAGATCAACAGGCCCACGCGCCACCCGCCCAAGTCGATCACCACCGAGCCCAGGCCCGCCTCGCGGCCGCTGATGAAATAGCGGCGCTCATCGAACACCTGGTAGTTGGGCAACTCCCGCTTGGCGTAGCTGGCGATCACCTGGCCAGCGTTCAGCACCGTGGCGGCGTTGAGCAAGCTGGGCGCCGACACCGAACGCGTGCGGAGCTCTTCGGCCTGACCAGCCCGAGGATGGCCCAGCACCAGGTGCAGGTCAGGCAGGTGGGCCAGGGCGCGGGCGATGTCTTGCACCGCGGCATCGCAGGCGGCCAGAAAGGCCGGGCGCATCAGCAGATCTTCAGGCGGGTAACCGCACAAAGCCAGCTCGGGGGTGACCACCAGGCGGGCGCCCTCGGTGTAGGCTTGCTGGCTGCCTTCGATGATCTGGCGGGCGTTGCCAGCCAAATCACCCACGGTGGGGTTGAATTGCAGCAAGGCCACCGACAAGGGCGCGGTGGCGGACACTGGTGGGGCAATGATTGAAACGGAACTCATGATCAAGACGACAACCCATGGTGGCGCGCCGGATGCGCGCAAGTCAGCATGGTAGCCGCCCTCACCTTGGACCTGACGGTGCAATGGCACGATCACCCTGGTGACATTGATGCAGCCCAGTGGGATCGGCTGGTGGCCGGCCTTCCGGGCGGCACGCCTTTCATGCGGCACGGCTTTTTATCGGCCATGGTGGACAGCGGCAGTGCCTGTGCCAAGACGGGCTGGCAAGCACTGTTCCTCACCTTGCGTGACGATACCGGCCAACTGGTGGCCGCTTGCGCCACCTTCGCCAAGTCGCACTCTTATGGGGAGTATGTGTTTGACTGGGCCTGGGCCGATGCCCACGACCGGGCCTTTGGTGCGGCGGGTGCCAGCTACTTTCCCAAGCTGTTGGGGGCCGTGCCGTTCTCGCCGGTGCCAGGGCCACGTCTGTTGGTCGATCCACAGGCGGCGCCCGACGTGCAGCAAGCCCTGCGTGAAAGCTTGCTGCAGGCCATCAGCCAGCAGGTTCAGCAGCAAGCCTGGTCATCGGCCCACATCCTGTTCGTGTCTGACCAGGAGGCCAAGGCCGCCAAGGCACAAGGCTGGCTGGAACGCCATGGCGTGCAGTTCCATTGGCAAAACCGCCAGGGCGATCCTTACTTTGATTACGAAGATTTCTTGGCCAGCCTGCACCGGGACAAGCGCAAGAAGATTCACCAGGAGCGGCGCAAGGTGCGCGATGCCGGGGTGAGCTTCGAGGTGCTGGAAGGCGCACAGATCCTGCAGGGCGATTGGGATTTCTTTCACCGCTGCTACACGCAGACTTATTGGCAGCACGGACAACAGCCTTACCTGAGCCGTGAGTTCTGGCGCCTGGCCAGCCAGTCACGCCCCCAGGACTGGGTGCTGTTCGTGGCCAGCCGCGAGGGCGAGCGCATGGCCTGCGCGCTGCTGGCGGTGGACACCGAACTGGGTCTGGCGTACGGTCGCTACTGGGGCGCGCTGAGCACCGTGTCCTGCCTGCATTTCGAGGCTTGCTATTACCAACCCATGGCCTGGTGCATCGCCAAGGGCTACCAGCGTTTCGAGGGTGGCGCCCAAGGCGAGCACAAGCTGGCACGGGGCCTGCTGGGTACGCCCACGCAGTCGGTGCACTGGTTGGCCCACCCAGGCTTCAAACAGGCCGTGGCTGATTTTTTGCATCGTGAAGGTTGCCAAATTCAGCACTACATCGATGAATTGGATGACCGAAAACCGTTCAAACCCTTGGATGCACCCGATTAAACGAGTGAGAGACTAGGGTCTGAATAACCCAATAAACGCCAGGGTCCAGATGTCGTCGTTCATGCCTACCTATTCGTCCCTTGACTACCCCCCTCCGATCCTTGACATCGAGGCGTCGGGGTTCGGCCTGGGCAGCTACCCGATTGAAGTGGGCATCGTGATGCCCGACGGCAGCTCCTGGTGCAGCCTGGTCAAGCCCGAGCCCGAGTGGCAACACTGGGACCCCAGCGCGGCAGATGTCCACCACATCACCCGGGACAACCTGGAACGCCATGGCCGTTCGGCCCTGGAGGTGGCCGACGCCTTGAACGACTGGCTGGAAGGCATGGTCGTCTACTCGGACGCCTGGGCCCACGACTACACCTGGCTGAACCGCCTGTATGACGCCGCCAACCGCACACCGCACTTCAAGCTGGAGAACCTGCGCGCCCTGCTGTCGGAAAGCGAAGCCGCCTCTTGGCACGAATTGAAGCGGCAGGTGGCGCTGGGCATGATCCTTCAGCGGCACCGCGCCAGCTCGGACGCGCGCCTGCTGCAATCCACCTTGAAGGCCTTGAAGCAGCAAGCCGCCGTGGCTTGATCCGGCTCAGGGGAACGCAGACCGTTGCCCCTGCTCCTGCTCGGTCATGCGCTTGCACTCGGCGTGCCCTGCGTAAGCGGGACGTGAACAATGCCGTTTCATGCAGATCGCCAGCGAGATGAAGGTGCGTGATCCGCAGGCCTGCCTGGGATTGAGTGGCTCCGCCACATCGCCCACATTGCTGCCCGCGCGCTTGCGCGTTCTGGCCGTTTGATCGTCCTCAAGGCCGGGCTCGCCTTTCACCGCCTTGGCGGGTGCCGACTTGCCTGATGCAGCGCTGGCCTTGGCACTGACCACACTGGCGGCAGCGGCCGCGCCGGTCAGCATGTCTTGAGGCTGGGAGCGCGTCGATTGGCGCTGCGCCCACAGCCCGGAGGCCGCCACCACCACCACGAAAGCCATGCCCATGACCCAGCGCCGGTTCAGGATCGACTCAACCTTGACAGACGTCGGCTCTGAGGCGGGCGGCAGGACGGGCTTCTTGCCCTTGGCCACCGTGATCGGCCACTTGGGCAAGGCCCGCAAGGCGCCCGCCGCCGGAATCGTGGTCAGGTAGGCGCGAGCCTCCACGGCTTCATGGCCTGCTGGCTTTTGGCCATCGGCGGGCCGAACCAGCACGGTCCGCGGCACCCAGCCATCACCCTGGATCAGGCCCTGCTGGCCCACGTTGACGATGCCCGACAACTCCTGGCGCCATGCAGCCACCGAATCAGGACGGTCTTGAGGCCGCACCGCCAGCGCGTGGTCGATGGCGTTGGCGAAACTGCTGCTGTAGTGGCGGTCAAAACCACTGGCCAGGCCTTCGCTCATCTGGGTCAGGCCGGGCAGGTCGTCGTGCACGGCGCGCGCGCTGGCGGGCGTGGGTGGTCGGCCGGTGATGCAGAAGTGGACCACGGCGGCCAGGGCGTACAGGTCGGTCCAGGCGCCTTGGCGCAATTGCACGGTCTCGGCGTATTGCTCGATGGGCGCGAAGCTGGGCTTGAGGATGGCGGTCAGCGATTGGGTGTGGTCGCCAATCACGTGGCGCGCCGCGCCCAGGTCCAGCAGCACCGGGCGCGGGCCTTCGCCTTCCTCCACATCGTCCAGCAAAAGGATGTTGTCGGGCGCGATGTCGCGGTGGAAGACTTGCTCGCGGTGCAGGCAGTCCAACGCGCCCAGCACGGGTTCGATGACTTGTCGCAACCAGGTCTCATCCGGCGGCACCGTCATCTCGCGGCGGGCATTCTGCACCGTCTGGCCACGGTAGTAAGGCATCACCATGTAGGCGGTGCCGTGCTCCTCCCAGAAGCGGTAGACCTTCACCAGTGCAGGATGGTCGAAACGCGCCAGCAGGCGCGCTTCGTTGATGAACGAGCGCAATCCCAGGGCGAAAGTTTCGGCATGGCTGGCGGCGCGCAGGCTCACGCCCAGGCCTTGCCCGCGGGCGGCCAAGGCCACCGGCATGTATTCCTTGATGGCGACCTGGCGCTCCAGCGCGTGGTCAAAAGCCAGGTACACGATGCCAAAACCGCCCACGCCGAGCACGCGTTCGATCTCGAACTCGCCAAGGCGTGTGCCAGTGGGCAGGGCGTCGTGCTCAGCTACAGGGGGCATGGCTAAGGGGCATCTCCAGTCGAACCATGCAGCTTACTCCACATGTATGGGCGGTTTTCACGGCCATCATCAGGGCTTAAGTTCAACAGCTTTGGTCCGAAAATCCATGTGCTGTCTTTGCAGTCGGGGTGTCCATGAATCCGTTTCTTACGATGATCGTGGGGACGCCCAATCAGCTTCGTCATCCTTCTGCCAGGGTTTTGGCTTTGCCCATGCTGGCTTCCCTGGGTGTCGGATACGTGCTGTCGTCCTCTTCCAATCTGGTGACTCAAACCGGGTCGCTGCTGCTGTTGGGCCTGTTCGGGCTTCAATGTTGGCGAATGCAACGCGAACAATGGACGAAGCAGAGAGCCCTGTCCCCAAACACCTTGCCCGCCACGGCAGAACCACCCTCCAAGGCTCACACCTTGTCGTCCCAGGTGCTCCAAGCCTGCGGCGGTGCTGTGGTGGTGAGCGACGGGCTGGACCGCATCGTCATGGTCAACCCCGCGTTTCTCGCGATGACCGGACTGAGCCCCTCCGAGGTTGTGGGCCACAGCGCCGAGTTGCTGGGCATGGCGCCATTGCGAGACTCGCACCTGAACGGCGTGCGAGCCTCGCTGGAAGCCGGCCTGCGCTGGTCGGGTGAAAGCACTCAGACCTGCGCCGATGGCCAGCAGATCGACACCTGCCTGGCCGTGACCGCCCTGCGCAACGAGGCGGGTCAAATCACCCAGCACATCCGCACCTTCAACGACATCACAGCGCTCAAGCAACAGCAGCGCGTGCTGGCCGAGCAAGCCCGTCATGACAGCCTGACCGGGCTGCCCAACCGCCGCGCCTTTGGCGAACGCCTGCAGCAGGCCATGTCACGCGCCCGCCGTCAGCCTCAAAGCCTGGCTGTGCTTTATGTGGATCTGGACGGCTTCAAGTCGGTGAACGACCAACACGGACACGCGGTGGGTGACCAGCTCCTGGTGGAAGTGGGCCGCCGCCTGGACGCGTGCGTGCGCCTGACCGACTGCGTGTGCCGCCTGTCTGGCGACGAATTCACCGTGATCCTGGAGGGCGCAGGCCACCCGGACGAGGTGCAACGCATTGGCAACCGCATCCTCGAACGTCTGAGCTTGCCCCACCAATTGGACGGCCAAGCCGTGGTGGTCACGCCCAGCATTGGCGGCACGCTGTTCATCGTGGGCGACAACGCCAGCACTTTGTGCCAGCGCGCAGACGAAACCATGTACGAAGCCAAACGCGCGGGCAAGGCCAGGTTCATCTTGAACCTTCATCAAATGGTCGTGCCACGAACGCAAGTCATCTGATTTGGGGGGAAAGGGCGAGTCGGTCCCCATGATCAAGGGATGCACCACGACTGTGCGGCGCCACATGGGCCGTTTGGCGACTGGTATAAACACCAGTCCCGATCCAACGCCCTTTTTCATACCGGCCCTGCATGAATCGACCCACCAACGCCATCTCCGCCCCTGACGCCGCCAAGACCTCCGCCGTGCCCCGCGTCGTCATCGTCGGTTGCGGCTTTGGTGGCCTGGAAGCAGCCAGGGTGCTGTCCAAGGCAGCGGTCGAGATCATCGTGGTCGATCGGACCAACCACCACCTCTTCCAGCCCCTGCTTTATCAAGTGGCCACGGCGGGCTTGCCAGCGCCCGCCATCGCAGGCCCGATCCGGCACATCCTGCGCGGCGAGATCGCGCGGGGCAACCTGACGGTGCTGCTGGGCGAGGTCATGTCGATCGACACGGCCTCGAATTGCGTGGTGCTCGACGGTGGTGAACACCTGCATTTCGACCACCTGATCTTGGCCTCCGGCGCCACGCACAGCTATTTTGGCCGTGACGACTGGGCCAAGTACGCCCCCGGCCTGAAGACCTTGGGCGATGCGTTCACCATCCGACGCCGGGTGCTGACTGCCTTTGAGCAGGCCGAGCGCGAAACCGACGTGGCCAAACGCGAGCCCTGGCTGACCTTTGCCATCGTGGGCGCGGGGCCCACGGGCGTTGAAATGGCCGGCACCTTGTCGGAGATCGCCCAGCACACCCTGAATGCCGAGTTCCGCCGCATCGATACGCGGCGCGCCCGCGTGATCCTGCTGGAAGGGGCCTCCAAGGTGCTGGGCAGCTTCCCGGACGACCTGTCGCAACGCGCCAAGGAACAACTGGTGGACCTGGGCGTCGAGGTGCTGGTGGGCGCCAAGGTGACCAACATCACCGCTTTTGGCATCCACTACGACACCGTGGACCTGGCCTCCGACGGCACCAACCAGACGGTCTCGCACTTCCTGCCCTCACGCACCGTGATCTGGGCTGCGGGCGTGGCCGCCTCGCCACTGGGCCGCTCGCTGGCCAAAAGCACGGGTTGCGAAGTAGACCGCGCCGGGCGCGTGATCGTTCAGCCCGAACTGAACCTGCCCAGCCACCCCAACATCTACGTGGTGGGCGACCTGGCCAGCGCCAAAAGCTACCTGGACCCCAAGAACCCCACCGTGGTCCCTGGCGTCAGCCCTGGCGCCAAGCAGATGGGGCGCAAAGCCGCGAAGAACATCATTCGCCGCCTGCAGGGCAAGGAAGCCGGTGCGTTTCGCTACCTGGACTACGGGGCTTTGGCCACCATCGGCCGACGCGCGGCCATCGCCGCGGTTGACGTGCCCTTCACCTCCATCAAGATCAAGTTCAGTGGCTTTTCGGCCTGGTTGTTCTGGTTGTTCGTGCACGTGTACTTCCTGATCGGTTTCCGCAACCGCATGGTCGTGTTCATGGACTGGGCCTGGGCCTATTTCACCTCGCAGCGGCACGCGCGGATCTTCATCGCGCCCTATTTGCGAGACACCCATCAAGCCGCCGCACGCAGCGACCCACCGGCCCCACCGCCACCGGCCTGAAGCAGATCATGGCAACATAGGGCCATGACTTCTTCGACCATTCCCCAGCGCCTTTCGGCCTTGCGCCAACACCTGAGCCAGCAAGGCTGGCAAGCCTGCCTGGTTCCCAGCAGCGACCCGCATTTGTCCGAGTACCTGCCCGACCGCTGGCAGACACGCGAATGGCTGAGCGGCTTCACCGGCTCGTCCGGCACCCTGATCGTGGCCGAGCAACAAGCCGCCCTGTTCACCGACAGCCGCTATTGGGAACAGGCCGAGGCCGAACTGGCTGGCAGTGGCATTGCCCTGTTCAAGCTGGAAGGCGCGGCCGTGCCGGCCTATGTGGGCTGGCTGAAGGCCCTGAACGTGATGACGCCGCAAGCCCAACTGGCGGTGGACGGTGCCGTGCTGGGCCTGGCCTTGACCCAATCCTTGAGCGATGCGCTGGCGCAGGAAAACTGGACCCTGGTCACCGCACAAGACCCGGTGGACGCCATCTGGCCTGACCGCCCCGCGCCACCTTTGGTGCCGGTGTTTGAACACACCCTGCCGCACGCATCGACCTCTCGCGCCGACAAGCTGGCCGCCCTGCGCCAGGCCTTGGTCGACAAAGGCGCCACCCACCACTGGATCGCCACGCTGGACGACCTGGCCTGGGTGCTGAACCTGCGCGGGGCCGATGTCGACTACAACCCGGTGTTCGTGGGCCACGCCCTGATCTCGCTGGACAGCGCCACCTTGTTCGTGGCGCCACCGAAGGTCTCCGCCGACATTCAGGCGCGCCTGGTCGCAGATGGCGTGCAATGCCAGCCCTATGACCAGGCCCTGCCAGCTTTGCGCGCCCTGCCCCCCGACGCACGCCTGCTGATCGACCCCAAGCGCATCACCTGGGGCCTGCGCGAAGCGGTGCCCGCCAGCGTGGCCGTGATCGAATCGATCAACCCGACCACCTTGGCCAAATCACGTAAGACCAATGCGGAAGCGGCCTTCGTGCGCGAAGCCATGGAGCGCGATGGCGCCGCCATGTGCGCCTTCTACGCCTGGTTCGAATCCGCCCTCGGCCACGAGCACGTCAGCGAACTGACCGTCGATGAACGCCTGACCGCCGAACGCGTCAAGCAACCCGACTTTGTGTCGCTGAGCTTCCCGACCATCGCCGGCTTCAACGCCAATGGCGCCTTGCCGCATTACCGCGCCACACCGGACAGTTTTGCCGTCCTGAGCACGCCTCAGGGCTTGGCGGCGCATGGCCTGTTGCTGATCGACTCGGGCGCGCAGTATCTGGGCGGTACCACCGACATCACGCGTGTGTGGGCCATCGGCACGCCTACCAAGGCTCAGCAGCGCGACTTCACCCTGGTGCTCAAAGGCACACTGGCCTTGTCGCGCGCGCGCTATCCACGCGGCACCTTGTCACCCATGCTGGACGCGATCGCACGCGGGCCTTTGTGGGCCGAGGGCATCGACTTTGGCCATGGCACCGGGCATGGCGTGGGCTACTTCTTGAACGTGCACGAAGGCCCGCAATCGATCTCGAAAGCGGTGCCCGAGGCCCACATGGCCATGCACCCCGGCATGATCACCTCGATCGAACCCGGCCTGTACCGCCCCAAGCAATGGGGCATCCGCATCGAGAACCTGGTGATCAACGTGTCCGTGGCGCCCAGCGTCGCCAACACCGCGCCCGGCGACCCTGAACATGGCGAGTACCTGGCGTTCGAGACACTGAGCTTGTGCCCCATCGACACCCGCTGCATCGACCTGTCGCTGCTGCGCGCTGATGAGGTCGAATGGCTGAACAACTACCACGCGCAGGTCTTGAAGCGGCTGCGCCCGCTGGTCAGCGGCGCGGCCCTGGCCTGGCTGGAAACACGCACCCAGCCGATCTGACCGCCTGGCGGCACGACCGTGAGCAACGCAGGCCAGGACATGGACGTGGTGGTGATCGGCGGCGGGTTGTCGGGCCTGGTGGCTGCCCACCGCCTGATGCAGACGGGCGTGCAGTCCTTGCTGGTGCTGGAGGCGAAAGGCCGGGTGGGTGGACGGACCTTGAACGAACCCTCCGCTGGCGCGCCGGCCACACATGTCGAATCCGGTGGCCAATGGGTCGGCCCCACGCAAAGCCGCGTGCTGGCCCTGGCGCGGGAACTGGGCGTGGGCACGTTCAAAACCCACCACCGGGGCCGCCACGTGATGCTGCTCAACGGACAGCGGCGCACACACCGTCTGCCCTTGCCCCTGTCACCCTGGGGCCCCACCATGGACTTCGTGAAGGCGGCCGCCAAGCTGCAATGGGCCGCCTGGCGCGTGAACCGCGACGCACCCTGGACATCCCGCCATGCCATGCAACTGGACGGCATGTCCTTGCGCGAATGGGTCTGCCAGAACACACAGACCGCGGAGGCCCGTGCCCTGTTCGACGTCGTCAGTGGCCTGACCCTGGGTGGTGATCCTGCCGACCTGTCCTTGCTCGGCGTGCTGCAGCACCTCCAGAGCGCGGGCGGGCTGGCAGCTTTGATCTCGGTGCACGGCGGCGCTCAAGACAGCCGCTTCGTCGGAGGCGCTCAGGAACTGAGCCTGCGCCTGGCCAAGGCATTGGGCCCTCGACTGCGAACGCAATCACCGGTGACCCAAATCCAATGGGCCGATGACATGGCCATCATCCACAGCGCCAGCGGCGTGGTGCGCGCGCGCCAAGAAGACCATTCGGCAGGTTGCATCCCGACGCTGCCGCCGGGCCTGTTGGCCGATGTGGGCCCATTCCTCAAGCCCAGGACCGGACCGTTGATCTGGGCCGGGACCGAGTCGTCCCACATCTGGAGCGGCTACATGGACGGCGCCGTGCGGGCCGGTGAGCAAGCAGCCAGGGCCATCACCCGCCAAATGCCGTCCAGGGACTGAATCGCGCTCGCGTCCTCAGGACATCACCACCGGTCCGCCCTTGGCCAGCGCACGTTGATACGCCGGGCGGGCCACCATGCGGGCCTTGTAGGCCGCCAGCTTTGGGTACTTCGCCGAATCGGCCCCGCGCGACATCGCGGCCTCAACCGCGAAGCTCATCTGAAAATCAGCCACCGTGAGGTGCTCGCCCGCGAACCAGGTGTGCGTGTTCAGGTGTTGCTCCATGAAGGCAAACGCGGTGCTCAGGTTGGGATCGACCAACTTGCCGCGCACCTGCTCGCACATCTTGCGGGCAATGGGCCGTACAAAGAAAGGCATCGGCTGGGTGGGGATCGCCAGGAACACCAGCTTCATCACCAACCAGGGCATCAGCGAGCCTTCGGCGTAGTGCATCCAGAAGCGCGACTGGGCGTATTCGGGCGTGCCTTTGGCGGGCTGCAAATGGGCCAGGTCGCCCTGTGCTTGCATGCCGTATTGGTCCACCAGGTGTTCCAGGATCACGGCGGACTCGGCGATGGCCTGGCCGCCACCATCGGTGATGACGGGTGACTTGCCCAGTGGGTGCACGGCTTTCAGTTCGGGCGGCGCCAGCTTGGTGACGCGGTTGCGCTTGTAGACCTTGAGGTCGTAAGGCACGCCCAGCTCTTCAAGCAACCACAGCACGCGCTGTGAACGGGAGGTTTCGAGGTGGTGGACGGTGATCATGGTGTCAAGCATAAACGGCGCCAAGAAATTGGCCCACGCCAGCGGTCAGTCCGCCTGTGCATCCGGCGGGAGACATGCCACTCCTGCGTTGTCGACTGCCGAACCGTGCTCATCCACCACCAACACGGGGGCGAAACCGCCACCAGGGGTGCGGAAGTTCGTGGTCTGGCCAGAATACATGCGCGCTGCCAACAACTGCACCTGCCCGTTGTAGACATAGGCGCGCACGTCAAATTTCAGGTCTTTCAAATCACCGTCCACCTGCGCCACCCGTTGGCCGGGAGGCACCAGCGCCTGTGCCACGAAGTCGCCAGCCAGGATGTCGGTCCACACGCCCCGGGTGAGCTTCTCACCTCGGTAGGCGGCCTTGCCTGCATAACCCCCGACCGGCTTGAAGAACAACTGACGGCGTTGCGCCCACAATTCATCGGCCTTGGCCGCGGTCACCAACTGGGTGTGTGGCACGCCCGCGTTCAACAGGCTTCGGTCCTGTGGCGGCACGCCCCAGGCTTGCAGCAAGGCATCGTCACTCAGGGCGATCAAATTTCGCTTGTCTGCGTACAGCGCATGGGCTCGCGGGTGCGGCGTCACCACCACGGCTTGTGCCTCGAAGGCCGCGCGCAAGGCTTGATGCGGGGCCTCGCTCAGGTAGAAGTCGGTGAGGCGGTTGTAGACCATGTCAACCACCCTGCCCTGGTGCCACAACTGGCCATCACGCCACTCAAGCGCAGTCGGATCGGCGACGCTGGCGGCCACGCCATGCCGCTCGAACAGTTGCTGGAACAGGGTGAACTCCGGCGCCAGATACTGCGCCTCGGGCTGGTCGTCCACGATCACGACGGACGCCCAGGGCGCATCGCCACGCTGCAGGCGCCACTCGGCGGTGAACATGTCAAAGAACACCTGCTCCAACGAGGCCCGGCTGACCTGCTTCAAGGGGAAGGCCCAGTCCATGGCCTCACAACACGCGTGCTGGGCATGGGCCAGGGCGACGTTCAGCAAGGCGCCGCCTGCGTTGGTGTTGATCTCGATCAATTGCGGCCCTTGCGGCCCCAGGTGAAAGTCGTAGCCCATGAACACGCCCAGGGGTGCTTCCGCCCGCTGCGCAATGGCAGGTGCACGCGCCAGGGCCTGTGCCTGGTAGGCGGGCAGCGCGATGACGCGCTCAATCGCGGACACCAGCTCCGCCATGCGCTGGTAGACCGGGCTGGACAGGAACACCATCGTGGACGAGAACAAGTGCGGCCGCGTTTGCGCCAGACTCTGGGCCAAACCTGCCAGGCGAGGGTCCCGTTCAAGTTGCTGGCGCAGCAGATCGGGGCTCAAGGTCCGGCAATGGCAAGCCAGATTCAAAGCCTGGGCAACGTCGGAATTGGTGGGCAAGGAGGTCGTCATGCTCAACCTTGACAAGGCCGGGTGAAGGGCACTTTGACCACCTGCACCGTGACGTGGTCGATGTCGAACTGCTCGTGCAACTGCTGGTTGATGCCTTTCAGAAAGGCATCGTCCGGGTGGCCAGAGGGCATCACCAGGTGCGCGGTCATGGCCACCTCCGAGGTGCCCATGGCCCACACGTGCAGGTCGTGCACGCGCTCGATGCCAGGCAACGACTGCAAGTAGCCTCTCACGGCACCCAGGTCGATCTGATCAGGCACGCCATCGAACAACAGGTGCATCGATTGGCGGAACAAGCCCCAGGTGCCCACCACGATGACGGCGGCAATCGCCAGGCTGACCGCCGGGTCCAGCCAGTTCCAGCCGAACTTCAGGGTCAAGCCCCCCGCGATGACCACCCCCAAGGAGACCAGCGCATCACCAGCCATGTGCAGAAAGGCCCCGCGGATGTTCAGGTCATGCGCACTGCCGCGCATGAACAGCAGGGCCGTGGCGGTGTTGACCAAGATGCCGATGCCCGCCACCACCATGACCGTGACACCCTGCGTGGGCACAGGCGCGCTGAACCGCCCCACGGCCTCCCAGGCCAGCGATCCCATGGCCACCAGCAGCAGCACTGCGTTGGCAAACGCTGCCAGGATGGATGCTCGCTTGAAGCCATAGGTGTTGCGCGCACTGGGCTGCAACTTGCCCGCCAACGCACCACCCCAAGCCAGCACCAGGCCGGCCACATCGCTGAGGTTGTGCCCTGCATCGGCCAACAAGGCCAGGGAGTTGACCTTCCAGCCATAAAACGCTTCGATGGCCACAAAGGCGGCGTTCAGGCCAATGCCGATGGCAAAGGCCTGGTTGAAATTGGCCGGGGCGTGAACGTGGGCGTGCCCATGATCATGGTGGTGGGCGTGGTGGGCGTGGTGGGCGTGGTCGTGTCCGGCGCTCATGTGGGATGTCCTGATGTCTGGGAATAGCCATCATCATCGCTAGAATACGTCACTGCCACACCAACTGTCATGGGCACGCGGCTTTCATATGTCGAATCAAAAAAATTCCTCCAAAAAAATACTCTGGATAAAAGCAGACCCTTTGTATCCATTGGATTCAGGTGGAAAGATCCGCACTTTCCAGATGCTCAAAGAGTGGCACACCCGACACGACATCACTTACCTGGCCCTGTTTCCGCAGGGCATGCCGCAAGCGGCCAAGGACCATGCAGCCACTTACTCCAGCAAGCAAACCTGGATTCCATGGCAAGACCAGCCCAAAAGCAGCTTCAAATTCAAAATCAGTGCACTCAAGAATCTTTTTCTTTCAAAAGATCCTTATGTCATTGACAAATACGTCAGCAACCAAGCAACCCAGGCCATGGCGGCCCTGGATCAGCAAAACAATTACGACATCGTCATCGCAGATTTCCTGTCAATGACCCCCAACATCCTGAATTCCGGGATTGACCCATCCAAAATCATCGTTTTTCAACACAATGTTGAAAGCCAGATATGGAAAAGGCATTTTGAATCTGCCAAGAACATCCTTTTGAAAACCTACATGCGCATCCAGTGGAAGCGATACCACCGTTTCGAGCAGGAGACATGCGCCAAATTCAAAGGGGTCATTGCCGTCAGCGAAGACGACGCCATCCGTTTTCAGGATGAGTTCAAGCTCACCAATGTGCTCGGCCATGTTCCCACCGGGGTCAACACCGAATTTTTCTCGGAGATTGAATACGCCCCGGAACCCCAGCACATTGTCTTCCTGGGTTCGATGGATTGGATGCCCAATATCGATGGCATCCTGGAATTCACCAAAAATACCTACCCCCTCATCAAAAAACAATGCCCGGGGGTGAAACTGACCATCATTGGTCGCAACCCCACCCCAGCCATCCAGGCGCTGTCATCCCAGGACAGCAGCATCCAGGTCACCGGGACCGTGGACGACGTTCGGCCTTACATGAGCAAAGCCACCGTGTCAGTGGTTCCACTGCGCGTCGGGGGCGGCACACGCATCAAGATTTTTGAAGCGATGGCGATGGGAATCCCCGTGGTCTCATCCACCATTGGCGCCGAAGGCTTGCCCGTTCAAGACGGTGTCAACATCCATGTCGCCGACGATGCCAACATTTTCTCGCAACGCGTGCTTGCTTTACTTCAGAATCCACCAACGGCTCGCGCCATGGGCGATGCTGGGAAGCACATGGTGAGTGAAAAATTCTCCTGGCGAACTGCGGTAGATCAATTCGATCAACTTTGTGCCCAGGCCATGGCGCCATCATCACGCCACCCACTTTAAACACCTTCAACCCTTGAGTGATTTGAAAATGAACATCAGTATTTTCGGCCTTGGATATGTCGGTGCAGTATCAGCGGGCTGCCTGGCCAATGACGGCC
The DNA here is from genome assembly GCF_030652515.1 of Aquabacterium sp. Classification (GTDB taxonomy): domain Bacteria; phylum Pseudomonadota; class Gammaproteobacteria; order Burkholderiales; family Burkholderiaceae_C; genus Aquabacterium. The sequence goes on along the minus strand of NZ_JAUSAR010000116.1, from coordinate 50,840 downwards.
ATCGCGTGATCGGCGTGGACTCCAATGCCACCAAGGTCAAGTTGATCAACGAAGGCGTCTCCCCCATCGTCGAGAAAGACATTGGCGACATCATTGCGACCTGCGTTCGCGAGGGGCGGCTCACGGCCACCACCAATGTGGCCGAGGCTGTGAACAACTCGGACATTTCGCTGATTTGCGTGGGTACCCCCAGCCAGCTCAACGGCAGCCTTGATCTGACCTATGTGCGCCGGGTCTGCGAAGAAATCGGCGCCGCCATGGCCGAGAAAGACAGCTTCCACATCGTCGTGGCACGCTCAACCATGCTGCCCGGCACGATGAAGGACATCGTGATTCCCACCCTGGAAGCCAGTTCTGGCAAAACGGCAGGTGTTGACTTCGGGGTCTGCAACAATCCCGAATTCCTGCGCGAGGGCACGGCCGTTCACGATTACTACCAACCGCCCAAAACCGTGATTGGCGAAACGGACAGCCGAAGCGGCGCCATTTTGGCCGAAATCTACGTGAACATGGACGCGCCGCTGATCAGAACCGATGTGGCGTCGGCGGAAATGGTGAAGTACACCGACAACGTTTGGCATGCCTTGAAAGTGGGTTTTGCCAATGAAATTGGCAATATCTGCAAATCCCTCGACATTGACGGCCACAAAGTGATGGACATTTTCTGTCACGATCACAAGCTGAACCTGTCTTCTTATTATTTGAAGCCTGGCTTTGCCTTTGGTGGATCTTGCCTGCCCAAGGATGTCCGTGCCCTCACCTACAAGGCCAAGACCCTGGATGTTGACACGCCCATTCTGAACTCCATCTTGCCCGGAAACCATTTGCAGGTTCAGCGCGGCATCAAGATGCTGACCGAGCATGGCAAAAGGAAGATTGGCGTGCTGGGCTTCAGCTTCAAGGCAGGCACCGATGATTTGCGTGAAAGCCCCGTGGTCGAAGTCATTGAGACATTGATTGGCAAGGGCTACGATTTGCGCCTTTACGACAAGAATGTGTCGATCGCCAGCATCACCGGGTCAAACCGTGATTATATTTTGAACCACATCCCGCACATCTCTCGCCTGATGGTGGACAACATCGACGACATCCTGGCCCATGCTGAAGTCATTCTCATTGGCAATGATGCGGCTGAGTTCAAAGACATTTTGAGCAAAATACAGCCTCATCAGATGGTGGTCGATTTCGTGCGAATCACCAGTGGCCGGTCCGAGGCGGGGCGCTACCAGGGCATTTGCTGGTAATGAGGTGAACCCCGAAACCTCATGAGCAGCAAGCCCCCTGCCCTGGCGGTCACCATCCCTGCCCACAACGAAGAGCGCTTCATCGGCCGATGCGTTGAAACCGTCTTCCATTCGGCCCAAAAAGCTGGCCAATCGGTCGAGGTGGTGGTGGCGCTGAACCGCTGCACTGACCAAACGCGGTCCATCGCCGAGTCTTTGGGCGCACGTTGCGTGGCCGAAGACAAAAAGTGCATCTCGGCCGTGCGCAACGCGGCCATCCGCGCCAGCACGGCACCCGCCATTGCCACCATCGATGCCGACAGCTGGATGTCACAGAGCACCGTGGCGGCTGTGATGGCCCGGGTGCATGACCCCCGCTACGTGGGCGGCGGTTCCATGATTCACCCCGAACGCATGTCCACCGGCATCTTCTTCAGTGCCTTGTCGGTGCTGCCCTATGTGATCAGAAACCGCCTGTCATACGGCATGTTCTGGTTCAGGCGAGACGCCTTTGACGAACTCAAGGGTTTCAACGAACAACTGGTCAGCGTCGAAGACGTGGACTTCGCCTTGCGCCTTCAAGCCCTGGGTCGTCAGCGTGGTCAAAAGTACGGCACGATCTGGCGCCATGGCATCACCACCTCGTGCCGCAAGTTCGACATGTTTGGCGATTGGTACCTGTTCAAGAACCCTGACCTGGTCCGCCGCATCTTTGCAGGCGATCGCGCGGCCGCAGACCACTTCTTTTACGACGTGGACCGCTGACCGGCGCTAGCCGCCCAGGGCCTGGTACAGGGTCACCAGGTTGGTCAGGCGATCCAAGCGGTTTTGCGCCAGGTTGTTGGTGGCCACGCGCCGGGTTTCCTGCGCGTCCAGCCAGGTCTTCAAAGGCACGGCGCCAGCGCGGTACTGGATCTCGCTCAAGCGCTCTGATTGCAAGGCCGCGGCCAATGAGCGTTGCAATTGCTGCGCCTGCACTTCGTATTGCGTGCGCGCCGACAGCGCGTTCTCCACATCGGTCAAGGCCTGGTACCAGGTCTGCCTGTAGCCCAACACGGCTTGCTCGTGATCGGCTTTCGACACCGCCACATTGCGCTGCATGTCCCGCCACTGGATGAAAGGCAGCGCCAGGCCCGCACCCAGCGTGGCCACGGGGTTGCTCAGCACATTGGACAAGACATTGCTGGTGCCGCCCAGGCTGCCCGTCAGGCTCAAGGTGGGGTAATAACTGGTGCGCGTGGCATCAACTGTGGCCAGGCTGCCGCGCAGGCGCAACTCGGCCGCGCGCAGGTCAGGTCGGCGCGCCAGCACCGAGGCGGGCAAACCGGCCTCCACCACCGGCAAGGCAGCGTCGGGCAGTCGCTGGGCTTCGGCGAGGATTTGGCTGGGTGGCCCATCGAACAAGATGGACAAGGCGTTGCGGGCTTCCACCCGCTGCTGCTGCAGTTGCGTCTGACTGGCTTCCTGGCTGGCCAGAGTCTGCACGGCCTGCGCCTCTTCCAGGCCAGTCACGCTGCCAGCCTCATGCTGTGCCTTCACCAGCTCCAAAGTCTTGCGGGCATAGTCAATGCTTTGCTGGCTGGATTCGATGCGTTGGTTCAGATAAGCCACTTGCCAGTACAAGGACGCGGTCGTGCCCACCAGGGACAGGGCTGCCGCGGCCCGGTCCTGGTCGGTGGCCTGCGCTTCCCATTCGGCGGTGTTGCGCAACGCGGCCAGGCGCCCCCACAAATCGGCCTCCCAACTCACCCCGGCGCTCAAGCTGTTGGTGCGGGTGGTCGGCCCACCGTCCAGCAACCGGCTGGCCGAGGTGTTGGCGCCCACGTTGACGGAGGGCAATTGCGCACTGGCGGCCAAGCCCGCCTGCAACTGGGCACGGCGCACCTTGATGGCGGCCACGGCCAGGTTGTTGTTGCGCTGAAGGGCTTCGTCCACCAACTGCGTGAGCTGGGGGTCGCCAAAGCGCGCCCACCAACGGTTGGCCGCCACGGGCTGGGCCTCAGGGCTGGGCGCCGACGCTGCAGGCTGTTGCTGCCATTGCGCAGGCACGGTCACCTCGGGCGAGCGGTAAACACTGGGGCTGGCGCAAGCTGCCAGCATCGCGGCCACGGCCAGCATCACCAGGCGCTGGCCTGAGGCCCTGCGTTGAAGAAACAAACGATCAGTCATGAACAAGGGTTCCATCCGTTTCACCATCAGCGCGACAGCGCATCAACCGGGTCCAGCCGCGCCGCGTTGCGCGCTGGCAAGAAGCCGAACAGCACCCCGATCAAGGACGACACCGCGAAGGCCAGCACGATGGTGGACGCCGAATACACCAGCTTGAAACTGCCACCACTCACCGTGTCGAAAATGACCCCGATGGCCAGCGCCAGGGCAATGCCCAACAGGCCGCCAATCAGGCAGACCAGCACGGCTTCGATCAGGAACTGCCGCAGGATGTCGCTCTGGCGCGCGCCCACGGCCATGCGCACACCGATCTCTTGCGTGCGCTCGGTCACCGACACCAGCATGATGTTCATCACGCCAATGCCGCCCACGATCAACGAAATCACCGCGATCGACGAGATCAGCAAGGTCAAGGTGGCCGTGGTGGTCTCGACCGTCTGGCGGATGCTGTCGCTGTTGCGCACGAAGAAATCCTCGGTGCCATGGCGCTGCTTGATCAGCTTGATGATGCCTTGTTCGGCCGCCGATGAAGACACGGTGTCGCTGACCCGCACCGTGATGCTGCGCAGGTTGGATTGCCCCAGCAAGCGGCGCAGGGCCGTGGTGTAGGGCACCCACACGTTCAGGCTGTCGCTGGCCATGAAGGCGCTTTCCTGAGGGGCGGTCACGCCCACCACGCGCACCGGCACATTGCCCAGAAAGATCACCTGGCCCACCGGGTCTTCATTGGGGCCGAACATGGTCTTGGCGGTGGTCGGGTCAATCACCGCCTCCTGGGTTTGGCGGCGGATGCTGTCGACATCAAAGGTCTGCCCCTTCGCCAAGGTGTAGCCCTTGACGCGGAAGAACTGGTCGCCCACACCCGTGATGCTGGCCGTGGCCTCCACATTGCCGCGCCGCAGGGTCACGCTGGTGCTGACGCTCGGTGTCACGCTGTCCACATAGCTCAACTGCGCCAAGGCATCGGCATCGCTGGGCACCAGGGTGCGGATGCGCCCCGCCTGCCGGTCGCCAAAGTTCTTGCCGGGGAAGATGTCGATGGTGTTGGTGCCCATCGCGCTGATGTCCTTCAGCACGCGCTCCCGCGTGCCCTGCCCCAGCGCCACCATCGACACCACCGAGGCAATGCCGATGATGATGCCCAGCATGGTCAGCAAGGTGCGCAGGCGGTGGCCGGCCATGGCGCGCAAGGCCATGGTGAAGGCCTCGGTGAAGCGGTCCCAGTGCGCGCGCCATGCAGGCGGACTGTCGGGTGCGTTGTTGCTCAGGATGGCCGTGGTCACGGCATCGCCGTCCTTGAGGCGGTCGGACACGATCTCGCCATCGGCGATCTCGATGATGCGTTGCGCATGGTCCGCCACCTTGGGGTCGTGCGTGACGATGATGACCGTGTGGCCCTCGGCATGCAACTCGCGCAGGATGTTCATCACCTCGGCGCCGCTGACGCTGTCCAGCGCGCCCGTGGGCTCGTCGGCCAGGATGACGTCGCCGCCATTCATCAGTGCCCGCGCGATGCTCACGCGTTGTTGCTGGCCGCCGGACAACTGGCCGGGGCGGTGCATGGTGCGTTCGCCCAGGCCCAATCGGGTGAGCAAGGCCTGCGCACGCTGGTGGCGCTCTTCGGCGCCATGGCCTGCGTAAATGGCGGGGATCTCGGTGTTGCCCAGTGCGGTCAGATCACCCAGCAGGTGGTGGCGCGGGAAGATGAAGCCGTAGTACGCGCGGCGCAAGCGTGCGAGACCATCGGGCGCCAGCTCGCTGGTCTCATGGCCTGCCACAAAGTAGGAACCACGGCTGGGCCTGTCCAGGCAGCCCAGGATGTTCATCAAGGTGGATTTGCCCGAGCCCGAGGCGCCCATGATGGCCACCATCTCGCCCGCGCGGATCGACAGGTTCAGCCCCTTCAGGACGGCCACCTTGCCTTCACCGGACGGGAACTCGCGCCAGAGGTCTTTCACCTCCAACAGGGCTTGTGTCATGTCAGGCCCTTCGTGCTCAGAATATCCCGCCGCGACGACCACCGCCGCCACCGCCACTGCCTGCCGGGCCAGCCTCACCCACCACCACCTTCTCACCCGCCTTCAGGCCCGACAGCACCTGGGCCTGCACGCGGTTGTTCAGGCCCACCTTCACCTTGCGCGGCACCACCTTTTGCTCACCCTCTTCACCTTCCAGCACGCGCACGGTGTACTCGCCTTTCACGGCCTTGTCGGACAAGGCCGTGGCGGGGATCAGCAAGGCATCCTTGGCCTTGGCCAGCACGATGAAGACCTGGGCCGTCATGGCCACGCGCAGCTTGCCATCGGGGTTGGGCACCTCAAACAGGCCGTTGTAATAGATGGCGGTGGCCGTGGTGGAGGTGCTGCTCGTTGAGCTGGTGGTATCGGTCTGCGATGAATCTGGCACCGGCTCGATGGACTTGAGCTGCGCCTCATAACGCTTGTTCGGCTCGCCCAGGATGGTGAAGTACACCGGCAGCCCCGGCTTGACCCGCACCACGTCGGCTTCTGATATCTGCGCCTTGATCTGCACCGTGTCCAGCTTGGACAGCTTGATGATGGTAGGGGCCGACTGGTTGGCATTCACCGTGCGGCCCTCTTCGGCCAGCACGGCCACGACCACACCCTCGATGGGCGCCGTGATGCGCGTGTAACCCAGGTTGACGCGCGCAGTGTCCAGCGAGGTCTTGGCCTGCTGGATCTGGGCGTTGAACACGGAGATGTCGGCCTTGGCCGTGGCCAGCGCGGCTTGTGCGTCTTCGAAATCAACCGCCGATCCGGCATCCTGGGCCAGCAGGCTTTTCTTGCGCTTGAACGACAGTTCAGCCTGCGTCAAGGTGGCCTGCTTGGCCAGCAATTGAGCTTGCAGCAAGGCGATCTGGGCCTGCGCGTTTTGATAGGCGTTTTGCTGAGTGGTCGAGTCGATCTCGGCCACCAACTGGCCTTTGGTCACCTTGTTGCCCAAAGCCACGTGCAGCTTCTTGATCTGCCCCGACACCTGTGCGCCCACGCTCACGTCCTTGAAGGACTTGATGGTGCCGCTGGCCAACACGGTGTCTTCCATGTCACCCACAGTCGCGCTGGCGGTGATCACATCCGGCTTGGCCGGCGCGGTGAAGAAGACTTTTTTGACGCCCCAGGCGGCAGCCGCCACCACCAGGGCCCCCAGCACCACGCGCGTCGGCGTGAACCAGGTGGATTTGATTTTTTTCATGAAGCCCAGTCTCGCCCACTCAGGTTTACAAACGGTGTACCGCTTGTGAACCGAATGTAAAGGAGAAAAACTGGCTGCTCGGGCGCCTGCTTAAAAGGTCACTTGTCCGGACAGGTACAGGCCCTGCTGGTCCGGCTTGCTGACCACATTGCCCAGGTTCAACCATGCGGCCGTCAGGCTGACGTACCGGCTGGGAAACCAGGCCACAAACACATCCCAGGCCGCTTCTTCTTTCAGGATGGCCGCCGTGTCTTCCAGGTTGTTGGGCTTTTGGCGGTACTCGGTGCCCACGACCAGGTCGTCGCGCAGCAGCACACCCACGCTGCCTTCGGCCATCAGTTGGCGCTTGTCATGGCCGGCGCCGCCGAAACCCACCAGCCCAAACTGATTCGCACGCGTCAGGCGCAGCGTCAGGTTGGCCAACACGTTGTAGCCACCCGCCGCGCCCAGCCAAAGCTTGGTCGCCGAGGCATACACATCCACGTCGCTGTTGTCGGCGCCAAACGAGTTCACCAGTGCCTTGTCCTCGTTGGACTTGTACTGCGCGCCCACGCTGATCTGCGGGAGCCAGCTGTCCTGGTCGTACACCGCATCGCCCATCACTTTCACCTTCACACCCAGCGAGTTCATCTCGATGGATTTATCTGGCACGACATCGCTGAGCTTGAAGCTCCAGCGCGCCATGCTCAATTCCACCCGGTCGTGGATGCCCACTGCCGCGCCCGCCACCTTCAGCTCATAGCCATCGTTGGTTCTGGTGTGCGTGACAAAGGCTGAGCCCCCGATCTGATTGCTGCTGCCACTGCCTGCGATGGTGGCCCAAGGCGTGAGCCCGCCGCCGCCTGCGCCTTCCACCTGAGTAACGCCCCAGGTGGCCAGAAGCCGGTCACCCGCGCGAGCCGAATTGGGCACCAACACCGCACACGCGGCCGCCACCGCCAAGGTGAGCCACGCATTTTTTCGGGTTTGACTTGCCGGGAATCGCTGCATGCTGAACTGCCTTTTCACGGCCCAATCGGGCCAAAACACCTTTGTTTGACAGATCGGTATCGACCAGAACGCCTCAACATTGAGTTGCAAACGCCGAAAGAAGGATCACAAAGGTGGCATTCATGAAACTTTCAGACCTGCGCATTCAACTCACGCCCGAGCGCAAGCGCAACCTCATCACCCTGGTGGTGGGCCTGACCATCAGTTGGACACTGGCCAGCCTGATGGCCTGCGCATCCTCCACGAAACCCAGCACCAGCGCTCCGCTGTACCAGCAACTGGGCGGTGTCGCCAGCATCACGCAGATCACCGACCGCACGCTGGACCGGGTCTCTACCGATCCGCGCACCCAACGCACCTTTGCGAACATCAAGATGAAAGCGCTCAAGGAGAGCGTGGCCACTTACGTCTGCAAGGTGGCCGATGGTCCCTGCGTCTACGAAGGTGAAACCATGCGCAATTCACACGCGGACCTGGGCATCACCGGCGCCGAATTCGACCTGATGGTGGAAGTCCTGCGTGATGAAATCAACCGGGCCCAAGCGCCCACCGGGGCCAAGAACGAGTTGCTCAAGCGCCTGGCGCCCACGCGCCGCGACATCGTCAAGAACTCCTGAGCCACCGTCCTGATGTCACCCGCAGCACGAATCGTGATCCTGACCGCCCTCAGTGCGGCCAGCCTGGGCACCCACGCCGCGCCGCAGGCCATCCTGGTCACCAATGAGGCGGGCCAGCCTGTGGCGCACGCAGCGGTGTCGGTGTACATCAAAGGCACGCGCGCCATGGCCACCACCAGCGCGACCGCCAACATGGCCCAGAAGGGCCGCGCCTTCCAGCCCACCGTGCTGGTCGTGCAAACCGGCACGCCCGTGCTGTTCCCCAATTTCGACACGGTTCGCCACCATGTCTACTCTTTCTCGCCCATCAAGAAGTTCGAGATCAAGCTTTACGCCGGCACACCGGCCGCACCCGTGGTGTTCGACAAAGCCGGCACGGCCACGCTGGGCTGCAACATCCACGACCAGATGCTGGGCTACATCCACGTGGTCGACACACCTCACTTTGGTGTGAGCGGTACCGATGGTCAGTTGAACCTGGACCTGCCGGCTGGCGAACACCGCGTCCAGATCTGGTGGCCCGCCCTGGGCGAAGCCAATCCCGGCGTCGAGCAGGGGCTCAAGGCCGGCGGCGGCCAGGCCGTCATGCTGCGCGTCAAATCCTGATCCGCACGCGGGCCTGGGCTGTCATCAGCCTGTCATGACCTGGCTCTAAAGTCACGGCTGTCTCGGGGCAAATGCTTGCCTCAGGGATGAAGGCAGCACTTGGCTAGTCGGACACCGCAGCACGGGTTCAGTCCTTCATCCCGCCACACGGGACACCCAACAAATCCAGCATCAAGGCCACACGGGCCTGGGCCGCCGTCAGCGTGCCCGCCGCGGGCCAATGATCGCCCTCACGCGACAGCACCCCGCCCCGCGCGACCCGGCTGCTTCGCCAGACCCTGATGCCTTGCAGCTCGGCCTTCTCAAGAGCCCGCGTCAATGCCTGGTGGATGGTGCCGTGACCGGTGCTGGCCACCACCAAACCACCCACGGCGTGACCAAGCTGCTGGCCTTGCGTCAGAAGCGCTTCCACCAGGCGCCCGTCGGCACCCGCATGGCTGGTCACGATCTCAACACGAGGGGGCACCCCACCAGGCTCCAGGCAGGACCACCCGCCGCGGCCTGGAGACGGCCAGGGCATGCCCTCCAGGATGGTGCCGCTGTCGGTGATGCGCCCCAAAGGCACATCGCCACCGCCGTCAAACGCATCATCGATGTGCCAGGTGTGAGATTTGCGCACGGCATGCCCGGGCCAGATCACCCCTGCCATCACCGCCACGACGCCAGCCCACCCTTGAGCCGCCGCGTGCTCAGCCACCCGCACCGCGTCACGCAGATTGCGAGGCCCATCCGCCTGAGCCGAGGTCGCGGCGCGCATGGCCGCCGTCAGGACCACGGGCTTGTGGACATCCAGCAAACGGTGCAACAGGTAAGCGGTTTCTTCCAGGGTATCGGTGCCATGGGTGATCACCACCGCTCCGACGTCATTGCGCGCCAGAACTTCCTGAAGCTGATCGGCCAGGGCCTGCCACACCGACCAGTCCATGTCCTTGCTGTCGATCTGCGCGACTTGCCGGGTTTCCAGCGCCAAGCCTGCCAAACCTGGCACAGCCTGCAGCAACTGTTCAACACTCAGCTGTGCAGCCCGGTAGCTCACATCGTCAGGTCCCGCCCCCGTGCCTGCAATCGTGCCACCGGTGCCCAGCACCACCACCAAGGGCGAATTCACATCCATGTCACGCACTTTCATCAAAAACACTGGACAAACGAACAGGCCTGTATAGAATGACAGTCAACCAAGCCATCCAGCGGTTAGCAGATCACACAAGCAACCAAACAGCCAGATGAACGATAAACCCAAACTCACGCCCCGCCAGCAAGAGATCTTCGAGCTGATCCAGCGGGCCATCGCGCGCACCGGTGCACCACCCACCCGCGCAGAAATCGCCACCGAGTTGGGTTTTCGCTCGGCCAATGCCGCTGAAGAACACCTGCAAGCACTGGCGCGCAAAGGTGTGATCGAGTTGCTGGGCGGCACATCACGTGGCATCCGGCTCAAGGCCGGCACCCTGCGCACCGTGAACGAAACCCGCAAGAAATCCGGCTCTGCTGGCGCTCCGTTCAATTTGAGCCTGCCGGGTCTTGAGCAACTGGTGCTGCCGCTGATCGGTCGGGTGGCCGCCGGCAGCCCCATCCTCGCGCAAGAGCACGTTGAGCAAAGTTATTCGCTTGAACCCAGCCTGTTCTCCAAGCGCCCCGACTACCTCTTGCGCGTGCGCGGCATGAGCATGAAAGACATCGGCATCCTCGACGGCGACCTGCTGGCTGTGGCCCGCGCCAAAGAAGCCCGCAATGGCCAGATCGTGGTGGCGCGCCTGGGCGATGAAGTCACCGTGAAGCGCTTCATGCGCACGGCCAAAGGCATTGAGCTGTTGCCCGAAAACGCTGATTTCCAACCCATCATCGTGCCGCCCGACCACCCCGAGTTCGAACTCGAAGGGCTGGCCGTGGGCCTGATCCGAAATCAGCTCTTGATGTGATCTAACTTGCCATGTTGGCAACGTCACCGTGCGGGTGGCGGGCATTTGCGCCTCTGTTGAGCGTGCAGTCCCGCACGTTGACGCCATTTTGGAATCCTGCCGAACTTCAATCGTTGTTGCCGGAGTTCTCCATGATTCATCACTTTGCCCGTGCTTTTTTTGTTCGCTCTTCCAACGCTGCGCGTGCCGTGGCCGCTCGCACCGAGCCCAGCTTCGCGCCCGAGCAGCGGCTCACGAGCCCTGGGGTCATCACCCCACGTCGATTGCGCATCAGCAGCGACCCGGCCGATGCCCGCCGCACCGTCATCGCAGGCCGGTTCGCCGATGTTTGCGCCGCGCTCGACCGCCTGGTGCTGGAGCAAGAAGCAGCCGCCTGAAACACCACGGCTGTCCAGGCGAGAAAAAGCCCCGCGATCCAAAGACCTGCGGGGCTTTTTGGTCAAGCCAACGCCAATGCCAAGGGCACAGACTCAGCCCATGTGCAGACCACCGTTGATCGAGAAATCCGCACCCGTGGCAAAGCCCGACTCGTCGCTGGACACCCACGACACCATCGAGGCGATGTCTTCAGGCGTGCCCAGGCGCTTCACCGGAATCGTGGCCACGATCTTGTCCAGCACGTCCTGGCGAATCGCGCGCACCATGTCGGTGCCAATGTAGCCTGGGGACACGGTGTTCACCGTCACACCCTTGTTGGCCACTTCCTGGGCCAGGGCCATGGTGAAGCCATGCATGCCAGCCTTGGCGGCCGAGTAGTTGGTTTGGCCAAACTGGCCCTTCTCGCCATTGACCGAGCTGATGTTGACCACGCGGCCCCAACCCCGGTCCACCATGTCATCAATGACCTGCTTGGTCACGTTGAACAGGCTGTTCAGGTTGGTGTCCATCACCGCATCCCAATCGGCCTTGGTCATTTTGCGGAACATGCCGTCACGCGTGATGCCGGCGTTGTTGACCAGCACATCAACCGGGCCATGCTCGGCGCGCGTTTTCTTGAAGGCTTCCACGGTGGAATCCCAATCGGCCACATTGCCCACTGAAGCGTAGAAGTTGTAGCCCAGCGCCTTTTGCTCATCCAGCCACTTCTTGAAGTCACGACTGGGCCCGCAGCCTGCGATCACCTTGAAACCGTCTTTGTGCAGACGCTGGCAGATCGAGGTGCCGATGCCGCCCATACCGCCGGTCACGTAGGCCACTTTTTGACTCATGGAATGCTCCTCTTTTGGGGAAAAAATCTAATCGTTGCGAGAGAGAAAGGAATAAAGAACAAATCGGGCGATCAGCGTTCGACCGTCAGGGCCACGCCCATGCCGCCGCCGATGCACAGTGAAGCAATGCCTTTGTGGGCATCGCGTTTTTGCATTTCGTGCAGCAGCGTGACCAGCACGCGGCAGCCCGAAGCTCCGATGGGGTGGCCGATGGCGATGGCGCCACCGTTGACATTGACCTTGCTGGTGTCCCAGCCCATTTCCTTGTGCACGGCGCAAGCCTGCGCAGCAAAGGCTTCGTTGATTTCAAGCAGGTCCAGGTCGGCCGCCTTCCAGCCGGCGCGTTCCAGCGCACGGCGTGATGCGGGCACGGGCCCCATGCCCATGTAGGCCGGATCCAGCGCAGCGCTGGCATAAGAGGCGATGCGTGCCAGGGGCGTCAAGCCCAGCTGCTGGGCTTTCTTGGCGCTCATGACCATCACGGCCGCCGCGCCATCGTTCAAGCCCGAGGCATTGCCAGCCGTCACGGTACCCGCCTTGTCGAAGGCAGGGCGCAAGCCTGCCAGCACCTCGGCGGTAGATTTGCGGTTGACGAACTCATCGGTGTCAAACACCAACGGGTCACCCTTGCGTTGGGCAATCAGCACCGGGGCGATCTCGTCCTTGAATCGACCGGAATCAACCGCAGCCGCAGCCTTCTGTTGCGAAGCCAGCGCCAGCGTATCCTGCTGCTCACGGCTGATCTCGTACTTCTTGGCCACGTTCTCGGCGGTGATCCCCATGTGGTACTGGTTGTAGACGTCCCACAGGCCATCGGTGATCATGGTGTCGATCAGTTTCCAGTCGCCCATGCGCTGGCCTTCGCGCGAACCGGGCAAGACGTGCGGGGCCAGGCTCATGCTCTCCTGGCCACCCGCGATCACGATCTCGGAGTCTCCGTCGCGGATGGACTGAGCGGCCAGCATCACGGCCTTCAGGCCCGAGCCACACACCTTGTTGATGGTGAAGGCAGGCACGCCCTGCGGCAAACCTGCCTTGATCACGGCCTGGCGGGCCGGGTTCTGGCCACAACCGGCCGCCAGCACCTGGCCCAGGATCACTTCGCTGATCTGGTCACCCGCCAACTTGGTGCGTTTGAGCAAATCCTGGATCACCACGGCCCCCAGTTCGGAGGCAGGGGTTTTGGCCAAGGTGCCGCCAAACTTGCCCACGGCGGTGCGAGAAGCAGCCACGATCACGATGTCAGTCATGACAGGTTCCTTTTTATTCCAGAAGGTCAATCAGCGATGAAGAATGATGAGCGCGGTTCACGCCTTGCGCAAGACGTAACGGCCCGGGGCCGGTTCGATCGGCCGATGTTTTTTGCTGCCCAACTGCTTGGGTGCCGCAATCTGCTTGCCCGCGTGCTTGCCCAGCCATTCGGCCCAGGTGGTCCACCAACTGCCGGGATGCTCTTGCGCCGTGGCCATCCATTCTTTGGCGGTGGGCGGGAATGTGCCTGGCTTGCCGCTGGTCCAGTAGCTGCGCTTGTTTTTCTGCGGCGGATTGATGACCCCCGCGATGTGACCTGAGGCGCCCAGCACGAAGGTGATGGGCCCTTGCGTCAACTGGGTGGAGGCGTAAGCACTGTCCCACGGGACGATGTGGTCTTCACGCGAACCGTACACAAAAGTGGGCATGTCCAGACGGCGCAAATCCACAGGCTGGCCGCACACCGTCACGGCATTGGGCTGGGCCAGCTTGTTTTCCAGGTAGGTGTTGCGCAGGTACCAGCAATACATGGGGCCGGGCAGGTTGGTGCTGTCGCCGTTCCAGTACAGCAGGTCGAAAGCCGGCGGCTTTTCACCCTTGAGGTAATTGCCCACCACGTAGTTCCAGACCAGGTCGTTGGCGCGGAGGAACGAGAACGTGGCGGCCAATTCGCCGCCGCGCATCAGGCCCCCGCCTTGCGGGCTGCGTTCGCCAATGCTGGTTTCGCGCATCTGCACCATCGCCTCGTCCACGAACAAATCCAGGGTGCCGGTGTTGATGAAGTCCAGGAAGGTGGTCAGCAAGGTCATGCTGGCCGCGGGCTTGTCGCCACGCGCGTCCATCACCGCCAGGGCCGTGGCCAGCAAGGTGCCGCCCACGCAAAAACCCAGCGTGTTGATCTTTTCTGCGCCCGTGATCTCTCGGACCACGTTGATGGCCTCGATCGTGCCTTTTTCGATGTAGTCGTCCCAGGTGGACTGGGCCAGGTCTTCATCGGCATTGACCCAACTGACCACGAACACGCGGTGGCCCTGCGAGACGGCAAACCGCACCAGCGAATTGTCGGGCTGCAGGTCCAGGATGTAGAACTTGTTGATGCACGGCGGCACGATCAACAAGGGCAAGGCGTGGACCTTGTCGGTCAGCGGCTTGTACTCGATCAACTGCAGGTATTCGTTCTCGAACACGACCGAGCCTTCAGAGGTGGCCACGTTGCGGCCCACTTCGAACACGCTTTCGTCGGTCTGCGACATGTGCCCCTGGCGGATGTCGCTCAGCAGCATCTGCAGGCCTTGGGTGATGCTCTCGCCCTTGGACTCGATGGCTTTTTTCTGCGCCTCGGGGTTCAGCGCCAGGAAGTTGGAGGGCGCGGCCGCGTCCACCCATTGCTGCACGGCAAAGCGCACACGATCGCGGGCTTTTTCGTCGCCGCTCAGGCTGTCAGCCAGGCGCTGCAAGGTGCGCGCGTTGAGCAAATACATCGAGGCCATGAAAGCGCTGGCCGGCGTGCTGCTCCATTCGGGCGCGGCAAAGCGGCGATCGTCGGGCTTGAGTTGTCCGGGTTGCTCCAGCGCCTGGTTCCACAAGGTCGTCGCCTGATCGACATACTCTTGCTGGATGCGGGACATCTGGTCCCAAGGCACAGTCAAGCCAGCAATGGATTGCAGGCTGGTGCCCACGCTGTCGGTCAGAATCTGCGTGGATTCAAGCGGTGGCGGCGGGTTCGCGGCGGAAGCATTCGTCGATTTTTTTGAGCGAGACCGTTGAATGACAGCCATATGTCTCCTTGGCAGGACCTGCGAGGTTGCGAACACCCGGGTGGGTGCATCAATGTTGCCGTATTCTGAGCACAGTTTTTTTACGGTGGATCAACATCTGTCCTCGGTTTGATGTGTTTTCGCCTCACTCAAAGCAAACTTCGGGCCGCCCATGGCTTGACAAAGGCCCTGACCTGAAATGTGGATCGTTGCGATAGCCTGGATGTTCGTGGTGATGTTGATGACGGTGGCCGAAGCCGTCAGCCCCGTCGGCAGCGTGCTGGGGGCAATCGTCACCTTTTTCTTGTACGGCGTCGGCCCCTTGGCCTTGGTGATGTACCTGCTGGGCACACCGATGCGCCGACAGGCCCGCCGCGCGAAAGAGGCCGCCGAAGACGCACAAGCCTCACGCGCCGTCGAGCCAGATGCAGGCGGCCTGCCGCCCAGTGACACGGTCACGCCGGAACGAAAAGAAGCGTGAAGGCTCGGACACCGTGCACCACTGGCCCCCTTCGATGCGTTTGAGGCCCACCGATTGAAGCCGGTCTGCCGCCAAACCTGCCAGGTCTGCCAGCCAACGGTCCGGTGACTGCCGGACGAAGCGATGATGGTCTTGGGTGGGATCAACGCCGAAACCTGTCAGAACATCAACGCCCACCTGGAACGCTGTCGGGCCTATGCAGGGGCCCAGCCAGACCTGCAAGTCGGCCGGATCAGATGAGGTCGCCTCGCACAGGGCGGCCACCCCAGCGTCGGCGATGCCCAGGCCATTCAAGTCACCGGCCCCAGCCAGGCCCCGCCAACCCGCGTGCAGCGCCGCCACACCGCGCCCCTCTGGCGCCACCAGCAGGATGGGCAGGCAGTCGGCCACCATGATGGCGCAAACCAGGCCGGGCTCGGTGGTGAACACGCCATCGGCTTGTGTCTCGGCCAAGGCGCCTGCGTTCGCCTGGGTCAAGCGCACCACGCGGTGGCCGTGCACCTGCTGCAACCAAACGGGTTGGGCTTGCAAAGCGGCTGCCAGTTCGGCGCGGTGCTTCAACACATCGGCCAGGTCATCGCCCACATGGTTGCCCAGGTTGAACCCGTCCCAGGGTGGCTGGCTGGCGGTGGCGATGTTCAAGCTTTCGCGCGCCGTCATGAGCGCGCGCACGCCCGGCCCGAACGGCGGGGAAATCCAGCCCGCAGGCCAAGGTTGGGGTGTCGAGGCTATCATCGCGGCCCGATGCTACCTCGTTCCGCCGCCCCCAGTTTGCCCAACCACCGCAGCGCCCGCCACCATGGTCGGCGTCGCGATCCCCACCCCTCCAGCGCATCGCTGCACGCCTGGCTGACCGCCACGGGCTCGCTCACCGCGCGGTTGCGGGCGCATGGCGTGGTCGAGGTTCGGGTGCAGCGCCAGGGCAGCCAACGCCTTTGGCCGCAAGAGCGCCAAGACCTGGCCTGCCGCAGTGGCCACGTCCGCGAAGTGGTGCTCCTGCTCGATGGTGTGCCCGTGGTCTGGGCACGCAGCGCCACCTCGCACCGCGCACTGCAAGGCACCTGGAAAGCGCTGACCGGCCTGGGCACGCGACCGCTGGCCGAGCTGCTGTTCCAGCGCAGCCATGTCTGCCGCGAACCTCTGCGCATCCAGCAACTGGCCCGACATGGCCGGGCCGAATCGCGGCTGCGCGCGGCATGGCCGGGCAGACATCCGCGCTGGGCACGCAGCTCGGTGTTCTGGCAGCACGGGCAGGCCCTGCGGGTGATGGAGTCTTTCGCCCCCTGGATCGTGCAACTGGACGCCCACCGCTTGACCCGCCACGCCGACTGATCCAGCCTGATGCCCTTACACTGAGGCCCATGCTTTTTTCACGCCGCATCGAGCACTGTCAAGTCTGTGGCACCCGAGTCGAATATCGCGTGCCCGATGACGACAACCGGGAGCGCGCGGTCTGCCCCGCCTGCCACCATGTCCACTATGTGAACCCGCTCAACGTGGTGGGTACCCTTCCCATTTGGGAAGACAAGGTGCTACTGTGTCGGCGCAACATCGAGCCTCGCAAAGGTTTCTGGACCTTGCCCGCCGGCTTCATGGAGTTGGGCGAAAGCACCGAAGAAGGCGCTGCCCGCGAAACCGACGAAGAAGCCGGCGCCCACTTCGAGATGCAAGGCCTGTATTGCGTGATCAATGTGCTGACGGCCGGCCAGGTGCATTTTTTCTACCGCGCACGCCTGCTGGACACCGATTTCGCGCCGGGCCCGGAAACCATCGAGGCCCAATTGTTCAGCGAGAAGGACATCCCCTGGAACGAACTGGCCTTCCGCACTGTCCGCATGACGCTTGAAAAGTACTACGCCGACCGCGTAAGTGGTCAATTTGGCGTCCACTGTGCCGATATCCGTTGAGTGAACAAGCCCCAGGAACCCATTGCCGCGGTCATGCCGCCATCCAGCACATCGCCTGCTGACGCCACGGCTCGCCTGCGCGAGGATCTGATCGCCCCCGACCCACTGCTGGATTGCCTGATCGAAGTGGCACGGCTGCATGGCCATGCGGCCACCCGCGCCTCCTTGTCAGCCGGGCTGCCGATGGACAAAGGCCCCCTGCCCTTGGCACTGGGCGAACGGGCTGCCGCACGGGCTGGCCTGGCCGCCAAGCTGCAGCGCCTGAGCCTGAAAGACATCGACGACAAGACCCTGCCCGCGATCCTGGTCCTCAAGGACAACCAGGCTTGCGTGCTGCTCAGCCAGGATGCCCAGGGCAAGGCCAAGGTGCTGCTGCCGGAGACCGGGCAAGGCAGCATCGAGCTGTCCGCGCAGGAGATGGCCGCGCGTTACAGCGGCATCGTGTTGTTCGCCCGGCCCCATTTCAGATTCGACGAGCGCACGCCTGAAGTGCGCGACACCAAAACCGGCCACTGGTTCTGGGGCGCCGTGCTGGCCCAGCGCTTTGTCTACCGTGACGTGCTGTCGGCCGCCCTGCTGATCAACCTGTTCGCCCTGGCCTTTCCCATTTTTTCGATGAACGTGTATGACCGGGTGGTGCCCAACCACGCTGTCGAAACCCTGTGGGCGCTGGCCATCGGCGTGATGCTGGTGCAGGCCTCGGACCTGGCCATGCGCCTGTTGCGCAGCCACTTTGTGGACGAGGCCAGCGCGCGCATCGATGTGCAAATCTCGGCCACGCTGATGGAGCGCGTGCTGGGCATGAAACTGGAGAATCGACCGCAGTCGGTGGGCTCCTTCGCGGCCAACCTGCGTGGCTTCGAGCAAGTGCGCGATTTCATCGCCTCCAGCACCGTCACTGCCCTGGTCGACCTGCCCTTCGCCTTGCTGTTCGTGGTCGTCATTGGCTGGATCTCGCTGTGGCTGGTGATCCCGGTGGTGCTGGTGTTCACCTTCATCCTGGTGGCAGGCTATGTGCTGCAGCACCGCCTGCACGAGTTGTCGCAAAGCACCTACCAGGCGTCGGCCCAACGCAATGCCACGCTGGTGGAAAGCCTGACCGGCATCGAGACCATCAAATCGCAAGGCGCCGAAGGCCTGATCCAGGCCCGTTGGGAGCGCGCCAACCAGTACCTCGCCAAGCTGAACGTGCGCATGCGCGGGTTGTCGTCCAGTGCCATGTACACCACGGCCAGCCTGCAACAACTGGTCTCGGTCGCCATCATTTTGATCGGCGTGTACCTGATCACCGACAAGAGCCTGACCATGGGCGGATTGATCGCCGCGACCATGCTGGCGGGCCGCGCGCTGGCACCCGCAGGTCAGATCGTGGGCCTGCTGATGCAGTACCAGGGCGCTGTCACCGCGATGGAGTCGCTCAACAAGATCATGGACCAGCCGGTGGAGCGCCCCCTGGGCACCAACTTCGTGGAACGCCGCGAGATCAAGGGCGAGATCGAATTTCGCCATGTGTCGTTCGCCTACCCCGGCCGCCAGGATTCCGCGCTGGACAACATCAGCTTCAAGATCAAGCCGGGTGAAAAGGTCGCCCTGATCGGCAAGGTGGGTTCCGGCAAGACCACGCTGCAAAAACTGATCCTGGGCCTGTACCAGCCTGCCCAGGGCGCGGTGCTGCTGGACGGCATCGACATGCGCCAGCTCGACCCCGCCGACGTGCGCCGCAACTTGGGCTATGTCTCGCAAGACGTCACCTTGTTCTTCGGCACGCTGCGCGAAAACATCATCTTTGGCATGCCCCATGCGCAAGACGACGCCATCGTGGCAGCCTCCGAGCTGGCCGGCATCAGCGACATGATCCACCGCCATCCGCAAGGCTTTGACATGCCCGTGGGCGAGCGTGGCGAGTTGCTGTCGGGCGGACAACGGCAAGGCGTGGGCATCGCCCGCGCGGTGCTGCACAACGCACCCATCCTGCTGCTGGACGAACCCACCAGCGCCATGGACTTCTCCACCGAGGCCTTCGTCACCCAGCGCATGAAAGAGTTTTCGGCCGGCAAGACCGTGGTGCTGGTCACGCACCGCACCTCCATGCTGTCTTTCGTCGACCGCGTCATCGTGGTCGACCAGGGCAAGGTCATGGCCGATGGTCCGCGCGAGCAGATCCTGCAGGCACTGGCGTCCGGGCGCATCGCCCGCGCTGTCTGAAGCAGCACCAAGGCAGCGACCATGAAGACACTCATGAAACTGGGCCAAGTGATGATCGCCGTGCTGGAGTCGATCCGGCGCTTCACCGCGCCCGCCACCGATTGGTTGCTGGACCACATCGCCGGGCCGCGCGTCACCGCCGAATCCGCCCAGGCCGCCGGCATGCGCAGCTTCGAGCTGGACGCCGATGCGGTCATGTCCACCCACGGCACCTACCGCGCCCAGACCCTGGTGCGCTCAGCCATGTTCGTGGTGCTGGGTCTGATCGTCTGGGCCGCCGTCGCCGAGATCGATGAAGTCACCAAGGGCGAGGCCAAGGTCATCCCCTCGCGGCAACTGCAGGTCATCCAGTCTTACGACGGCGGTGTGGTGTCGGAGATCCTGGTCAAGGAAGGCCAGGTGGTCGAGCAAGGCCAGTTGCTGCTGAAGATTGACGAAACCCGGGCCACCTCCGGCATGCGCGAAAGCAACGCCAACGCCTTTGCACTGCGCACCAAGCTCGCCCGCTTGAAAGCACTGGCCGAAGGCGGGGCCTTTGCGCCGCCCACGCCCACCACCGACAACGCCGACGAACTGCGCATCGTCGACGAGGAACGCCAGCTCTACGATGCCAAGCGCGCTGAACTGGCCTCCATGATCGGCATCAACCAACAACAACTGGCACAGCGGCAGCAAGAGTTGAGCGAAATGCGCTCACGCCGCGAATCCGCTGTGCGCACCCTGGATCTGTCGCAACAGGAGCTGGCCAAGACCCGCCCCTTGCTGGCCACCGGTGCAGTTTCTGAAGTGGAAGTGCTGAGGCTGGAGCGTGACGTCAGCAAGGCCAGGGGCGACATGGAGCAAGCTGGCGCGCAAAGCGGCCGCGTGATGGCCGCCATCAATGAAGCGCAACGCAAGATCCAGGAAACCGAACTCACCTTCCGCAACGAGGTCCGCAAGGATTTGTCGGACGTGCTGGGCAAGCTCAACGCCCTGAACGAAGGCGCTGTGGCCTTGGCCGACAAGGTCGACAAAGCCCAGGTGAAGTCGCCGGTTCGCGGTCGCATCCAGCGCCTGCTGGCCAACACCGTGGGCGGCGTGGTGCAGCCTGGCAAAGACATCCTGGAAATCGTGCCGCTGGACGATGCCCTGGTGCTGGAAGCCCGCGTGCAACCGCGCGACATCGCCTTCATCCACCCCGGTCAGGCCGCCACCGTCAAGCTCACGGCGTACGACTTTTCCATCTACGGCGGCATGGACGCCATCGTGGAAAACATCAGCCCCGACACCATCACCGACGAGCGCGGCGTCAACACCTATTACGTCGTGCGCGTGCGCACCAAGGCTGCCAACTTCAGCGCCAAGATGCCCATCATCCCAGGCATGACGGCCGAGGTGGACATCCTCACCGGCAAGAAAACGGTGCTGTCCTACCTGCTCAAGCCCGTGCTCAAAGCGCAGGCCTACGCGCTGCGAGAGCGCTGAAGAAGAACCCGCCGCCTCATTCCTTGACGGCCGGCCCGGTCACCCCATCGATGCCGCAATTGATCAAGGCGGGAATGTCTTCAAGCTCGGTCACGCCTTCCGCGTAAACCTGCAAACCCAGGCCATGCAGCATGGACGCCGTGGCCGCCACAAAGGCCGCACGCGCCAGGTCCTGCGCCACACCCTGCACCACCGAGGCGTCCAGCTTGACGTAGTCCAGGCCCGCCTCGAACAGGAACTCGATGCGCGTCAGGCGCTCACCGGCGTGCTCCAGTCCAATGCGGGCGCCCAGCGGACGCAACTGCTTGCACAGCTCTCGCACCAGTTCAAAACGCTCGACCGCCGCCACTTCCGAGACCTCAAGCCACAAAAACTGAGCCTCGTCGGGCGCTTCGGCCAGACGCGCACGCAGACGCGGCACGAAACCACTGTCCAGCAAAGACGCGGGCGACAAGTTGACCCCGCGCGGCTGCTGGTCAGACGCGATCTGCGACAAGGCCAGGGCCACCGCGGCTTCGTCAATCTGCGAAATCAGGTTGCAACGCAAAGCCATGGGCAACCAATGCGCTGCGGATTCGAACGGCCCACCCGGCTCCAACTGCATGCGCATCGGCGACTCGTGATGCACCAGCTTTGACTCACGGTCCAGCAAGGGGAAGCGCACCAACAGTAAACGGTCTTCGAGTAAGGCAGAACTCATGCGGCGGCGCCACTCATCCTCGCCCATGGCCGATTCAGACGCCGGACTCAACTGCGACAACTCCACCGCGAAGCCGCCACGGCTCTCAGCACGAGCCAGGGCCGAATCGGCTGCGGCCAACACCTGCTGCATGGCCACACCACGCTCCCAGTGTGTGGCACCCACCACCACACTGGCACTCGTGCCCAGCTCGGCAAAAGCACGTTTGATGGCGTCGGCGTAATGCTCAGGCTGGGGCAAAGGCACGTCGTCGTGCGTCAGGCACACCGCGAAATCGCCGCCATTCAGGCGCCCGATGGCCATGCCCACCACGCCCACCGACACCTCATTCAGCACCGCCGCCAGCTTCTGCAGCAACACATCGGTCTGCCGGTGCCCCATCACCCGGTTGACCATGGCCAGGTCCACCACGCGGATCATGCACAGCAAACCGCGGCCCGAACCCTCATCGTTGTTCAAGGCAGCACCCAGCTGAGCCACAAAGTGCGTCCGGTTGGACAGGCCAGTCAATGGGTCGCAATGCGCCTGCTTGCGCAACTGCTCCACCTGAAAAGCCTGGTCGTCAAACTGAGACTTGAGCCGCTCGACCACCGCGTTCATGGCCTGGCTCAAACGCGCCAACTCGGGTACCCGGGGCTCCTCGACCGTGATGAAACGCCGCTCCATCAAGGCCTGGGCCTGCCCGACGGTGGCATCCAGCGGCCGGCGAATGGCGCGCACCCCGAAGCTGGCACCCAGGCCCGCCAAGGCCCCCAACGCCGCCAACCACATCGCCGTGGTGATGCTGCCTTGCCACAACTGGTCATCGGCAAACGACGAATGGCTGACCACCTCCACCGAGCCCAAGGCGCGCCAGCCATCGGACACCTGCGCCACACCTGGCGTGGAATCGATCGACAGCATGTTCACGAACCAGGTCGGCGCGTGTGAATCGGTGCGCTTTTGGTCGGCCTCGTGGTTGGACACCACCTGCCCGCGCGGATCCCGCAGCGAGATGCGCTTGTAGAAGCCGGTGTCGAACTGGGCCGCCACCACCAGGTCCATCAAGGCCAGATCGCCCTTTTGCTGCGACAGCCCCAAGGCCAAGGACTGGGCGTTGTCCGCGTTTTTCAGGCGCAACTGCGTCTCCAGATAGTTCCGCGACGAAACCATCCAGACCGCGAAGCTGCCCAGAAAAGCCATCAGCAGCGTCACCACCAACAGCAGCCAGATCTGACGAATCAGCGACATGCAGTGTCCCTTGTCATCCACATCACCACCAACCCTCCGCCCGTGTCTTGGTCAACACCTCTCGCCAGCGCGAAAGACGTGCCACCGGATCCCCAGCCGTGGTACTGCCCACACCTTGCCACAAACCTTCGGCATTGAAGCTGAAAACAGGCGCCAAATCCGGCCTCCTGGACGCGGGCCGGATGTCCGTGATCAGGTTATCCAGGATCAAAGGCTCGGCCAGGGGCTCAGGATAGTAAGCCAGCACCATGTGCGCCAGGATCGCACCACCCAGCTCGGCCCGCACATAAACCAGCCTCATCTTCGCCGCAGGCACGCCCGCCGCGATCAGGGACAAATACTTGCCAATGGCATAGTCCTCGCAATCGCCAGCGCCCTTGTTCAGCATTTCCAGCGGCGTGGCCCAGTAGTCAACCTGCCCCCAGACGTCACGGTCATCACGGTATTCCACGCGGCGGTTGAAAAATGAATTGATGCGCTTGAGGCGACTGGCTTCGTCGCTGGAGGCGGCCTCGGCGACCTCCTGGATCAGGGCCTGGGCCTGATTGGCCGTGCTCGGCCCCATCCGTTGCGCCGCCGACATGATCTTTTGAGACTCAAAAGCACTGCCAACGGGCCCGATCAGCAAGCTGCCCACCACCATCCAGCGCACCAGCCAGGCCCCGAACGTGCTTGCAACACCCCGCCCCGGCCAGCCTCCCTTCAAGGGCAATGTCAATGCGGCACGGGCCAGGCTCATTCCAATGGGGGCTCAGTCAAGGGTCAAGGTCGCCAACAGTCACCTCACTGAATCGACAGCCCCCGCCCAAACTTGATGCCCGTCCCGCTCCGAGGCCACTTCTGGCGCGAAATCACCGAAATGGGTGAATGCTCATGTAACGATTGATGACAAAATGAGCGTGCTTTGCCCAAGGCTTTTGCGGCCACAACCCCAGGAACGAGGTCAGATTTGAAAAAAGCGACTTTCCAACATGGCATGACCGCCATTGCTTTGGCCGCCTTCGCGCTCGCCGCACAGGCCCAGACCGCGCCCAACACAGGCCTGAGCGCTGCGGCCCAGAAAGCCATCGACAGCAACCCTGAAGTCACCGCGCGCTTGAACGCCCTGCGCGCCGCCACCGACGAGATCAGCGTTGCCCGAGGCGGCTACCTGCCCCGGGTGGACCTGTCGGCCAGCGTGGGCCGCGACAGTGACCGCATCACCAACCGCACCCCTGAATCTCAAAGCCTCAACCGCAATGGCGTGGCATTGAGTGCCAACCAGGTGCTGTGGGACGGTTTGCAAACACGGCGTGAAGTCGAACGCCTGGGGCATGCCAAGCTCACCCGCTATTTCGAATTCCTGTCCGCCACCGAAGAGGCCGCCCTGGAAGCCTCCCGCGCCTACATCGACGTGCAGCGCTACCGCAGGCTGGTGGAGCTGGCCCAGGACAACTACGTGCAGCACCGCTACGTGCAAGACCAACTGCAGTCCAAGGTCAAAGCCGGCGTGGGGCGAGGCGTTGACTCGGAGCAAGCCAACGCCCGCCTGGCACTGGCCGATTCCAACCTCACCACCGAAGCCGCCAACCTGCACGACGTCAGTGCCCGCTACCTGCGCGTCGTGGGTGAAGCCCCCGCCAGCAACCAGGCGGCTGTTCAAGGCCTGGACAAAGGCATTTCAAGCAGCAGCGAAGACACCACCAACCAAGCCGTGATCGGCAGCGCCACGGTGGAAGCCGCCGTTGAAAACCTGCGCGCCGCCAAAGCCCAGGCCTCGGGCCAGAAAAGCAACTACCAACCCAAGGTGGAAGCCCGCGTGCGCAGCGGCGTTGGCAAGAACTTCGATGGCATCGAAACCCAGAAGCGCGACACCTCCGCCGAGATCCTGATGTCCTGGAACCTCTACAACGGTGGGTCCGACCAGGCCCGCGCCCGCCAGCTGGCCAACCTGGTCAACCAGGCCGCCGACCAACGCGACAAGGCCTGCCGCGACGTGCGCCAGACCGCCGCCATCGCCCACAACGACATCCAAAAGCTGAAGGATCAGCTGACCGCCCTGGACCGCAATGTGCTGGCCATTGAGAAGGCCCGCGACGCCTACCGCCAACAATTCGACATCGGCCAACGCAGTCTGCTCGACTTGCTGAACTCCGAAAACGAGCTGTACACCGCCAAGCGCGCCTATGTGAATGCAGAAGCCGACCTGCAACTGGCTTTTGCTCGCACCCACGCGGCCAAGAACTCGCTGACGGCCAACCTGGGCCTGAACCCCAGCGCGGACACCGCCAACGAGCGTGGTCAGAACTGGCAAGCGGCCGAAGACGCCGCCCAGCGCTGCCCGGCCATCAACATTGACGCGCCCACCATCAACCGCGAAGAACTGAACAACCGCGCCAAGAAGTTGAGCGGCCCGGCGGTTGCCAGCGCGACGCCCGTGGTGGCCAGCACGGCATCGTCACCCGCCATCGCGGCCGTCCCCACGGTGACCGAACGCCTTCGCGCCTGGGCCAGCGCCTGGGCCGCCAAGGACATCGACCGCTACATGGGTTTTTACGCCAAGGACTTCGCCCCCGCGCGCTCGACCTCGGCCAAATGGATCAATGAACGCCGCCGCCTGCTCAGCAAATCCGGCCCCATCGAGGTCCAGCTGAATCAGGTCAAGGCCGAAGCCCGAGGCGACGCCGTGGTCACCAGCTTCACCCAGAACTACACATCGCAAAACTTCAAGGACAGCAGCTTCAAGGCACTGACCTGGAAACTGATCGATGGCCAATGGGTGATCGTCAACGAGAGCAATCGCTGACACCACCGCCCCTCCCCCCGCGAATAGGCACTAGCCCGCCTCAAGACCCGCGGGTAAAGTGAGACCGTCAAGCATGCAGGCCGCCCCGTGGCCCGCTTGAAGTTGTGATGGTCTCGGGGGCAGGAGTACGGTGATGCATGACGAAGAACGCGCAGAGCAAATGAGGCAAAAGCTCCTCGACATGCAGGCGGCCCTGTTCAACCTGCGCGACGGCTTGGTGAACCTGAGCCTGTCGCTGCAGGAACTGTCCTTCCTCACCGACGAAAACGCCCAGCGCGAAGCCAGCCAGGAAACCGACGATTTGCTGTTGCGCCTGCGCGGCTGATTGAGCCGAGCTGCGCTTAAAACGCGCCAAGCCCCCACAAGCTGAGACAATTGGCACGCAATGGCGCCTGCGTCGGGCTGCTCAATCACTGAAAACACACATGAGACGAATTGCGGTGGTCACGCCGATCTTGCCTGTGCCAGTTGACAAGACCCGGGGGCGCTTCATCTACGAAACGGCACAGGCACTGTCCCGACAAGCCACGGTTCGGGTCTTCTTGCAACAGACCCAATATCCCTCGATTCCAGGCCTGCGCCCCAGAAGCCCGGCGCCTCCACCGGTGGGGCCCGACTTCACCTTGCCCGGCATCGACGTGCAGGCGGGCACCTACCCTGCCTTGCCAGTGCTGTCACGCCTGACCAATGGCTGGGCCTGTGGGCGCAGCCTGCTGCCCAAGCTGCGCGCATTCGCGCCCGACATCGTCATCGGCTATTGGGTCTACCCCGAAGGGGCCGGCGCCCTCCAGGCGGCTCGACAGCTCCATTGTCCGATCGTGATCGGAGCGCTGGGCACCGACATCCATGTCCGCTCCGGCCTGAGTGCACGCATGACAGGCAACACCCTGCGCGAAGCCGACGCGGTCATCACCGTCAGTGATGCCATGACCCGGTTCACCGTCCAGCATTACCAGGTGTCTGGGCAAAAAGTCCACACCATTGTCAACGGCTTCAACACCACGGTGTTCTATCCCAGGCCTCGCGGTCCCTTGCGCGCACAGCACGGCTTGAATGATCAACACCGCCTGATGGTCTACGTGGGCCGCCTGATCGAGGCCAAGGGCTTGCGTGAGTTGATCGACGCCTTCGAACGCCTGGCTCAACGCGACCCCGGTGTTCGGCTCACCCTGATTGGCGAAGGCGCACTGCGGGACGAACTCCAGGCCACGGCTCAACAGCGCGGCATGGGCGACAAAGTCATCCTCACCGGGGGATTGCTGCCTCAGCAGGTCGCTGAATGGATGAGCAACGCGGAACTCGTGGTGCTGCCCAGTTGGTCCGAGGGCTACCCCAATGTGCTGGTCGAGGCCCTGGCTTGCGGCTGCCCGGTGGTGGCCACCCGTGTTGGAGGCATCCCCGAGATCATCAACGACAGCAATGGCGTGCTCGTGCCCACCAAGAACACAGCGGCTCTGGAGAATGGGCTTGAGCAGGCCCTGCGCCATCCTTGGAGCAGATCGGCCATCTCCAAGGCCATGACCCGCACCTGGGACGATGTCGCCACCGAAACACTGGCCGTGTGCGAGCAGGTGATTGCGAACCGCCCCTGACATTCAAACTTCATCATGAATACACCCGCAATGCCTGGCCGCCAACGCATCATGGCCGCCTTGTTTCTACTTGGCTGCCTGGCACTGGGCGTGCTGTTCTGCAAGATTGAATACAACCCGTCATTCGGGGCGCGAATCGATTTCACAAGGTTTCACTACCCCACCATCGAACAGTTCCGCACGCTGGATTTCTTTGCATTCCTGCGTGAAATGAACACGGCCTCAGGCCCTCTTTACTATGCACTCATGGGCAGCACTCCCATGGGGCCTGACTCAATCCGAATCAGCACCCTGCTGCTGCATGTCATGTCGACGGGCCTGGTCTGGTGGCTGGCGTATCGCCGACTGGGCGCCACGGCCTGGCCTTGGCTGTTGGCCGGCGCGTTTTACTTCTCGCCATTTCAGCTGGGCCCCGCACTGTGGGGGCACCCGGAAACCCTGGCCACGCTTTTGGTTTTCCTGGCGCTCTGGCTGCACACACAAGGGTTTGTGGCCACAGCGTCGGTGCTGTCCGCCCTGTCGGTCACCAGCCGCCAAACCGCCATTGCCATCCTCGGGGGGCTGGGGCTGTGGGATCTGCAACAAGGGCGATTCAAGAACCTCGCCTTGAAAATGGCCCTGGCCGGGGCGATGCTGCTGGCGCTGGTTTACCACTGGCATGGCCTCACGCCACCCAAATTCCAGGACCACATGGCCGTCAGCGGCCGCACGTTCCTGGTCTCCATGGCCATGATGGGCTTGGCGCTGTTCAACTGGAAGCTTCTGCCCACCCGCACCAGTTGGCGGCCCCTGTTGCTGGTCTGGCTGATTCTGCTGCCCGTTTGCCTGATCGCCTACAACGCCTCCATCCATTTCGACCGCGGCGGATTCATCTTTTCCATTCTGGACAAAATGGATGCCCAGCGATGGGGCTGGTGCCTCAGCAGCCCGGTCATCCTGTCCGGGATTTTGGCCTTGTGTGTACCACCGCTCCGAGAAGATCCCATGACGGCGCTGACATTGCTGGGGTTGTCCGCCACCCTGGCCATCAGCAACGTCTTCTACATCAAGTATGTGGACTTCTACATCTGGCCGCTTGCCCTGTCCATGTTCGCATTCGCGGCACATCAAGATGCCAGGCTGATCACGCTGACCAAATCATTGGCTGCCTGGAGCGTGGTCAACCTCGCATTGGTCTCATTGCGATACTGATCGCCAAGTCCAAATGAAAATGGCGGCCCAAGGGGCCGCCATTGCATCAGGAAACTTCGAATTATTTGCGAGTTTTCCAGGTGCGCATCAGATCACGCAAAGCCTCCGGCGGATTCTTGGGCTCGGTCAATCCATTGATCGTCTGCTTGTTGATACCGTGGCAACTGGCGCAGGTGCGGATTTCACCAGGCGCAAAACTCACCCAAATCCGCTCACGCACCACCGGCTTGCCAGTGGGGCTGGTCAACTGCCAGCTCAATGCACGCCCAGCAGGCACGAAAGCAGCTGTAGACCCATCCTTGCCAATCTGCACGGTACCAGGCTGCCCACCCGTGGGGTACCAGGATTCCACATCCGTGTGAACCGTGCTGTTGTGAACAGGTCGGGCATAAACACGGCGCCCCTTGGCAGCACCATTGCCATAGCCACGAGTCAAATCACCTTGGAAAATCTGCAAACCAGCGATGTCATAGACCGCACCGGACTTGGGCACGTTTTGAACACCACCAGGCACACGCAGGTTGTAAGGCTGGCTGACATCAGCACGGTCACGCGTGGTCACATTGCGAGTCACGATCAGCGCCAGGTTCTTGCTTTGCAGCCACGTGCGCAGTTCAGTTTCATTCACACCTTCTTCCGTGAGCACCTTCTTTTCGACATCAGCCACCGTCATCTTGCGAGACACAGGGCGTGGACGTGAGCGAACTTCAACGGAATCGTGCTCATTCAGAGGACCCAGGTACTGGCGGGGCGTTGCCTCATCAGTCCAATAAAGGATATTCTTGACAATACCACCCGTCAGAGAAGGACCCGCGATCATGTCCTTGCCAAACGGATTTGGCACCAGCTTCTTCAACAGGAAGCGGTAAGGACTGTTGGCGTTGTTCACGCGGTATTCAGGCGTATGGCTGACCAGAATACTGTCATCCGTGAGGCGCAAGGGGTTGCGATAGTGACCGGTCATCGTGGCCAGACGTGCGGCAGAACCATAGGGATCCGCATCAAGGGTGGCGTTCGTGTAGTCGGTCACCGCCACATCCTCAGGATTCTTGCCAGGAGGCATCGAGAACTCAACAATGCGGCCAGACGTTTGACGGGCGAATTCCATGGAATACGTGCCAAGGTAAGTACCGGGACGGTTGATGTCCTCACGCATCTGGAACATGCCAGCATCTGGGCGGAATGTGCCGCGCATGCTCACATTGGCACCAAAACTCGGGAAAGCGTCGCTCAAGTTCGGGTCATTGAGAAACACCCCGGCGTTGTAGCTGCCGCCAAACTCGTGTCGGCCCACATGGTTGATGGTTTCTTCGTCAGAGCCATCTTCATTGACCTGCCACAGCATGAACTGGTTGTAGTCGTGCAGCGGTTCATTGGGATCACGCGTGGGATCCTGCAAGTGACGGGCCTCGGGGAACACGTCATAAAGCACGCCCTTCGTGTCAGCAATGAGCTTGCCGCTGGCATCTTTGCGAGGATAGGCCTTGGTTTTGGTCGAGGTTTCAGACTCGTAATCGATGGTGCCATAGACACCACCCTGGTAGCGGTCGATGTCGGCTTCCTGGTCACGCTTCAAGTGATCCCACTTGGTGAACAGGACGCGGCCATAGCTGTCCAGGAAGAGGTCGAAAACACCGCTGGGAGAATGCTCCAGTTGCGTGACTTTGCCGGTTGACACATTCAGCTTCCAGACACCGGTGTTGGTGGCAACAGCCTCGTACTCATCCAACTGCGGATAAGTTGCGGTCATGCCAAACAAGGGGGCGTCTGAAATGAACAGGACGTTGTCGTCGCTGCCATAAATCGGCGAAATGTTGTTGTAAGTGGCGGGCTGGTTGGCCACCTTGGTGATGACGGCCTTCTCACCCTTGCCCAAGCCGGTCACTTCATACATCTGCCAATTTCTGGTCGGCACCTGATAGCGCGCAGTGGCTCCGCCCACCATCATGGAGAACAGGGCCTTCTTGCCATCCCAATGCATCGCAGGTTGACGGACAGAAATGGCCTTGGCACCACCCTGGATGCCGCCGCTGTCAACGCCCCAGCCAGCTTCCTTGGTCAGATTCCGCAAAGTGCCATCTGGATAGCGAACATACAAGTCCCCCCCGGCAATCGCGTCGGTGACGCCACTGCCATGGTTGCCAAAGGTGTTCATCTGGTTGGCGAAACCCAAAGCAGGCACGCTGGTCACGAACATGATGGGATATGCCGTCATGGACGCCATGGTCACCGTCAAAGCCGCTTGCGAACTGGTCACGCTGGTTGCTGCGGTTTTGACAACCACAGAAAACTTGGCGCCGCTGTCGGCGGACTGAACAGCCTTGGCCACGAAAGTGGAGGCTGTTGCACCGGCAATGGCCACACCGTCACGCAGCCATTGATAGCTCAAGCTGTCCGTCGAAGACGCCGAGACACTGAATGAGGCATCTCCGCCAGCAGAGGTGCTCACATTGATGGGCTGTGCGGTGATCGTGACCGTGGCCGCAGGCACTGTGGGCGTGGTCGGCGTCGTGGTCGTACCACCCGTGGTCGAGCCGGTTGAGCCGGTGCCAGCCGGGATCGTTCCCCCTGTGCCAGAACCGCCTGAGCTCGGCGTCTCCGTCCCTGTAGTAGTACCGCCACCGCCGCAGGCAGCCAACATGGCGGAAGTCACTGCGGCGAAAAGAAATTGACGAGAAATAAGCATTGATACCTCTTACTGCACATGACTAGATGCGCCAAGCCAGGCTCGCATTGCGAGCAACATGTCCAAACTTGGGATGACCCAACACGGCCCGGCTCTTCACAAATTCTTCGACCGACTTGGCCAGCACTGTAGCCGCTACATCCAATGCGACCACCTGCTCATGTAACCAATCGACCGTTTGCCAGAACCCTAACCGCTTGATGAGAGCGATTTTTCCCAACCAATGAATGCATCATGCTTAGGCAAGGCAGACCCATGTTGCGGATAATGCGCCAAGTTGTAACAACCACAGGCACACGGCCCCAGCAAGGATCAGCACAAACGACACAGCCTCCCTGGGTAAACCAAACAAGCACCCACTCAAGGGGTTGACTTATTTCACACTTTTAGATGTTTCTTTAAAAAATTGATTTTTATATTCGCTTACAACTTGCCCCCGAGCCAAAACACCTTGCCGCTAACCTAGAACCATGCTGCTTTCAAAGGCTGTCGTGCACGTCGGCAGAAGGCAATTTTGTAGTGAAAATGCATGGATTGAATCAAGCGTGAACTCTCTCAGTAAATATCCTCATATCCAGTTGCTCAGCCTGTCGCTGATTGCCACACTGACTGCTTGCGGCGGCGGCGGTGGCACCACCACCACGACCGTGCCGCCAGCCACCACGACCGTGCCACCAGCTACCACTGGCACCACCACTGGCACGGGTACCACCACTGGCACGGGTACCACTACCGGCACAGGTACCACTACCGGCACAGGCACCACTACCGGCACAGGCACCACCACTGGCACCACCACCGGCCCAGTGATCGCCGGTTGCGCCATCTTTCCCGCCAATGCGATTTTCAACACCCGCGTTGACGACACCACCAAGTTCCCGGCCCACGCCCAGAACTCAACGTGGAAGGCTTTGATGCAGAGCAAACTCGGCAACCCGCGCATGCACCTGGACTGGGGTGTGACCGAAGACCCGGCTGCAGCTGATTACTACGGCATACCGTACAACGTCGTTGACGGCTCCCCAAGCACCACGACCTGGCCATTGATTTCGTACGACATCACCGATCCCCGAGACGGTAACGGCGCGGGCGTCCCCGACGAAAGCGATTGCGCCGTGACCAACGGCTCATCTTTCAAATTGCAACGCAACTGCGGCAGCGTGGCGGCATCTCAGCGCCGCTTCCCCTTCCCGCCGGACGCGACCATCAAGATCGAAGGCGGCACCAACGTCTCGAATCAGTTCGCCACCGACAGTCATGCCGTGGTTCTTGAAACCGGATCGTGCCGACTGTGGGAAAGTTATTACACCTACAAATACAATGGCCAGTGGCACAGCTATGCCTCAGCAGCCTGGGATCTGAATTCGCTTGAACTGCGCCCCGCCTCCTGGGGATCCGGCGATGCCGCCGGACTGCCCATCCTGCCGCTTCTGGTGCGGGCAGATGAAGCCAGCGCAGGCGAGATCAAGCACGCCCTGCGCGTCACATTACCCGGAAGCGTCATGGCCAGCATCCGCGCCAGCAACGGCTATGTGTGGCCAGGCCGCCATGCTGCCGGGCAATTGGCAACCGGCGGCATCCCCTTCGGCGCCTTGCTGCGCCTGCGCCCTGACTTCGTGATCCCGTCAACCTGGAACACACAGGCCAAGGCCGTTGCCACCGCGATGAAAAGGTATGGCCTTTACATTGCCGACAATGGCTCGAGCTTTTACGTGCAGGGCGAGCCCAGCGTGAAGTGGAACACCAACACCTGGTCGCAACTGCAACAAGGCATCA
Organism: Aquabacterium sp.; assembly: GCF_030652515.1. Classification (GTDB taxonomy): domain Bacteria; phylum Pseudomonadota; class Gammaproteobacteria; order Burkholderiales; family Burkholderiaceae_C; genus Aquabacterium. Next base: position 17,870 of record NZ_JAUSAR010000116.1, on the reverse strand, counting down.
CCCTGGACAAGCTGGAGTTCGTGAGCCTGAATGCCATCACGCAAGACACCAGGTTCAACAAGGACTCGATGGCGGCGTCCTGGTAAGCCTGGGCAAAACTATCCCTGCTTGGGCAATGCACGAGCAGGGATACCGACGGCGGTCACACCACCACCAATGCTCTTGGTCACCACAGCATTGGCACCAATGCTGGCCCCGTCACCGATGGTCACGCCACCAATGATCTTGGCGCCCGAGCCCACAAAGATGCGGCTACCCAGCCGTGGCGACTGCCCCCGGTTGTCACCAATGACGACACTGCTTTCAAGCCAGATGTCGCAGCCACCACGGACACTGGAGTTGATGACCACCCCGATAGGGTGAATCAGGACAAATCCCGGACCGAAGCTTGCCCGGGTTCCAATCACACAACCATTGATCCATTTGTTCAAGCAATGGGGCACCAACGCCAATGGCGCCAACCCAAGACCCGCCAGCCATTCTTGCAATCGAAACAAGGCATTCGCCAATGAGCCGTCCGACATCACGGCCTTCAGCAAGGAACAAGGTGGCCCATATTGGGAATAAAGCGCCTGCTTGGCCCTCAAATCAGCGAGCAGCTTCATGAGAAACCACTCATTGTTTGAGCATGGATTGCCGCCATCAGCGCATGAACTGGCCCAGGTCGTTCGGACAAATTCCGGTTAATCATCGTCGATTTGCTCCCAAGCCAGTCTAACATCCGGGGTTACAAAGCTTGCGCCTCTGTGACGGGTCACGCCAGCATAACTTCAGCGCGAAGCAAACATTCATTGCCAATGGCCCCCATCAAAGCACCCCGACTCCCCGCGCACATTCCATCCCTGGATGGCCTGAGAGCCCTGTCGATCTGCCTGGTTCTGTTCGGTCACATCGCCTCAACCAACGGCGCGCCAATCTGGCTCGACCGGCCGATGTTCACCTCACTGGGCAATGTGGGAGTGCGCTTCTTCTTCATCGTGTCCGGCTTCCTGATCACGACCCTGATGCTGCGTGACATCGAAAAGCATGGGCAGATTCGGCTCAAACTGTTCTACATGCGGCGCAGCCTTCGCATCCTGCCAGCGGCCCTTTGCTACATCGCCATCATGTGGCTGCTGTACCTGGCGGGCGTCATTGACCTGACCTATCACCTGACCTCCCGCACCAACTCCTCATCAGCCCTCCCGGACCTGGCTCATGCCCTGACCTTCACTGCCAACTACCAACATGACTACAACTGGTACTTCAACCACCTGTGGTCGCTGTCCGTCGAAGAGCAGTTTTACCTGATCTGGCCCTTCACCATGTTTTTGCTGGGAACCAGACGGGCAGTGTGGGCTGGACTCCTCATGCTGGTACTCGCGCCATGCTTTCGGTTTCTGATGATCACGTTCAGCGATGGCCCCGAAATCCGGTTGAGCCGAGAGTTCCAGGCCGTGGCCGACGCTCTGGCCACAGGTTGCCTGGCGGCCATGCTGCACAACAAGCTGGGGGAATGGCGCTGGTTTGTTCATCTCACGCGTTGGCCAGCCATTCCAATTGGCCTGATGTGTGTCGCCAGTGGCTATGGTCTCGCCTACGTGTCGAGGCCCGCTGCATTTTTGATCGGACAAACCATCGCCAACATCGGGATTGCCTTGATCCTGCAGCATTTGGTCAGACACCCGACCAGCACTGCCAGCCAGATCCTCAACATGCGCTTTCTGGTCAAAATTGGCGTTCTGAGCTATTCGCTCTATCTTTGGCAACAACCATTCTTGAACTTCCAATCGTTGAACTGGGTGGCCTCATTTCCGCAAAACATCGTCCTGGCTTTTGCCGCAGCGATTTTGTCGCACCGACTGGTGGAACGCCCTTTCCTGAAGCTCAAAGACCGCATTGCCTGACCCCACAACAGGCAACACCAATATCACATGAGCTTCACGCTTTATATCTTCTACCTGATCCTGACATATTTACGGCCCATCGAGGTTTTTGCACCCGAGTTGGTAGCGTACAGACCCATGTTGGTCATGAGTATCCTGACGCTCATCGTTTCTTACGTGCACTCCAGAAACAATGGAAAGATTGCCGCCAGCAGATTGCACCTCAAGCTCCTGGCGGCCTTTGTTTTCTCACTGGGCATATCCCGGGTTTTCAATGGCTGGGCAGGCGGCGCACTTCCAGCCGTGTTCGAGTTCATGATTTCCGCGCTCCTGTACCTCACCACCGTCATGAACGTGACGAGCATGAAGCGCCTGAAAATCACCTGCGCCGTGGTCGCGTTTTGCACAGTGACGCTGGGGGTTGCCGGTATAGCGGCTTACCACACCGGATTCATGGTCGAAAAACTGGTGCTCAGGCAAAATATTGATTCAGAAGAAGAAACCGCCTCAGAAGCGGATCCATCAGACATTCCCGCCGAGGAAACCTCGGCCCGTTATTTATGGCGAGTGCGCAGCGTTGGATTTTTGAGTGACCCGAATGATTTTGGTCAAGCCTTGGTGGTGGCCCTGCCCATACTGGCTGGTTTGTACATCAAACGTCGCTTCTTCAGAAATCTGATCATTGTGGGCCTGCCCGCCGCCGTGGTGTTTTACACCATTTACCTGACCCATTCTCGAGGTGCGCTGCTCGGGGTGGCTTCATTGTTATTCTTTGGCATCAAAAACTTCCTGGGCACGGTCAAGACAGCCTTGCTCATGGCTTTTGGCATGGCCGGTGCGCTCGCGGTGAACATGACAGGGGGGCGGGCATACAGTGCCAATGAAGAATCGGCAGGGGGGCGGATTGATGCCTGGCATGAAGGCTTGATCATGCTGCGCCATCACCCCATCTTTGGCGTGGGGTATGGACAATTCACCGACCACCACTATTACACGGCCCACAACTCCTTTGTGCTGTGCTTCTCCGAGCTCGGTTTACTCGGATACTTCTGCTGGCTTGGCATGATCATGGTGACCTACAAAGGCCTTACCAGGGTGCTGGAGTTCTTGCCGCCCAGCTCGGAAGAGCGTTACTGGGCACTTCTGATGCGCTCGGCGCTGCTTGGTTTTTTCACCTGCGCCCTGTTTCTATCGCGAGTTTATGAGCCCGGGTTGTACATCTTGCTGAGCCTGTCGATTGCCACGGTTTACTGTGCCGAACAGTCCATTGCAGGCAAAGCAACCCCTCAATTCCAGCAGCCTATTATTTGGCGCAAGCACACTTTCACCTTTGAAATTCTCAGCATCATCGTGATCTTCATCGTTGTCACGCTCAAAAATGCCACCGTGGGCAAAAGCATCTGATGAGTACCTCGGAAACGCCCCTGAGCATCCTTCATGTCGTTGATTCACTTGAGTTCGGCGGCCTGGAACGCGTGGTCACCGACCTGGCGATCACCCAGCAGCAGCACGGGCACCGGGTGGCGGTTTTCAGCATCAATACCACCACCGGTTTTTCCAGCGAACTGAAAGCGGTCGGCATCCCCGTCCACATTGGCCACAAAAGCGGCACTCTGGACTGGGGCGTGATCAAGTCATTGCGGCATGCCGCATCCAGCATGCGGGCCGACATCGTGCATGCTCACAATTTCGTTCCAAACTACTACGCCGCGTTGTCCCTGCTGGCCTGGTGGGGCGCCCCAAAGCTGGTGAACACATGCCACGACATGGGCACGCGCCTGAGCCACAAACGGCTGAAATTCCTGTTCGAATGCTCGCTCAAGCGCACCGCACGAGTCGCCATGGTGGGGCAGCAGGTTTTTGACCGCTACATCCAAGCTGGCATGGTGCCCAAAGATCGTGCCGACACGGTGCTCAATGGCATTCCTGTGGAGCGATTCACGTTCACACCCGAGCGCCGACAAAGAGCTCGCACCCTGCTCGAACTGGCACCGAGCGACTTGGTGATTGGCTGCGTCGGGCGCCTCGTGGGCCTGAAGAATCACCGGCTGTTGATCGAGCTCTTGCCTTCGTTGACCCAATCACACCCGAATCTGAAGCTCGTCATCGTCGGTTACGGCGAACTGCACGAAGCGCTGAATGCGCAGGCGGCCGGATTGGGGATGTCAAAACACCTGCTGATCACCGGTCAACGATCCGATGTGGCCGACCTTCTGCCAGCGTTTGATGTGTTTGCCTTGCCATCACTGACCGAAGGACTGTCCATCGCGCTACTCGAAGCCTGCGCCACTGGTTTGGCCGTCTTGGCCACATCCGTGGGCGGCAACCCCGAGATCATCAAAGATGGCCACAGCGGCATCCTGGTCGGCAGCGACGATGCGCCAGCAACGCAAGCCGCGCTGTTGCAACTACTGGGAGACGCCTCTTTGCGCGCCAGACTGGGTGAAACTGCTCGGGATTGGGTACTTGAACACGCGTCGGCCAAAGCCCTGCACCATGCCTACGACCGGTTTTACCGCTCAGCGCTCGGTGCGGCGCCATGAGCCACGGTAGTTGCCCCGCGCAAAGCGCCATGACGCCACCATGAACGCCCAATTCAGCGCAAAAAGGAAGGCCACCATCCTGAGCAATGAAGGCAGCGCCACCTGGCGTTGCGTCAACCGGAACAGCATCACGGCCGCGCCATAGGCCAACACCTGCATCAGCGTGAAGCCCAGCCAGGCGCTGGATTCCACCGCCAAGATGGCCGAAGCCAAGAGCCCGAGCAACAACAGGTGCGGCGCCGTCCACCTCAGCACCTTGTGCGAAAGATAGGCGAAAGAAGTACCAAGCGAGGTGCGCGTGATGTATTCGGGATGCCTGACCAAAGCTTGAAAGTTGCCAATGCCAATGCGCAGGCGTCGGTTGTACTCCTCGGCAATGGCTTGAGGCGTGTCCTCTTCGGCCCACGCCGCTGGCTCATACACCAGCCGATGCCCGGATGCCGACACATTCATGGCCACACAAAAATCATCGCAAATAGTGTCTGGCCGCAATGGCTGCCACAAGTCACGCCGAATGGCATAGATGGCACCGTTGGCGCCCAACAGACCGTTGATGCGCGCTTCAAAGAACTTCAGAAACTGCTCCACGCGCCAATACAAACTGTCCTGGTTGTCTCCGCCACTGCCCTTCAAGCGCAACTCGCCACTCACACCGCCCACATCCGGCTGGTCGAAATGCTTGACCAGGACAGTGATCGCGTCTGGATGGAAGAAAGTATTCGCGTCGGAGAAAACCAGGATGGGCGCCGAAGCTTGGGCGACCAGGTCATTCAGAACACTGGCCTTGCCACGGTTGACGTCATATACACAAGCCTGAATACGCCGATCGGCGCACTCGGCCAGGATACTGGCCGTGGCGTCACTGCTGCCATCTGATCCGATGTAACACCGCAGCAACTCCGGTGGGTAGTTCAACCCCAGCAGATTGTCGATGCGCTGGCGCAGATGCACCTGCTCGTTATAAGCCGAGATGATCACCGCCACCGCTGGCAGCATGCGTGCTTGCGTCGGTATGCGACGGTCTTGCTTGGATGCCACGTACCTGGCATCTCTTCGCACCTGCACCACCATGGCCACCAGGGTCAGAACCATGGGATAGAGTGCATACGAGTACAACACCAGCCCCAGGCTGGCAGCCACTACCCACTCAAGCACCATCATGCCGATTCAGGCACGTAGCTGGGCCGAGGCACCACCAGATCCCGGTACTGGCCGGGGTCGCCATCCAACCCTGCTTCGGCGGCCTTGACGATGTTGTACATCTCGCGGGCACTGACATAGTGAAGCTTCCAGTCCGTGCCGTCGTTGTAACGCGTCTCAAGGTGCGTGAAGGCCTTGTCCATGGGTTCGCCAAGCAAGGTGTCCATGTCACGCTCTTGCGTACCATGGGTGTGAACCTTGACGAAGATCCACTCGGGACGCCCCTCCACATGGATGCCTGTGCGCACCCATTCGTCGATCCGGTCCAATTTAGGTGGGCAACTGGTGCGCACATCTGAACTTTCGATTCTGGGAATGATGCCAAACTTGCGGCTACCCGGCATGAACCCCAGCGGCCCTTGAATGATCATCAGATCACCAGTGGGCTGGCCACCAACGCGCACCCGAGGGCCCTTGTCGTGCGACTTGGGACGGTGCGGATCATCAATGGCGTAGTAAATCTTGTTGATGGTGCTGGTCTGGCAGGGATCGGGCGCCGACGGCAGCGTGAAGTCTGCATAGCAACCCTCTTCACGCAGGATGACCAACTCGTTGTTGACCCCGCAGAAATGACCCTGCGGATGGCTGTTGTCCAGCGCCCAGTTGCCGTGGATGAACGACCACATCGGCTGCCCGGTCAGGGCATTTCTCGGCAGGGCCCCATGGTCGCGCGCCAGCAACTCCGTGAAGCGCGACAGCTTCTCTCGCAGACCTGCTTCCGTGTCCTTGTCATGGTGCAGATGAATGTCGATCTCACCCAAGCCCAACTGGCACAACTCGACCAGCGCCCGCATGTGCTCAGGGCGGTATTCTTCTTCCGGGTAGAAAAAACTGTGCACGGGCGCCCGACCATCCGCGTCTCTGTGGTTGGCGCACAACTTGGGATAGTCCTGCCGCCACCGCGCAACTCGGGCACATTCGACCGCGTAAGTCGGCTTGAGCCACATCGGCTCGTAGTGATCAACAAAGCAGAACATCAAATGCTTGGTCACGCCTGGCGTGACGGGCGCTTTCCAGTCCTGTTTAAAGTAACTGGGCAACCAAACAAGCGTATTTTTTTTTCGGACTTCCGTGACCAGGTAGGCAATCGCCACAACGCCGACCATCAAAGTCACAAATAGGAAAGACGTCATGGTCGCGAAAAATATTTGTACATCGGACACACATTGCCAACCGAACAAACCGATAGTATGTAGCAACGCGAGCAACAACTCGCGATGTTACACTACCTCTTTGAGCAAAAGCCTCTGGCATGTTGCTGCGGCGATGCAGCGAGACCATCCTACACCGCTGTGACAGCCCCAGAATCAGGACGCCTTTCGTCTCTCCGCGATGCGTTGTTCATCACAGCGGCCACTTACGTCACCACGGTGATGGGCCTGGTGGTCAGCACGATCATTGCGCGCAGCCTGGGCCCGGAAGACTATGGCAAGTACTCGTACCTCATCTGGATGGCGGGTTTGCTGGTGGTATTTTGCAATCACGGCCTGGGAATTTCCGGAATTCGCTTCGTCTCTGAATACATGGGACGGGGGGAGCCACAGCTTGCCAGACAAATACATGGCTGGCTGAACAAGTGGCAACAACTCAGCACATTGTTGATATTGATTGCATTCACGATTGCATCGTGGTGGATCCCAATGGCTGGTTGGGAGTTGCAACGAACGCTGCTGCTGTCCATATTGATCATCGGGGTTGCGTCCAAGGCCGCTTATCTGTTTGATGTATCCATCGCCAAAGGCTACAAGAAATTTTCCATTGAAGCACTGACCAATACCGTCATGAGTTTGGTTTATGCCGCAGGCGTTGGCCTGCTTGCACTGGCTCATGCAAAATTGAACGACTACGCAATATTTTTCGGCGTGGTCAGTTTCATGCACATTTGCATGGTCTGGTGGTTAATGCGAAAAAACAGCATCAAACCCGATTACACGCCCTGCCCTGCGGAACTGACTCAACACATCAGACCACACATTGCCTGGACCGTTGTTTTGGTGGCGGTCGCCACACTCAGCAACAAAACCATCGAAACGTTTTTGCTGGGCACCCAAATCGGCGCCAAAGAAGTGGGTTATTTCACCATCGCCACCATGCTGACCCGCGGCGGCATCGACCTGCTGTCCTCGTCGTTGACAGCCATGCTGATGCCCATCATGGCGCACGCCTACGGCGCCGGCGGCAGCGAAAAGGTCAACATCATCCTCAGTGATTCGATCAGGTACTTCTTGTTTTTTGGCCTGATCATTGGTGGCGCGGGCTTGATTTGGTCCGAACCCGGCATTGCCATCCTTTATGGCAGCCAATACCAAGCCGTGATCCCAGTTTTGCAAGTCATGGTCGTGGTGGGCGGATTGACCTTGCCAGAAGGCGCATTCGGCGCATTGATGTCCACCACCGACAACCAAAAACTACGCGCAGGCATTGCGACCCTGTCTGTGGTGATCAGCGCCATGGCAGCTTTTGCGCTGGTTCCCAAATTCGGGCTGACAGGCGCTTTGATCTCTCACGCCAGTACCAGGATCGTCATATTTTTGATCACCGCCATCTGGATTAAAAAATCACTGAGCGTGACTTTCCCCATCAGCCACATCATGCGTTTGTGCCTGGCGGCAACGATCGCGGGCCTGGCATCGTGGCTGCTCATGCCCAGCCACCCTGCCGTCATGACTCAGATTGGCGTCGGCTTTGCATACATATTGATTCTGCTGGGTGGAACCATTGTTCTGAAAGCCTGGAAAACCAAGGATGCCGATATGGCACTCATACTGGCAGCCAAGAAGCCCAAGTTATTCGGCGCCATCACACCTTGGCTGACCCGCTGGTCTCAATCATTGAGCTGATCCAAGCAGTCTCTTTTGGGGGAGGCGAGCTCTGCGGGCACCAAGGCGTGATAAAACCGACTTGGCGCGCCAATGACACATCCCCCCAAGCTTGAGGTATGGGGATGCAATTGGTGCGTTTCCGAATGTAAATTGGCTCTATGCTTACGTCATAGACTTTTCCGGGGTAATGACAATGGTCTTTCGTCACAATGCTATTTCTTCTTTTTGTCGCATCGCGTTGATGAGTGCCCTGGTTTTGGCAGGGACGGCGTGCACATCGTTCAACCGCTACCCGCCAGCGCCCACTGTGGCCAGCAAGTCAGATCACCTGTACAAGATCGGTGCGCTAGACACGCTCAACATCGTGGTCTGGCGCAATCCAGACTTGTCCTCTTCGGTCACTGTTCGCCCGGACGGCCGCATCTCACTGCCCTTGGTTGAGAACCTCGAGGCCGCTGGTCGCAACCCTGCCGATCTGTCGCGTGACATCGAGAAGGCATTGGCCAAATTCATCCGCGAACCGGTGGTCACTGTCATCGTGAGCAATTTCCAAGGCGTATCGACCGAGCAGATTCGAATTGTGGGTGAGGCGACTCGCCCACAAGCTGTCGCTTTTCGCCAAAACATGACCGTGCTTGACGTCATGATCCAGGCCGGCGGCCTGACCGACTTCGCCGATGGCAATGGTGCCGTCCTGGTGCGTGGCTCAGAACAAGGCAAGCAGTACAGCCTGCGACTCAAGGACCTGATCAAGCGCGGCGACATCTCTGCCAACGTTGAAATCAAACCCGGTGACATCATCATCGTTCCACAAAGCTGGTTCTGACCCGACTTGTGCTGTATGACATCTGACGACTGGCAACCATCATCGCGGCTGCTGGCGTCAAACCCTTTTTGGTATGGATGACCTTCTTCGACAAGTCGCCGGGATACTGAATGCCATGTGGCAACGGCGTTGGCTGGGTGCCGCCATGGCATGGCTGATCGCCATCGTCGGCGTTTTCGCGGTGCTGATCATCCGCGACCACTACGAAGCATCTGCCCGCATCTACGTTGACACGGAAACCGTGCTCAAACCATTGATGACGGGCCTGGCATTTCAGCCCGATGTGGATCAGCAGGTCCGCATGCTCGCCCGCACCCTCATCAGTCGGCCCAACATCGAACGCCTGATGACCTCGCCCCGGATTGGGCTGGACAAGCTGAACGAACGTGACCAGGAAAAGGTGATTGATCGCTTGATGAAAGACATCAAAGTCAATCCCAGTGGCAACAACAACCTGTACGAGATCATCTACCGAGACATCAATCCCCAACGAGCCCAGCGCATCGTGGAAGAATTGGTTTCTCTGTTCATGACTGCGGGGGTTGGCGACAAGCAGCGTGATTCGGAGCAGGCTCGCCAGTTCCTGGACGAGCAAATTCAGTCCTACGAAAGCAAGCTCAGCGAGTCTGAAAACAAGCTCAAGGATTTCAAGCTGCGCAACTTTGGCTTGACTGGCACGTCCAACCAAGACTACTTCGCGCGCATGTCGAACCTTTCCGACGAAACAGGCAGGTTGCGCGTGGAACTGAGTGCGGCCGAACAGGCCCGCGACGCACTGCGTCGAGAGTTGTCCACTGAAGAACCCTCCATCCCGCCTGAGCTTTTGGGCAACGGGGGCTCGTCCGCCACGCCCAGCACAGACCTCGAAATGCGTCTGGATGTTCAGAAACGCCAACTGGATGAGTTGATGCGTCGCTACACGGACGAACACCCCGACGTGGTGAGTGCCAGGCGCACCATCGCCCAGCTTGAACAACAGCGCAAAGCAGAACTGGATGCCAGGCTGCGCGCGCAAGGCGGCACGCGATTGCGCGCCGCCCCCACCAGCCCGGTGTTCCAGCGCATCCGCATTGCACTGGCTGAGGCCGAAGCCAAGGTGGCATCCTTGCGCGGCCAGCTTGGAGAGCAAAATGCCCAGCTGGAACGCACCCGCGCCCTCGCTGGGAAAATGCCCCAGGTCGAGGCCGAGCTGGCGCAGCTGAACCGAGACTATGAAGTGGTGCGCAAGAACTACGAACAACTGGTTGGGCGCCGCGAGTCAGCTTCCTTGGGAGAAAAAATCGACCAAACCACCAAAGTGGCAGATTTTCGGGTGGTCGAACCCCCGCGGGTGAAACCCAGCCCCGTCAAACCAAGTCGACTGATCATTGCGCTGTTGGCTGTTTTCGCCGCCCTGGCCGCTGGTGCCGCCACAGCCTTTGGTTTGACCCAGGTTTTCCCAACCGTGCAAGACAGCCGTCAGCTCAAAGAAATTTCCGGACGCCCGGTGCTGGGCAGTGTTTCGCTGGTCATCAGTCCAGCGATCAGCGAGTCCATGCAGCGAAGCAATCGCTTGTTCACCTTGAATGCCGGCGTGTTCTTTGTTCTGAACGCGGCATGGATCGTGGTCGTAGCTCGTCAACTCCTACCCTGATGCGCCCATGAACACCATTGAACAAGCCGCCAAACGCCTGGAAGAGTTGCGCCGAGCCGGAGTGGATGTGGCGGCAGCGTTGCCACCGGCTCCAGCTGCAGCACCGGCCGCGGCACAGCAAGCCACACCAGAGCCAGCGACCCCGACTACCCCGGCATCACCAAGCCCCTCAGCAAGGGCGCCCGTGACATCCACTGGCGACGAGCGCAAATCTCGCCTGGTCGAGCTCGATTTGATGAAAATGGCACGTTGCGGCTTGCTGGTGCCAGGTCACCCACGCTCACAGCTGGAAGAAGAGTTCCGCATCATCAAAAGACCTTTGCTGGAAAACGTGCGCGGCCAAACCGCCTCACGACCCAAGCGCGCCAACATCATCATGGTGACCAGCGCGCTGCCAGGCGAAGGCAAAACACAAACGGCCATCAACCTGGCTGTCAGCATTGCCATGGAGCTCGACCACACAGTGCTGCTGGTCGAGGCGGACGTCATCCGCCCCTCCGCCTTGGAACGCATGGGCATCCCTGCGTCCAAAGGATTGCTGGACATGCTGACCCACCCGGAAACCGACCTGTCCGAGGTTTTGCTCAAGACCAACATCCCCAAGTTGACGCTGCTGCCTGCAGGCACCTCAAGCTCCCGCTCAACCGAGCTGTTGGCCAGCGGCGCCATGGACAAACTGCTTGAAGAACTGGCGACCACTTACCCAGACCGGGTCATCATTTTTGACACCCCGCCACTGCTGCCCAGCACCGAGTCACGGGTGTTGGCCACCTCCATGGGCCAGGTACTGATGGTGGTTGAAGCAGGCAAAACCGCGCTCAACACCGTCAAGCAAGCCTTCGCGACCGTGGAGGAATGCCCGGTGGTCATGTCCATGTTGAACAAGTACACCGGCCCGAAGGGCAACAGAGCATATGGCTACTATGCGCCGTGAGCCCCTCGCCCTTCTCGCCTCGGCCATGGCAGCGTTGTTGCCAAGTGCAGTGCATGCGCAGCAACTCACGATCAAGCCGGGGGTGGAAATGACCGCCACGGCCACGACCAATGCGTCGGAAACCAATCAGGCTCCCCGCAAGGACTTGGTGATCAGCGTGTCGCCAGAGGTGAGCATCGCGTATGGCGGAGCCCGCTCGCGCATCGACGGGCGGCTCAAGGTCGAGAACATTCACTACGCCAGAGACAGCCAGCCCGATCGAACGCTGCCAAGCGGTGAGTTGATCCTGCGCTCCAACCTCGTGGACCAATGGGGGGGCCTGGAGGCATCCGTCCAGACTCGGCAAGTGGCCAGCCCACTGGACCTCAGCGCCATTCCTGACAGCTACACCACCACGAAGGCGTCGATTGCACCTTTCATCGAGCGCTCCTTCGATGCCAACACCAAGTTGAAAGCGCAGTTCGAACGCTCGGTCATCAAGTCCACCGAAGTCACGCAAAGCCAGGCCTCGATCCCAGACCTCTACGCCTCACAGCACATCGTGCGACTGGAGCGCCAACCCGTCCCGATCGGCGCATCGCTTGAATGGACAGCACAAGACACTCAAACCTCCGGCACGCCACCATCGACTTACACGTACCAGGAAAACGCCACCCGCGGCGGCGTGAGCTATGCGCTCAACGAGCAAGTGCATGTCGGCTTGATCCTGGGACGCGAATCCATCCGACAGGCCACTGATCGGCAAAGCGATACCATCCGCGGCATCACGCTGGCGTGGCACCCCAACGAACGCGCAGCATTGAACTCCAAAGTTGAGCGCCGTTTTTTTGGCACCGGCTGGAAAGTGGACTGGAACCACCGCAGGCCGCTGTTCAACTGGGGGTTCACGTCTGAGCGGACCTCCAGCACTTACGCCGCCTCATTAGGCCGAGCCACGCTTCCCACCAATGACGGGAGCCCCAGCGCCATCGACCCTGCATTTTCATTGGCAGCATCTCTGCGCCAGACTTTTCAAGGGCGCATGGTATTTCTCGGGCAGCGCAACACCTTGACGCTGGCTGGCGGCATGGAAAAAGCGGAACCGCTGCCTCTGGGAACGGCTCAGCCCATCATCGGCGATAACACGCGAGAGCGCTATGTTGAAGCCCTGTTCAGCAGGCGCCTGACCCCATTGACCTCGGTGAACACCAGCCTGCGCTGGACCCGCTCCAATGTGGACTCGACTGCCAATCTGGCCGCCCCCATTGCGACACCCACCGGCCAGACTCGCAGCATTCTTTGGCGTGGAGACATCAGCACCAGGCTTTCTCCTTATGCCACAGCCACCTTCGGCCTGCGGCACCGCGCCGCCAAGGGCACCCAACTCTACGCCAACGACGAATCAGCCATGTACGTCGGCCTGGGTTACCGCTACTGACGCCAACCCATGTACGAGACCCATTTCGGCTTCACCGGTGCGCCGTTCCTGCTCAACCCGGACCCCAGCTTCTTCTTTGACAGCAAAGGTCACAGCAGCGCGCTGTCCTACCTGAAGTTCGGCCTGTACCAAGCCGAGGGCTTCATCGTCATCACCGGAGACATCGGTGCGGGCAAGACCACCCTGGTGCGCACACTGCTCAATGACATCGACCATGAGAAGGTGGTGGCAGCCCAATTGGTGAGCACACAATTGGAAGCCGGTGATCTGCTGCGCGCCTCGATCACTGCCTTTGGCATCCCCAGCAAAGGCAACAGCAAGGCGGATCTGATCTCCACGCTCGAAGCGTATCTGACACTGCTGGCGACTCAGCAGAAGCGGGCAGTGTTGATCGTGGACGAAGCCCAGAACCTCAGTCGCGATGCGATTGAAGAGTTGCGCATGCTGTCGAACTTCCAGTTTGGCAACCAGGCCCTGCTTCAAAGTTTTCTGATCGGACAGCCCGAGTTGCGCACCATGCTGCTGTCGCGCTCATTGGAGCAACTGCGCCAGCGGGTCATCGCGTCATACCACCTGGGCCCGATGGACCGCGACGAGACGCGCCGCTACATCGAGCATCGTCTGCGCAAGGTCGGCTGGACCGACAACCCTCAGATCAGCGCTGAAGCATTCGACGAGTTCTACGAATGGACCTTGGGCATTCCCCGCCGCATCAATTTGCTGTGCAACCGGGTACTGCTCGCCACATTCCTGGCTGGCGAGCACGACATCTCGGCCGCCAACGTGTCGCGCATTGCCCAGGAGATACGTGCCGAGATCGGCGAACCCATCCTCAGCAACACGGGGGCATCGGCATCGGCCGCCACCAGCCTGACGCTGAAAGAATCGGTCATTCCCACATTGACCCAGGGACTGGACGGCCCGGTCTCCAACAACCAGTGGGTGGCACCGGAGATCAACCCGCAGGCCAATCCAAATACACCATTCTTGTTGTGCCTGACGGGCTCGCGGACGGGTTGCCTGCGCGCATCGCCCTTGCTCAAGGCACTGAGTTGCCGCGCAGACCTGCCACCGGCGCGCCTTTTGCACATTGACACACCAGGCCAGTTCGAGCTGACGCAGGACTGGTCAGAGCACCTTGGGCTGCGCACGCCCGACTACCGACTGCGTCTGCCCGCAGGCAATGGCTTGACACATCTGGCCGCCACGCTGCAGCAACTGGATCAGTTGTTCGAACAGCATCATCCTGCCGCCATCATTGTTCAGGCGGGCGATGACACGGCATTGGCTGGCAGCTTGGCCGCTCAGCGGCACCACATCCCCATCATCCACCTGGAAGCCGGCTTGCGCAGTTTCGATCGTTCCCGTCCACAGGAGGTGAACGGGATGATGTGCGACCACATGGGCGAGCTGTTGTTCACCTCTGAATGGGTGGCACACGACAATCTGGCCAGAGAAGGCATTCCCGCCGACCGTGTCCTGTTCGTGGGCAACCTGCTGATGGACGCCATCCGCGCCATGCTGCCGCAAGCCTCCCAGCCCAAGTACACCTTGCGCCAGTTGAACCAGCCCACCGACATCCTGAAAAGCAAAAGCGGCATAGGCGTGGTCTACCTCCAGCAGTTGGACACGGCACTCGATCCTGAAGAGTTGACCAATCTGATGAGCATCTTGCGCATGGTCAGCAAAGACATTCCCCTGATCTGGCCCATGCACGACAGCACAAAAGCCTGCCTGGATCACCTGGGTTTACTGCATGGCATGCACGAAGGTCAGATCATGACGCTTCCCTTGATCCCCTACCACAAGATGATTGGCTTGCTGGGCCACTCGGCCTGCGTTCTGACCAACTCATGCACTGTGCAGGAAGAAGCCACCATCCTCGGCATCCCCTGCCTCACGCTGCACAACTTCACCGAACGGCGCATCACCGTCGAGCAGGGCACCAACATCGCGGTTGGACGCAACAGCAGCGTGATCAGCAGAGCCATCGGAGAGATTTTGCGCGGCGGTGGGAAAAAGGGGCGCTTGCCCAAGTTTTGGGATGGCCAAACCGCCATCCGGATGGCCGAGCATCTGGTGACATGGACCAAGACCAAGGGGGTTGGCAACCCCAGCCGACCTGACGCAGCACAAACACCTTTGCCACTTGAACAACAAGCCGGTTTTTGATGGCGTTTTAGCGGCACTAATCGATATGATGGAAGCAATTGCCGATGGCAGGCACCGCCACTGAGCGAAGGACCCCCAGGACATGACCGCCGTCACGCCATTGTTCCGTGCCGCAGGACGACTTGTGTCGCCGGGAGGAACCAAGGGCAAACTCACCATTCTGACCTACCACCGCGTGCCGCCGGACATCGACCCCCTGCTGTCCAGCGACCAGGTTGACGCCCAGAAATTTGCCAGGCACATGGCGGTCATCTCCGAGTGCTTCAATGTGCTGCCTCTGCCACAAGCGCTCGAGCACCTGGAGCGTGGAACCCTGCCCGCTCGCGCGCTCAGCATTACTTTTGACGATGGTTACCAGGACAACTACACCATTGCCCTGCCCATACTGCAGCGGCATGGATTCAAAGCGACCTTTTTCGTGTGCAGTGGCTACATCAATGATGGGCTCATGTTCAACGACATCATTGTCGAAGCGTTGAGAGCCTGCGAATCCACTGAACTCGATCTGAATTGGTTGGGGCTGGGCCAACAGCCCGCGCATGACATGGCCTCCAAGCGAGGCTGCGCCCAAAAGATACTGAGCACCGTCAAATACCTGCCATTCAAGGAAAGAGAGCAAGCCTGTCTCCGCGTGTGGGAGACCGCCACATCAGGCAAGGCACGCCCTCGACTGATGATGAACGATGAGCAAATTCGACAGCTCGCGGCGCAAGGCATGACCATTGGTGGACACACCCACACACACCCCATTTTGAATCGGATCGACCTGAACAGTGCACGCGAAGACATCGCCCGCAATCGACAACTGTTGGGTGCCCTGGTGGGCCAAGAGCCCCTGATTTTTGCCTACCCCAATGGCCGCCCTGTTCATGATTATGGTCATGAACATGTGGCGCTCCTCAAAGAGTTGGGTTATCGCTTCGCCGTGTCGACAGCCTGGGGCGTTGCCACAAAATCATGCGATCGCTTCCAATTGCCACGGTTCTCTCCCTGGGACGACAACCCCAAGCGCCTGGTCTTGAGGCTGCTGAAGAATGCCATGACTGGCCAACACCCACTCACGGCGCCAGACCTGAGCTAACAGCGCTCCCGCTGCACCATGCACGCACACATTTTGCTGCGATGCATCAATTATTCACGATATTGGCCACTAACCCCCTTGAGTTAGGGCCCCCCCCTCGTTTGGAGGATTATTTCAAGCACCCGGTATGCCGATAATTGGCCATTACAAATAATTACGGGTTAAGCAGGTTGTTGCATAGCTGCACGATTTGCCTGGTCTTGAGAGGCGCTCCACATGTTCCGGGTCTTCCAGCATCACATCTCCATCGCGACGCTGTCCGAGCTATTGGCGGACAGCCTGACCAGTTTCCTGGCGATCGTGCTGGGGGTCATGACCTTCCTGCACATGACGGGCACATCCCCCGATCTGGTTAGCATGTCCACGGCCTTGTGGGCCGGCTTGGGCTTTGCTTTTGTGATGCCACTGCACTGCGGCCTGCTGGGTGTGTACCGTGAAGGCTCAGAACGCAAGACCCCCCGTGCCAAATTGGGCCGCGCCCTGCTGGGCTGCCTGCTGGGCGCCCCCATTGCCTACCAGCTGGCCATCAAAACCATGCTGGACGGCACCCAGGCTTACCAGCTCATGGGTTTTGCCGCGGCCTACCTGGTTTTTGGCCTGGTGGTGGTGCGCGGTTACTTGATGACCACCTGGCGCAGTGCTTTCGTACAGCAACGCATCCTGATCGTTGGCACGGGCAAGGAAGCCCATTCCGTCGCCTCCGACCTGAAGGCTCGTCGCGTGCAGGGCCATTCGGTGATCGGTTTTTACCCTGCGGGCGAAGCCGATCATGGCGTCACCGACAAGCGATTCAACATTTTCTCCAACGCCCTGTCGATCAAGGACATCATTCAACGCCACGACATCAACCAGATCATCGTGGCCGTGAAAGAACAGCGTGGTGGCAGCGTCCCCATGGACCAATTGCTGTCCGCCCGCATCCAGGGCATTCCTGTGCTGGACCTGGCCGCGTTTTACGAACAAACCACGGGTGAAGTGCCGGTGGACAGCCTGAAGGCCAGCTGGCTGGTGTACGGCCAGGGCTTTGCCCAGGACCGCACCCGCATGGCGATCAAGCGCATGTTCGACATCGTCAGCTCGTCTGTGCTGTTGTTGTTGGCTTCGCCAATCATGCTGATCACGATGCTGGCCATCAAGCTGGAAAGCGAAGGCCCGATCATTTACCGCCAGGAACGCGTGGGCCTGGGCGGCAAGATCTTCATGTGCCTGAAGTTCCGCAGCATGAGCACCGATGCCGAAAAAGACGGCGTGGCCGTGTGGGCCAAGAAAATCGATTCGCGCGTGACCCGCGTGGGCGCTTTCATCCGCAAGACGCGCATTGATGAACTCCCCCAGATCCTGAGCGTGCTCAAGGGCGAGATGAGCATGGTGGGCCCC
>NZ_JAUSAR010000115.1 GCF_030652515.1 Aquabacterium sp. | reverse complement strand
GCGGCTCTTGTTGCTGGTGGTGTCGGTCAGATCGTCCACGATGGAGGCCGTCATCATGGACTCCAGCAAGCCGACCACCGCCAGTGTGAGCGAGTACGGGGCGATGATCCTGAGGGTGTCAAGGTTCAAAGGCACGTCAGGCAACAAGAAGACGGGCAGGCTGTCGGGCAGTTGGCCCATGTCGCCCACCGTTCGCACGTCCAGACCCACGATCATCGATACGGCCGTGAGAACCACGATGCACACCAGTGGCGAAGGCACAGCCTTGGTGATGTAGGGTAGGCCGTAGATGATGCCCAGGCCCGCCGCCGTCATGGCATAGACATGCCATGTCACATTGGTCAGCTCGGGCAACTGCGCCAGGAAGATCAGGATGGCCAGGGCATTGACGAAGCCCGTGACCACGGAGCGCGACACAAAGCGCATGAGCACGCCCAGCTTCAATACCCCGGCGATCACTTGAATCACCCCGGTGAGCAGGGTAGCTGCCAGCAAATATTGCAGGCCGTGATCTTTGACAAGCGAGACGATGACCAGAGCCATGGCCCCGGTTGCGGCAGAGATCATGGCGGGGCGCCCGCCAGCGATGGCGATCACAACCGCCATGCTGAACGAGGCATACAGGCCTACTTTGGGGTCTACCCCCGCGATGATGGAAAAAGCGATGGCCTCAGGAATGAGGGCCAGGGCAACGACAAGTCCGGACAGCACATCGCCCCGGAGATTGCCCAGCCACTGCTGGCGAACAGATAGTGTCATGGTGATGCGTAGGCGTAGACGGCCATCGGCCTGGAGAAGGCCAGTGGCAGTCGAGTCATGGAATGGCGCGTGCGCCACGAATAGGTGTTCAAACCCACTGCTCCAGAGAGCAGCGTCACGCAGGGGTGATATCCAAAAGCCTTACGGCGGTGCGACCGCCCGGAAGTGCCCAAGCGCCAAGGTGCCCACCGGAGAGCACTCCAGCGTCAGCAGGGCAGATTGGCAAGGCAGCAGCATGAGCTTGATTGTACGAGATGCCCGCACATGACGAGCGCTGTCTGGCTCGACCTTCATCATCTTCCCCTTTGGGGTCGAGGTCCATCGGCATGACTGAAGAATCTCAATGGATGCGGGCCTTGCGCCTGTTTGCGGTCACTGCGGTAGTGGAAATACTCCGCTGTTACCTTGTGCGGCATGGCGATCATCGTGTTCGGTTCCCGAGCGCCTGCATGACAGAGCGTCAATTCTCGTCAATGTGAAAACGCTGAATTAGCTAAATCTGGCTATGGAAGCGATCCGTTGGTTTGCCCTTGGCGAATGGTTCGTGCTTGGCGCTGACACTGCTGTGCCAGAGCACGGCCTGAGGGGCGCCTCCGGCGGCCTGGCAGGGGCCTTGAACACAGAGAAGACGGAGGAAGCCTCATGTTGAACGCTATGCATTCTGGTGAGGACGAACCACAACGAGTGGCCGTTTTGAATCAGAACGGCTGGCGGGTTTGAATCGGAAGGCCTGGTGCTTTTGAGCGGAATACGCATACAGCTTGCAGAGCTTCCCTGCGGTCCATCGCTTGAAGATTCTGAAGATCAGCATCTGGAAGCAAGCACGCTTGAAAGCCATCGCGCGCTCGTAGTCCTCAATTCGATGTGCGAGCAAGCTCCAGCCGTTGTTGGCGTAGGCCATCTGGCTGTACATGGTCTTAACCAATTCGAGCGCGTGCGGGCGCAGCGGCCTCGTTCGAGCCGCGCCGCGTGCCGGAAAGGCGGCGTATTCCCGCCATGAAGTGAACTCACTCAGCACGGTCTTGCGCTTTTGAAACAGCCCAGCCATTGCCAACGCAAACATAAGCGTCTCCGAGGCAGTGGTGTGCGCCTCGGGACTTTCCTGGTGAACCACGCTGGCACGAGTTTTGAGGTATTGACCCTGCGCGAACTTTGCCGCAGCTAGTGTCGCTTCGAGATCACTTCCGCCGAGGCTTCGCGACATGCCGTCGGTGCCTTTAAACATTCCCTTGGATCCGAAGAGCTTGACGAGCATCGCCTGAATGCCTTCGTCGTCTTGAACGTCAGGCACTTCGGCGATACCCGCTTGGTTCAGTGCGGTCAGAAGATCCTTGTTGACTGCTGCAGCCTCCTTTGCCAGAGCCGCAAGTTGTGCGCTTTCCAACAGGACACGGTTGGCGGCAATGTTGCTCATCACAGAAACGACTAAGTTGACCTGCAGCACCTCATGATCCGGCCCGGCCGAAAGCTGATCCAAGTGCTCGTAGGTTGTGACGAAGGCTTCCATCCCAAGGGGACGGATGTGCTCAATTGGAAGTGGCCTACCTCCCGAGATACTCACGCCTAGTTCATGCTGCTTCTTCCTCTCTAGGCGTCCGTAGACTTGCATGAAGAAGGCCTCAACCAAGTCAATGGTGCGCGCCAGCGCGATGTCTTGCTGGATCGGATAGTCGGGGTACAACTGCACGCGCGTCATCATGGGCGCGTAGCGAGCAGGGGCATCAGCCAGCAACTTGAAGAGTTCGTCTAGTAGCAGTGAGCGATTTTGAACCTGCGCGTCCTCAGTTGCATCCCCTTCGACCATCTCGTGCTGGAGTAAGAACTTCAACGACGCACCGTTTGATGCGGTTACCTGAAACGCGCCGTCATGCTCCACCCAGTTGCCTATGGGAAGGGCTGACATGGTACCGCCCAACCACTCGCGTGCATTGCGACCGCTTTGGGCCACCTGCTCAAGAGCGTCAGCCAGTGAACCAGCTTCTTCTGGTGAAGATTCGATGGCGCTCTTCACGTCTTCCTCGGTTGCCGTCAGGATATCCGGCAGCTTGTTGAGCAGCAGCCTCGTAGTCGGAGTGTCCAGGGGATCTGGAGTGGATTTCATCGTGTGGATCCTCATCTTTGACGAGTGGGGTCGGCAACGTCGACCCCGGGGGGCAATTACGGGTGTGCGAGTTTGGCGTGTGCGCTCTTGCGGCGAACCTTGACCTTGTCCTCGGACTTTTCGTCCAGCATCATGCGAGCATCGCGATTGACGGTTTCGCCGCGGGCGACCCTGTTGAGGTGAGCAATCTCAGCTGAAGCCAGGTACACAGCTTGCGCCTGGTCGGTTGCTTCACCGCTGCGGACGAAAACTTCCGCGAGGGCGTTGGCATGGCGGATTGCTCCATAAGCTTCGATTGAAGCCTCACCATGGTATTGGTCTTTTGCGGCAGTCATCAGGGTTGAAATTTTTTGCATTGAGGTACCCACAAGCGGCTCCATTTGTTAACGAGCAGTCATCCTCGCATCCAGCGCTAAGAAGGTCGCACTGAGTTTCTCAAGGTGGCGCCGTCCCCTGTCTTGCGTGCCGAGGAAGGATGCGAGGAAACACCCTGGAGTATTTTTTGCGTTCATCCCAGGCTAGATTTTGCAAAAGGCTTGCCGCGCAAATGGGGCCGACTCGCGCCCCCCCCTCGGCATTTGACGACACATAGGACATTTGACAAATCGGATGTCCGCTTGTGTGCGCTAAATCTGGCACCGGCCAATTCCGCAACTGGTCAGATGCAGCCAAGTGGCTGGCGGGGTTGCAAGCGCACCTGAGTCTCTGTAGCCTGATCGGTGAGGGGTGCAAAATGCGGAAACCAATGTTCTTCGGCTTCATCGCTTTCGGTGGCTTGGCTGGTCTGTTCTCCGCAGCAATGCATGGCTGGGGGACACGGGTGATCATGGCCTGTATCGGGATGCTATTCGGCGCGGCTATTGGAGGGGCGCTGGCTCGCATTGGTGGAAGAACTCGACCTTCAAAGCGGGACGCAGATCCAATACCTGGGATGGGGGTGACCTCAGAGGACCTTGCTGCGAACTACTGGCGTGACAAAGGACATCCACCTTTCATGAAGCCACCTGATAGTGACGTGAACCCGAACGCCAGCGGCACCCATGATCATCTGGGCTGACTACTTTTTCAGAAGATCTTTCACAACGCCAACAGCGTTATCAGTGGTCGCGCTGGCATCCTTGACCACTTGATCCCCGGTCTGCGTGAGTAACGATTTCTTCGAGGCTAGTGTTCCGTCATTGGTCTTGACGATCTCCGCTTTGGCATCGAAACCGGTTTGATCTGCCTTCGACCTTGCCCGTATCTCTGTGCCTCTGGCCTGAACCTCTTGTCTTGTCGATGATGGCTCAGGGGCGGGGGCCGATTGGCCTGCTTGCGCAGACTTGCCGAAACGAGACACCTGTCGGTCGTTGCTGCGATGGCGATCATCGAGCGCCGGATTCAAGGCTGTGTCGGCCTTTTCTTGTCGGTGTTGAACTTGAACGTCCTCAAACGAAGATGGCAATGCCGTGCCATCGGAGAACACCCGATTGGGCTTGAGTGACTGCCTGGCCAGTTCTGAGGCCATCAAGGCCTGAGCCGCTTTGCTGTCGCTCCCGTATTGCTCTGCATAGCGAGTGAACATCTCC
>NZ_JAUSAR010000108.1 GCF_030652515.1 Aquabacterium sp. | reverse complement strand
CAGCCGTTCGTCGGTGTTGCCAGGGCAATGCCCCAAGGCATCCACGATGGCGGGCTCGGTCACATTGAAGCAGGTGCAGACTTGGCGGCCTTTGCTCTGGATGGCGACGGGAGGCGTGCTGCCTGGCGACAGCAAAGCGCGGCCATAGACGTCGGCCGCCAGCTCGTCTTGCAGCAGGGGGCGTATCCAGGCCTCGGCGCTGATGTCGCCCGCCAACACAAAGGCTTCGAGCTTCAGGCCAGCGTCGGTGCGTGCCATGCGCATGGCGCGGCGTTGGCCGCGTTGGCGGTCCTGGTAGCGCAGCACGTCGCCGCCGCCGATGTTCAGCAGCAACTCGATGCGTTCTACCAAGGCATCGCTGGCCGGCTCCAGCGCGGCGGCGCGGAACAGCACGCCGACCTTGCCGGGGTCACCGTCTGCTTGCCCTTCGCGGCCAAAGGGCACGCAACTGGTGAAGGCGAATGCCGACATCAAGGGCTTGAGCGCTTCGCGCACTGCCAGGGCCTGGTCTTGCGGCATCCAGGCCACGGCCAGCAGGCGCCAGGGGTACTGGGCCTTGCTGATCTTGACAGCGGCGTGCTTGAGCTCGGGTTGCTTGGACTTGGGGCAGAAGGTGGACACGGTCAGCGCATTGACGCCGGTCATGGGGCGGCCTTCGGCATCGATGCCACTGAGGTATTCCTCGCCCCAGTGCATGGCGATGAAGGACTGCATGGAGGCGATGGCGTCGCTGCCTTGCGCCGGAATGACGACGGTGCCACGGCGGGACGTCACTTGCACCAGGTCACCATCGGTCAGGCCCAGGCGCGCCATGTCCTGGGGGTTCATGTCGATGAGCGGCTCGCTGACGTGGCCGAACAAGCGCCCCAGCGTGCCGGTGCGGCTCATGCCGTGCCACTGGTCGCGCAGGCGGCCAGTGTTCAGCGAGTATTGGAAGCGCGCATCACGCGCTTCGGCCACGGGCTCGTAGCGGATGGCCGAGAAGTTGGCCCGCCCGGTGGGGGTGGGGTACAGGCCGTCTTCGTACAGGCGCACTTTGCCGGTGGCTTGACCATCGGGCATGGGCCACTGCTGCGGGCCGGAGGTTTCCAGGATCTGGTAGCTCAGCCCGGTGATGTCCAGGTCGCGTCCGCGCGTTGATTCGCGGTGCTCGTTCCAGATGGATTCGGGCTTGTCGTAGGGGAAGAGGGTGGTCACATCGCGGCGATAGCTACCACTGCGCTCGGGCAGCCGTTCTTCCAGGCGGCGCCCGAAGTCCGTGAAGATGGCCCAGTCGTGGCGGGACTCACCTGCTGCGGGGATGGCCGCCTTGATACGGCTGATGCGGCGTTCGCTGTTGGTGACGGTGCCGTCTTTCTCGCCCCAGGTGGTGGCGGGCAAGAGCAGGTCGGCATAGGCGCAGGTGGCCGTGGTGGCAAAAGCCTCTTGCACGACCACGAATTCGACCTTCTCCAAAGCCTTGCGCACCGTGGCCTGGTCGGGCAGCGACTGGGCGGGGTTGGTGCAGGCGATCCACAGGGCCTTGATCTCGCCCCTGGCCGCGGCTTCGAACATCTCGACCGCGGTTTTGCCAGGCTTGGCCGGCACATCACGCACGCCCCACAGATCGGCCACTTCGGCACGGTGATCCGCGTTGGCCAGGTCGCGGTGGGCGCTGAGCAGGTTGGCCATGCCGCCCACTTCCCGGCCACCCATGGCGTTGGGCTGGCCGGTCAATGAGAAGGGCCCGGCGCCCGCCTTGCCGATCTGGCCAGTGGCCAGATGCAGGTTGATGAGGGCGGCGTTCTTGTCGGTGCCGCTGCTGCTTTGATTCAAGCCTTGGCAGTACAGCGACAAGGTGGCGCTGGAATCGCCAAACCAGCGTGCGGCCTTGAACAGGTCATCTTGACTGATGCCGCAGGCGCTGGCCACGGCCTCGGGCGTGAAGTCGCGCACGATGACTTGCAGCGCTTCAAAGCCTTGGGTGTGGCGCTCCACATAGCCCATGTCCACCAGGCCTTCATTCAGCATGATGTGCAGCATGCCGTGGAACAGGGCCACGTCGGTGCCGGGCAGGATGGGCAGGAAGAGATCGGCCATCTCGGCCGTCTCGGTCTTGCGCGGGTCGGCCACGATCATGCGCATCGCCGGGTTGGCGCGCTTGGCGTCTTCAATGCGGCGGAACAGGATCGGGTGGGCGTAGGCGGTATTGGCCCCGACGATGAAAATCGTCTGCGCGTGCTGGAAGTCGTCGTAACAGGACGGTGGGGCGTCGGAACCCAGCGTGGCCTTGTAGCCGGCCACCGCGCTGCTCATGCACAGGCGTGAGTTGGTGTCGACATTGTTGGTCCCGATCAAGCCTTTGACCAGCTTGTTCATGACGTAATAGTCTTCGGTCAGCAACTGGCCCGAGCCATAGAAGCCGACGGCCTCTGGGCCATGTTCGCGGATGATGGCCGCGAAGCGATCGGCCGCCTCGTTCATCGCATCCTCCCAAGTCACGGCGCAAGGGGCCGTGCCTCGGGTGGTGCGGCGCATGGGGTTCAACAGGCGTGTTTGCTGTTGAACCGAAGTGGCGGCGGTGAGGTGCAGGGTGCTGCCCTTGGTGCACAGCCGACCGAAGTTGGCCGGGTGCTCAGGGTCGCCCTGCACATTGATGATCTTGCCTTTGACCGATTCGATCAAGACGCCACAGCCCGTTCCGCAGTAGGGGCAGGTGGCGCGTGTCTGGGTGGCGCTGATGGGGATCATGCAAGCGCCTTGGGGTCGTCCAGCGCGATGCTGTTGAGTTCGTCCAGGTCCAGAAAAATCTGGCCAGCATCGACCTTGACGCTGAACTTGGGCGTGCAGCCTTCATCGGGCGCCTGGGCGCAACCGCCTTCCAGGCCAATGGTCCAGTTGTGCAATGGGCAAGCCACGCTGTGGCCAAACACGATGCCTTGGGACAAGGGACCGCCTTTGTGGGGGCAGCGGTCCAGCAGCGCAAAGATCTGGTCGTCGGCAGTGCGGAACACGGCAACTTCGGTGCCTTGGGCGCGCTTCACCCTGCGTGCGCCCAGCACGGGGATGTCGTCAAGGCTGCAAATGGGTTTCCATTGGCTCATGGTCGTTCATCTCTCAAAATAGTTCTCAGCGGGAGGCCACCTCTTGCGTGCAAGGGCGGCGCTTTTGTTTTCAGGCTCAGGTCAGGCGGCTGTAGAGCACGGTGACTTTGTCCATGATCTGCAAAATCTGTTCACTGGTGGAAAACACATCACGAGCGCGCCGTGCGCCGCCGCTGCCTTCGCCCAAGCGCGACAAGGCCTGGTCGAAGAACACCCATTGCTGTTCGGCCAGCCCCAGCTGCTGCTGGATGGCTTGGGTGGCTTGCGGTGCGTTCATCAGGGTTTGCAGTGCGGCGACGAATTCGGTGCGTGCCTTGTTCAGTTCCTTCAGGGCATTGGGCACGGGGGCGCCCCAGTTCTGGCTCAGGTAAAACTTGGCGGTGCGTTGAGACAGCATGCGTTGCCGCCCTGCCAGGTTGACCAATTTTCCCACAGCGCGGCCCGAGTACTGCTCCAGTTGTTCGGTGCCTTGGTGGGCCAGCTTCAGCACTTGCGCATCCAGTGTCAACAAATTGAGCACTGAACTGCGTTCGGGCGTGCGGCCAATCAAGGCGCTTTTGTAGTCGCTCCACAAAGGCTCCATGGCAAGGTAGGTGTTGCGTATCCCGGGCGACGGTGCATAGGCCTTGAGCTCCACAAACTGCCGGTCAAACAAGGCCATCGACTCCAGCATGATTTTCTCGGCATGCTCGGCATTGATCCCTTGCCCCATGGCGAGCCAGGCCTTGGCCATGCGCTGGGACAACATGCGCTGGCGTCCGGCCTTGTTGATGGCCTCATTCAGACTGTTGATCTCGGCCTGCGCGGGCAGGCCCCCCAACGCGGTCAATGCCAAACCACCTTTCAGGCCATTCTTCATCCAGACACGACGAGACACCGGGGACTGCCACCACATACTTCGAACTTCCTGACAACAACGTGAACAAAAACACAACGGGCTTGAGGCCCAACTCAAATGGCCAAAGGCTCGAACTGACGGGTATCGACCTTGGCCTCCTTGAAGTCGAACCAGGGATCGGGCTCGCCCTCCAGTGAGAACTGCAACCTGGCCCAAAGCGCCTGACGGCCCTCGGGGTCGTCCAGGATCTTCTTCTTGACGTAGTCCAGGCCCACGCGGTGGATCCAGTGCACCGTGCGCTCCAGGTACCAACCCTCTTCGCGGTACAACTGCAGGAAAGCGCCGCTGTATTCCATGACTTCTTCAGCGGTCTTCAGCTTGGTGAAGAAGTGCGCCACCTCGGTCTTGATGCCGCCATTGCCGCCCACATAAACTTCCCAGCCCGAATCGACCCCGATGATGCCCACGTCCTTGATGCCCGATTCGGCGCAATTGCGCGGGCAACCCGACACGGCGATCTTGACTTTGTGCGGCGCGTACATCTTCCACAGCGCCTTTTCAAGGTCGATGCCCAACTGGCTGCTGTTTTGCGTGCCGAAGCGGCACCATTCGCTGCCCACGCAGGTCTTGACCGTGCGCAGTGCCTTGGCGTAGGCGTGGCCGCAAGGCATGTCCAGGTCTTTCCACACGTTGACCAAGTCTTCCTTCTTCACGCCCAGCAAATCAATGCGCTGTCCGCCGGTGACTTTGATGGTGGGCACCTGGTACTTGTCGGCCACGTCGGCGATGCGGCGCAGGTCGGCCGCCGTGGTCTCGCCGCCGAACATGCGCGGGATGACCGAGTAGGTGCCATCCTTCTGGATGTTGGCGTGGCTGCGCTCGTTGATGAAGCGGCTTTGCGGGTCGTCCTGGGCCTGTTTGGGCCAACTGCTGATCAGGTAATAGTTGACGGCCGGACGGCAGGTGGCACAGCCATTGGGGGTGCGCCAGGCCAGGGCCTTGTACACGCCGTTGATGCTGAGCAGCTTCTGCTCGACGATGGCTTCGCGCACATCCTGGTGGCTTTGGTCGGTGCAGCCGCACAAGGCCTTCTTCTTGGGTGCGGAAGAGTAGTCGCCCCCCGCTGTGAACATGATCAATTGCTCGACCAGGCCTGTGCACGAGCCACACGAGGCGCTGGCCTTGGTGTGCTTGCGCACCTCGTCCAGGGTGAACAGGCCTTTTTCCTTGATGGCCTTGCAGACCGCGCCCTTGGTGACGCCATTGCAGCCGCACACCTCATCACTGTCGGCCATGGCCGAGGCTTTGCTGTTGCCTTGGTGGCCCGTGTCACCGATGTTGGATTCGCCAAACATCAGCTTGTCGCGCACCTCGTTGATGCTGCGGCCTTCGCGGATCAGTTTGAAGTAGTAGCTGCCGTCCACCGTGTCGCCATACAGGCAGGCGCCGATCAGCTTGTTGTCGCGCAGCACCAGCTTCTTGTAGACGCCGCCAAATGGGTCGGACAGCACGACCTCTTCAGTGCCATCGCCGCCCATGAAATCCCCAGCCGAGAACAGGTCAATGCCCGTGACCTTGAGCTTGGTGGACACCTGCGAGCCGGTGTAGCGGCCGATGCCGAACATGGCCAGGTGATTGGCGCAGACCTTGCCCTGCTCGAACAAGGGTGCCACCAAGCCGTAAGCAATGCCACGGTGCGCCGCGCATTCACCCACCGAGTACACGCGCGGGTCGGTCACGGTCTGCATGGTGTCGTTGACGACGATGCCCCGGTTGCAGTGGATGCCGATCTTCTCGGCCAGCTCGGTGTTGGGGCGGATGCCGGCGGCCATGACCACCAGGTCGGCGGGTACTTCGGTGCCATCCTTGAACCTGACCGATTGCACACGGCCCTCAAGGTTGCCCACCAGTTCTTGCGTCTGTGCGCCGATCATGAATTTGAGCCCGCGCTCTTCCAGCGACTTCTGCAGCAGATTGCCGGCCACGTCGTCCAGCTGGCGCTCCATCAACCAGGGCGCGATGTGCACCACGGTCACGCTCATGCCGCGCAGCATCAGGCCGTTGGCCGCTTCCAGGCCCAGCAGGCCGCCACCGATCACCACGGCGTGGCGGTGCGTGGTGGCCGTCTCGATCATCATGTTTGTGTCGGCAATGTCGCGGTAGGCGATCACGCCTTTCAAGTCCTTGCCCGGCACCGGCAGGATGAAGGGATTGGAGCCGGTGGCGATCAGCAAGCGGTCGTACTCGGCCTCGGTGCCATCTTCGGCCGTCACCAGGCGCCGCTTGCGGTCGATGCCCACCACCTTCTTGTTCAGGTGCAGGGTGATGCCGTGCTCGGCGTACCAGGCCAGCGGATTGAGGATGATCTCGTCCACGTTCTGTTCACCGGCCAGGACCGGTGACAACAAGATGCGGTTGTAGTTGGGATGCGGCTCTGCCCCGAACACCGTGATCTCGTACAGATCGGGTGCCACTTTCAGCAGCTCTTCCAGTGTGCGGACCCCGGCCATGCCGTTGCCCACCATCACCAACTTCATCTTCTTCATGACTCGCTAACTCCCAGCAGGGATATCTTGCTGTTGTCCGCATTTGGAAGCAATATCAAGGCCAGATCTTTTTGGTGCGCACCACGGTGGTTCGATTTCAGGGCGCGCCCATTGCGCACCGCTGGTGGGCAAGAATCTTGCATCCAGGCTTCGAACGCCGCTGTGCGTGTATCAAATTGGTGCGCAAAGGCCCTTGCCACGTGAAAATGAGATCCAAAAAATGAGCTTCGACATTGAGGTGGGCCAAGCCAGCCACCGTGGGCCGCGTGAGGGATTGGAGGATTTCGCGGCCGTCGCCCGCCCTGCGCCCCATGAAGAGGCGTGGGGTGTGATCGCCGCGATCGCCGATGGGGTGTCCAGTGGCGGCCTGGGGCTGGAGGCCGCCCAGACCTCGGTGCTGGGCCTGGTGGCCGACTACTACGCCACCCCCGCCACCTGGGACACCACCGTGGCCCTGGACCGCGTCATTGCCGCGCAAAACGCCTGGCTGGCTGACCATAACCGCCGCCGTCAGGGCATCCGGTCGGACACCGGC
Source organism: Aquabacterium sp. (assembly GCF_030652515.1). Classification (GTDB taxonomy): domain Bacteria; phylum Pseudomonadota; class Gammaproteobacteria; order Burkholderiales; family Burkholderiaceae_C; genus Aquabacterium. Next base: position 9,517 of record NZ_JAUSAR010000108.1, on the reverse strand, counting down.
GGGGGCATGGCCGCCATGACCACCTTGACCGCCCTGGTCTTGCGCGGCCATGGCTACACCTTGGGCCATGTGGGCGACAGCCGGGCCTACCTGATCCGGGCGGGCGAATGCACCCAACTGACGCAAGACCACACGCTGGGGCCCCTGGAATTCCAGAACGGCTTGACGCGCGCGGTGGGTCTGGACGATGGCGTGCGCGTGGACTACATCGAAGGTGATCTGCAGATTGGCGACACCTTTGTACTCACCACCGACGGCGTGCACGGCGTGCTCAAGGCCAAGCAGCTGCGGGCCCTGGCCGAACAAGGCACGGCCCAGGAGGCCAGTGATGCGCTGGTGTCCAAAGCCGTCAATGGCGGTGGCCGGGACAACGCCACGGCACTGGTCATCCGGATCAAAGGCCTGGCCGCCTCCTTGCTGGAAGATGCCGAAAGGCGAGGGCGTTTGTTGCCCGTGCCGCCCAGGCTGAAAGAAGGCGATGTACTGGACGGCTTGCGCGTGCAGGCTGACGTGTTCAACAACGGTGTGCACCGCCTGTACCGCGTGCTGGACGAACGCACGGGCCAGTTGATGGCCCTTAAAACATTGCACGAAGCGCGGGCCAGCGATCCCGAAGAGCGGGCCATGCTGGCGCACGAGGCCTGGCTGGGCGCCCGCGTCACCGACCGCGACGCCCGGGGCTGGGTCAAGGTCTTCGAGCCCCACCAGCCCACCGCGTTTTACACCCTCTTTGAATGGCACTCGGGCACCACCCTGGGCGCCATGTTGGCCGCCAAGCAGCATTTCGCCGTCCACGACATCATCGAGGGCGCGACCACGGTGGCGCGGTCCCTGGGCCGCCTGCATCAACACGGTGTCATCCACCGCGACATCAAACCCGACAACGTGCAACTGGGCGACGACGGCTTGTGGCGCGTGCTCGACCTGGGCGTGGCGCTGTCCGGCAAGGAGCCGAAGGCGCTGCGTGAACTGCATGCAGGCACGCCCAGTTACATGAACCCCGAGCAATGGAGCGCGGTGCCCGCCGAGTCCATGGCCAATCCCCAAAGCGACCTGTTCGCCCTGGGGGTGACGCTTTACCAATGGCTCACCGGGCGACTGCCCTATGGCGACATCGAGCCCTACCAGACCGGCCGCTATCGCCGCGACCCGGTGGCCCCCTCGCGCATCCGTCCTGACGTGCCCATCTGGCTGGACCACATCGTGCTGAAAGCCGTGGCGCGCGATCCAAAGCTGCGCTTTGAAACCGCAGAAGAGCTACTGCTGGCCCTGGAGCGTGGCGCCTCCCGGCCCTTGTCCGCACCGCACGCCACACCTCTGATGGCCCGCGACCCCGTGGTCCTGTGGCAGATCGCGCTGGGGGTGTCCATCCTGTTCAACCTGCTGCTGATTTACTGGCTGGCCTTCTTGCCCAGGACCTGATGCTGGCGCGCAATCAGTGACAATCGCGGTTGTTGAGTAGGAGAGACACCCCCATGAGCATCAAGTCAGACCGCTGGATCCGCCAGATGGCCCAAGAGCACGGCATGATCGAACCCTTCGAGCCCAATCAGGTCAGGGCCTCGGCGGATGGGCAGCGCATCGTCAGTTATGGCACCAGCAGTTACGGCTACGACATCCGTTGCGCCAACGAATTCAAAATCTTCACCAACATCCATTCCACAGTGGTTGATCCGAAGAATTTCGATGAGCGCAGTTTTGTCGATGTCAAAGGTGATTACTGCATCATTCCGCCGAACAGTTTTGCGTTGGCGCGCACCGTGGAGTATTTCCGGATTCCGCGCAGCGTCCTGACCATTTGCTTGGGGAAAAGTACTTATGCCCGCTGCGGCATCATCGTCAACGTCACGCCTTTCGAGCCCGAGTGGGAGGGGTATGTCACGCTGGAGTTCAGCAATACCACCCCTCTGCCCGCCAAAATCTACGCGGGTGAAGGGTGTGCACAAGTGCTGTTTTTTGAAAGCGATGAAGTATGCGAAACCAGTTACCGTGACCGGGGTGGCAAATACCAGGGTCAAACCGGTGTAACTCTCCCTAAGACTTGAAGAATTATTGCCGACATTCACCCATGACCCTCCATCTGGAGGGATTCAGGAGTGATTACGATCAGTTACAATTGATCAGTCGGCTTTGAGTGCGCTTCAGCACGTCAGAGCACCGAGTCAAGGTGTCCGTGCTTTACATCCACGCGAAGTCGTTGTTGGCTTTCGAGAGGGGGTGGATGTGCGTCAATGCCCCATGTCGTATCTATTTTTCGGGCTTTTCCCCCATGCGCCGTCCGCTTCAGTCCCCCGCTTTAATCAGCGCATTTTTTGACAGCCTTCGTCCGGAGCAGCGTGACACCGCGCAAGCCATGCAACAGGCCATCCTGGGTGCCGCGCCCCACCTGCGCCAAGAAGTCAAATGGGGCAACCTGTGCTTCGTCAACGATCGTGACAACGTCATGGCCATCGTGCTGCACAAGGCCAATGCGCACCTGCAAGTCTTCAATGGCGTGCTGTTGATGGGCGAGTTTCCCGAGCTGGAAGGTGCTGGTCGAGGCATGCGCCACATCAAGACCCGCTACCGCATCCCGGTCAACGAACAACTGGTCCGCGAACTGACCCAAGCTTGCTTGCGAGCCTGGGGCCGCTAGCCGGTGTGGTTATTGCAATCCCCGATGGTGGCGATCACGCAGGGTTTGTAAAATGTCCCTGAAACAACGGACATCCATGCACCTGCTCAACGCTGATCTTCACTGTCATTCCAGTGTGTCCGATGGCACATTGACCCCGGAGGCCCTGGCTGAACGGGCCAAGCGCAACGGGGTAGAACTGTGGGCACTGACCGACCACGACGAAGTGGGCGGCCAGCACCGGGCCAGGGCCGCCGCGCAGGCGCAAGGTTTGGCCTACCTGACCGGCTCCGAAATCTCAGTCACCTTCGCGGGCAAAACGGTTCACATCGTCGGCCTGGGCTTTGATCCCGATCACCCCAGTTTGCAGCAAGGCCTGGTGGACACCCGTGGTGGCCGCGAGCGCCGTGCGCGCGACATGGCCGAGGGGCTGGCCAAGGTGGGCATCCCCAACGCCTTTGAAGGCGCGTTGCGTTATGTTGGCAACCCGGACCTGATCTCGCGAACGCACTTTGCCCGCTACCTGGTCGAGATTGGCGTGTGTTCCGAATCGCATGAAGTCTTCAAGCGCTACCTGACTGAAGGCAAGCCAGGTTACGTGGAGCACCGTTGGGCCACGCTGTCCGATGCCATCCACTGGATCACCGAAGCCGGGGGCGAGGCCGTCATTGCCCACCCTGGCCGATACGGATTCACCCCCAACGAAGAGTACGCGCTGTTCACCGAGTTCAAGGCGCATGGTGGGCGTGGCGTGGAGGTGGTCACCGGCAGCCACACCGTGCCCGAATACGCCAAGTACGCCGACATGGCGATCGAGTTCGACCTCCTGGCCTCGCGGGGTTCCGATTTCCACGACCCTGCTGAAAGTCACACCGACCTGGGCACCTTGCCCGATTTGCCTGGCCGTTTGACGCCCGTGTGGCAGGCCCTGGAGCACCGCATCTTTCGGCCCTGAAAGGGCTCCATGGCTCAATACTTTGAAGTGCACCCGCAGCACCCGCAAGCGCGTTTGCTGAAACAGGCCGCCGACATCCTTCACAAGGGTGGGGTGGTCGCCCTGCCTACCGATTCCAGCTATGCGCTGGTGTGCCACCTGGACGACAAGGATGCCGTGGCGGCCTTGCGGCGCATCCGCGGGGTGGACGAGCGCCATCACCTGACCTTGCTGTGCCGGGATCTGTCCGAACTGGCCAACTACGCCCGGGTGGACAACCGCCAATTCCGCTTGCTCAAGCTGGGCACGCCGGGCCCGTACACCTACATCCTGGAGGCGACGAAAGAAGTGCCGCGCCGGGTCTCGCATCCCTCGCGCCGCACGGTGGGTTTGCGGGTGCCCGAGCACACCGTCGCCCAGGCCTTGCTTGAGATCCTGGGGCAGCCCTTGCTGGGCACGACCTTGATCATGCCGGGCGAAGAGTTGGCGCTCAACGATGCCAACGAGATCCGCGAGCGTCTGCAAAAGCAGGTTCAGGCGGTGATCGATTCAGGCGCTTGTCCGCTCGAGCCCACCACGGTGATCGATCTGAGCTCGGGTGATGCCGTGGTGGTGCGGCAGGGCCGTGGCGATCTGGCTAGGGTGGGCTTGGCGGCGTTGGCTTGAGTGGTGCCAACTGCAGGGCCTGGCTCAGCCATTCGGCGTCAAAACCCAGGTGCCATCGGCCTTTGACGTGCATCAGCGGGGTGCCCGGAGCACCTTGCGCCTCGAAGGCCTGTCGGCAGACGGCATCCAATTCGACATCGCATTCTTGCCAGGGCACCTGGTGGCTTTTCAGCCAGTCCCTGGCCTTGGCGCAGTAGAAGCAGTTCACGGTGGAGTACATCGTGATGTCGCCGGGCCGGGCGAATTGCCTGGCGGCGGCGGCGGCGCGTTCCTGAGTCCACCAGGACCAGCCTTTGCTGCCCCCCACGAACACCAGCAGTATGCCTGCCAACACCCACCATTGATGACGTCGTTGGGCCATGTTGCTCATGGCTGTGGTGGCGTGGGCGCTGCTTTTTGTCCCAGCTTGCTTTCCTGCCCGGCCAGCAACTTGCGGATGTTGGCGGCATGCCGCCAGATCAGCAGGGCACTCATGATGGCCACCCCGATGGTCATGGCACCCATGCCCATGAGGTGCCATTGAATGACCGGCGCGGCCAGGGAAGCGGTCAATGCCGCCAGCGATGAGTAGCGGAACACCACCGCCATCAGCAACCACACCGCCAGCACCAGCCCGCCCAGCGCGGGTTGAAATGCCAGCAAGACGCCCGCTGCCGTGGCCACGCCCTTGCCGCCTTCAAAGCGAAAGAAGATGGGCCACAGGTGCCCCAGGAAAGCCGCCAATCCAACCAAGGTCACGGCGGTCTGGTCCAGGCCCATGCGCTGTGCAATCGCGACCGGTACATAGCCTTTGAGCGCATCGAACAACAAGGTCAGGATGGCCGCGCCCTTGTGGCCGGACCGCAGCACATTGGTGGCGCCGGGGTTGCCCGATCCATAGGTGCGCGGGTCACTCAGGCCGAACAGGCGGCTGACGATCACGGCGAAGGAGAGGGAGCCCACAAGGTAGGCCAACACGGCGGCCACGGCGGTGACCAGTCGGGGATCGGTAACAGGCGAATCCATGAGTTCTGTGCGGCTTTGAAACAGGTCGCCAGTGTAGTGGTTGCGTTTACACAGATTGTGGGTTTATGCCATGCTTGAAGGCAGGGCAAATTGGCGACAATCTGCGGGTTTCTCTGACATCGGTTGTGGACATCATGATTACGTATCAATCTAAAAATTCCTGGCAACGTCCTTTGTTGATCGCGCTCATCGGCAGCGCGGTGGTGGGCACCGGAGTGTGGTGGTTCGCGGGGCATTCCGGGCCAGACGCCACCACGCCAGTCAGCACCACGGCCTCCGAGCCCATGGCCGCAGCCACCGGCAGCATGGCCACGCCGGCAACGCCTGCATTGGCGGTCTCCACCGACCCCACCGTGCTGTCCGATGGCCGCCCATCCGATCTCGCGCCTGGCGTCTGGTCGGCTCTGGAAAAGGCCATGACGAACAAGCCTCAGCTCAAGCCCGAAGTGGACAAGGTGCTGAGCTACATGCGCTATCAACGCAGTTTCGAACAGTGGCAATCCCTTGAGGATGCCCGGGATGCCCAGCAGCGGCATCAGTTGGCGCAAAGCCTGCTGAACCAAATGCCTGATCGCCTGGCCAAGGGAGAGTTCTCCTTGAGCGAGGCGCTGATGATGACGACGGTGCTGTTGTCGGACCTGGAGCCCGATGAGAAGAAGCGCGAGCAGCAAATCGACGAGTGGGGCAAGAAAATGGCCTTGACCGCGCCCCAGCCCATGGATGACGCACAGGTTCAGGCGGACCAGCAGCGTGTGGAAGACATGCGCATTCTCCCAGTCCTTCTCGCCGAGAGCCCCAATCCGGACCCCGCCAAGGTGCAGCAAGCCCTGGAAGAACGCAGCCGCATTTCTCGCTGAACCCTCTCTGAACCGAGGCGCCGGGTGCCGTGGGTTTGTCCCATGCGTTCGGTCGTGGCTCAGTGCCGACAATCCACCGGTTTCCTTGACATTGGCTATTGGCGTTCATGATCACATATCAAGAAAGTACCAAGTTCTGGCAGCGATCGTGGTTTGCCGCGCTGATCGGTGGGCTCGCTGTGGGCGGTGGTGTCTGGTGGTGGCAGGCGCATCAGGAGGCCCTGGATGCCAGCGAGGTGGTTTCATCAGGGGCGTCTGCTCCTGTGTCGACGCCGCAAAGGCCGGTCTTCGCAGCGGTGGTGGACGGTGCCGCGTCCACGCCCACGGTGCTGGCTGATGGTCGGCCTTCCGATTTCACGCCGGAGGATTGGGCCGCCTTGAAGGCTGCGATGAGCACCCAGCCCAATGGCCAGGCCGAGATGGAGCGCGTGGTGACCTACCTGCGTTTCCAGCGCAGCTTTGAGCAATGGCAGGCGCTGGCGGATTCGCGCGACGTGCAGCAGCGGCATCAATTGGCCGAAAGTCTGCTCAACCAGGTGCCCGATCGCCTGAGCAAGGGCGAAGTCACCATGGGCGAAGCCTTGCTGCTGAGCACCGCTTTGCTGACCGACCTGGAAGCTGACGAGCACTTGCGGGAGCAACGCTTGACCCAGATGCGCAACAAGTTTGAGGCCTTGTCGCCTCAGCCTGATGTGGAGCAAGCCGCCCGCGAGGCCGAGCGCTTGACGGAGTTCAAACGGCGCCAGTCGGCCATCGTGGCCTCCTGGCAGGCTCAACCCGAAGGCAAGCGGGACCAGGCTGCGCTGGAGCGCGACCTGGAGTCGGCGCGTCGCGCGGTCTACGGCAACGCCAAACAGTGACCGTGGCGCGGTGGTGGCCGAGGAGGTCTATAGAATCCTCGTCACATGACATCGTTGAATGACTCTTACAAAACCAGACTTGCCTGGGGGCTGCTGATCGCGGTCCTGGTGGTGTTCGTCTGGAAGTTTGCCGCCGCACTGGCGCCTTTCGTGCTCAGCCTGGTGCTGGCCTATGGCCTCAAGCCCGCCGTGGACGGCATGGTCAGGCGCGGTGTGCCCCGTGCGCTGGCTGTGGCCTTGTGCGTGCTGCTGGCCCTGCTGATGGTGCTGACCTTGCTGGTGTTGCTCGTGCCCATCGTGTCCCAGGTGGTGCCCATGCTCAAGGCCCAGGTCCCTGATCTGTTCTCGAATCTTTGGATCAGCGTGCAACCCTGGTTATCGCAACTGGGCCTGGAGCTGCCCAGCCTGGAAGAGGGCAAGGCGATGCTGGTCGAGTGGGTCAACTCGCACGCATCGGAATGGGCTGGGGCGATCCTGAATTCCGTGCTGATTGGCGGCAGCGGCTTGATGACGCTGCTGGGTTTTTTGCTGATGGTCCCCATGTTGGCGTTTTACTGGCTGATGGATTGGGATGACATCGCCGACAGATCGTGGCGTTTGTTGCCTCCGCGGTGGCGTCCTTCGGTGAAAGACGTGCTGATTGATTGCGACGAAGTTCTGGGGCAGTTTCTGCGCGGTCAGGTGCTGGTCATGTTGATCATGGCGGTGTTCTACAGCGTGGCCTTGGCTTTGGCGGGCTTCAAGCTGGCCTTGCCCATTGGCGTGTTCACAGGGCTGGCCATGTGCATTCCTTACCTTGGCTTTGGCGTAGGGCTGGTGCTGGCGCTGTTGTCCGGCGTGCTGCAGTTCAGCCCCACCACGTCCGGCATGGCGTACCCGCTCATCGCTGTGGCCGTGGTGTATGGCGGTGGCCAGGTGCTTGAGAGCTTTTTCCTCACGCCGCGTCTGGTGGGGGGGCGCATCGGCCTGCACCCCCTGGCCGTCATCTTCGCGCTGCTCCTGTTCGGGCAGGCGCTCGGTTTTGTGGGCGTCCTGATCGCCTTGCCCTTGAGTGCCTTGCTGCTGGTGCTGGCCCGCCGTGCCTTGGCCAGCTATCACCGCAGCCGTGCATTCCTGGGTTCGCCAGGCGCAGAGCAGGGGTGATGTGTTGACCCTGTCTGGCCTGCCCATGCGGCAGATTCCGCTTGACCTGGGGCCGGTCGCCATGCCGGGTCTGGATGATTTCATTGCCGAAGAAAGCGCGCTGCAGGCCTTCGACTGGCTGCAGGCTTGGCCTTCGGCAAGCCAGGCCAAGGTGCCCGCTGCCTATTTCTGGGGCCCTTCAGGCAGTGGCAAGACCCATCTGCTGCGCGCCATGGTGCCCCGTGCCCTGGCGGCGGGCCACCACGTGATGTGGGTCAGCGCCCAGGGCTGCCAGATGTGGGATGCCGAGCTGCCCGAGGCGCCCACCTTGGCCTTGATCGACGATTGCGAGCGACTGGACGCCCACCTTCAGCATTTGGCTTTCAACCTCTTCATCGAATCGGCCAGCGCGTCCGAAGTGGCGGGGCCTTTGTCCATCATGGCGGCCGGTGCTGTTCCGCCCGTGGACCTGCCGGTGCGCGACGACCTGCGCACCCGCCTGGGTTGGGGTTTGGTCTTCGCCTTGTCGCCCTTGAGCGAAGCCGGTGTGCGCAAAGCGCTGCACGATGAAGCGAGCCGACGCGGCATCGACCTGGACGAGGGCGTCGTGTCCTACCTGCTGGTGCGCTACAGCCGCGACCTGAGTTTTTTGATGAGCCTGCTCGACCGACTTGATCGGTTTGCCCTGGCCGAACACCGAACCGTGACCGTGCCGCTGCTCAAGCAGATGCTGGCGCTGGAGACCGAATGAACCTGTGCCTGTTTGACCTTGACCACACCTTGTTGCCGCTCGACTCCGACCATGAGTTTGGCGAGTTCCTGATCCGCATCGGCTTGGCCGATCCGCTGGAGTACCGCCGCCGCAACGACGGCTTCTACCAGCAGTACGTGGCAGGTACCTTGCAATTGCCCGAGTACATCCGCTTCAGCACCAGCGTGTGGCGCGAGTTGAGCCTGCCAGCCCAGGCTGATCTGCAGCAGCGCTTCATGGCCGAGGTGGTGCTGCCGGCTATCCAGCCCCAGGCTTTGCAACTGGTTCGCGACCACGAAGCTCAGGGTGACCTGGTGGCCATCGTCACCGCCACCAATGAATTCGTGACCCGGCCCATCGCCGATGCGTTTGGCGTGCCCGATCTGTTGGCCGTTGGCCTCGTGCGCGACCCGCAAGGGCGCGTGACGGGTGAAATCCACGGCGTTCCGTCCTTCCGCGAGGGCAAAATCACACGTGTGGAACAATGGCTGGCGGAACGCGGCCACACCCTGGCTGATTTCGAGCGGGTCAGCTTCTACAGCGACTCGCCCAACGACCTGCCTTTGATGTACCTGGCCAGCGATCCCGTTGCCACCAATCCCAGTCCGGCCCTCGAGGCCGTGGCCCGTGAGCGCGGCTGGCGCATTCTTCGACTGTTTTCATGATCAAGAGATTGATAGACAAGATCCTGGGCAAAGACCCCAGCAA
>NZ_JAUSAR010000106.1 GCF_030652515.1 Aquabacterium sp. | reverse complement strand
GTAAGCGTGCGGGCAACACACCCCGCGAGCTCGAGGTGGATCAGCGCGAGGTGCTCGCCTGCCAGCGATGCGGCAGCAATTCCTCGATCCGTCCTGCCGGCTGCGTCGGCAGCCGGGTCAGCACGTCCTTGATGTAGCTGTACGGATCCAGCCCGTTGAGCCGTGCCGACTGCAGCAGGCTCATCACCGCCGCCGCTCGCTGTCCGGCGCGCAGCGATCCTGCGAACAGCCAGTTCGACCTGCCGATGGCAATCGGACGGATCTGGTTCTCCACCCAGTTGTTGTCCGCGGGCAGTTCGCCGTCGTTGATGAAGCGAGTCAGCGCCTTCCACCGCTTCAAGCTGTAGTCGATGGCCTTGGCCGTGGCCGATCCCTCGGGCACCAGCTTGCGTTGCTGCTCCAGCCATTGATGCAGGGCGTCGGCCACCTTGGCCGAGCGCCGTTGGCGTATTCGCCTTCGTTCATCGGGTTGGAGTTCCTGCACCTCGCGCTCGATGTCGTAGATCTCGCCGAAGAACTTCAGCGCCCGCTCGCCGACCTGGCTGCCGTGGTTGACCCACAGCTCATGGAACTTCCTGCGGGCATGGGCCAGGCAGCCCACCTCCGTCACGCCCAGCTCGAAGCAGGCGTTGTAGCCGCTGAAGTCGTCACAGACGAGCTTGCCGTGCCAACCGTCTTTGCCGGCGTTCGTGTCCAGGCCCAAGAAGCCGCGAACATGCTGACCGCCGCGGCCCTCGGCGAAGTCGAACACCACCGCCTTGAGCGTGTCATAGGGGGTGGTGCAGTAGGTCCAGATGTAGGCCCGGTGGGTCTTCTTGTTGCCCGGCTTGAGCATCGCCACCGGCGTCTCGTCGGCGTGCAGCACCGCGCTCTTGAGCATCACCGCCCTCAGCGCATCCACCAGCGGCTGCAACTGCACGCCGCACTGGCCCACCCAGCTGGCCAGCGTCGATCTCGGGATGGCCAGGCCGGCACGCCCGAAGATGTGTTCCTGGCGGTACAGCGGCAGGTGGTCCTGGTACTTGGCCACCAGCACCTGGGCCAGCAGGCCCGTGGTCGGGATGCCCTTGTCGATGATGTGCGCCGGCACGGGGGCCTGCACCAGGGTCTCGCACTTGGTGCAGACCCACTTGCCGCGGATGTGGCGTTCGACCGTGAAGACGCCGGGTACGTAGTCCAGCTTCTCGGCCACGTCTTGCCCGATGCGCTTCAACTGACAGCCGCAGCTGCAGGCGGTGTTCTCGGGCTCGTGGTGGTGCTCGGTGCGAGGCAGATTGGCCGGCAGCGCGACACGCTTGGGCTGCTGCTTGTCGCCCGAGTCCTTGCTCGGCGCGCGCTGCTCGATCTCCAAGGCCAGCGCCGCCAGGTCGGTGTCGATGGTCTCCTCGATGAGGCTCTTCTGCTCGGCGTTGAACGCCTCGGACTTGGCCGCGAACTTCAACCGCTTGAGCACCGCCATCTCGTGGGCGAGCTTGTCGATCGTGGCTTGCTTGAAGGCGATCTCGGCGCTCTTGCTGGCCACGTCTGCCATCAGCGTGCGAACCGCATCTCGCAGTTGGTCCGGGCTGAGCGTGTCGAGGTCGGCGATCACGGATCGTGATCTTGCCGAGTGCCGCGCACTTGCGCATCGGCACATTCAGCAATTGAATTGCGCGCGGCGCTACAGCACCGTGATCACACCGGCCTCGCCGATGCGCGCCCAGGGCAGGCCGAGCACCAGTGCGTCGAGTTGCGCGCGCGTCAGCGTCAGTGTCGACGCACCCTCGCGGGGCCACACGAACTTGCCTTGGTTCAGGCGCCGTGCCGCCAGCCAGACACCGATGCCATCATGCACGAGCACCTTCAGTCGATTGGCGCGGCGGTTGGCGAACAGGTACGCGTGATGCGGGCGAGCGGCGCCGAAGACGTTGACCACCCGGGCCAGCGCCGACTCGGTGCCGGCGCGCATGTCCAGTGGCGCGACCGCCAGCCACACGGCGTCGATCCGGATCACTGCAACAGCTCGCGGGTCCAGGCGGCGAAGTCCGCGGTCGCTGATGAAGGCCAGGTGATCTTCATCGTCACGGCGCCGCGGCGCAGTTCGACTTCGATGCTCCGCTCGACAACGGGCGGCGTTGACATGGCCGGCAACGCCACGGGCACGAACTCGCTTGAGAACGCCGGACTGGTCGAACGCGCTTCGCGAGCCAGCTTGCGCCATCCGTGTACGACGTTGGTGTTGATGCCGTGCGACATCGCGACCTTGGCCACCGAGGCGCCGGGTGCATCGCACTCGCCCAGCACCAGGGCCTTGAAGTCCGCGCTGTAGCGCCGTCGAGTCGTTGCCTTGTCGCTTGTCATCGTGTCCACGTAAGTCCTACGTGGACACGATCGTTATCGGGGCCAAGACCCATTTCAAGATGGGATCGCCGTGCGCTTAC
>NZ_JAUSAR010000104.1 GCF_030652515.1 Aquabacterium sp. | reverse complement strand
CGAGCAGCGACACCACCGTGGTGCTGCTGCCCAGCGCGTAGATCGAGGGCGTGGTCACTGTGGTGGTCAGGCCCTGCAATTCCAGCGGTAGTGTATTGACATCGCCAATGGCCTGCGATGAGCGTGCGATCTCGTCCCAGCTGAGCGTGAAGCCGAACATGCCTACGCCCACCAACGAGGGCCCGATCAGCGGCAACACCACGTGGCGCAGCGTTTGCCATGGCGTGGCGCCTTGGTCGCGTGCGGCTTCTTCATACGCCGGGTTGAAGCGGTTGAACACCGCGAACATGATCAGCATGCCGAAGGGCAGCGTCCACGTCAGGTGCGCGCCCAGGCCCGAGGTGTACAGGCCCATCAGCGTGGTGTAGGACTCCAGCGTCTCGGTCCAGCCCGCGCTTTCCAGCATCGATTTGATGACGTCGTCAAACAAGCGGAACTGCAGGCCGATGCCCAGCGAGATGATGATGGACGGCATGATCAGGCTGGCCACCGCGCTGTAGAACAACACGCCGCTGCCCTTGAAGCCCTTGCGGAAGGCCAGGCCCGCCATCAGCGAGAACAGCGTGGTCAGCAGCATCACCACCACCCCCAGTGCCAGCGAGCGCCGGATGGCCGCGCCAATGTCCACCACGCCCAGGCCCTTGAAGAGCTCGTGGTACCAGTGCAATGACAAGCCGCGCATCGGGAAGGTCAGGCCGCCTTCCGGCCCTTGAAAGCTCAGCACGAAGATGGTGATCACCGGCCCGTACAAGAACAGGATGTACAAGGCGCAAACGATGGCCAGGGGGATGAAGCCGCGCGAGCGGCGGCGAACGGTGCCGGCCATCAGAGTTCCTTCCGCAGGTCAACCAGGCGGTTCAGCGCCACGATGATCAGCAGCACCACGCCCAGCAGCACCACGGCGTTCGCGGCGGCCAGCGGGAACTGCAGGTAAGAGGTCTGCACCTGGATGGTCTTGCCCACCGAGGCGATCTGCTGGCCGCCCATCACGCCCACGGTGACGAAATCGCCCATGACCAGGGTGATGACGAAGATGGAGCCGATCAGGATGCCCGTGCGGCACAGCGGCACGATCACGTTCCACAGCGTCTGCCAGGCGGTGGCGCCGCAGTCGTCGGCCGCCTCAATCAGCGAGCGGTCGATCTTCATCATCGAGTTGAAGATGGGCACCATCATGAAGGTGGTGTTCAGGTGCACGAAGGCCAGCACCACGGCAAAGTCAGAGTACAGCAGCCAGTCCAGCGGCGCGTTGGTCAGCCCCAGGCTTTGCAAGGTCTGGTTCACCCAGCCGTTGCGGCCCAGCAGCGGGATCCACGAGATCATGCGGATCACGTTCGATGTCCAGAAGGGGATCGTCATCACGGTGAAGATCACCGTTTGCGCGCCCACGCTGGGCACGTGGAAAGCCACGAAGTAGGCCAGCGTGAAGCCGATCACCAGGGTGATCAGCCACACCAGCGCGCAGAATTTCAGCGTCGACAGGTAGGTCTTGAAGGTGGTGCACAGCTCGCCCGAGTCACCACCGCCAAAACAGCCCTCGAACAAGGACACGTAGTTGTCCAGCGTGAAACCGGGCTCCAGCGTGTACTCGTTCTGCGGCCAGAAGCTCACCGCGCCCACGAGCAGCAGCGGCATCACGAAGAAGACCAGAAAGACCCCGCCCATGGGCAAGGCCTGCATCCAGGCGGGCAAGGTTTTCATGATGGTGCTGCGGCGGCGTGGAGGTGGTGGATCAGAAGCTGTGCGTGATGCCAGCGGTCAGGATGGTTTGCTTCTGGCCAGGTTGGCCGGCAAAGCCAGCCAGCTCTGACACGAAGGCAAAGTTGGCCGCGCCGGAGTTCTTCAGGAAGATCAGGTTGGCGTTCAGGCTGGTGCGCTTGGACAGTGCATAGCTGAGTCGGCCACGCACGAACTCGGTGTCATCCGGGCTGTCCTTCACGTCCTTCTTGACGTAGTCGAGCGAGGTCGAAAACGCCGCAGTGATCGGGATGTCCACGCCCACGTCAATGAGCTTGGCCTTGAAGGGCGCGGCGTACTCGACATCAGCGGTGGCCAGGCCCAGGCGGGCTTTGAGCACGCCAAAGTCATAGCTCACGCCACCGGCGTACATCTTGTTGCCGGCTGCTGGCAGGGCCGGGTTCTTTTCGCTGAAGGCAGTGAAGCCGATGCTGAACGGGCCCGTGCCATAGACCACGGCGCCTTGGATCTTCTGACCTGCCGATTTGCGGGTGGCGTTCTCGCCCGCCGAGTAATACAGGCCACCTTCGAAGCCTCCGATGTTGGGCGAGTTGTACTTGATGGCGTTGTCGTAGTAGTCGCTCAGGGCATAAAAGCCGCTCATCAGGAAGGGCGAGTAATAGCCATACATGAAGTAGTTGCCCATGTAGTCATCGGCCACGTTCCACTGGTGGCCCAGCTTGATGGAGCCGAGGCTGCCGGCCAGGCCCACGTAGGCGCCGCGGTTCCAGAATTGCGAGCGCGCGGCGCCCGTGTCAGGGGCGATCGAGGACTCCAGGTCAAAGATGGCTTTCAGGCCACCGCCCAGGTCCTCGGTGCCCTTCACGCCAATGCGCGAGTTGACGATGGCGTTGTCTTCGATCTTGACCACCGAGTTGGTGGTCGTGCCGTTGTAGACCTTGCTGGCGCTGAGCACGTCCAAGCCAATGGCGCCGTAGAGGGTGACGGACGATTGGGCTTGGGCCGTGCCGATCAGGCTCAGCAAGGAGGCGGCCGCGGTGGCCGACAGGCGAGAAAACATGTTCATGGAAGATGACTCCGTTGAAAGAAAACAAAAAATCAGGCGGCCACGAACTCGTTCCATTTCTGGACCATGTAGGTGTTTTCGTCCATCAGCGCGTTCCAGCAGGCGATCGAGCCCATGCGCGATTCGTAGCTGCCGCCGTCGCGGATTTCGCCGACCTTGGCCAGCACCTGGCCGGTGGGTGACTTGATCTCTTGCGTGGCAGGCTTGCCTTCCATCCAGTAAGCCCATTCGTAGGCTTCCATCTTGGCCTTGGCGGTGTCCAGCACGGCGCTGTAATAACCCTGGCGGTTCAGGTAGGCACCGGCCCAACCATCGAGGAACCAGTTGATGAACTCATACGTGGCATCCAGCTTCTTGCCCGACGCGGTGGCGGGCACGCCAAAGCCGGCGGCCCAGGCACGGTACCCTTCCTTCAAAGGCTGGAAGGTGCAGGCGATGCCCTTGGTGCGCACGGCCGTCACGGCGGGCGACCACATCGACTGAATCACCACCTCGCCCGAGGCCATCAGGTTGACCGACTCGTTGAAGTCCTTCCACAGGCTGCGGAACTGGCCTGCGCGCTTGGCCTCGATCAAGGTCTTGATCGTCAGGTCGATCTCTTTCTTGGTCATGTTGCCCTTGTCCGGGTACTTGTAGATGCCCATGGCCTCGACCACCATGGCCGCGTCCATGATCCCGATCGAGGGGATGTTCAGGATGGCGGCCTTGCCTTTGAACTCGGGGTTCAGCAGCTCTTTCCACGACGTGATGGGGCGCTTGATCAGGTCGGGGCGGATGCCCAGCGTGTCGGCGTTGTAGACCGTGGGGATCAGGGTCATGAACTGCGTGGGCGAGGCGGCGAACTTCTTGCTCTTCTCGGCTTCCAGGAACATCACCTTTTTGGGCGCGGTGCCCTGGTCGCCCACCTTCTTGCCGTTCACTTCGCCCTTGGTGAACAGCGAGGTGATCTTGTCGGCGTTTTTGATGCGCTTGACGTCAATGCCCTTCAGGTTGCCCGTGGGGATGATCTTCTTGAGCGAGAAGTATTCGGTGTCGATCAGGTCGAAACTGTTGGGCGCGGTCACGGCGCGCTTGGTCACATCGTCCGTGGTCACGGGGATGTACTGAACCTTGATGCCCGTGTCGGCCGCGAACTTCTCGGCAATCATCTTGTCCTGGTTCACCGCGGTGCCCAGGTAGCGCAGCACGATGGGGTCGGCCGAATGCACGGCCGGGCCGTAGCCCGCCGCCAGGATGCCGGTGGCGCCCAGCAGGCCGCCTTTGAGCACGGTGCGGCGCGACAGGCCGGTGCCGGTCTCCAGCGATTCGGGAGTGGTGTTGTTGAGATCTTCGGGGCGTTGAGGCATGGGTCTCTCCAAGGGGGTGAAGCAAAAGCAATGAGGGGCTGAAAATCAGGCGGCCAGCGCGTGCACATCGGCCTCGCGCCAGTGGGCTGAGGCGGTCTCGCCGGGCTGCCATGGCGCGGCGTCGAACACCGCCTCGCTGAGCACCACGTTCAGCTCGCCTTCATCCGGCAGCGCCTGGCTGCGCAAGGTCAGCAGCACGTAGGTGCCCTGGTACTCGACACCGGTCACGGTGGCGGGCAAGCTGGTGTTCGAGGTGGGCAGCACCTCGCGGCTCAACTGGGTCTTGTCGGTGCGCACGGCCAGCTTGGCGGTGCTGGTGGGGATCACGTTGTGGCCCCCGATGAAGCGGGCCACGAACTCGGTGCGCGGCGCGTTGAAGATGGTGTGGGGCGTGCCGTCCTGCTCGATGCGGCCCGCGTTCATCACCACCACCTGGTCGGCCAGGGCCATGGCTTCTTCCTGCGAGTGCGTCACGTGGATGAAGGTCATGCCCAGGCTCTTCTGCCAGGCCTTCAGTTCGGCGCGCATCTTGATGCGCAGGAAGGGGTCGAGCGCCGACAAGGGCTCGTCCAGCAGCAGCACACGCGGTTCGGTGATCAGGGCGCGCGCCAGGGCCACACGTTGCTGCTGGCCGCCCGACAACTCGGCCGGCTTGCGGTGTGCCAGGTGGCCCAGCGACACGCGCTCCAGCAGGGCCTGCGCCTTGGCATGGCGTTCGGTCTTGTCCATGCCGCGCATCTTCAAACTGAAGGCCACGTTGTCCAGCGAACTCAGGTGCGGGAACAGCGCGTAGCTCTGGAACATCATCGACGTGCCGCGCGCCGAGGCGGGCAAGCGTGTGATGTTGCGGCCGCCCAGGATGATGTCGCCCTCGCTGGCCTCTTCGTGGCCCGCGATCATGCGCAAGGTCGAAGTCTTGCCGCAGCCCGAAGGGCCCAGCAGGCAGCAGTAGTGGCCCGCCTTGATGTTCAGGTCAATGTGGTCCACCGCCATGGGCGCTTGCGGACCGACGCCATAGCGTTTGACCAGTTTCACCAACTCGAGGTCGGCCTGCGCGGCCATGGTGGCCTTGCGTTGTTCATGAAGCGGCGGGGAGGACATCGGACATCTCCATCAGGCTTGCGCCAACGGAGGCCTTCATTGCAATGCATGTGCCAGGCTTTGCTGAGGTAAAAATCGCGCGCCGCTGCGCTTTTAAGGGGCGAAATCCGAGCTGGTGCACCAGATTGCATACAAAAATTGTATTCAATGTGCCTGCAAGTTGTGCATGCACTTGAATGGGCGTGCTCGGGTAAGCCAGCATGTGAATGCGAGCAGTCAGGGGCAAATTTCCGGCTGCTGTCTGCTAAAACTCGCCTTCCACCACATGAAACGGGGAAACTCATGAAACAAGGCACCACACGATTCATCTGGGCTGGCGGCGCCGTGCTGGCGCTGGCGGCTGGTTTGTCGGGCGGCCGGGCGCACGCTGAAGAGGCCCACTACTTCGTGGTGCGCGAACAGGCCAACGGCGCGCTCAGCGTGGCTTCGCACCGGCTGGTGAACGTGCGCGGCAAGGTCACGCCCATGGCGTCTAGCCAGCCCGGGCGCCAACAGAGCGTGCTGGCCGCGTCCATGGTGGACAAGAAGACCGGCGCTTCGGTCTTCGACACGCAGGCCTTGGGTTCGCCCTGGATCCGCGCAGAGTTTCAAAGCCCTGGCCAGACGCAGATCGAAGGCCGGGTGGTGCCCGCCGGTGAACGACAGTACGTGGTGCGCTTGCCCGTGCAGGCGGGCAAGCTGCTGCGCCTGAAAGGCAACACCATGGCCTCGGGCGCAGCCCCCAGTGGCCAGTCCCGCGGCGCCACGGCCGCCAAGGCGCCACCACCGGCCGTGCTCGACATTGACCTGGACCAGTACACCTCGCCCTCACGCAGCTTGCTGCGCGCAGCCCCGCCCCCTGCCGTGCCCGGCAGCGAAAGCGGCCTGCTGATCAACAACGGCGACGCGGCCAACCGGCTGGACCTGCTGGTGGTGGCCGAGGGCTACACCCTGGCCCAGAAAGACCAGTTCATCGCCCAGGCCACCGAGCTGGCCAACAAGTTCCTGTCCATCTCGCCTTATCAGGACTACCAGCAGCTCATCAACGTGCGCTGGCTGTTCGTGCCCTCCAACCAGTCTGGCGCCGACAAGCCCGACTGCGGCGAAACCCCGGGGGCCGAGGTCGTGATGGTGGACACGGCCTTTGACGCCACCTACTGCGCTGCGGGCCTGCGCCGACTGCTGGTGGTCGATGGTGGCAAGGTCCTCACCGCCGCCGCCGACGTGCCCGATTGGGACATGGTGGCCGTGCTGGTGAACGACGAGGAGTACGGCGGCTCCGGCGGCTACATCTCCGTGTCATCGACCAACGGTGCTTCGGCCGAGGTCATGCAGCACGAGCTAGGCCACTCCTTCAGCAAACTGGCCGACGAGTACGACAGCCCCTATCCCGGCTACCCGGCCTGCAGCGACCAGCCCGGCTCGCCCCTGGGCGCCTGTGAAGTCAATGTGACCGACCAGACCGCGCGCAACAGCCTGAAATGGACGCGCTGGGTGGCCGGCACGACCCCCATCCCCAGCGTAGCGCCCATGCCCGACCCCATCGAGGCCGGCCTTTGGCAAGGCGCGCGCTACCAGTCCAGCGGGCTGTACCGCCAATGCTTCAGCGGCATCATGCGCTCGCTGGGTGCCCCCTTCTGCCATGTGGATGGCGAAGCCTTCGTCAAGCAGCTGTTCGGCGGTGGTTGGGGCGCGCCCAGCGCGGGCGTCAGCCTGATCGAGCCTGGTGCCTTGCCCGCAAACTCCAGCGTCACGGCCAATGTGGGCACCCCACTCGGCTTTCAAGTCACGGTGGCGGGTTCGGCCAAAGCTGGCGGGCTGACGGCCACCTGGCTGGTGGATCAACAGCCCGTCAAAACCGTGGCGACCCAGCACGGGCAGTCGCAGTCCTTCAACTACACCGTGGCCGACAGCGCGCAGCACACCATCGAGCTCAAGGTCAAGGACAACACGCCCTTGACCCTGGACGCTCCCACGGCCTCCAGGATCTGGACGATTCAAGGTGTTGCGGTCTTGCCTGGGGCACCCACCATCACCGCCCTGACCGCTGGCTGGTACTCGTTGAGGCTGTCCTTCGTGCCGCCGACTGCCGTGCCCGGTGCGGCCATCACCGGCTACACGTCCACCTGCACAGCGCCCAACCGGGCCACGGTGACCACCACGGTCAGCAAATCACCCATTTCGATGAACTGGCTGCCAGGCGGTGTGACCTACACCTGCACGGTGGTCGCCCGGAGTGCCTCGGGCAATGGCCCGGCGTCGGCGCCGCGCAGTGCCAAAACGCTCAAGTTGTTCTGATCCGTTTCCTTGACGATGCAACACGTTTGCAACACAATGCCTGCATGAAGACTGCCATCCTTCCGCAAGTGCGTGTTGAGCCCCAGTTGCGGGCCGACCTCGAGGACGTGTTGCGCGAAGGCGAAACGCTGTCCGACTTCCTTGAGGCCACGGTCCGGCAGGCCGTGGAGTACCGGCGCATGCAAGCTGAATTTGACGCCCGCGCGGATGCCGCTTGGTCGCGCTTTCAGCAAACGGGTGCAGGCGCGCCAGCCGAAGAGGTTGTGGCAGAGATGCGCATGCGGCTGGAAGCCCGGCGTCGCGAATTGCAAGGCAAGCGTCGGCCACCTTCAGCATGACCTTCGCGGTCTTTGTCGAAGTCGAAGCGAAGGCGGACCTGCTTCGGCTATATGCGTACCTGCTGGAGCGTGCTGAGTACGCCGAGGATCTCGACATGGCTGACCGTGCTCTTCAGGCCATTGACGTGGCAATGACTTCGTTGGCTAACACGCCCTTCCTCTTCCGCAAGGCGGCTGGGGCCCGCAGCGGCCTTCGCCGCGAGCTGGTCGTTCCATTCGGTGCCGCCGGTTACGTGGTGAGGTACGAAATCGCGTCGCCAAATCTCGTGGTGGTGTTGGCTGTTCGACACCAGCACGAGGCTGACTATCACTAGCACGAGCCACCAACGCAAAGATCGACACATGACCCTCCAAGCCGCCATCATCGACCTAGACGGCACCATGGTCGATACCCTGGGCGATTTCGTGGTCGTTCTTCAGTACACGCTCGACGCCATGGGCTGCCACCCCATAGAAATCGCCCGGGTCGATCGTCGTTTCATCGAATTCACCGTGGGCAAGGGCACCGACGACCTGCTGCGCCGCTCACTGGCCCACGCCTGGGGCCTGCCCGATGACCATGCCGAAGTGGCCCAGCACGTGCCGCTGGCCTGGCAGCACTACCAGCAGCACTACACGCGCCTGAACGGCCAACACTCGGACGTCTTCCCCGGTGTGCTGGAGGGCCTTGAAAAGTTGAAAGCCACCGGCCTGCCCCTGGCCTGCCTCACCAACAAGCCCACGGCCTTTGCCCTGGCCCTGCTGGAGCGCAAAGGCCTGCGCAGCTTCTTTGATCATGTGTTTGGCGGCGACGCCTTCGAGCGCAAAAAGCCCGACCCCTTGCCCTTGCTCAAAACCTGCGAGGCCTTGGGAGCCTTACCCGCCAACACCGTGATGGTGGGCGACTCCAGCAACGACGCGCAGGCCGCCCGTGCCGCAGGCTGCCCGGTGGTGCTGGTCACCTACGGCTACAACCACGGCGAGCGGATTGACCAGGTACCGGCCCTGGCCCACATCGCCCGCCTGGACGAGCTGGACTGGGCCGCGCTGGCCGCTGCCCGGCCCTGAAAGCCAATCCCTCAATCCAGCGCGTTCAGGACCGGCGGCGCTTGGTAATCCAGCAGCGCGTCCTTCAAACCTTGTGACGGCGGGTTCTTGCCCAGCCAGGTGCGCAAGATGGCGTTGAAAAAATCCGGCTCCTGGATCGGCAGGCCAGCGGGCTGGTTGTTCACGAAGAAAATCGTGCCGCGATTGGGCACCCACTCGATCGCGAAGACGTCGCCTGGCGACATGCGCTTGATGCGCGAGAACTGCTCGCCCATCTTGCGGATGGCCGGGATCAGCCCATAAAACTGGGTGCGCGTGCTGTTGTTTTCCACGCCCGTGGTGATCAGCTTGCCGATCTCGTCAATGCGCATGCCTTGCAGCATCACGAAGCGCAATTGCTTGGGGCCGGGCATGGTCAAAATCGCGTCGGCGGTGTTCCCTTTCTTGGGAACGTAAAGCGCCACGGTGTAGATCTTGGCCACGGCCCGGTAGCTGATGCCACTGCCATTGAGGACCAGCGACGTGCCTTCGACTTTCAAGGAATCGGGGTAGTGGATCCCTGCCAGGTCGGCGTTCTGGGCCTGGACTACCGCCGGAGTCATCAGACTCAGGGCCAGCCCCAGGCTGGCCAACAACATCTTCGAATACTTCGACAACATAGTGCTCTTCCGTGCGTCCAAAGCCATTGCATTGGTCCGGCCATCTTAATCTTGCAGCGGTTCTGCAAGATGGGGTAATGCCCTTGATGTCGGGTTGGCCCTGCTAAACTGAATTGATGTTCATGACGCGCAAACTGATCAAGGGGTCGCACGACCGGGGGGCCTGGCCCTGGCGTCGTACAGCCACCTCCATCGCGTTGACCGCGTCTGCATCGTCGCATCATAGGCGGTGATCTACCGCGGTCGCAGGGGCTCCCCCACAGGGGTGTAACAGGCCCTTTCATTTGATGATCCGCACGCTGAGCCCATCCCATGATCACTGAATCCGAATTCCAGGCCCTGGCCGCCGCTGGCCACAACCGCATTCCCCTCGTCGCCCAGGCCCTCGCCGACCTGGACACGCCCCTGTCGCTCTACCTCAAGCTCACGCGCGGCTCGCCGCACAGTTTTCTGCTGGAGTCGGTGGTGGGCGGCGAGCGCTTTGGCCGTTACTCCTTCGTGGGCCTGCCCGCCCGCACGCTGGTGCGCGCCACCGGCCGCCACGTCGAGGTCGTGACCGACGGCCAGGTGCTTGAAACCTTCGAGGGCAACCCGCTCGATTTCATCGCTGAGTATCAAAAACGCTTCAAGGCGGCCATCCCCAAGGGCCTGCCGCGTTTTTGCGGTGGCCTGGCGGGTTACTTTGGTTACGAAGCCGTGCGCCACATCGAGCCTCGTCTGGCCAAGGTGAAAAAGCCCGGCGGCATCGGCACGCCCGACATCCTGCTGCTGCAGTGCGAAGAGCTGGCGGTCATCGACAACCTGGCCGACCGCCTGTACCTGATCGTCTACGCTGATCCGGCCCAGCCCGGGGCCTACGCCCAAGCCAGCCAGCGCCTTCAACAACTCAAGGCGCTGCTGAACGAAACCGTGGTGGCCCCGTCGATCGAAGCGGGCGAGCCACAGCCGGTGGAGCGTGAGTTCGACAAGGCCGACTACCTGTCCGCCGTGCTGCGCTCCAAGGAGTACATCGCCGCAGGCGACATGATGCAGGTGCAGATTGGCCAGCGGCTGAAGAAGACCTTCAAGGCGCACCCGCTCAGCCTGTACCGGGCGCTGCGTTGCATCAACCCCAGCCCCTACATGTACTACTACGACATGGGCGACTTCCAGGTCGTGGGCGCCTCGCCCGAGATCCTGGTGCGCCAGGAGCAGGGCGCGGATGGCCGGACCATCACCATCCGCCCTCTGGCCGGCACGCGCCCGCGCGGCGCCACGCCCGAGCTGGACAAGGCTTTGGAAGTGGAGCTGCTGGCCGACCCCAAGGAGCGCGCCGAGCACGTCATGTTGATCGACCTGGCCCGCAACGACATCGGCCGCATCGCCAAGACTGGCAGCGTCAAGGTGACTGACGCCTTCGTGGTCGAGCGCTACTCGCACGTCATGCACATCGTCAGCAACGTTGAAGGCATCCTGAAAGACGGCATGACCGCGCTGGATGTGCTCAAGGCCACCTTCCCGGCGGGCACGCTGACCGGCGCGCCCAAGATCCGCGCCATGGAAATCATCGACGAGTTGGAGCCCGTGCAGCGCGGCATCTACGGCGGCGCCGTGGGCTACCTCAGCTTTGGGGGTGACATGGACGTGGCCATCGCCATCCGCACCGGCATCGTCAAGGATCAGGTGCTGTACGTGCAGGCCGCCGCGGGCATCGTGGCCGATTCGGGGCCCGAGCTGGAGTGGAAAGAAACCGAGGCCAAGGCGCGCGCGCTGTTGGCTGCGGCCGAGATGGTCGAAAAGGGCCTCTGAGCACTTGGCCTTCGCTTTGGCCTGGCGAGGGCGGTGCCCAGGGGCCCGGTTCAGGCGGTGGCGCGGGCGCGGCCCAAGGCCACCTTGGCGCGGATCCAGTTCTGCGCCGGGCTTTCGATGAAGCGGTAGCTCAAGGCTGCCAGCGCGTACGTCAGCCCCAGGTAGCCCAGCAGCCAGGCCGGGCTGTTCGCAGGCAGATCGGCAGGGTGGTGGATGAACACCAGCGCGGCCAGCAGTTGCAGGGGGAAGTGCCACAGGTAGCTGGAGTACGTCATGTTGCCCAGCGCCACGATCACTTGCCTGGCCCGGGCGGATTTGGGTTGCACCCAGTGCAGCAGGGCGATGATGGCCACGGGCGTGAGCAGCGCCACGAAGAACATCGGCCGCAGCACGCCAATCACGGCCAGCGCGGTGCCCGCCATCACCAGGCCCAAGGCCGCCTTCAAGGTCGGGCCTTGCGCCTCTGGAGAGAGGCGTTGCGTGAAGGCCTCGTGCGCCATGCAAGTCAGCGCCCCCAGGTAAAAGAAGAACACGCACAGCACCACCGGGTGCGTGGTCAGCTTGAGCGCGTAGATCGCGCCTGAGCCCGCGATCAGCGCCAGCACCATCCACAGCTTGGTCACGCCCAGGCGGCACAAGCCGTAGAACAGCGCGTAGACCAACAGCTCGACCGAGATGCTCCAGATGGGCCCGTTGTACGACCAGTTGATGCCCGGCCGCCAATCGCTGGCCATGAACAACTGCAGCACGAAGTGCGAGGCGTCCTGGTTGGGGTAGACAAAGCCGGTGCTGGCGTTGATGGCCTCGTAGCGCCAGGACATCACCGCCACGATCAGCAAGGTCAGCAGGTGCAGCGGGTACAGCCTTGAAAAGCGCAGCAGCGCGAACTTTGAGAACGGCACCGAACCCTGCGCCACCGGCTTGGCGTATTTCCAGAAAAAGATGAAGCCCGACAGGCACCAGAAGGCCTGCACGCTCAGGTAGCCGAACAGGTAGAACGGCTGGAGCCAGGCGTACCAAGGCTGGGCCGTGGTCTCGAAACCCACCGGCTGGCCGTTGACGTAGTAGAAGTGCTGGTAGTGCCACAGCAAGATGGGCAAGGTGCAGGCAAAGCGCGCCAGCTCGATGCCGATCAGCGAATGGGGGTTGGTGGTGGGCTGCGAACTCATTCCCCCGATGTTGACATGCCTGAAGGGCATTCGCGTCAGCCTGCTCCCTGGTTGTGGGTGGTCATTTCCGCCGCGTGACTACAGCAGTTGCAGCGCTTGGCGCAGCCGTTCTGCCGTGACCACCAGGCCGTTCTTCTCCATGACCTGGGCGAAAGCTTCGGGCGTGGCGTGCGGCTTTTTCCATCGGGCCCGCATTTCTTTGAAGGCCCCCAGGGCGCTGAAAGGGTCCAAGTCCAATTGTTTGAGGATGAAGTCGTCTGGGTGGATCACTTCAATGCCAAACAAGTTGACCGTATCCGCCGGGAAGTCTTTCAAGTTGGCGGTAACGATGCAATCCGCATGGCCTGCAATGGCCGCCGCCAGCACATGAACATCGTCCTTGTCGGGTAAGGTCAGGCTTGATGCAATGGCTTGCCATGCGTCCTCTTGCACCTCCCAATCGGGTACCACCGACCGCATCATGTCCCGCCGGGTATCGAGGCGGCCGGTGAGGTCGGGCCGATGCTGTTCCAGGTTGCGGATCCATTCATGCTCAATGGATTGAGTCCACTTGGCCGCGAACAATCCCGTGACGGCCAAACTCATCAAGGCATCTGACAGCGCCACCGGGTACAGCACGCAAGCGTCAAGCAACGCTGTGTAGCGCGCATGCCCAGCCATCAGTAGTCAAGCCCCAGTTCATGAGCGTCGTCAGCCATGCGCTGCAAGGCCGATTTCTGATTGGCTCGCATCGTTTGGGCGTATTGCATCAAATCATCAATGGCAATGCGCCGATGCGTGCCTACCAGCCGATGCGGCAAGCGCCCTTGCTCGATTTCCTTGATCACAAACGGGCGTGACACATTGAGGAAGTTGGCGGCCTCCACCGTCGAGACCTCTTGCTTCGATGGCATCAGCATGATCGGCCGGCGTTCGCTCATGGCGCCCAGCACCTGAGCGATGACACGCAGCGCCTGTGGGGGCACTTGCACGGCGGGCTGGTCGCCCTCGTCATTGGTGACCATGATGGATGCCGCGCGTGAGTGATCCAACGCGGCCATGATGCAGCGCTGCGCTGCCCTGGCCATCTCAAGGTCCTGCTCATTCATGGGCGGCGGCAGGATTTCTCCGGTTCTTTCCAATGTGGTCATCGCACCCCCAGAAAAATGCAAATTTCAATGACTTCACTTTAATTCATAAGTGACACAAGTGCATTAAGTGCATTATTTGTTTGGACTGAAAGCCACGTTTGACGCGGTCAGCGGCGGAGATTGATGTGGCGGAATGGCTAGAATGTTTCCCATGCATGCGTCTTTGCCCCTCTCAGCAGTCATCCTGCGTCAGCGTTGGCGTAAGCCATCCGCCTGACCGACCCATGGCGCCCATCCGGGGCGCAAGATTCCCCGACTGCCTGCGACACCTCCACGCCCACTGCGAAAAAGCGAAGTTGCCCAGGCAGGTATCGGACAGAGGGATGCCAAAAAACCCTCATGAAATCAATAGGATAGAGCGCATATGCTGCTGATGATCGACAACTACGACAGTTTCACGTTCAACCTGGTCCAGTATTTCGCCGAGCTGGGCGAAGACGTCCGCGTGGTCCGCAACGACGAGATCACCCTGGACGAAATCGCTGCCATGAAGCCCGACCGCCTGGTGCTGTCGCCCGGCCCCTGCTCCCCCGCCGAGGCTGGCGTGTGCGTGCCCGCCCTGCAGCGCTTCACTGGCCAGTTGCCCATTTTGGGCGTGTGCCTGGGCCACCAAGCCATCGGCGCCGCCTTGGGCGGCAAGGTGATCCGCGCGAAAACACAGATGCACGGCAAGACCAGCGTCATCAGCACCGACCAGAAGGGTGTCTACAAAGACCTGCCCGACCACTTCACCGTGATCCGTTACCACTCACTGGCCATTGAAAAATCCAGCCTGCCCGATTTCCTGGAGATCACGTCATCCTCAGAAGACGGCGAGATCATGGGTGTGCGCCACAAAGGCCCGCAGACCGACCCGAACTTCGCGCCCCTGGAGGGCGTGCAGTTCCACCCCGAGTCCATCCTGACCGAGCATGGTCACGCGATGCTCAAAAACTTCTTGAACATGTAAGGCGCGGGGCATGACCACCATCACCGACACCCAGGCCTTGCAACGCGTCATCGAGCACCGCGAAATCTTCCACGACGAGATGCTGGGCCTGATGCGCCGCATCATGCGCGGCGAGATGTCGCCGGTCGTCATGGCCGCGCTCATCACCGGCTTGCGCGTCAAGAAAGAAACCGTGGGCGAGGTGGCCGCGGCCGCGCAGGTCATGCGCGAGTTCTGCACGCCAGTGACGGTTCAGGACACCACCCACCTGGTCGACCTGTGCGGCACGGGCGGCGACGGCGCCCACACCTTCAACATCTCGACCACGGCGATGTTCGTGGCAGCCGCCGCAGGTGCGCGGGTGGCCAAGCACGGCGGGCGCAGCGTGTCGTCCAGCACCGGCAGCGCCGACGTGCTCGAAGCCCTCGGCGCCCGCATTGACCTGACGCCCGAGCAAGTGGCGCAGTGCCTGGCGCAAGCCGACGTGGGCTTCATGTTCGCGCCCAACCACCACGGCGCCATGAAGCACGCCGCGCCCGTCCGCAAGGAGTTGGGCGTGCGCACGCTGTTCAACATCCTGGGCCCGCTGACCAACCCGGCTGGCGCCCCCAACCAGCTCATGGGCGTGTTTCACCGCGACCTGGTCGGCTTGCAGGCCAGGGTGCTGCAACGCCTGGGCTCGCAGCACGTGCTGATCGTGCACGGCTGCGATGGCCTGGACGAGATCACCCTGTCGGGCGAGACCTGGGTGGCCGAGTTGAAAGACGGCGAGGTGCGCGAGTACACCATCCACCCCGCGCAATTCGGCCTGGCCGAGCACGATGGCTCCGCCCTGAAAGCCGCCAACCGCGAGGCCTCGCTGGCCATCGTGCGCCGGGTGCTGAACAACGAGCCCGGCCCCACCCGCGACATCGTCGTGCTCAACGCCGCCGCCGCCCTGTACGCCGCCAATGTGGCTGATTCGCTGGCCGACGGCGTTCACCGCGCCCGCGAAGCCCTGGCCAGCGGCCGTGCCGCCCAGGCGCTGGCCACCTTTGTGCAGACCACTCAAGGCTTTTGACGACCATGTCTGACATCCTGAACAAAATCGTCGCGGTCAAGCACCAGGAAATCGAACTGGCCTTGAAGCGCCAGTCCCTGGCCGCGGTGCGTGCCGAGGCCGAAGCCCGCAACCTGGAGCAGGCCGATCTGCGTGATTTCGTCGGTGCCGTGCGCGCCAAGATCGCGGCGGGCCAGGCGGGCGTCATCGCCGAGGTCAAAAAGGCCAGCCCCAGCAAGGGCGTGCTGCGCGAGCATTTCGTGCCCGCCCAGATCGCCGCCAGCTACGCCCAGCATGGCGCTGCTTGCCTCAGCGTGCTCACCGACGAGCAGTTCTTCCAGGGCCAGGCCAGCTACCTGCAGCAAGCCCGTGCGGCCTGCAACTTGCCCGTGCTGCGCAAGGATTTCATGGTGAGCAGCTACCAGGTCTACGAGGCCCGGGCCATGGGTGCCGACTGCATCCTGCTGATCGCCGCCTGCCTGGACGATGCGCAGATGGCTGATCTGGAAGCGTGCGCTCACTCACTCGGCATGGCTGTGCTGGTGGAGGTTCACGATGGCGCCGAGCTGGACCGCAGCCTGCGCCTGAAGACCCCGCTGGTCGGCATCAACAACCGCAACCTGCGCACCTTCGAAGTCACGCTGGACACCACCCTGGGCCTGCTCAAGAACGTGCCAGCCGACCGCATTCTGGTCACCGAATCAGGCATCCTGGGTCGGGCCGATGTGCAGCGCATGCGCGATGCCAACGTCCACGCCTTCCTGGTGGGCGAGGCCTTCATGCGCGCGCCCGATCCCGGTGCGGCCCTGGCCGATTTGTTCGCCTGATGCCCTCGGATCTGTTTGGCGAGGTGCCAGCTTCGGCCTTGCCCGCCAACCGCCTGACCGAACCTTTGGCCGACTGCTTTGACGCCGTGCCGGCCGATTGGCGCGAGCTGACCGAGTCATTCCGCCACAGCGCCGTGGGTCAATCCCTGATCCAGCGCGTCGAACAAAGCCGCCTGGCGGGCGACATCATTTACCCAGGCGACGTGTTCTCGGCCTTGAAGCTGACCCGGCGCGAGCAAGTGCGTGTCGTCATCCTTGGGCAGGATCCGTACCACGGCGCCAATCAGGCGCATGGGCTGGCGTTTTCAGTGCTGCCGGGCGTGAAGGTGCCGCCCAGTTTGCGCAACATCTACAAAGAGATCCAGCGTGATCTGGCCATCGCGCCGCCCGCCCACGGTTGCCTGAAAAGTTGGGCCGAGCAAGGCGTGCTGCTGCTGAACACCACCCTGACGGTGGCCGAGGCCCAAGCCGCCAGCCACGCAGGATGGGGCTGGGATGTGCTGACCGACCTGCTCATCGCCGCCGTGGCGCAGGACGCGGGGCCCAAGGTCTTCATGCTGTGGGGCGCCCACGCGCAGCGCAAGCGGGCTTTGATCGAAGGGCATGCCCAGCAGCACGAGCTGTTGCTGAGCAACCACCCTTCGCCTTTGTCGGCCACCCGGGGGGCGGTGCCCTTCATCGGTTGCGGCCACTTCAGGGCGGCGCAGGCGTTCTGGGCGCGCCAGGGCGTGGCGCTGGATTGGCGCCTGCCCCTGGCGGGCTGAGCCGCGCAGCTCAGCGGAAGTAGTAGACGCCCAGCAAACCGAAGTGGCTGCCGTCCACCTTTGCGCCACCAATGGCTTTCGAGGTGTAGTCTTCCTTCACGTAGCGCAGCTTCAAGCCCACGCTGGGGATGATGGCGTACTCGCCCTCCAGGATCCAGCCGATGGAGCTTTTGTATTTCTGGTCGGTTCCGAACTGGTTACCGGCGCCTGCGCCGTTGTACTTCGGCTCCAGGGCCTTGCGAATGCCCCCGGCAAACGCCCATTTGGGGTTGGCGTGCCATTGCACCAGGAACTCAATCGGCATGCGGGTGAAGTCGACCGAGCCGTTGTCCGCGTTCGAGCGGTCGGTGTGGTACGCGATCACGCCTTGCAGCGAGATGTCCGAGTTGACCATGCGGAAGTCCAGACCGGCGCGCAAATCAAGCAAGCCGCCGCCGTGAATGTTGTCCGTCTCGCCGTTGACGAAGGTCACCGTGGACGTGTTCAGCTTGTCGCCCCCCGCCGTGATGCCGCCACCCAGGAAAGGGCTCCATTCACCGGCCCAGCAAGGTGCGCCGACCAAACCCGATGCGGCCACCAGGGCCAGAACTGTCTTTTTCAAAGAAAACTCCCGTTGTTGCAATGAATCTGGCCGTGCCGCCCGCGCTGGTCGTCTGCCGAGCGAAGAAGGTGTTACACATGGCAACGACTGGTGAATTATCCGCTCAGATGAGGGGGGCCGCATCACTAGGGTTTCCCCGACAATTCAGGTATGGGGCATTAATTGCACCGTGGACCGATTAACGGGCGGAGTTGTTTTCAGGCCCATCAGATGCTCGCCAAGCAGAAAGCCGCCGCCATGACATTGCACGCCGCAGGCGACCCGCCTCCCCCCGTGAGCACCCTTGGGGTGGTCATCGTCAATTACCGGACGTTTGACCTGACCATGCAATGCGTTCGCTCCTTGCTGGCGCACCAGATCGCGCAGCCGTCGGACATCGTGGTGATCGACAACCACTCGCCCGATGGCTCGGGTGAGCGCTTGAAGGCGGCGCTGACCGATGGCGTGCGGGTGATCCTGTCTGGCCGCAATGGTGGATTTGGCGCCGGCGTGAACCTGGGCGTGGCGGCCTCGCACACCGACCTGGTGTTGGTGCTCAACCCCGACACGTATTTCCTGAGCAACACCGTCCAGGTCATCCAGCGCCTGTTCGACCAACAGCCCAAAGTGGGCGTGACGGGCCTGAAGCTGATCAACCCCGATGGCAGCCTGCAGTATTCGGCGCGGCGGTTTTATTCTCTGCCCGACATCCTCGCCCGGCGCACTGCCTTGGGCAAACTGGCGCCGCTGCGCCGCCTGGTCAAATCCCACCTGCTCAAGCGCAACTGGCGCGAAGGGCCGTTCGAAGCCGATTGGGTGATGGGCACCGGTTTTGTCGTGCGCCGCACCGCCTTCGAGCAGGTGGGTTGCATGGACGAGGGCTATTTCCTCTATTTCGAAGAGGTGGACCTGTGCGCGCGCATGTGGGTGAACGGATGGTCGGTCATGGCCGTGCCCGAGGTCGAGCTGGTGCACGAGCACCAGCGGCACAGTCAGGCTGGCATCTGGTCCACTTCGGGCAAGACGCACCTGCGCAGCATGTTGCGCTTCTTCGTCAAATTTGGGGTGCCCTGGATCTGGCGTCCCAACCGTTCTGCGATGGGCAAGGCCTACCTGCAATGGCGGCGCCAATTCGTCGAAACACCACGCATCAAGCAGCCTGACGCGTCGGCATGACGATGGCGGGCGGTATTTCCGGCGTGTGCCCTCTTATGATGCGCTCACGCGCCGATGCCAGGCGGCTCTCGCCTGGCCCATTCCCCGATTTGTTCGTTGCTTGCAAGGCCCTGCGCCGTCTGCCATGAAGCTCTTTGCTCTGCTCATCAGCCTGTTCCTTGCCGCCTGCACGCCCATGGGCAACCTGACGCCGCCTGGCGATGGCGCCATCGGGGCTCGGCGCTTGACGGCCGAGGACATCGTCCGCATGGCCAAACAGCCCACGCGCATTCACCCGGGCGACACCTTGCGCATCGTGCGCGATTCGCAAGACGCGGTCTCGCTTGATTTGCGCAACCTGGTGGAAGACAGCCAGTCGCAGATTTATTCGGTGCGCTCGGACGGCAGCTTTTCCTACCGCTACGCTGGCCGCGTGGAGGCCGCCGGCAAAACGCCCGACGAGGTCGCGCAGCTCATGCGTTCTCGGCTGGAGGCTTACTACCGCGAGCCGGGTGTGACGATCAACATCGTGTCATCGCCCAGCAGCAAGGTGGTCATTGGCGGGGCCGTGCGCACGCCGGGGCCGCTGGACATGTCGGCCGTGGCGACGCTGGAGCAAGGCCTGTTCGCCGCCGGTGGCCTGATGCCCAGCGCCGACCCCACTCATGTGGCGCTGCTGCGCCTGGACGAGCAATCGCGCTACCAGCTGTATTTCGTGGACTTCAGCCGCCTGCTGCAGCCCGCCGAGGGCGGCACGCCCACACTGGCGTTTCAGCGCGGCGATGTGTTGTTCGTGCCCAAGTCGGCAGCGGGCAATGCGGGCGATGGCGTCGAGGTCTACATCAATCAGTTGTTGCCATTTACTCGCGCGATGGGTTTGAGCTACAGCTGGGGCGAAACCAAGGTCAAGTGAAGAAAGCCGTCTGCCAAGCATCATGATCGATATCCGTTCTTTCCGGGACATCGTCCGGCTGTTCTACATCTTCCGCCGCCAGTTCTTCATCGGGCTGTGGGTCACCGTCACCTTGATCGTGCTGGGGGCTTTTCTGTGGACGCCCAAATACGCCTCCGAGGCGCGCCTGCTGGTCAAGCCCGGGCGTGAAAACCTGACGGTGCCCATCGATGTGACCGACCGCGCCACCTACGCCCCCCAAAGCAGCCAGCGCGATCCCATCATCGACGAAGAGAAGATGCTGACCGGTCGCCCCGTGGTCACGCAGGTGGCGCGCCTGTACCTGCCGGAGTTGTCGCTGCCCGCCGAGGCGCCGCCGGGCTTCAAGAACGCGCTGAAGTACCACCTCAAGAAGACCGTGAATGCGGTGCGCGATGGCATTCGCTCGTTCACGGCCATGTTGGGCTTGTCTGAAGCGCAGAGCGAGGAAGACCGCCTGGCCAATCGACTCGAAGATGCCTTCACCGTGTCGCACGGGCCAGGCTCCAGCGTGATGGAGCTGCGCTTCGCCTGGGGCGACGCGGTGCTGGCTCAGCGCATCATGAAGACCTGGATCAAGGTCTACACCGACGAGCGCACCACGGTGTTGGGCCGCAAGACGCTGGTGGTGTTCTACGACAACAAGGTGCGCGACACCGACCAGCAGATCGAATCGATCAAAGGCCAATTGCGGGGCCGCCTGACCCAGATCAACGGCATCAGCGCGGAAGAGCGCCTGACGGCCATCACCAAGCGCCTGAATGACCTGCGCACACGCCAGTCCGAATTGCTGGCCGAGCGCTCCGCATTGGAAGAGGGCGCGGCCTACGCGGCCGGGCGGGCCAAGGGCATCTCCAAAGAGACGGTGGCCGAGCGCGACGTGGGTTACGGCCCCGCGTGGCTGGCCCTGAGCAACCAGTTGGCCGAGCTCAAGCGCCAGCGTGCCGACGCCTTGCGCGTGTTCAAGGACAGTGCCCCGGCCATTCTCTCGTTGAACGAAAGCATCGTGGCGCTCGAAGCACAACTGAAGGTGGAAGACCGCCCCATGCAGCGCGGCGAAAAGCGCGCGCCCAATGAGCTGAGCACCTTGCTCGCCAAGAGCGAGCTTGAAAAGGCAGTGCGCCTGCGCGAGATCCTGTCTTTGACTTCGGCCTTCAACAAGGAGCGCGACGAATTGACCCAGGCCCGTCAGCAGGTGCTGTCCAGCGAGCCCGAACTGGCCCGCCTGGAACAGGCCCTGACGGTGGCCGAGCGCAGCCGCCTGCTCTACCTGGACAGCCTGGAAAAAGCCCGCATCGACCAGGCCCTGGACGACAACCGCATCAACAACATCGCGGTGATCGAGGACGCCACCTTGAACCCCTCGCGCGCCTCGCCCAAGAGCCTGGTGCTGCTGGCGCTGGCCTTGCCCGCGGGGGCCATCGTGGGCCTGCTGGTGCTGTACCTGTGCTCGGTCATGGACCAGCGCATCCACGATGGTGGCCGCCTTGAAGCGCGCTTTGGTGTGCCTTTGTGGAGCACCGTCAAAGACATCACGGGCGCGGGTGAAGACAACGATTTTCACGCCAGCCTGCACCGCATCTACGGCACCTTGCCCTTGGATGGGGTGGCCGACAAGGGCCTGACGGTGGGCCTGGCCTCGTCGCGGTCCGGTGAAGGGGTCAGCTTCATCGCTCAGCATTTGCGCCAGGTGTTGCAGGCCCAGGGTCTGGCCGTGGTGGTCGATCCGACCTCGGGCAAGGCCCAGCCGGGCGAAGTGGCCTTGCTGCAGGCCTCCAACCTGCTGAGCAACCGGCAGGCATTCTTGTCGTTGGGCAAGGCCGACCTGATCGTGATGGTGGTCGAGGCCCGCGCCAGCGTGGTGCCGGTGGTGGACAACGCGCTGGGTGTGCTGCGCACGGCCTTCCGCAAGGTCGACGGCATCATCCTGAATCGTCGGCGCTTCGAGGTGCCGGCCCGCGTCATGCGCTTCTTCCAGAGCTGAAGGAGGCCTGCTTGAGACTGGCCCTGCTGTCCCCGCTGCCCCCTGAACAAACCGGCATTGCCGACTACGCCGTGCAATGGCGTCGCGCCGTGAACGCGGCCGGTGTCGAAGTGCTCACGCCCTTGCAAGGGCAGCGCCCCATCCTGTCGATGGAAGACGCGCAACGCTGGGTGGCCGAGCGCGACTGGTCCAAGGTCGACGTGGTGCACGCTGAACTGGGTGGTGGTCGGCATGGCGAATTCTTCGTGCTCAGCGCCCTGGCCGCGCTGCCCAACCGGCCGGCCTTGTCGGCCACCATCCACGACCCTGAGCGGATCGTGTGGCGGCCCGTGAGCGCCCTGTGGCGGGCGCTGGACAAGGCCACCTGGGTGCCCGGGTTGGTGAGCAAGGTCATGGCGGTGCTGGTCGATCCCCACACGCTGTGGTCCGAACGCAGGCTGGCCCGGCAGTTGGACGGCCTGGTGGCCTTGACGCAGACCGGCGCGCAGCGACTGGCCCGGCGCATGAAGGTGCCGGTCGCCAAGGTCCGCGTCATTCCCCATGGCACGCCTGGCCTGCCCACGCAACCCTTGCCTGACCTGAGTTCGCTGCGCCTGCTGTACTTCGGTTTCATCTACAGCGGCAAAGGCATTGAAGACCTGGTGGACGCCCTGGGCACGCTGCTCAAGCAGGAGCCCGAGCTGGCCAGCCAGGTCCGGCTGACGATCGCTGGCGGCACCGCCCCGGACATCGCGTTTGGCGCGGGCGGCAGCTACCTGGATGGTCTGCGCCAGCGCGTCGAAGCGCAGGGTTTGAGTGGGCAGGTCGAGTGGGAATTCGACATCGACGAGCACGACATCCCCGGCCTGATCCAGCGGAACCACCTGATGGTGCTGCCCTACCGCGAGTCCCGCAAGCTGTCCCTGATGGGGCAGATGCGCGGCACCAGCGGGGCGCTGTCCTGGGCCATCGCAGCGGGCCGTGGCGCCATCACCTCCGATGCGCGTGCCTTTGCCGAAGAGATCAGCCATGGCAATGGGGTGTCCTACCCGCAAGGCCAGGTGGCGGCGCTGAGCGAAGCCATCGGCGCGGTCCTGAAAGAGCCCGACAAGGTCAAGCAATGGGCCAAGGCCGCGACCGTTTTGAGCGAGCAGCGCCTGTGGTCTCGCACGGGCCAGGCTTTTGTCCACTACTTTGAAACGCTGAACCCCTGGGTGGCGCGCAGCGCCCGAAGCGGCGGCGTGCGCGGCGAAGCGGCGTCCCTGGTGTCGGGCGGCAAACGGCCATGACGAGTCCATCCGCCTTGCGCCGTGCCTTGCTGTTGAGCAGCGGGGCGCTGGCGGCCCTGCCTACCCGTGCCTTCAGTCTGTGGGGCAAAAAAAGCCATCCCGCCATGGCGCTCACGCCCGTGCGCGCGGTGGTCTGGCGCGATTTCCTCGGCGTCAATGCGCAGTTGCAATGGTTCGAGCCCGCCATGGCGCGCAAGCAGGTCGAACGCCTGAAAGACCTGGGCCTGAACTGGGTGCGCCTGGGCCTGCACTGGATGCTGATGGAGCCCAAGGAAGGCCAGTTCGAGCTGGAGGCCATCGACCGCATGATGGCCCTGGTGAAGGACGCCGGCCTGCGCAACATCACCAGCGTGGTGGGCACACCGCGCTTTGCCTCGGTGGTGGCCAAGGGCGACCGCTACGAGCAGTACTTCGACAAGTTCCCGCCGAAAGACCCGGTGCTGTTCGCGCAGCGCATGGTGATGCTGGCCAAGCGCTATCCGCAGGTTGATGTGTGGCAAGTCTGGAACGAGCCCAACATCCCCGGCTTTTGGGCGCCCAAGACCGATCCTGAAGGCTATGGCCGGCTGCTGCTGGCCAGCGTGCAGGGCCTGCGCGCCACCGTGCCGGCCAAGCCCATCGCCATGGCCGGCATGGCCTACTTCAGCGAGATGACCGGCCAGAACGGTTTGATGATCGAGGCCATGGGCAAGCTGGGTGCCTTCAACCTCGACCTGATCATCGCCTACCACCCCTACACCGCCACGGCCGAAGGCTCCGAGCAGGATGGCCGCGATTTCGTCAAGCGCGTGGTGCCCGCCCACCAATGGCTGCGCGGGGCCAAGGTCAAGCAGATCTGGGCCACGGAATGGGGCTGGTCCAGCTACGACGGCCCGAAAGAAGAGCAACCCATCGTGGGCGAACAAGGCCAGGCCGACCTGACCTTACGCCGCCTGGCCTTGATGGCCGCGCTGGACTACGACCGCGTCTTTTTGTTCACCCTGTCTGACCTGGACAAGCGCGCCAGCGTTCGGGATCAGCGCTACGGCCTGCTGCGCGAGAACGGTGAGCCCAAGCCGGTGTACTTCGCGTTGCAGCGCTTTCTCAAGGTTTGCGGCCCACGCATCGAACCCGGCACGCCGCCCGCCATCGTCGGCGACCAGCCCGAAGGCCTGATCAGCATCGCCTGGCGCCAACCCGACGGCCAGAAGCTGTGGATGGTCTGGGCCGACAAGCCCGGCACATTGCGGCTCAAAGGCGTTTCAAAAGCCACCTTGCACCACCCGCTCAAAGGCGGCCAGCAGGCTTTGAAGGCCGATGCCAACGGCGAGCTGCGCGTGCCCGTGAGCACCGCCCTGCAGATCCTGAGCCACGCATGAAGCCGCTGCGCCTGCTGTGGACCTTGCCCTACTTGCCCTGGCCCATCACCAGCGGCGGCAAGGCGCGCCAGTTCCACCTGCTGCGCGAACTGGCCGGGCGCGGGCACCGCATCACCTTGCTGGTCCAGTCCAAGACACCGGCCGACGACGAGGTGCTCAAGACCCTGACCCCGCTGCTGGAAGAGCTCATCGTGCTGCCGCGCCGGGCCCTGCGGCACCCGCTCACGCTGTGGCACGCGGCCACGTCGCCATTGCCCTTGCTGGCCACCGTCAATGGCCATGCACCGGCCCTGGCGCAGCGCTTTGCGCAACTGCTGCGGCAAGGGCATTGGGATGCCATCCAGGTCGAGCACAGCTATGGCTTCGAGCCTTTTGGCGCCGAGCTGGCCCGCACCGCGCAGCCCTTCATCATCACCGAGCACAACGTCGAGTCCGAGCTGGGCGCCGCCACTTACGGCAAATGGCCCGCCCCCTTGCGCGGCCTGGCCCGCTACGACCAGTTCCGCGCCCGCCGGTGGGAGCGCCAGGTGCTGTCCAAGGCGGCCGCCATCGTGGCCGTCACCGAATCGGATGCCAAAACGCTGTCCCAGCTCGGCGGACGCCCCGCACACGTCGTCAGCAATGGTGTGGACACGCGCGGCTTTGCCCACGTGCAGCCTGATGCCGCCTCGCGCACCGTGCTCTTCGTTGGCAACTACGAATACGCACCCAACGTCGATGCGGTCGAATGGGCGCTCACCGAGGTCTGGCCCCGCGTCTGGCCACTCGTGCCAGACGCCCGCTTTCGCATCTGCGGCCATGGCCTGCCCGACGCCTGGCGCCAGCGCTTCACCGACCCGCGCATTGAGTGGCTGGGCTACGTGCCCGACCTGACCGAGGTGCAATCGCGCTCGGCCGCCTTCCTCGCGCCCTTGCGCTACGGCGGCGGCTCCAAGCTCAAGGTGCTGGAAGCCATGGCCGCCAGCCTGCCGCTCATCAGCACCGCCGAAGGGCTTTCGGGCTTGAACGCGACCGCAGGCGTCCATGCCCTCGTGGCCGACACGCCTGAAGCCATTGCCCAGGCGATTGCCCACACCCTGGCCAACCCTGCCTCAGCCCGCACCATGGGCCTGGCCGCCCGCGAACACGTCACCCAGCAGTTCGATTGGGCGCGTTCGGCCAGCCAGCTGGAGGCGGTGTACCAAAGCCTGCAAACTGCCGCCAAGGTGGCCGCATGATTGGCGCATCCACGGTGTTCCCGGCGGCCATTGGTGCGCTGTTCGCCTTGTTGATGCTGGTGGGCGGCGCGCCCTTGGGCATGCTGGCGGCCGGTGCCTTGGCCTTCGCGGTCTACATCGTCACCCAGCCTTTGCGTGGCTTGCTGCTGTTCTGCCTGCTGGCCCCGGCTTTGCCGTGGATGACCATCACCCTGGGCGCCCGAATCACCACTTCCGAGGCCATCCTGGCGCTCACCTGGGTCGGCGTGTTCTTCCAATGGCTGGGCGGCAAGTTGCCACCCTGGCCCGGCAACCCCACCGAGCGCGCCATGATGCGTTTCGTGGCCTGGAGCATCGTGCCCTTGGTGGCGGGCCAGTTCATGGTCCAGGCCGAAGGCGTCGGCCCGGTCAACTGGGTCCGCTGGTTGCTCAACGTTTCGCCCGTCTTCCTGGTGCCGCTGCTCACGCCCGATCAGCGCACGCGCGACCGCCTGCTGCTGTGCCTGCTGCTGGGCTTCGCGGGGCTGCTGGCCATTTCGCTGAGCTTCTTCTTCATGGGCCGCGATCCCATGAGGATGGTCGCCTTCCTGACCGCGCTGCACTATGCCCGCCCGGACGCCATCCAGGACATCCTCACCGCCGACCCCACCCGCATGGCCTCCCCCTGGGTGCACCCCAATTCCACCGGCGGGGCGCTTTTGCTGGCGGTACCGCTGGGCATGTTCTACGCCGTGGTCCAGCATGGTTGGCGCCGCGCCTTGGGCCTGTTCGTGGCGGTGGGTGGTGCGGCGGGCATCGTGTTCAGTGGTTCACGTGGCGCCTTGCTCAGCCTGGGCGTGTTCGTGGCCTGGCTGGCGATCAAGAAAACGCCCTACGCGGGGCGCGGCCTGCTGCTGGCGCTCCTTCTGGCGGCCGCCCTGCTGGCGCTGTACCCCCCCGCCCAGCAACGTTTCGCCTCGCTGTTCTCGTCCAACGATGTCAGCACCGGCGTGCGTTTCGAGGAGTACCTGCACTTCCCTGAAGCCGTGGTCCGCTACCCGCTGGGCATGGGCTTCAAGGCCGACACGCCCGCCACCGCCAATGGGGTCTACGGCATCTCCAACCTCTGGCTCAACTATTGGTACAAGCTGGGCCTGCCCGGCATGCTGCTCTTCATCGCCGTGACCACGGCCTGGTGGCGCCAGGTGCGCATGCCCGGCAGCTTTGCGGTCGTCAACGCGGACAACGGCATGCGCATCGCCACCACCGGCACGGTCCTTGCGGCCTTGGCCACGGGGTTCATCGACCACTACTTCAGCTTCACCCAGGTTTTGATCTCGCTGTTCTGGTTGATCCTGGCCATCAGCCTGCAAACGGCCAAAGCGCCCGCGCCGTCTCCCACGTCAGTTGCCCGCCCATGAAACACCGCATCCTCCACAGCACCAACCTGCGCCCCCGCTTGCCCGAGTACGCGGCCCGCCTGAAGGTGGACCCGGCTCAACTCGACCAAGCTTACGAGTGGGGCCTGCAAAACGACCTCTTCTTCGAATCCAAAGGCAAGGGCCCGGAGGATGTGGTGCTGCACATCTGCTCGCTGGACATCCGCAAGCGCATCCCCAACCCGCTGGCCCGCGACCTGTTCGTGCTGCTGTTCGACGAAATCCCGGGCCGCAAGGTGCCCGACTATGGCCGCAACTGGCCCACCATCGTCGACCGTCTGCGCCGCATCTGGGAGCAGATCTACAACATCCTCATCAACAAGATCCCCAGCCACAACGTGCGGCTGGCCTGGTTGCGCCTGGGCGGCGCCAAGATCGGCAAGGGCTCCAGCATCTGGCGCAACACCGAGGTGCTGGGCGTTGAAAGTCTGGTCATCGGCGACGACACCTGCATCGGCTGGCATTGCCAGATCGACGCCCGCTCGGGCCTGACCATCGGCAAC
This sequence comes from Aquabacterium sp., assembly GCF_030652515.1. Lineage (GTDB taxonomy): Bacteria > Pseudomonadota > Gammaproteobacteria > Burkholderiales > Burkholderiaceae_C > Aquabacterium. Next base: position 4,233 of record NZ_JAUSAR010000104.1, on the reverse strand, counting down.
CACGTGGCCATCGCCTCGCACGTGCTGATCGTGGCCGGCGGGCACGACCTGGACGCGCCCGAGTTCTGGTCCGTCTCCGCCCCTGTGCGCATCGACGACTACGCCTGGATCACCTCGCGCGCCATCATCCTGCCGGGGGCGCACATCGGCGAAGGTGCCGTGGTCTCGGCCAACACCACCGTGGGCAAGAAGGTCGAGCCCTACGCCATCGTGGCCGGGCAGGGCGGTAAGACCGTGGGCACCCGCGCCCGTGGCCTGAACTACAAGGTGGGCGCCAAAGGCTTGTTCACCTTGCTGCATTGAAGCTGAAGGCGCGCTGACCATGCTCGGCTCGGCCGGACTCCTCACCCTGGTGACCCTGCTGGGCCTCGTCGCTGGCCTGGGCCGCGAATGGCTGCTCGTGGCTTCCTGGGGCGCGGGTGCTCGCACTGATGGCTTCCTGATCGCCCTGTTCATCCCCGAGGCGCTGCGCATCATCCTGGCCGGGGGCTTGCTGTCCTCAGCCTGGATGGCCCTGTACCAGGAGCGCAGCGAACCTGAGCGCGTGGCCTGGCTGGGTCGCGTCACTTTCTGTGTGGGCTTGCTGGGTCTGGTGCTCGCCCTGGTCCTGTCCTTCGGCGCCGAATGGTGGGTCCGGCTCGTCGGCCCTGGCCTGGCACCGCAGCTTCGGCCGGTCACCCAGGAGGCCCTGCAGATTCTGGCCTGGACCGTGCCTGGCCTGCTCCTGCAGGCCCTGTGGAGCGTGCCCTTGCAGGCCCAGGGCCGCTTCCTGCTGGCCGGGCTGTCGTCACTGGTTTACAACTTGCCCGTGGTCATCTACCTGGCCCTGCACCAGGCCCAATCCCTGGAGCCCTCGCTGGCCTGGACCTTCGTGGTCGCCAGCGTGGCCGCCGCCCTGCTGATGGTCCCTGCGGTTCGCGCCCATGGCCTGGCACTGTGGGCGATCCGCTGGCATGCGCCCACGGTGCGTGAACTGTCGAGCCGCGTCGGGCCCTTGTTGGGCAGCGCCCTGATGGGCCAGGGCCTGATGCTGCTGGAGCGCATGGTCGCCTCCTACCTGGGTGAAGGGGTGGTCACCGTGCTGAACCTGGCCCGCAAGCTGGTGAACCTGCCGCTGGTGGCCCTGATGTCCGTCAACCAGGTCTTGCTGGGCCTGATGAGCAAGGGCGCTGCCGCCGACCGCCTGCCGCTGTTGCGCCAGGGCCTGGCCCTCAACACCCTGGTCACCACCCCGGCGGCCGTGGGCCTGCTGCTGTCCGCCCAGGCCATCGTCGCGCTGCTCTTCCCCAACGTGCAAGGCACCGCCATCCTGGCGCCCCTGCTGGGTTGGTACGCGGTGGCCCTGGTGCTGGCCGGCTGGAACACCCTGCTGGCCCGCTACAACTACGCGGCTGGCGACACCCGTTTGCCCTTCGTGTGTGAGACCTCCGGCAATGTTGCCCAGGCGATCACCCTGCCTTTGCTGGCCTGGCTGTACGGTGCCCAAGGCATGGCCATGGCGCTGTTGCTGGGTGTGCTCGTCAACGGCGGCCTGCTCTTGCATTTCAACCGCCTGTGGGCCAACGTGCAACTGCCCACCTTGGTGCTGGCCGGGGGGCTGTCATTGGGCCTGAGCGCCGTTTTCCTGCTGCCCTGGTGGCCCACTGCTCCCCTGATCCGCCTGGCAGCGTCGTCCGCTGCGGGCTTGTTCTGCCTCCTGGCGCTGGCCGCCTGGCTCAAGCCCTGGAAGCCCGTCCCCGCATGAACCGCCACAACAACTTCGACCTGTTGCGCCTGATCGCCGCCGCGGGCGTCATGGCCCTGCACGTGGTCGACCTGTCCCGCGAGCCGACTTTGTCGTTCCTGCTCTGGGCCGACACCAAGATCGCCCTGTCCATCTTCTTCATCATCAGCGGTTACCTGGTGTACATGAGCTGCGAGCGCACGCCCTCCCTGGGCGAGTACACCGCCAAGCGCCTGCGCCGCATCGTCCCCGCTTACGCTGCCGTGGTCCTGGCCTGCGCCTTCCTGGGCTGTCTGATCAGCACCCTGCCACCCTCTGACTACTTCGGCAAAGCCTGGTGGCAGTACCTGGGGGCCAACCTCAGCTTCCTGAACTTCCTGCAGCCGAGTCTTCCGGGGGTCTTCGTCCACAACCCCATGCCGGGGGCGCCCGTCAACGGTGCCCTGTGGACCATCAAGGTGGAGCTGATGTTTTACGCCATCGTGCCCGTCATCCTTTGGTTGACGCGCCGCTTTGGTCATCACCTGGTGCTGGGCCTGGGCTTCATCGGCTCCTGCCTGTGGTGGGGTGGTTTCATGCACCTGGCTTACAGCACGGGCAAAAGCGGCTATTTTGAGTTGGCCAAACAGATGCCCGGCCAGTTGATGTTCTTCCTGCCGGGCGCCTGGTGCTATTGCGAGCGTGACGCTTTGCGGCGCCTGGGCTGGCGCCTGGGCGCCATTGGGCTGGTCTTGCTGCTGCTGGCTTACCAGTGGGACCAGACCCGCCCCACCGTCGGGGTCTTCCTCTACCCCCTGGCCCTGTCCGCCTGCGTGTCCTGGGCGGCGCACAACCTGCGCTACCTGGGCTCGGTCACCCGCCACGGTGATTTTTCCTACGGCATCTACATCCTGCACTTTCCGATCATCCAGGCGCTGGTGCAGTTCGGGGTGTTCAAGGCGTCGCCCCTGGGTGGCGTCGCCCTTTTGCTGGTGCTGGTTGGCGGCCTGGCCTGGCTCTGCTGGCATTTCATCGAAGCGCCCATGCTCTGGCGCAAGCCCGCTTTGCAGGCGGCACCGGCCTGATTTGCACAAATTCGGCACCAACTTGATGAGTCAAACACTTGTGTGATATAATCTAGGGCTTGCCTCGGAGGGGTGGCCGAGTGGTTAAAGGCAGCAGACTGTAAATCTGCCCGCTTACGCGTACACAGGTTCGAATCCTGTCCCCTCCACCAAGGCAAACCAAGCAAAACACGTGATCGTGAATGGCTCCCGGGCGGGAGTAGTTCAATGGTAGAACCTTAGCCTTCCAAGCTAATGATGCGGGTTCGATCCCCGTCTCCCGCTCCAAGTCGCGGTTCTGTCATGGTTCGCGTGCTAAACTCGCGGTCTTCCCAGGTTTGGGTGGCCGTGGTCGGCACTGGTGTGGGTGTTGTGGTGGCTGTTACAGCAGTCGTCAAGCAGCGCCCAGACCCGTGTCGATGCCCATGTGGCTCAGTGGTAGAGCACCCCCTTGGTAAGGGGGAGGTCGGCAGTTCGATCCTGCCCATGGGCACCACACCTTTCTTCTTCAATTCTCTCGGCTGATGAAAGCCGCCAGGAGCGCGAAACATGGCAAAAGGCAAATTCGAACGGACCAAGCCGCACGTCAACGTCGGCACGATTGGTCACGTTGACCACGGCAAGACCACGCTGACGGCAGCGATCACCACCGTTCTGTCCAAGAAGTTTGGTGGCGAGGCCAAGGCCTACGACATGATTGACGCAGCGCCTGAAGAAAAGGCCCGCGGCATCACCATCAACACTGCGCACGTCGAGTACGAAACGGCCAATCGCCACTACGCTCACGTGGACTGCCCTGGCCACGCCGACTATGTCAAGAACATGATCACTGGCGCGGCCCAGATGGACGGCGCCATTTTGGTGTGCTCGGCCGCTGACGGCCCGATGCCCCAAACGCGTGAACACATCCTGCTGTCCCGCCAAGTGGGCGTGCCTTACATCCTGGTCTTCCTGAACAAGGCTGACATGGTGGACGACGCCGAGTTGCTGGAACTGGTCGAAATGGAAGTGCGCGAACTGCTCTCCAAGTACGATTTCCCTGGCGACGACACCCCCATCATCAAGGGTTCGGCCAAGCTGGCACTCGAAGGCGACACGGGCGAGTTGGGCGAACAAGCCATCATGAAGCTGGCTGAAGCCCTGGACACCTACATCCCCACGCCTGAGCGCGCCATCGACGGCACGTTCCTGATGCCTGTGGAAGACGTGTTCTCGATCTCGGGTCGCGGCACCGTGGTGACCGGCCGTATCGAACGCGGCGTGGTCAAGGTCGGCGAAGAAATCGAAATCGTCGGCATCGCTGACACGCAAAAGACCACCTGCACCGGCGTGGAAATGTTCCGCAAGCTGCTGGACCAAGGTCAAGCAGGCGACAACGTCGGCATCCTGCTGCGCGGCACCAAGCGTGAAGACGTGCAGCGCGGCCAAGTGCTGTGCAAGCCCGGCTCCATCAAGCCGCACACGCAC
>NZ_JAUSAR010000093.1 GCF_030652515.1 Aquabacterium sp. | reverse complement strand
GAAGCTTCGGTCGCGGAGCCAACCCCTACGATCGTGTGGTGGCAAAAGCACGAATCAAGCCCGCAGGTCACATTGCTGCGACGCACCTCGGACGACTTCTTGCACTCTTCCATGAAGGGTGCAAAGGTGCACGAGCGCAATACTTTTTAAAATGTACGTTTAAAGTACTTTTTGTGGGGTTGCCAAAATTTTTGTTGACACTTTTGGGGACTCCCATGACTTGGGAATTCTCCTCAGTCCAAGTCTTTTTTCTTTTTCACAATCGAAAAGTTTGGCGAACGTTTTTCAAACCACAGCCCCAACCAACCTGTTGGGACCCACGAACAACCAGTGGACGAGACTGGCTGCGGACACGTGTGCACGCTGCGTTGAAACCAGTGGGCACCTGGTGGTGTTGAAAATGATGACTGCAGTTTTAGGACTCGCGGGAGTTAGAAAAGACCTGGGCGCCCGCGAGTCCCAAAACTGCAGTCGAGGACATTTCCAAGTCGTTTTTCTAAGGGCCTAAGTCTTTTTCAACTTGCAACACTACTTTCGAACTTTTTCAACCTCCAGCTGGTGGAGCGACTCGACACGAGACTTACAACGGGGCCATGCACCTGGTGTGGGCGCTTGCGTGCAAACACTTGGTGTAGCGTACTGGTGAGCGGCCAGTGCCGGCACACTGCACTGCGCTGTGGCCAGTAGTAGTGTCGACGCTACTTCCCAATGCCAGTAACTAATGCCAACGGAAGTATGCCGTGCACGCAGCATGCGCTTGTGTTGGTGTGCATTGTGAGGCAAACCGGGCCCTCTAGCTCTCAATTTCGGCTTTTTTGCGGGTGGGGAGTGGCTGGTCGGGGAGGGATGGCATGGGATGGCCCATCCCCGGGGGGAGGGCTGGTGGGGCTGCCCACCTCCTCCGCCAACCCACGGACGGACGGGGGGGGAGGGGCAACCCCCCCGCTCTCCCAGCCGCCCAACCTCCTCCGCCAACCCACGGATGGGGGGGGGGCAACTCCCCCGCTCTCCCCTACCCTGCACTTTAACATGGCAGAGGGATACAAGTCCGGACACCGGGGTGCAAAAAATTATTTAGGTTCGCCCTCCCGAAAGAGAGGAACATCGCATCACAACAACACTTATCCCAGGTTGCCCCAAGACAAGAGTGCAAGTCTTGCTCCACGATGGAACAGAAAGCTACGTGATACTTTCCAAATCCCTAAAAGGTAAGTATTAATATGGGTAGCACAGATGTATGAGCCG
>NZ_JAUSAR010000092.1 GCF_030652515.1 Aquabacterium sp. | reverse complement strand
CGCACCGAGAAGTAAATCCATTGTAGACGACTTTAATGAAACGGGGTGTTGTAAGCACGAGAGTAAGCTTGCCTTACGATCTGCTGAGACTAAGCCTCCGCTTTCTGGATTTTGCACACCACGCGCACACAACAACAAACTTCTGTTTGCTTGCTGTAGGCTGTCTTGTTGCTGCAACATGTCCTAACAAACCATTTTTATTTCCCCTGAGGGCGTACCTGTACCCCCTGTCCAGCTCCTTGTTGGGGAGTGGTTGGGGGACTGCACAACTGACTCAGGCTGCGAGCATAAAAATGACTTGTGAGGAGCCAAACTTTTGTACTTCCAACTGATTGTCGTGGAGGTGAGATGCCAAGTATGTACCCCCTGGCCAACCGTGTGGCAAGCCTCGATGCAAACGGCCGGGCGCTCTCTCGCTCCACTCGTCTCTCTCCACTCCTCTGTTTGTACCCCTGCCCGTTTCGTTTCCTCCAACACACAAGTTTGACGTTTGCTCGGCGTTTGCTTGTTCGTGCGGGGCTTCCCGGACTCGGTTGTTTTTACTTGGCGTGCATGCATTTGCCCAGGCGCCGTACGTCAACGTTTTCATGCGGCCGCCCTTGGCGTGTGGGGCTGCGTGGGCGCGCTCTCATTTTCGTTCGTTGCGATGCGACGCAGGGAACACACCGATGGCTGCCTGCAGTATTGGCGCTCGGCGCGCTCTCGCGGGCCGACACGCTTGCGTTCCACCTGGCACAACTTCAACTTCAAGTTGGCGGTGAGCCACACAGCACGCTGCTGTAGGGTTGGTTTTGCGTGTGACCAACCGCGCTCGACCCAAGGGGAGCCCGCACGCAGCAGACAAGGCTGGTCGGTGGGTGCTCCCCGCAATTCACTTAGGCCCCGCAAACGCCGCGTCGTCACCTCGCTGGTGTGGCGGCTGACCAGGGAGGAAAGAGAAGAAGAAAAAAAAGAGAAGAGAGAAGAGAAAGAGAGTGTTTCCCCGAGGCTTGTGTGGTGTGTGGTGTGTGGTGGTGGGGGTGCCCGTGTGCCTCCTCTTCCCCACCCCCCCGGGCGGCCTGGCACGCACCAAAAACCCGAAATGTAGGGGAACGAGGCGCGCAATTCACTCACAAACACGCGCAACGCAACCGCACGGCCCACACGCATCGGCACTTGGACCAGGTTCCGGAGTGTAGCTCTTGCCTGCCTTGGAAATTGGGGCATTCGACCACAAGTTTGAATGTTGCAGAAAGACTTAGGCGCACACTTAGGCCAACAATCCCGACTGAGGAACTGTACGCATTCCTAAGTCATTTTTTCCAAGCCCTGAGGCGTTTGAAAAAGTTCGCAAAAATTTCACTGTGAAAAGAAAAAAGACTTGGACTGAGGAAAATTCCCAAGTCGTGAGAGTCCCCAAAAAAGTGAACAAATATTTTGGCAACCCCACAAAAAGTACTTTAAACGTACAATTTAAAAGGCATTGCGCTCGTGCACCTTTGCACCCTTCATGGAAGAGTGCAAGAAGTCGTCCGAGGTGCGTCGCAGCAATGTGACCTGCGGGCTTGATTCGTGCTTTTGCCACCACACGATCGTAGGGGTTGGCTCCGCGACCGAAGCTTC
>NZ_JAUSAR010000091.1 GCF_030652515.1 Aquabacterium sp. | reverse complement strand
GAAGCCTGTTAAATCTGTGCCCTGAAAAACGCGCAACGCCCGAGCTCCAGAGAAAGCAGCGCTGGCAACGAATAAACGGGGTAAGCATCAATGGCCGGACCTCGCCACATGGCTGATGTAAGGCAACCAAAAGCCTAACGCAATGTATGACTGACCAAGACACATAACCTGGCAAGTTGGGCCTGAGTTCTTGATGGATAACCTGGCAGGTTAGGCGTCGCAAACAGTTCTGTCCCTCTACAGAGGGGTTTGTAAAGGCAGCGATTTTCGCCAATGATCTGTACGTTCATACAGTGATCCCTCCCAGGCTATTTTAAAAGTTAGGCCTCAATGTTCGACCAGCCACCACCAGCCACGCCGCCGCGGCTGCTCGACGAGGTGCGTGATCGCATCCGTTCCATGCATTACAGCATGCGCACCGAAGAGGCCTACCTCTACTGGATCAAGGGATTCATCCGATTTCACGGGCTTCGGCACCCGCGAGACATGGCCCAGGTTGAGTTAGAGGCCTACCTCGCGTGGCTGGCCAATGAACGCCAGGTGTCGGCATCGACCCACAAGCAGGCTTTGTCGGCCTTGCTGTTTCTATACCGCCAGGTTTTGCGAATGGACTTCCCATGGTTGGCGGAGATCGGTCGGCCCAAATCCACCAGACGCCTGCCCGTGGTACTCACACCCACGGAAGTGACCACCGTGCTGCAGGCCATCGATCCAGCGCATCGCCTGATCGGCCAAACCCTGTATGGCACGGGCCTGCGCCTGATGGAGGGTCTTCGGCTTCGGGTCAAGGACATCGATTTTGAACACCAGACGATTGTGGTGCGCGAGGGCAAAGGGGCCAAGGACCGGGTGGTGATGCTGCCGTCCAAACTGGCGGGGCCTTTGCGAATCCAGTTGCGCTCGGTGCGCGCCATGTGGGAGGCTGACCGCGCGCATGGGCTTGAAGGCGTTTGGCTGCCGCATGCGCTGGAGCGCAAGTTTCGGGATGCGGGCAAGACCTGGGCATGGCAGTGGGTCTTTCCCATGGCCGAGTTGTCCGTTGACCCGAAAAACGGTCTCAAGCGGCGCCACCATGTGCAGGATCAGACCTTCCAGCGGGCCTTCAAGAAAGCGGTATCAGCCGTCAATCTGGTCAAGCCTGCCACGCCCCACACGTTGCGGCATTCTTTCGCCACGCACCTCTTGCAGGCGCGGTACGACATCCGCACTGTTCAAGAGTTGCTGGGCCACAGCGATGTCAGCACGACGATGATTTACACGCACGTCATCAAAGTGGGCGGTGCAGGTGTCACGAGTCCGTTCGACGCGTTGATTGCTCAATGAAAAAAGCCCGCCCAGTTGCCCGGGCGGGCATTTCGCGAACCTTGAACCTTATTAGCTTAGGCAGCAGCCACAGTCTTGGCCTTGTCGGCGTATTCCGTGATCTGGTCAAAGTTCAGGTACTTGTAGATCTGAGCGCTGGACGCATCCAGCACGCCCACGCCTTCCATGTACTCGGCCTTGGTCGGGATACGGCCCAGGCGTGAGCAGATGGCGGCCAGTTCGGCCGAACCCAGGTACACGTTCGAGTTCTTGCCCAAACGGTTGGGGAAGTTGCGCGTGCTGGTCGAGAACACGGTGGCGCCTTCCTTCACTTGTGCCTGGTTGCCCATGCACAGCGAGCAGCCGGGCATTTCCATGCGGGCGCCAGCGGTGCCCAGAACGCCGTAATGGCCTTCTTCGGTCAGCTGCTGGGCATCCATCTTGGTGGGCGGGGCCACCCACAGCTTGACGGGGATGTCGCGCTTGCCTTCTAACAGCTTGGAGGCTGCACGGAAGTGGCCGATGTTGGTCATGCAAGAGCCGATGAACACTTCGTCGATCACGGCGCCAGCCACGTCCGACAGCGTCTTCACGTCATCGGGGTCGTTCGGGCAGGCCAGGATGGGCTCGTGGATGTCGGCCAGGTCGATCTCGATCACGGCAGCGTATTCGGCATCGGCGTCGCCCTTCATCAACTGGGGATCGGCCAGCCAGGCTTCTTGCGCGGCGATGCGGCGTTGCAGCGTGCGGGCATCTTCATAACCGTTGGCGATCATGTTCTTCATCAGCGTGATGTTGCTGTTGAGGTACTCGGCGATCGGCTCCTTGTTCAGGTGCACGGTGCAGCCGGCAGCAGAACGCTCAGCGGAGGCATCAGACAGTTCGAACGCTTGCTCGACCTTCAGGTCTGGCAGGCCTTCGATTTCCAGGATGCGGCCCGAGAAGATGTTCTTCTTGCCTTGCTTGGCCACGGTCAGCAGGCCGGCCTTGATGGCGTACAGGGGGATGGCGTTGACCAGGTCACGCAGGGTGATGCCAGGCTGCATCTTGCCCTTGAAGCGCACCAGCACGGATTCTGGCATGTCCAGGGGCATCACGCCCGTGGCAGCGGCAAACGCCACCAGGCCGGAACCGGCAGGGAAGCTGATGCCGATGGGGAAGCGGGTGTGCGAGTCGCCACCGGTGCCGACGGTGTCGGGCGTCAGCAGGCGGTTCAGCCAGCTGTGGATCACGCCGTCGCCAGGGCGCAGCGAAACGCCACCACGGGTGCTGATGAAGTCAGGCAGTTCGTGGTGCATCTTCACGTCCACGGGCTTGGGGTAAGCGGCCGTGTGGCAGAACGATTGCATCACCAGGTCGGCGCTGAAGCCCAGGCAGGCCAGGTCTTTCAGCTCGTCGCGGGTCATGGGGCCGGTGGTGTCTTGCGAGCCGACCGAGGTCATCTTGGGTTCGCAGTAAGTGCCAGGGCGCACGCCGACTTGCTGGCCGTTGATGACGGGCAGGTTGCAGGCCTTGCCGACCATCTTCTGGGCCAGCGAGTAGCCCTTGTGGGTGTCGGCGGGGTTCAGCGGCAAGCGGAACAGGGTGGAGGGTTCCAGGCCCAGGGCTTCACGGGCCTTGGCGGTCAGGCCACGGCCGATGATCAGGGGGATGCGGCCGCCAGCGCGGACTTCGTCGAACAGCACATCGGACTTGACCTTGAACTCGGCGATGACTTCGCCATTCTTCAAAGCCTTGCCAGCGTAGGGCAGCAGCTCGACCACGTCGCCCATGTTCATCTGGGACACGTCGAGTTCGATGGGCAGGGCGCCAGCGTCTTCCATCGTGTTGTAGAAGATGGGGGCGATCTTGCTGCCCAGACACACGCCACCGAAGCGCTTGTTGGGCACGAAGGGGATGTCTTCGCCGGTGAACCACAGCACGCTGTTGGTGGCCGACTTGCGGCTGGAGCCGGTGCCGACCACGTCGCCCACGTAGGCGACCAGGTTGCCCTTGGCGCGCAGGGCTTCGATGAACGCGACCGGGCCGCGCTTGCCGTCTTCTTCAGGGGTGATGCCGTCGCGCTTGTTCTTCAGCATGGCCAAAGCGTGCAGCGGGATGTCGGGGCGGCTCCAGGCGTCGGGGGCGGGCGACAGGTCGTCGGTGTTGGTCTCGCCAGTCACCTTGAGGATGCTGACGGTGATGCTTTGGGGCACTTCGGGGCGCGAGGTGAACCATTCGGCGTCGGCCCAGCTTTGCAGCACGGCCTTGGCGTTGGCGTTACCCTTGTCGGCCTTTTCCTTCACGTCGTGGAAGGCGTCGAACATCAACAGGGTCTTCTTGAGCGCTTCGGCGGCGATGGCGCCCACCAGGGCGTCGTCCAGCAGCTCGACCAGGGGGTGAATGTTGTAGCCGCCGAGCATGGTGCCCAGCAGTTCAGTGGCTTTTTCACGGCTGATCAGGGCCGACTTTTCAGTGCCATGGGCCACGGCGGCCAGGTAGGAGGCCTTGACCTTGGCGGCGGCGTCCACACCAGCGGGCACGCGGTTGACGATCAGGTCCACCAGGGTGGCCTCTTCGCCAGCGGGCGGGTTCTTCAGCAACTCGATGACTTCGCCGGTTTGCTGGGCGGTCAGAGGCAGGGGGGGAATACCCAGCGCGGCGCGCTCGGCAACGTGTTGGCGGTAGGCTTGCAACATGGTTTGACCTTCTTGGGATCTGGGATGCTTGTGACGTGAGCGTCAAAAAAAGCGGGACGCGCTGAGAACGGTGCTTGCACCTGGACAAGGCATAAGCAATTTCCGCGCAGACCGCTATTTTCGCCCAGGAATGGGGTTCATGTCACCTTCAGGACACACGCGAATCAAGGTATTCGCTGATCTGCACTCATTTGGGTGAGCTGGCCGCGTCAGCAGCGGGCGTGTCGAACACCGATTTGGGCGGGTTCTTGCGCAATTCTTCTTCGGCGGCACGTTGCACTTCATGCACGCAGCCGTCCACCAGGCGGCGACCGGTTTTGACGTTCAGCAGCATGGATTTGGTCAAAATCTGGATCAGCAGGACGGTGTCCTTGCTGTCTTCCAGGCGAACCGCGCCGGTGCTGGAGACGACGGGCTTGACCACCCAGACATCCTTGCCCTGGCGCAGATTGAAGTAGCCACGGTTGGTGTCGTTGGCGTCGATCAGCAGTTTTTTGCCGAATTCGCACTCGTAGCGGCCGATCAGCACGCGCTTGGCGGCGTCGAGCTGCTCGGGTGAGGCTTCGGGCAAGGGCACGAATTTCTCGGCCACGAGGCCCTTTTTGGTGGTTTTGGCCTTGGCCTTGGCCTTTGCCTTGACTTTAGCTTTGGCGGCCGCAGGCTGCGAGGCGGTTTCGGTGGCGGCGCGCGCCTGTGAACTGAAGGCGCCTGCCGTCATGCCCAGCAGGATGCCCACGGTGATGGCGGCGGTGCGGATGCGGCGGGTACGCTTGTTTTGGAGACTCATTTGAAGGGGATTCCGATCACGGGCGTTTGGTCAATGGGGGCGGATTGGAGGCCGATCTTGCCACCAATCCGCCGGGCCAATCGTTAGAAAACGTCGCCAGGCACGCGCACCCAGCCTTCCATCAGCACCCGGGCGCTGCGGCTCATGATGGCTTTTTTCACGGTCCATTCGCCCTTGACCTGGGCGGCCTCGGCACCCACGCGCAGGGTGCCCGAGGGGTGGCCAAAGCGCACGGCGGTGCGGGCGCCGCCGCCCGCGGCCAGGTTCACCAGTGTGCCGGGGATGGCGGCGGCGGTGCCGATGGCGACCGCCGCCGTGCCCATCATGGCGTGGTGCAGTTTGCCCATCGACAAGGCGCGCACCAGCAGGTCGATGTCAGCGGCCTTCACGGTTTTGCCGGACGAGGACACGTGGTCAACGGGCGGCGCCACGAAGGCGATCTTGGGCGTGTGCTGGCGCTGGAGTGCTTCCTCGGGCGTTTTGATCAGCCCCATGCGCAGGGCGCCGGCCACGCGGATGGCTTCGAAGCGCTTGAGCGCCTCGGGGTCGGTGTTGATCTGTTCGCGCAGTTCGGTGCCGGTGTAGCCGATGTCCGCCGCATTGACGAACACGGTGGGGATGCCCGCGGTGATCATCGTGGCCTTGAGGGTGCCCCCTTTGACCACAGACTCGGGCACCGCCAGGTCGTCGACCAGGTTGCCCGTGGGGAACATCGAGCCGCCTTCGTCGCCGTCATCGGAGGGGTCGATGAACTCGAGCACGATCTCGGCGGCCGGGAAGGTCACGCCATCGAGCTCGAAATCGCCGGTTTCCTGCACTTGGCCGTTGGTGACGGGCACGTGCGCAATGATGGTTTTTTGGATGTTGGCTTGCCAGATGCGCACCACGGCCACGCCGTTCTGCGGGAGGCGCGCGGCATCGACCAGGCCCGCATGGATGGCGAAGGCGCCTGCAGCCGTCGACAGGTTGCCGCAGTTGCCGCTCCAGTCCACGAAGGGCTTGTCGATGGACACCTGGCCGTAGAGGTAGTCAACATCGTGGTCGGGCACGCTGGACTTGGACAGGATCACGCACTTGGAGGTGGACGAGGTGGCCCCGCCCATGCCGTCGATGTGGGCGGCGTAAGGGTCGGGGCTGCCGATGACGCGCATGAAGAGTTTGTCGCGGGCTGCGCCGGGTTGTTGGCAGCCTGCTGGCAGGTCTTGCAGGCGGAAGAAGACGCCTTTGCTGGTGCCGCCACGGAGGTAGGTGGCGGGGATTTTGATTTGGGGAGCGTGAGTCATGGTGCTTCTTTCAATGCAGCGGTGGGCTGTGCGCCACCTTGAATCGGGCGGCCAGTTCGGCCAGGCGCTTGTCGAGGGTCCAGAGCGTGGCGCCAGGGGTCAAAAGGGTCGAAGCGAGCAGGCTCATGTCCACCAGGCCGCAGCCCAGACCGTACAACTGCTCGCGGTCCACAAAGGCCATGACCTCGCGCAAGCTGGCTTGCTGGGTGGCTTGCAGCAAGCTCAGGTCGGACAAGGTCCGTGCTCGTTCTGGGGGCGTGCCGCAGGCCATTTCACCCAGGACCATGGGGTGCATCAGGGCTTGGTCGGCCGCCAGCAAGGTCACGAGCGCCGCGTTGCGTTGGCGAAAGTGCGCCACCCACACCGAGGTGTCGACCAGGACACCGCTCACAGCGCCACTCATGTTGCCAAAGGACCTCGCTGCCTGGGGATGTCTTGCATTTTCGGCGCAGCGTCGCCCAGCGCGGCCAGGCGTTTGGCGGCCTGCACACGCACAAATGTTTTGATGGCCTCGCGGAAGAGGTCGGCCTTGTCCATGGCCGGATCGGCCACTTCCAGGGCTTTTTCGTACAGCTCGTCGTCGATGGTGACGGTGGTTCTCATGGCTTCCTTGCGTCAATTTTGATGCTATTTGACATCAAAATTGACGCTGCCGCAAGGGTGAGCGATGTTCAAGCTGCCTTGTTGGCGGCCAGGAAATCCTGGGCAAAACGTTGCAGCACGCCGCCAGCTTCGTAGACCGAGACTTCTTCGGCGGTGTCCAGTCGGCAGGTCATGGTGACCTTCACGACCTCACCGTTCTTTCGGGTGATGACCAGGGTCAGGTCGGCGCGCGGGGTGAGCTTGCCTTCCACGTCATAAGTTTCGGTGCCGTCCAGGTTCAAAGTCAGGCGGGAGGTGCCTGGCTTGAACTCCAGGGGCATCACGCCCATGCCGATCAGGTTGGTGCGGTGGATGCGCTCAAAACCTTCGGCCGCGATGGCCTCGACACCGGCCAGGCGCACGCCCTTGGCGGCCCAGTCGCGCGAAGAGCCTTGGCCGTAGTCGGCGCCGGCCACGATGATCAGCGGTTGCTTGCGGTCCAGGTAGGTTTCCATGGCTTCCCACATGCGCACCACTTGGCCTTCGGGCTCGACTCTGGCCAGCGAGCCAGCTTTCACGCTGCCGTCCTCCTGGCGCACCATTTCGTTCTTCAAGGTGGGGTTGGCGAAGGTGGCGCGCATGGCGGTGAGGTGGTCGCCGCGGTGGGTGGCGTAGGAGTTGAAGTCCTCTTCCGGCAGGCCCATCTTGTGCAGGTATTCACCGGCCGCGCTGTTCATCAAGATGGCGTTGGAGGGCGACAGGTGGTCGGTGGTGATGTTGTCCGGCAGGATGGCCAGCGGGCGCATGCCCTTGAGCGTGCGCGGGTTGGCGGCCAGGGCACCGACGCCTTCGGTGTCCCAGTAGGGCGGGCGGCGGATGTAGGTGCTTTGTGGGCGCCAGTCGTACAGCGGATCGACCTTGGTGCCCGCGTCGGCCTGGATCGCGAACATCGGCTCGTAGACCTTGCGGAACATCTCGGGCTTGACGGATGACTTGACGATGGCGTCGATCTCTTCGTCGGAGGGCCAAATGTCCTTCAGGCGGATCTCTTGGCCGTTGACCACACCCAGCACGTCGCGCTCGATGTCGAAGCGGATGGTGCCGGCGATGGCGTAGGCCACCACCAGTGGGGGTGAGGCCAGGAAGGCCTGCTTGGCGTAAGGGTGGATGCGACCGTCGAAGTTGCGGTTGCCCGAGAGCACGGCGGTGGCGTACAAATCGCGATCGACGATCTCTTTCTGGATGACCGGGTCGAGCGCGCCCGACATGCCGTTGCAGGTGGTGCAGGCAAAAGCCACGATGCCGAAGCCCAGCTTTTCCAGGTCGCCCATCAGGCCCGCTTCGTTGAGGTACAGCTCGACCGTTTTTGAGCCGGGGGCCAGCGAGGACTTGACCCAAGGCTTGCGCGTGAGGCCGAGCTTGTTGGCATTGCGCGCCAGCAGTGCAGCAGCGATCACGTTGCGCGGGTTGGAGGTGTTGGTGCAGCTGGTGATGGCGGCGATGATCACGGCGCCGTCGGGCATCGTGCCTTCGCCAGCAGCTGGCATGCTCCAGGGGCCGTTGATGCCTTTGGCGGCCATGTCTGTCGTGGCTACCCGGGCGTGTGGGTTCGAGGGGCCCGCCATGTTGCGCACCACGCTCGACAGGTCGAAGCTCAGGGTGCGTTCGTAGACGGCGTTCTTCAAGGTGTCGGACCACAGGCCGCCAACCTTGGCGTAGGTCTCGACCAGCTTGATCTGCTCGTCGGTGCGGCCGGTGAGGCGCAGGTATTCGATGGTCTGATCGTCGATGCTGAACATGGCCGCGGTGGCGCCGTATTCAGGGGCCATGTTCGAGATGGTGGCGCGGTCGCCCAGGGTCAGGCTGGGCACGCCTTCGCCGTAGAACTCAAGGTAAGCGCCCACGACCTTGGATTTGCGCAAAAACTCGGTCAGCGCCAGCACCACGTCGGTGGCGGTGATGCCGGGTTGGCGCTTACCGCTCAGGTTCACGCCGACGATTTCAGGCAGGCGCATCCACGAGGCGCGGCCCAGCATCACGTTCTCGGCTTCCAGGCCGCCAACACCAATGGCGATCACGCCCAAGGCGTCCACGTGCGGGGTGTGCGAGTCGGTGCCGACGCAGGTGTCGGGGTAGGCCAGGCCCTTGTCGTTGTGGATGACGGGGGACATCTTCTCCAGATTGATCTGGTGCATGATCCCGTTGCCCGCGGGGATCACATCCACGTTGTCGAAGGCCAGCTTGGTCCAGTTGATGAAGTGGAAGCGGTCTTCGTTGCGGCGCTCTTCGATGTCGCGGTTCTTCTGGAAGGCATCCGGGTCAAAACCGCCGCACTCCACGGCCAGCGAGTGGTCCACGATCAACTGCACGGGCACCACGGGGTTCACCTTGGCCGGGTCGCCACCTTCCTTGGCGATGGCATCACGCAGGCCCGCCAAATCCACCAGCGCGGTCTGGCCCAGGATGTCGTGGCAAGCCACACGCGCGGGGAACCAGGGGAAGTCGTGGTCACGCAGACGCTCGATCAGCTGCGTCAGCGATTGCGTGAGGATGGCCGGGTCGGCTTTGCGCACCAGGTTCTCGGCGTGCACGCGCGAGGTGTAGGGCAGGGTGGCCCAAGAACCTGGCTTGATCGCTTCGACGGCGGCTTGGGCATCGAAGTAATCCAGCTGGGTGCCGGGCAGGTTCTTGCGGTATTGGGTGTTCATGGCGGTGGCAAATCAGGTGGGGCGGGCCGCTCAGGTTTCAACGTGCTGGGCCCGAATGCAAGGTGGCGCTCTGGGCGCCACCTGTTACTTCTCAATGCTTACTTGCGATCCTGGATCGGCACGAACTTCTGATCCTCCGGGCCGGTGTAGTTGGCCGAAGGACGGATGATCTTGCCGTCGATGCGTTGTTCGATCACGTGGGCCGACCAGCCGCTGGTGCGGGCGATCACGAACAGCGGGGTGAACATGGCGGTGGGCACGCCCATCATGTGGTAGCTCACGGCGCTGAACCAGTCCAGGTTGGGGAACATCTTCTTGATTTCCCACATCACCGATTCCAGGCGCTCGGCAATGTCGTACATCTTGGTGTTCGACTGTTCCTTGCTCAACTCTTGCGCCACTTGCTTGATGACCTTGTTGCGCGGGTCGCTCACGGTGTAGACGGGGTGGCCGAAGCCGATCACGACTTCCTTCTTCTCGACGCGGGCGCGGATGTCGGCCTCGGCCTCATCGGGCGTGTCGTAGCGCTTCTGGATTTCAAACGCGACTTCGTTGGCGCCACCGTGCTTGGGGCCGCGCAGCGCGCCGATACCGCCACCGATGGCCGAGAACATGTCCGAGCCCGTGCCAGCCACCACGCGTGAGGCGAAGGTGGAAGCGTTGAACTCGTGTTCCGCGTACAGGATCAGCGAGGTGTGCATGGCGCGAACCCAGCTGTCACGCGGTTTTTCACCGTGCAGCAGGTGGAGGAAGTGACCGCCGATCGAGTCGTCGTCAGTCTCGACGTCGATGCGCTTGCCGTTGTGGCTGTAGTGGTACCAGTACAGCAGCATCGAGCCCAGCGAGGCCATCAGCTTGTCGGCGATGTCGCGGGCGCCGGGGTGGTTGTGGTCGTCCTTCTCGGGCGACAGGCAGCCCAGCACGGACACGCCGGTGCGCATCACGTCCATCGGGTGGGCCGACGGGGGCAGTTGCTCCAGGGCGGTCTTCAGGCCGGCAGGGATGCCGCGCAGCGACTTCAGCTTGGTCTTGTAGAAAGCCAGTTCGGCGCGGGTGGGCAGCTTGCCGTGCACCAGCAGGTAGGCGATTTCTTCGAACTCGCTGGTCTGGGCCAGGTCGAGGATGTCATAACCACGGTAGGCCAGGTCGTTGCCGGTGCGGCCCACGGTGCACAGGGCGGTGTTGCCTGCGGCGGTGCCGGACAAGGCCACGGACTTCTTGGGTTTGAAGCCGGGGGTGGTGGTCTCTGGGGTGGCGCTCATGCGTTTCGTCTCCTAAACGGATGCAGGTGGTCGATCGGGTTGCTTGCTTGATTGCTTATTTCTTGGCGGCGAACAGGGCGTCCAGCTTGCCCTCGAACGCGTGGTAGCCAATGCGGTCGTACAGCTCTTCGCGCGTCTGCATGGTGTCCACCACATTCTTCTGGTGGCCATCACGGCGAATGGCAGTGTAGACCGCCTCGGCGGCCTTGTTCATCGCGCGGAAGGCGCTCAAGGGGTAGAGCACCATGCCCACGTTCACGCTGCGCAATTCATCGACCGTGAACAGCGGCGTCTGGCCGAATTCGGTGATGTTGGCCAGCACGGGCACCTTCAGGGCGTCCACGAACTTCTTGTAGGTGGGCAGGTCGTAGGCGGCCTCGGCGAAGATGGCGTCGGCACCGGCTTCCACGCACTGGATGGCGCGCTCGATGGCCGCATCAACTCCATGCACCTGGATGGCATCGGTGCGGGCGATGATGAAGAAGTCGGGGTCGGTCTTGGCATCGACGGCGGCCTTGACGCGGTCCACCATTTCTTCGGTGGACACGATTTCCTTGCCGGGGCGGTGGCCGCAGCGTTTGGCACCGACCTGGTCTTCCAGGTGGCAGGCGGCGGCGCCCGCCTTGATCAGGCTCTTGATGGTGCGCGCCATGTTGAAGGCGCTGGGGCCGAAGCCGGTGTCGATGTCGACCAGGAGGGGCACGTCGCACACGTCGGTGATGCGGCGCACGTCGGTCAGCACGTCATCGAGGTTGTTGATGCCCAGGTCGGGCAAGCCCAGCGAGCCTGCGGCCACGCCGCCACCCGACAGGTAGATGGCGCGGTAACCCGCCCGTTTGGCCAGCAAAGCGTGGTTGGCGTTGATGGCGCCGATGACCTGCAGCGGAGATTCTTCTTTCAACGCTTGGCGAAAGAGTTGGCCGGGGCTCGTGAGGGACATGTCAGTTCTCCAACTTGGGTGCGGTTCAGCGGGGATGCTCAATGTTTGCAACGCCTGTGCCAGGGTGTGTGCCCCAGGGCTGAGGCGGGCTTGGGGCTGCTAAGTGCTTGATTTTATTCAATGGGCCATGTCCCGCTTCAGTTTTTCTGTTTTTCACGCCACCCGGTATGTTTCAAGTATGAAACAATGAAACATTCTTGATGAAACGCGGTGAACCAGGCCATGCCCACGTCCTTTGGAATGTCTCCGGCCCGGGTTGGGCTGCCGCAGATTGTGGCGGTGGGCTTTCGGCGCATCAACAAGATGCTGCAGGAGGTGGCCCCCGAGTTTGCCGATCGGGCCACGGTCGAGGTGCTGGACGTGGGTTTTGAGGAGGCCGTGGCCCGGGTGAAGGCTTTGCACGCACTCAGGCCCATCGACGTGGTCGTGGCGGCGGGCTCCAACGGTGGCTATTTGCGCCAGCACCTGGACATGCCCGTCGTGCTGGTCAAGGTGGGCGGTTTCGACCTGATGCAGGCCTTGACGCGCGCCAAAAGGCTGTCGTCGCGCGTCGGTTTGGTGGCCTACGAGGGCATGGCGCCCGACATGGCGCCGTTCAGCGAGTTGTTCGAGCTGGCGGTCGAACAGCGCAGCTACCGAACCGAAGAAGAAGCGCTGAGTTGCGTGCAGGAACTCAAGAATCTGGGCATGACCGTGCTCGTGGGCTCGGGCATGGTGGCCGACCTGGCCGACCAGATGGGGCTGACCGGGGTGTTCCTGTATTCCAGCGATGCCGTGCGCGAAGCCCTGGACGATGCGGTGGAAGTGGCCCGTGCCTCGCGCATCGAGCTGGCCAAGCGCGAGCGGCTCAACACCATCCTGGCGCAGCTCAGCGATGGCGTGATCGCGGTCGATCAGCATGAGCGGATTCAAACCCTGAACCCCGCCATGGCGCAATTGCTGGGCGTACTGCCCTCTCAATGGCTCGGCCGCAAACTCAGCGACCTCAGCCCGGACCTGAGCCTGCAAAGCACCTTGCGCCTGTCCACCCAAGAGCTTGAAAAGATCGAACGCGTCAAAGGCAAGGCCCTGATCGTCAACCGCATGCCCATCGTGGAGCAGGGCGTTTTGACCGGGGCGGTGCTCAGTTGCCAGGATCCCATCTCCATCCAGCGCGTGGACCGCCACATCCGCACGCGCATCAAGCCCAACGCGCCCGGCACCCGCTATCAGTTGGACCAGTTCCTGGGGCAAAGCGCGGCGATCGAACGCATCCGCCAACTGGCCCGCCGTTGCGCCAGCAGCCAGGCCACCGTGCTGCTGGTCGGCGAAAGCGGCACCGGCAAGGAATTGATCGCCCAGGGCATCCACATGGCCAGCGACCGGCGCGAGTTGCCCTTCGTGGCCGTGAACTGCGCGGCCGTGTCCGAGTCCTTGCTGGAAAGCGAGCTGTTCGGCTATGAAGAAGGCGCCTTCACGGGTGCCCGGCGCGGCGGCAAGATCGGCCTGTTCGAAGCCGCCCACAAGGGCACCATCTTTCTGGACGAAGTGGGCGAGATGCCCGTGTCCCTGCAGACCCGCCTGCTGCGCGTGCTGCAGGAGCGCGAGGTGTTGCGCGTCGGTGCCATCGAGCCCACGCCCGTCAATGTGCGCGTGATCGCCGCCACCCACCGCGACCTGATGGCACACGTCGAGCGCGGCCTGTTCCGACTGGACCTGTTTTACCGATTGAACATTCTGCGCATCGACATCCCCCCATTGCGCGAACGGCTGGACGACCTGTTGCCGATTGCGCAGGCGCTGCACCGGCAGGTCTGCGCGCGGCTGAAGATCG
This sequence comes from Aquabacterium sp., assembly GCF_030652515.1. Taxonomy (GTDB): domain Bacteria; phylum Pseudomonadota; class Gammaproteobacteria; order Burkholderiales; family Burkholderiaceae_C; genus Aquabacterium. The sequence continues at coordinate 7,683 of NZ_JAUSAR010000091.1, read as the reverse complement.
ACGTCGAGCGGACTCGCCCCTTGATCGATGCCCTGGCCGAACAAGCCGCCCCATACGACTGGCCCGGCAATGTGCGTGAGCTGGAGAACATCGTCGAGCGCATGATGGCCTATGCCGAAGCCGCCCAGGTGCGCATGACGCGCGAGGCGGCGGCCGCCTTTGTGCAAGCCAATGCCCCCGAGTTGATGTCGTCGATGCCGGTGGGCGCTTTGCCGCCTTTGAAGGCGCGGCAGGCCGAGTTGGAGCGGGCCGACATCTTGCGTGTGCTGGCCGAGTGCGGCGGCGACCGGGCCCTGGCCAGCGAGCGCTTGGGCATCAGCCGCACCACCTTGTGGCGCAAACTCAAGCCCTGAAGCGGCCCACCCCTGGCAAAATGGGCGGCTGTCCCCTCCGTACCCACCATGTCCCCTGCCAAGCCCTTGCGCGTGCTGTCCGTCATCCCCCCGATGACACAACTGAACACGCCCTACCCATCGACCGCCTACCTCACTGGCTTCTTGCGTTCTCGCGGGGTCGATGCCGTGCAGGAGGACTTGGCCTTGGCGCTGGTGCTGGCCCTGTTCTCGCGCGAAGGCCTGCCCGCCATCCACGCTTGCGTGCAGGCCGTGCCCGAGGCCAAGCGCACCAAGGCGCTGCGCTCGTTCGACGCGCAATTCGAGCGTTACCTGTCCACCATGGCGCCCACCATCTCCTTTTTGCAGGGCCGGGACGCCACGCTGGCCCACCGCATCAACACCCGCCAGTTCTTGCCCGAGGGGCCGCGCTTCGCTTCACTCGATGTCTACGTGGATGACGAGGGCGGCGACCCGCTGGCCTGGGCCTTTGGCGCACTGGGTTTGCAAGACCGCGCGCGCCACCTCGCCACCTTGTATTTGAACGACCTGGCCGATGTGCTGCGCGACGCGGTCGATCCCCGCTTCGAGTTCGTGCGCTATGCCGAGTCGCTGGCCCAAAGCCAGTCCACCTTCGAGCCTTTGCACCAGGCTTTGCAAGCCCCGCTCAACCTGGTCGACACGACATTGCAGCGCCTGACACTGGCCGCCATCGAGCGCCATGAGCCTGATGTGGTGCTGTTGTCCGTGCCTTTTCCTGGCGCCGTGTACGCCGCCTTCCGCATGGCCCAGACCATCAAGGCCGCGCGCCCCGGCATCAAGCTGGCCTTGGGCGGAGGTTTCGTCAACACCGAGCTGCGTGAACTGAGCGAACCCCGCGTGTTCGACTACGTTGACTTCGTCACGCTGGACGCTGGCGAGCGCCCCTTGCTGGCCTTGCTCGATCATATTCAGGGCCAGCGTTCAGCCCAGCGCCTGTCGCGCACCTTTGTGCGAGAGGCCGAGACCGGCCAGGTCCGCTACATGAACATGGCCGAGCCCGACGTGCCCTTCGCCGAGGTCGGCACGCCCACCTGGGATGGCTTGCCTTTGGACCGCTACCTGTCTTTGCTGGACATGCTCAACCCCATGAACCGGCTGTGGTCCGATGGCCGCTGGAACAAGTTGACCATTGCCCATGGCTGTTACTGGAAGAAGTGCAGCTTCTGCGATGTCAGCCTGGACTACATCTCCCGCTACGAAACCACCACCGCCGAAATGCTGGTCGATCGCATCGAAGCCATCATCCAAGAGACCGGCCAGACGGGCTTTCATTTCGTGGACGAGGCCGCCCCGCCCAAGATGCTCAAGGCCCTGGCGCACGAGTTGATCAAGCGGCAGCTGTCCATCTCCTGGTGGGGCAACATCCGTTTCGAAAAATCCTTCAGCCCCGAACTGTGCCAACTGCTGGCCGACAGCGGCTGCATTGCCATCTCGGGTGGCCTGGAGGTGGCCTCAGATCGCCTGCTGACCTTGATGAAAAAAGGCGTGTCGGTGGAGCAGGTGGCGCGCGTCACCCAAGGCTTTACTGATGCGGGCATCCTGGTCCACGCTTACCTGATGTATGGCTTTCCAACTCAGACCGTGCAGGACACGGTCGATGCTTTGGAGTACGTGCGCCAGCTCTTCGCCAATGGGTGCATCCAGTCGGGCTTCTTTCACCGTTTCGCCTGCACGGTGCATTCGCCCGTGGGCCAGAACCCGCAGGAATACGGCGTCAAGCTGCAGGCCTTGCCACCCACCACTTTTGCCAAGAATGACATCGCTTTCATCGATCCGACGGGTGTGGACCATGATGTGCTTGGTGTTGGTTTGAAGAAGGCCATCTATAACTTCATGCATGGCATCGGGCTGGAAGAAGACGTGCGCACCTGGTTCAAGGGCAAGGTGCCGCGCACCACGGTGGCCCCTCACCGGATTGAGCGGGCCTTGGCCAATTGAAGTTGAGTTCGGCATTTCGGGCTCAGCTCACGCGATCAGCGGGGGGCATCTTTTGCGGCAGCGCGGGGCGGGGATGAGTCGGAGGCGGGCGGGGCTCCTATGGTGGCGGTCCACCGCGTAGCGGCGGACTGCGCTCGGTGCCCGTTGACGCGGCAGTTGGTCAGCCACCAACTGCAACCGTGGCAGGCCACCAGCGGGGCGATCAAAGGGCTGGGGCGGTCTCCGGCGGGGCGCCTGGGTGGGTGCTGAGACGCACAGGGCTGAGGTGGGCGCGCGGCAGCGCGCATCGTCATCTGACTGGCCGTGGCTGTTTGAGTGAAGCGGCCAAGGGCCGCGCAACGAGTTCCACGGCCCCACCTCGGCCCGAGCATCGAAGGCAGTCCCGCCAAAGGCGGGACCACCCACCTGAAGCCCTGACGGATGCTGCCCCAGCCCGCGCCCCGCGCTGCCAGAACAAAGCCACTAACCAAAAAACGCCGCCTCAATCTCCGCAGGCAACGGCTGCCCCGTCAACCAAGCCCTTTCCAGCACATGCCAATAGTGCCGATAACTGGCCCGATCGTGCAAAACGCTGCGGTACGACGTCGGCGCCCAATGCGCCTGCTGGGCGGCGCTCAGAATGGCTACCGCATCATCCACCTCAGCCGCTACCGGCGCGAACGCGTCCACGATCACCGGAATCTGATCCGGGTGGATGCTCCACATGCGCGTGTAGCCCAACTCGCGCGAAGCGCGCTCTGCGGCCACGCCGAGGGCCCGCGAATCCTTGAACTCGGTGACCACGCAATGCGATGGCGTGATGCGCGCAGCATGGCAGGCCGCCGCAATCTCCAACTTGGCGCGCAGCACCAGCGGATGGTGAAACTGGCCGTGTGCACTCATGGCCGAAGCCGGAATGGCGCCCCGGTGCTCCGACACAAAATCCATGAGCCCGAACGACAGCGACTCCACCCCCGGCAGGGCTGCAATGGCCGCCACCTCCTGCAGCGCATGGTGCGTTTCGATCAGCACATGCACCGGCACGATGTGCCCGACGCCATGCTTCAGCCGCGCCGCCTTGATGGCTTCGACCGCCCGTTTCGTCTCCTCCTCGCCCGCCACCTTCGGCACCATCAGGTAGGCCAGGCGATGGCCCGCCTGTTGGATCAAAGTCTGGATGTCGTCCTCGAAACGTGGGTGGCTGGGCGCATGAACCCGCGCGCCCACTCGACCACAGGCGTTGGACGGGCTGTTGATCAACTCGGCCACCAGCAGCGCCTGTTCGTGCTCACCGCCCACGGGCGCTCCGTCTTCCAGGTCCAGCGTCACGTCGAACACTGCTCGGCCATCGGTCTTCTCGGCCATGTCGGCCTGCAGTGCCAGGCTCTTGCGCATGCGGGCCTCAATGCCCGCGTAGTGATCACACACCGGCAGGTTGGGTGAGCGTTGCTCGGCGCCGAACAAGGCCAGGCGTGGGTGGATGGTGCTGAGTGTTGACAAGGCGGCGTCCTCTCTGAAGAGCAGGGCATGCAAGCGCAGACCCTTGACCATTGTCCTCTTGTCGCCCCAAGCCTTCAACCGGCAAACTTTGTTTTCAGGGCGGCGCTTTCACGTAGGATGCGCTCACCCCATGAGCCAACCCACCTTCGACTACATCATCATCGGCGCTGGCACCGCCGGTTGCCTGCTGGCCAACCGCTTGTCCGCCGATCCCTCGTGCCGGGTCCTGCTGATCGAAGCTGGCGGCAAGGACGACTACCACTGGATCCACATCCCCGTGGGTTACCTCTACTGCATGGGCAACGCCCGCACCGACTGGCTCTACCGCACCGAGCCCGAGCCCGGCCTGAATGGGCGCAGCCTGGCCTATCCGCGCGGCAAGACACTGGGCGGCTCGTCCAGCATCAACGGCATGATCTACATGCGTGGCCAGGCCCGCGATTACGACCAATGGGCCCAGCTCACCGGCGACGAGAGCTGGCGCTGGGACCAGGTCCTGCCCTATTTCAAACAGCACGAAAACCACCACCAAGGGCTGGACGACCTGCACGGCGCGGCTGGCGAATGGCGCGTTGAAAAGCAGCGCTTGCGCTGGGATTTGCTCGATGCCATCGCCCTGGCCGCGCAGCAGGCCGGCATCCCCGCCACCCAGGATTTCAACCGTGGTTGCAACGAAGGCGTGGGCTACTTCGAGGTGAACCAGCGCAAGGGCCTGCGCTGGAACGCGGCCAAGGCCTTTTTGCGCCCCACCTGCTACGACCGCCTCAACTTCGAGATGTGGACCCATGCTCAAGTCGCACAGCTGGTGCTGGAGCCGCAGCCCGACGGAACTCAACGCTGCACGGGCGTGCAGGTCTGGAACGGCCACGAGATGGTCACCGCCACCGCGAGCCGCGAGGTGGTCCTGAGCGCTGGCAGCATCGGCTCACCGCAGATCCTGCAACTGTCGGGCATCGGCCCCGGCGAGGATTTGCGCCAGCACGGCCTGCCGGTGTTGCACGAGTTGCCCGGCGTGGGCGCCAACCTGCAAGATCATCTGCAGATCCGCAGCGTGTTCAAAGTGAATGGTGCCAAAACCCTCAACACCATGCTCCAAAGCCATTGGGGCAAAGCCCGCATTGCCCTGGAATACGCGCTCAACCGCAGCGGCCCCCTGAGCATGGCGCCCAGCCAGTTGGGCGCTTTCACGCGCAGCGATTCGTCGCAGCCGCACCCCAACTTGCAGTACCACGTCCAGCCCTTGAGCCTGGACGCTTTCGGCCAGCCTTTGCATGATTTCGGCGCCTTCACCGCCAGCGTGTGCAACCTCAACCCCACCAGCCGGGGTACGGTGCGCATCACCAGCCCCCGTTTCGAAGATGCCCCCGCCATCGCGCCCCATTACCTGAGCACCCCGCAAGACCGCCAGGTGGCGGCCGACTCGCTGCGTGTCACGCGCCGCATCGTGGCCCAACCCGCCTTGGCCAAGTACCACCCCGAAGAGTGGAAGCCCGGCGTGCAGTTTCAGTCCGACGAGGACCTCGCCCGGTTGGCGGGCGACATCGCCACGACGATCTTTCACCCGGTCGGCACCACCAAGATGGGCCGTGCCAACGACCCCATGGCGGTGGTGGACAGCCAGTTCAAGGTGATCGGCGTGGCAGGCCTGCGGGTGGTTGATGCGGGTGTCATGCCCACCATCACCAGCGGCAACCCCAATTCGCCCGTGTTGATGATGGCGGAGAAGGCCGCTGCCTTGATGCTGCGGCAGTGACGACAAGTGTCGCAATAGCACCATCGTTCACCTGGTGATCAAGGGATACCCTTGCTTGCGCGTAGGTTAAGTTCGGACCTAGCCTAGAGGCCGCAGAGCATTTACCGTGCCTGCCTTCAGGACCGCCCACGCTCCCGGTTCGCGAGCGTCACGAGGTGCATCGCATGTTGAACCTGCATCAGTTCAAATTGGGCCAGCGTTTGGGTTTTGGTTTTGGCTTGCTGCTGCTGTTGGCGGCCCTGATCGCTGGCGTGGGGTGGTTTCGCCTCGCGCAAACCATTCAGGATGTCGATCACAGCAACGACGCGCAATCGCGGGCCACGGCGGCGCTCAAGTGGGAAGGCCTCACCCTGCTCAACGTCAACCGCACCCTGGCCATTGCCGAGTCAGGTGGCCACAAGGATGTGAAAGACCATTTCGCCCCCTTGATCAAAGGCACCTCCGCCGAAATCAGTGCGATCCAGAAAAGCCTGGAAGCCCAGGTCGAAACCCCCGAGGTCAAGGCTCAGTTTGAAGACATCGCGGCCAAGCGCAAGGCCTACATCGCGGCTCGCGATTCGATCTTCTCCTTCCTGGAAATGGACGATCCTGGCGCCAAAGATGCTTTGAAAACCGAGCTCCTGCCGGCGGCTACCCGCTACATCACGGCCATCAACGGTTACCAGACCACGCAGCGCAAGATTGCCGATGATGAGTCGGCTTTGACACGTCAGCGTGTGTCGCAGGCCCAACTGCTGCTGCTGGTGCTGGCAGGTGTCAGCCTGGTGATCGGGGTGATCTGCGCCTGGGTCATGACGCGCTCGGTGACGGGGCCTTTGCGCCAGGTGGTGGCGGTCACCAAGGTCATCGCCAGTGGTGATTTGTCCCACCGTGTCGACATGGAGGGGCGCGATGAATTGTCCGAGCTGTGCCACAGCCTGGAAGACATGCAGCAGTCCTTGCGGAGCATCGTGGGGGAGGTGCGCCAGTCCACCGACTCGATCCAGACCGCCAGCCAGGAAGTGGCCGTGGGCAGCCAAGACCTCTCCAGCCGAACCGAGCAAGCCGCTGCCAGCCTGGAAGAAACCGCCTCCACCATGGAGCAGATCTCCGGCACCATCCGGCACACGGCCGATGCGGCGCGCACCGCCAACCAACTGGCGGCGGGGGCGGCGCAGGCGGCCACCAACGGCGGCAAGGTGGTGTCCCAGGTGGTGGCCACCATGGACGAGATCACCCAAAGCTCCAAGCGCATCGTGGACATCATCAGCGTCATCGATGGCATTGCTTTTCAGACCAATATCCTGGCGCTGAACGCGGCGGTGGAAGCGGCCCGTGCGGGCGAGCAGGGCCGTGGCTTTGCCGTGGTGGCGGGCGAGGTGAGGGCGCTGGCCCAGCGCGCGGCCAGTGCGGCTGGCGAGATCAAGGTCCTGATCGGCGCGTCCAGTGAGCGCGTGGAGGCTGGCGCCGCCTTGGTGAACGAGGCTGGCACCTCCATGGCCGCCATCGTTGATTCGGTGCAGCGCGTGGCCGACATCATCGGCGAGATCACCTCCGCTTCCACCGAGCAATCCGAAGGCATCAGCCAAGTCAACACGGCGGTCTCTCAACTCGACAGCATGACCCAGCAAAACGCCGCCTTGGTCGAGGAGTCGGCCGCGGCGGCTGAAAGCCTCAAGGAGCAGGCCGCCAAGCTCGCCTCGGTGGTCTCGGTGTTCCGTTTGTCCTGACCCTGCCTGCTCAAATCCAAGGCGAAAAAAAGCCGACTGACCCGAAGGTCGTCGGCTTTTTCGTTTCAGCTGAAGCTCAGCTGAAATGGATCACAGCAGGTGCTTGACGCCGTCTTGTTCGCCTTGCAGCTCGGCCAGGGTCTTGTTGATGCACTCTTGCGAGAAAGCATCGATGGGCAGGCCTTCGACCATCTTGTATTCGCCGCCTTCGCAGGTGACTGGGTAGCCGAACATGATGTCTTTGGGAATGCCATATTCACCCTTGGAAGGGATGCCCATGGTGACCCACTTGCCATTGGTGCCCAGGGCCCAATCGCGCATGTGGTCGATGGCGGCGTTGGCAGCCGAAGCGGCCGACGACACGCCACGGGCGGCGATGATGGCCGCACCGCGCTTGCCCACGGTGGGCAGGAACACGTCGCTGTTCCAC
>NZ_JAUSAR010000069.1 GCF_030652515.1 Aquabacterium sp. | reverse complement strand
CCATTTCACCATCATGAACATCCTCCGATTTGAAGACCTCGTGGCCCAAGGCAAGGTGGCTGGCCAGCGCGTGTTCATCCGCGCCGATCTGAACGTGCCGCAAGACGATGCCGGCAACATCACCGAAGACACGCGCGTGCGTGCCTCGGTGCCGGCGATCGAGCTGGCGTTGAAGGCGGGCGCGGCCGTGATGGTGACGTCGCACCTGGGGCGCCCGACGGAGGGCGAGTTCAAGCTGGCCGATTCGCTGGCACCCGTGGCCAAGCGCCTGGGCGAGTTGCTGGGCCGTGAAGTCAAGCTGGTGTCCAACTGGGTGGATGGTGTCACCGTGGCGCATGGCGATGTGGTGCTGCTGGAGAACTGCCGCCTGAACAAGGGCGAGAAGAAGAACAGCGAAGAGTTGGCGCGCAAGCTGGCCGCGCTGTGCGACATCTTCGTGAACGATGCTTTTGGCACGGCGCACCGCGCCGAGGGCACCACTTATGGCATCGCTCAGTACGCCAAGGTGGCGTGCGCTGGCCCGCTGTTATCCGCCGAGATTGACGCGCTGAACAAAGCTCTGGCAGCGCCCAAGCGGCCGCTGGTGGCCATCGTGGCGGGCTCGAAGGTGTCGAGCAAGCTGACGATTCTGGAGGCGCTGTCCAAGAATGTGGACGGACTGATCGTGGGGGGCGGCATTGCCAACACGTTCATGCTGGCCGCTGGTTTGAACGTGGGAAAATCGCTGGTGGAGCGCGACCTGGTGCCCGCGGCCGCGGCGGTGATTGCGGCGATGAAAGTGCGGGGTGCCGAGGTGCCGATTCCTGAGGACGTGGTGGTGGCCGAGGGCGTGCCCAGCGGCAAGTTCGATTTTGGCGCGTTCCTGGCTGCGGCCAAGCCTGTGGTGAAGGCCGCCACCGATGTGGCCGATGACGACATGATTCTCGACATCGGGCCGAAGACGGCCGACAAGCTGGCGGCCCAGTTGAAGTCCGCAGGCACGGTGGTGTGGAATGGCCCGGTGGGTGTGTTTGAGGTCGCCGCTTTTGAAAATGGCACCAGGACGATCGCCAAGGCGATTGCCGAGTCCAGCGCCTTCAGCATTGCCGGTGGTGGCGACACCTTGGCGGCGATTGCCAAGTACGGCATCGAGAAAGACGTGGGCTACATCTCGACCGGTGGCGGCGCTTTCCTGGAGGTGCTGGAAGGCAAGACCTTGCCGGCGTTCGAGATCCTGCAAAAGCGCGCGGCAGGCTGACCGGCCATGGTCAAGCGTGCGCTGCTGGTCCTGGCCATCGCCGGGGTGCTGGTCTGGTGGTACGAGCAGGGGCAAGGTCCCGACGTGGCGGCGGGCAAGTCTGCGGTGCCTCAAGTTGCTGCGGGCTTGGAGCCGCAGCCACCGGCGGCCAGAGGGACTGTCGTGCGGCCGGCTGGCGGCTGGTCGCCCAAGGCGTGGTCGGTGCTGGGTGGCAAGCTGGTGCCGGGGCGTGCCTTGCGCGAACGGTTTGACAGCTACCTGCCCCTGGGCAAGGGGGTGACCATGGTGGAGGTGCGCGCGACCTTGGAGCAAGACGCCTTGGCGGACCTGGGGCAGGCCAACAGCGTTCAGGTGCTGGCCATCTGGGACCGCTATGCGCGTCTGCAGAACCACGATTGGCAGCGTCCGTTCAACGGCTCGGAGCCGAAAGGCTGGCAGGCCACCTTGAACGAGCAGCACAAGGTGCGTCGGCAATTTTTAGGCGCTGATTGGGCCGAGGCGTTTTTTGGCGAAGACGAGGCCGCCTTGCAACGGCGCATTGCCAGCCTGGTGGCCAGCCCCCGTCAACCGGCGGCGTCCAGTCTGGACGATGTGCTGTCCCGGGCGCCTGCATCGGCGGGCTTGGTGGCCTCGGCGGCATCAGCGCCTCGTGACGATTGGCGCGCACGCGCGGACAAGGCTCGGCTGGAGTGGACCCACCTGACGCAGGACGCTTCACTGGATGAAGGCCAGCGCTTGATCCGCATCCGCCAGTACTTGCAGCAAAATTTCAGTGGGCCAGAAGCGGCCCGGCTTGAGCGGGATCTGCAGTTGCCCTGACGGGGCGGTCAACGTCGAGGTGGTGCTGTTGTCAGGGCATCGCCGGCAGCGATCACGTCGCCGGTGCGTTTGAGTGTGTCGGCCCACAGGGTGTAGCTGGGCAGCATGCCCGAATCCCAGGGATGGAAGCCCGGTTTGTACCAGGCCAGGTAGGGGCGGATGATGTCGGCCATCATGCCGCCGGGGCCGTACAACCACCACAGGCCTTTGGCCCACAGCTTGAGGCGTTGCGTGCGGCTGAAGCCATCGACCTTGAGCATGTGGCCCATGATCTGGAACACGAACATCGGGAAGTTGATGCTGACCTGCAGGAGTGCGAGCACGCGCCGCAGGTAACCCACCTGGGCGACTTGTTGCATGACGTCGTAGGCGACGCCTTTGTGCTCGACTTCTTCGACGGCGTGCCAGGCGTACATGGCGCGCACGCGGGGATCGGCGTCCAGGAAGAGGTCGTGGCGCTCGAACCAGCCTTGGGCCATGATGGCCGTGAGGTGCTCGGAGGCCGCGGTGATGGCCAGGGTTTGCTGGCGTGACAGGCGTTGGCGGGTGACGTCGAACAGGAAGTGGCGCTGGTTGGCGAGGATGCGGTCGACCTTGATGCCTTGATCGGCCAGGCGCCGGTTGAAGGCCGAATGCACCATGCTGTGCTGGGCCTCCTGCCGGGTGAAATCCTTGATGGCCTGCAGGTGTTCGGGGTTGGTGACCTGGTCGCGGAAATCGCGCACGCAGGTGATGAAGAAGCGCTCGCCCTCGGGGAAGAGGGTGGACATGGCGTCGAAAAAGCGCGTCTTGAACGGGTCGCCGCCGAACCAGTGGCGGGGGATGTCACCGTCCAGGCCGAAATCGAGGTGCTCGCGCGGCACGATCGGCACGGCCGCTGTGGGGCTGGCCGGGTGGGCGGGAGCGTCGGTGGTGCGCAGGACGGTCATACGGCCATATCGGCCGCTGGCTGAGAAACTTGAGGCCCGCCGTGGGAGGCCTCCAGTGTGATCAGGCGGCTGCGGCGTGCAACACCTCGCCGGCCAGGATCGGGTCGCCGGTCTGGTTGAAGGTGTCGAGCCAGAGCTTGTAGCTGCTCATTTCACCTTGCTGCCAGGGGTGGAAGCCGGGCTTGTAGTAGTGGAGGTATTGACCGAGCATGGCCATGAACAGGCCGGTGCCCGGCTTGTACAACCACCACAGGCCCTGCGCCCACAGCTTGGTGCGCTGCCAACGGCTGAACCCATCGACCTTGAGCATGTAACGTGTGCTGAGCATGGCGTTGATGGTGAAGCCCAGGGTGACTTCGACCATGGTCACCACGCGGCGCGGGTACCAGACCTTGGCGATCTTCTGCATCACATCGAAAGCCACGGCCTTGTGCTCGATCTCTTCCATGGCGTGCCAGGCGTACATGGCGCGCATGCGCGGGTCGGCGGCGGCCATGACGTCTTTGCGCGCGAAGAAGCTGTGCGCCATGATCGAGGTCATGTGCTCTGCGGCGGCGGTGCTGGCCAGGGTGTGCTTCTTGGGCAGGTACTTGCGCATCCACTCGATCAAGCCGCGCTGGATGCCTTCGAGCTTGTCCACGTCGATGCCCTGCGTCTTGAGGCGTTCGTTGTACTGGCTGTGCACGATGCCGTGCTGGCCTTCCTGGCGGATGAAGTGCTTGATCTCTTCGCGCAGCATCGGGTCGCTGACCTGGTCGCGGAAATCACGCACGCAGGAGATGAAGAAGCGCTCGCCCTCGGGGAAGATGGTCGACATGGCGTCGAAGAAGCGCGTCTTGAAGGGGTGGCCGCCGAACCAGTACTTGGGGATGTCGCCTTCCAGGCCGAAGTCGAGTTTCTCGCGCGGAACGATGGGGTTGTGCGGGTGCATGGAGGTGTCCTCAGGCGTGGGTGCCGTGCAGGCGGTTGCCCGCCAGGATGGGGTCGCCGGTTTCCTTCAGGATGCGCAGCCAGTTGTCGTAGCTGGGCACGACGGGGTCTTGCCACGGGTGGAAGCTGGGCTTGAGGTAGCTGAAGTACTTGCCGACCATGGGCGAGAACAGGCCGCCCGGTTTGTACAGCCACCACAGGCCTTGGGCCCAGATCTTGGTGCGCTGCCAGCGGCTGAAACCATCGACCTCGAGCATGTGCTTCATGATGCGGAAGACATGGAAGGGGAAGAGCAGGGTCACCAGCAGCATGGAGCCAACGCGGTTGCGGTAGCTGCTTTTGGCGATGTTCTGCAGCACGTCGAAGGCCACGGCCTTGTGCTCCATCTCTTCCATGGCGTGCCAAACGTAGAGCGCGCGGATGCGGTCGTCGGCCCCTTCGAAGATCTGGGGGCGCTCCACAAAGCAGTCGGCCATGATGGCGGTGATGTGCTCGGCCGCGGCCGTGATGCCCAACGTGAACTCACGCGAGGTGTGCTTGCGGATGATGCCGAACAAGCGCTTTTCCTGGCCCGCCAGGATTGCATCGACGCCGATGCCCTGGGCTTTCAGGCGGTCGTTGTAGCGCGTGTGGACGATGCCGTGCTGGCCTTCCTGGCGCGTGAAGTCCTTGATGTCCTGCAACACCTTGGGGTCGGTGGTGCGGTCTTTGAAATCGCGCACGCAGGTGATGAAGAAACGCTCGCCCACCGGGAAGAGGGTGGACAGGGCGTCGAAGAAACGGGTCTTGAACGGGTCGCCGTTCAGCCAGTACTTGGGGATGTCGCCGTCCAGCCCGAAATCCAGCTTTTCACGCGGGATGATGGGTGGCGGGGTCATTTTTGTGGGGTTCATGTGGGGTCTCCTCGGCAGGGGGTTGCGCACTGGGCACAGGCTTTCCGATGAATGAACTTTAGGCAGTTGGCGCCAGCGGGGCTATGGCGTGCAACGACAGCAGGGTAATTTTCGCGACAGCTTGAGCCTAGGGAAAACACCCGGGTTTGCCGTCATGGGCCGGGGCTGCGGCGGTACTGGCTGGGGGTGACGCCCGACCAGCGCGTGAAGGCTTGCGTGAAGCTGCGTCGATCAGAAAAACCCAGGCGGTCGCTGATGTCTTCGATGGGCAAGGCGGGGTCTTGCAGCCATTGGCGCGCCAGTCCGTAGCGCACCCGGGCCTGGATGCCGGAGTGGCTGTCACCGATGTCGCGCAGGCGGCGTTGCAGGGTGCGGGCGTGAAGGTGGAGTTCTTCGGCCAGCGCCTCCAGGCCCAGGCCCAGCAGGCGGGGCTTTTGCGCCAGCGCACGTTCGATCTGGTGGACCAGGTTGCCCGCCTGGTCGAGGGCGCCGACATCTTGCTGTTGCTGCTCGGCGCGTTGGGCCACCTGCTGGACCACGCGCTGCGCGGCCTGTTCGTGCAACTGGGGAAAGCCGCCGCGCAAGGGCAGGTCCAGCAGAGCCCGGTCGAACCACATGGCGCTGACCGGCTCTGAATACGAGATGGGCACATGGAAGAAGGCTTCGCAGGCGGCGCGGTCCTGGTGGGGCGCGTGCTGCAGGGTGATGCGGCCAAACAGCTGTTGTCCGCCCAGCAGCATGCGGGTGAACTTGAGCAGGCTGGCGAACACGCCTTCGGTGAAATGCCAAGTGGTGTCGGGCGAGGCCACGGGGTGGTTGAAGGCCACCGACATGCGCGCTTCGCTGCCATGCTCGGCCAGCGAGATCTGCATGTAGGGGTTGAGCAGCGGCGGGATCCACTCCAGCGAGCGCGCAGCTTCGCGCAGGGTCGGGCTGGTGGTGATGAAGGTCTCGATGTCCGACATGTACTCGAAGGCGAAGGTCTCGCCGAGCACGAGTGGAAAGTGCTGGCCCCGGCCCATGGCGCGCGTCTCGTCGACACAGCGCTGCATGACGCGTTGCATGGTCTCGCGTTGGATGACGGCGGTCTCGGGGTGCAGGTTGCTGGTGTCGACGCCTTCTTCCTCGAAGATGCGGCCGATGTCGATGCCGCACAGGTTGGCCGCGCGCACCCAGTTGGTCACGGTGACAAAGGGGATGGGCGGCTCGACGGGGGCAGGTGCGGTCATCGCGTCGGGATGTCGGGGGCGGACGGGGTCTGGAAGTGGGTCAGCCAGCGCAGCACTTCGGCCACGGTGGCCTGCGGCTGCTCGAAAGGATACAGGTGTGTGCCCGCGATCCACGACATGTTGGCCGAGCCGACCACGCGGCGAATCCCACTGAGCTGGACAGCCTTGAGCTCTTTGGAGCGCGTGCCGCCGATGAAGGCCATGGGGCAGGCCGGGGGACTGCGCCGGAACTCCTGCACCAGGTTCACCGGCATGCTTTTGTAGATGCGCGATTCGATCTCACGCTTGAAGCTGAGGCGGCGGCTGACGCTGGGGTGGTGCTCGGTGCCGTGCTGCACGTAGGCGTCGAACACGCCGGGGTGGAAGGCGGCGAACTTGGGCTTGGCGATGAAGTGCTCGCGCACGGCCTCCAATGTGGGCCACTCGTGGCAGCGCTGAGCGGCCACGCCAGAGGGCATGACGCGATCGACCACGCCGAGTTGCTTGACCAGCTTGAGGCCCCAGGCGCGCCAGCCGTGCAGCAAGGGCGAGTCGAGCACGACCACGCCCCGGGCCAGCTCGGGGTGGCGGCTGGCCAGCATCATGCTCAGGTAGCCGCCCAGGGAGTGTCCGACCAGGTAGACGGGGTGGCCCACCTCATGGTCGATGAAGTCCTTGAGCTGGCGCACCAGGTGCGGCCAGTCGGCGGTGACGGGGTAGCGCGGGTCGTGGCCGAATTTTTCGAGGGCATGGACCGCGTAGCCGGCCGCGCGCCAGGCCTCGAACAACTCGCGGTAGGTGCTGGCCGGGAAACTGTTGGCGTGCGAGAAGACGATGGTGGGCTGGCTCATGGGGGTGTTAACTGCAGTGACTCCCTTGGCATGTCGGCATACCGGACACTTTGCTGAAGCGTTACGTGATCAGGTAAGGTGCGTGGCTCAGTGTAATGTTTCGGGGGAAGGTGCGACAAGCGAGGGTCTTGCCGCCCCAATTCCGGCGTTTCAACAGGCGGTTTGGTGGGACACTGTTTGCGAGACAACTGCCGCTCTGAACACAGAGTCGAAACGCCATGCAACGTGCCACCAAGATCGTCGCCACCCTGGGTCCTGCTTCGTCTTCGCCGGATGTGTTGGAGCGCATGTTGCGCGCGGGGGTTGACGTGGTGCGCCTGAACTTTTCGCACGGCAAGGCGCAGGACCACATCGACCGCGCCCAGCTCGTGCGCGAGGTGGCCAAGAAGGTGGGCAAGGTCGTGGCCATCATGGCCGACCTGCAGGGCCCCAAGATCCGCGTGGGCAAGTTCGCCGAAGGTGCCGTGATGCTGGAAAACGGCCAGCCTTTCGTGCTGGACGCCAGCCGCGTCGAGCCCGGCGACATCCATGGCGTGGGCCTGGATTACAAGGAGCTGCCGCGCGATGTGCGCGCTGGCGACATCCTTTTGCTGAACGATGGCTTGCTGGTGCTGACCGTGGAGTCGGTGAAGGGCGAGGCCGTCAACACCATCGTGAAGGTGGGGGGCGAGTTGTCCAACAACAAGGGCATCAACAAGCAGGGTGGCGGCTTGACCGCGCCGGCCCTGACGGCCAAGGACATGGAAGACATCCGGACGGCGGCGAGTTTCCAGTGCGACTACATCGCCGTGTCCTTCCCCAAGAATTCAACCGACATGGAGATGGCGCGCCAGCTGTGCAATGTGGCGGGCGAGCCCTGGAAGCACCGCCCGGCCCTGATCGCCAAGATCGAGCGCACCGAGGCCATCCCCAACTTGGAAAGCATCCTGAAGGCGTCTGACGGGATCATGGTGGCGCGGGGTGACCTGGCCGTGGAGGTGGGCAATGCGGCGGTGCCCGCGCTGCAAAAACGCATGATCAAGATGGCGCGCGAGATGGACAAGGTGGTGATCACGGCCACGCAGATGATGGAGTCGATGATCGTGAACCCGGTGCCCACGCGCGCCGAGGTGAGCGACGTGGCCAACGCGGTGCTGGACGGCACCGACGCCGTGATGCTGAGCGCCGAGACGGCCGCTGGCAAGTACCCGGTCGAGACCGTGGAGCAGATGGCCGCGATCGCGATGGCGGCCGAGGCGGCCGAAGACGTGTCGCTGGACGCCGACTTCACCAACAAGAAGTTTGGCCGCATCGACCAGTCGATCGCCATGGGCGCGCTGTTCACGGCCTACCACCTGGGTTGCAAGGCCATCATCGCCTTGACCGAATCGGGCTCGACCGCGCTGTGGATGAGCCGCCACCGCATCCACGTGCCGATCTTCGGCATGACGGCGCAGCCGATCTCGCAACGCAAGATGGCGCTGTACCGCAATGTGCGGCCGCTGCTGATCCGCAGCCACACCGACCGCGACGAGGCGCTGAAGCAGGCCGAATCGCTGCTGGTGGAAAGTGGCTTGCTCAAGCCGGGCGACACCTACGCCATCACCTGCGGCGAGCCCATGGGCTACCCGGGCGGCACCAACATGCTCAAGGTGTGCGAGGTCGGCTGAGCCGGTCTCAAGCAGGGCGCAGGGCGGCCAGTTCGCCCCGGCGCGCGGTCAGCCGCACGTCGAAGCCACCGTCCATGCCTGGAGTGGGCGTCAACAGCAGGTGGCGGTAGGGCGGGCGCTCGGTTTCGTGCCAACTGGGCGGGCCTTGGCCGAAGTCCATCTTGTAGACCGGGAAGTGCGCGCAGTTGTTGACGATGATGCCCGCCTCGACCAACTGCTTGCCGCCCTCTGACAGGAGCTGGCCCACGGTGTGGCGCTGCCGATGGCCTTCGATGTAGCCCAGGTAGCCCAGCAACTCGTCCTGGCTGATCCGGTCCAACGGGATGTGGCAGCGCTGCGCCAGCGTGGTCAGGCTGCCATCGGCCAAATCTTGGGCGCTCAGGGTGACGAGGTCGCGCCCCAACGCGTTGCCGATGAACTTGCGCGCCAGGCCCAACTGGCGCCGAAAGCGCAGATCGGTGATCACAGTGATGGCGCGGGGTTTGCTGGCCCGCAGGTGGGCTGACCAGGCCCGCAGGCAGTGGGCGATGGCCAGGTCATGGGCGGCCACGCTGGTGCCTTCGGGCAACTGGGCCTTGGCCTCGTCTTTCCACTGCTGTACTTGCTGCGGGGTGATGCGCAAGATCACCCGGTCGAGCTGGGTGACGTGTTGCCAGGCAAAGCGCGTGTACAAAACCACCCGTTGCAGCAGGGGCGTGACGCGCACGGTGGGGTGTTCGCAAGGCCGGTGCATGTTCTCCTGGCCAAAGCGGATCACGGCATTGCGGTCCAGCACGGGTGGCGTGAGGGCGCCGCCGTGGTGGGCCCGAACCCAATCCATCAAAAAAACCCAGAGCGCACCGCCGTCGCAGGCCGAGTGCACCGGGGTGATCGACAGCACGGCGCCGCCATCGCTGAACTGGTGAAGCTCGATCACCATGAGCGCGCGGGGACGGTCCACCACCTGCCATGGGTAGATGCGCTTGAAGAACTGGCGGATGCCCTGGTTCATGGGCCGCGCCACGCCATAGGGGGGCAGGGGCCCGGGGTGTTGCTTGACGATGAAGGGCACGCCCTGGTCAGCCGCATCAATGAAGATGTGGCCCTTCGCATCGCGCTTGAGCCGCCCGGACAGCACCGGGTAGGCGTTCAAGGTGGTGGCCAGCGATTGCTTCAATGCCTTGGCGTCCAGGCCTTGGGGGTAGACCAGGATGCACGCGGTGGCGGCATGCGAGGCCAGCACGTCCAGGCCGGTGAGGTACTGGCGATCCAGCGTGGCCCCTGCCCTGATCAGGGTGCGCTCGGTGAGAAGGGACATGGTGATCCTGTGGTGTGTGTTCGCGTGGCGATGGCGGTGGCCATGATACAAACGGCACGCATTTCATTGGGAGTTTGCACCATGGATCGTTTAATCACCGACATCGAGGACGCCACACAAAGCCTGCCCGGCCTGTTCGGGCCCGATGCGGTGTTGGAAACCGTCGAGGGGTGGGACTCCCTGGGCATGGCCTTGTTCATCGGCATCGTGGCCGAGCGCACTGGCGTGGAGTTGGCGATCGAGGATTTGCAGGAGTGCACCACGGTGCGCGATCTGCAGGCCATGCTGGAGCGCAAGGGCGCCGTGGCCTGACAGGCGCTGGGCTTTGAACTCGCGGGAATGTCCTCCCCCCGGTTGACGGGGATGCCAGTGCCTCTGGCGGTTATTCGATAAACGGCCGGTGATAGAGTTCCTTGTGGCATCACATATTCATGGGAGCTTGTGGTCGTGAAAGCAGTTTATTTCGAAGCACATGGTGGCCTGGATGTGCTGCGCTACGGCGATGTACCAGACCCTTCCCCCGCCGCTGGCGAGGTGGTGATCCGGGTGGAGGCCGCAGGCCTGAACCACAACGACATCTGGGCCCGCCAGGGGCTGCCCAAGATCGCCGTGCCGCTGCCGCACATCTCGGGCTCGGACGCCGCGGGCGTGGTGACTGAAGTGGGTCCGGGCGTCGTCTACCCGCGCGTGGGCGACGAGGTGGTGGTCTACCCCATCCAGTCTTGCCGGGTGTGCCAGCACTGTCTGGCGGGCGAAGAACTGTTCTGCCGCACGATGGAAGTTTGGGGCTTTCAGACGGGGCCGCTGATCGGCGCGTTTTCCCAATACGCCCGTGTGCAGGCCGCGCAATGCCTGCCCAAGCCTGCCCACCTGAGCTGGAGCGAGGCGGCCGTGACCAGCAGCGCCATGCTCACGGTGTGGCGCATGCTGGTCACGCGCACCCAGACCAAGCCTGGCGAGCATGTGCTGATTTTTGGCGCCAGTGGCGGTACGGGCACGGCCGCCATCCAGCTCACCAAGGCGATCGGTGCGGTGTCCATCGCCGTGGCATCCAGTCAGCGCAAAGCCGAGTTCTGCGAGTCGCTCGGGGCCGATCACGTCATCCGCAGTGACCTGCACGATGTGGCCCGGGAGGCGCGCCGCATCACGCACCGCAAGGGGGTCGACGTGGTGTTTGACCATGTGGGCGCCACGACCTGGCAGATCGGCATCGAGGCACTGCGCTGGGGTGGGCGGCTGGTGATCTGCGGTGCCACCGAAGGCTTCGAGGCCAAGACGGACCTGCGTTTTCTCTGGAACAAGCAGCTCTCCTTGCTGGGCTCGCACGCGGGCACCCACAGGGAGTGGGTCCAGGCCATGCGCCTGGTCGAGGAGCGGGCCCTGCGCCCGGCCCTGACCGAGGTCATCGGCTTGCAAGACCTGCCCGATGCGCAAGCCCGCATGGCGGCTCGTGGCACCATCGGGAAAATCGCCGTCGACATGGTGGGCCGCTGAAGCGGCACGGAGTATTCATTTGATGCAGCAAGCAGTTTCGATCACGGCCACGGGCAGCTACACGCCGACCCAGGTCATGGACAACCACCAACTGGTCGCCCGCTTCGGGTTGACCGTGGACGACGCGTGGATCGTCAGCCGCACCGGCATCCGCAGCCGCCACTGGCTGCAGCCCGGCGAAACGACTTCGGACATGGCCGTGATCGCCGCGCAGCGTTGCCTGGACCAGGCCGGGATATCGGCCTCGCAGGTGGACCGCATCATCATGGCGACCATCTCGCCCGACCTGCCCAGCCCCTCCACGGCCACCATCGTGGCCCGCAAGCTGGGCGCGCGCTGCATGGCGTTTGACATCTCGGCGGCGTGTTCAGGTTTCTTGTATGGCCTGGACCTCGCCGCCGCGTCGATCCAGATGGGCGCGCGCCGGGTGCTGGTGATCGGGGCCGATGCGCGCAGCCGCTACGTCAACCCGAAGGACCACCGATCGACGGTGCTGTTCGCCGATGGCGCAGGCTGTGCGCTGGTTGAGCCCAGCACGACCAAGCCCGGTTTTCTGAGCATGGTGTGCGGGGCCGAGGGCATCGAGCGCATGGGCGCCTACATCCCTGCTGGTGGCGCGCAGCTTCCGGCCAGTTTTGAAACGGTGGCCGCGGGCCAGCACTACCTGCACATCGAACCCAAGAACGACATCTTCGAGCTCTTTTTGCGCTTCACGCTGGAGTCCTGCCACCAGGCGCTGGACCGCGCCGGTTTGACGGTGCCCGACATCGACATCTTCATCACGCACCAGGGCAACGCCAACCTGGTTCAGATGGCGGCCAAGGAGCTGGGCTTTGCGCCCGAGGCCGTGGTGGATGAAGTGGCCCACCATGGCAACACGGCCGGGGCTTCGGTGGCCATCGCGCTGGACGAGACGCTGCGCTCGGGCCGCATCAAGCCGGGCAGCAAGGTGTTGCTGGCGGCGGTGGGGGCGGGCTGCACCTTCGCGGCCGCTGTTCACCAGTTCTGACGCGTGCCTGAACACATGGACCAGCCTGGGCTTGCCCACCCACCAGGCCGCACCGCGCTGGTGACTGGGGCCGGGCGTGGCATCGGCAAGGCCACGGCCCTGGCCCTGGCGGTCCAAGGCCTGCACGTGGTGCTGACTGGTCGGCATGAACAGCGATTGCACGAGGCCGTGGGCGAGATCCGCGCCTTGGGTGGATCGGCGCAGGCCTTGGTGGGCGACTTGGCCGACGAGGGCTTCTGGCAAGCACTGGCTGCGCTGGATCGATCGGTGGATGTGATGGTGCACAACGCCAGCCAGCCCGCGCCCTTCGGCGTGATCGAGAACGTGCCCATCGCGGACCTGCACGGCGTGATGGACAGCGTGCTGTTCGCGGGGCTGCGCCTGGCCCGGCTATGTGTGCCCCACATGAAGCAAGCAGGCTTTGGCCGCCTCGTCTTTGTGGGCTCAACCGCCAGCGAACTTGGGGCACATGGCCAGGTGGCTTATGCCGCTGCCAAGTCCGGCCTGCAAGGCCTGGTGCGCAGCCTGGCCCTGGAGGTGTCGCGCTTTGGGGTGACGTGCAACCTGGTGGAGCCCGGCTTCATCGACACCGAGCGCACGCGTGGCGCCGTGTCCGACACCGTGCGCGCCGCGCTGGGCGCCCGCGCAGCGGTGGGGCGCGCGGGCACGCCTGAAGAAGTGGCCGCCGTGATCGCCTTTTTGTCTTCGCCGCTGGCCAGCTATGTCACCGGCGTGTGCCTGCCCGTCAGTGGCGGGATCGAACTGGGTTTGAAATGACCATTGACACTTACCTGTGGCGCAGTGCGCGCCTGTTCCCCACCTTCCCGGCGGTGGTGGATGCCCGCCGCAGCCTGAGCTATGCCGAGTTTGCCGACGAGGTGCGGCGCCTGGCCGCCGTGCTGCAGAGCACCGGCTTGCGAGCGGGCGACCGCGTGGCGGTGCTGGCCAAAAACCGCTGGGAATACGCGGCGCTTTACTACGCCGCAGCGCGGGTTGATGCCGTGGTGGTGCCGCTCAACTGGCGCCTGAGCGTGCCCGAGCTGCGCTGGATACTGACGGATGCCGCGCCCACCATGGTGGTGGCCGAGGCCGGGTATGCGCGCAATCTGGATCCGGTGCGCCAAGAGATCCCTGGCGTGCGCCATTGGGTGGCACTGGACCAGGCGCCTGCGGGCTGGGATCAACTGGATCAGCTCATGTCGGCCAGCACGCCCCTGGACGATGCGCCGAAAGCTCGCGCGCCCGAGGCCGTGCACGCCCCCTTGGTGCAGATCTACACCAGCGGCACCACGGGCCGGCCCAAAGGCGCGGTGTTGACGCACGCCAACCTGGCCGCCGCCATCGCCGCCTTGCTGAGCGACTTCGACTTGCGCCCTGGCGAGGATCGCTTTCTGCAGGTCACGCCCCTGTTCCATGTGGGCGGCGCCCTGATGGTGATGACCTGCGCGGCCACCTGCACCACCTTGCGCCTGCTGACCGAGTTCGAGCCCATGCCCGCCGCGCGCTGCCTGGCGCAAGAGCCCGTGACCCACACCCTGATGGTGCCCGCCATGCTGCGTTGGCTCTTTGCCGAACCAGGCGTGGACCAGCTGAAGTTTGCCCACCTGCGCTTTGTGGCCTACGGCGCGGCGCCCATGCCCGTGGCCCTGCTGGAGCAGGCCATGGCCCGGCTGCAATGTCGCTTCTTCCAGGGTTATGGCCTGAGCGAAACCGCGGGCCTGCTGACCATCCTGCGGCCCGAAGACCATGTGCTCGATGGCTCGCCCCGCGCCCTGGCGCGTTTGGCCTCGGCAGGCCGCGAGATGCTGGGCACGCACATCCGCGTGGTCGACCCTGAAGGCCAGGACGTGCCCGTGGGCGCGGTGGGCGAGGTGGTGGCGCGTGGGCCTTGCGTCTCTCCGGGCTACTGGAACCTGCCCGAGGCCAGTATTGAAGCCAACCGCGACGGCTGGTTCTGGACAGGCGATCTGGGCACGCTGGACGACGAGCGCTACCTGACCATCGTCGACCGGGTCAAGGACATGATCGTGCTGGGCGGCGAGAACATCTACCCGCGCGAGATCGAGCTGGCGCTGGCTTCGCACCCGGCGGTGACCGACTGTGCCGTCATCGGCATCCCGCACGAGTTGTGGGGCGAAGAGGTGCTGGCTTACGTCACGCTGGCCGAGGGGGCGGCCTTCGAGCCCCGCGTGCTGATCGCCCATTGCCGCCAGAGCCTGGCGCGCTACAAGTGCCCCACCAAGGTGGAGTTGCTCACCGCCATTCCCCGCAATGCCGCAGGCAAGATCGAAAAAGCCAAGCTGCGCGAGCCCTACTGGGCTGGCCAGAAGAAGCGCGTATGAACCTCTTGATGCAAGCTTGCCCAGGCCTGCGCCTGGTGTCGACCTCGGTGGCGCGCCCCGTGGACCTGGCCCCCCAAGGACAACGCGGGATCGAGCTGGACAACGACGCGCTGCACGAGCGCGTGTTGGGCCCCGATTGGCGAGCGCAGCTGCAGGCCAAGGCCGAACGCGCGGCCCAGCGTGGGGCGGCCCCGGCGCCAGAACCCACGGTGCGCACACGCCAGTGGGTGTTGGGTGCCGACGCCATCGACCTGGCCGTGCTGGCGGGGCAGCGGGCCTTGGCGGCTGCAGGCCTGCGGGCATCGGAGTTGTCGGCCGTGATTTGCGCCACCTCGACGCCGCCGGTGATCAGCGCCTCGATGACGGCCCGCATCGGCAAGGCCTTGGGCTGCGACGATGGGCTGTCCAACCCCGTGTGTTTTGATGTGCGCGCGGGCGGCGTGGGCGCCTTGCTGGCCTGGTTCACGGCGCAGGGCCTGATCAGCCAGGGCGCGGGGCCGGTGCTGATCATCGGGGTTGAGGCGGCCTCGCCTTTCTTGTTGCCAGGCGACATCGGTTCGGCCCTGTTGTATGGCGATGGGGCGGGCGCCTGCATCCTGGCCAGCGATGGCAGCCAGACCGAGAGTTTTCTGGGCGGCATGAGCGGTCAAAGTGCCTTGCAGGGCGTGTCCACCACCATCCCCGGGCAGCTGCCGCCGACCGAGGCGGTCATGGACTACCGCTTCCACAAACCCGATCATGCGCACCTGGCCGACTTGTCGCGCCTGTGGGGGCGTTTTCCCCGCGAACTGGCCGAGCGTTTTGCGCCCGCCTGTGCCCGCGTGAAGCACTTCTTGCCTTATGCGGTGTCGCCGCGCCAGATGGGCATTGCGCATGAAGCCCTGGGCCAGCCTGAAGCTCAAATCTTCCATGAACTGGACACGCAGGGTTGCCTGGGAGCGGCCAGTTCGCTGGCGGCGCTGCATGGTTTCATGAGTTCAGGGCGCGGCCAGCCTGGCGAGGTGATTGCGCTGGCCAGCGCGGCGGGCAATGGCTTGTGGGCTGGGTTCTTCTGGCGCTTGCCGGATTGAGCTCAGGCGCCCAGCGGAACCGGCGGCCTGATCAGGTCCAGGGCCGAGGAGCCCAGGATCAAGGCCTCAAACGCTTGCGGCGGCACGGCCTTGCTGAACAGGAAGCCTTGCAGCACGTCGCAGCCCATGCGCTGCAGGATGCGCAGCTGGTCTTCTTCTTCCACACCTTCCGCGACCACCTGCATGCCCAGGCTGTGCCCCAGTGACACCACCGTTTGCACGATGGCCTGGTCTTTCGTCTGGCCGGGCAGGTCGATGATGAAGGAGCGGTCGATCTTCAATTCATCGGCCGGGAAACGCTTGAGGTAGCTCAGGGATGAGTAGCCGGTGCCGAAGTCGTCGATGGACAGGCGCACGCCCAGCCCTTGCAAATCGTTCATCTGCTTGAGCGCCCAGGCCACGTCGCTGACCAGCATGCTTTCGGTCACTTCGACCATCAGCCATTCGGGCGGCAGTTGGGTGCGGGCCAGCACTTTCTGCAGGTACTGCAGAAAGTGGCCGTTGTCGAACTGCGGCTTGGCCACGTTGATCGACACCTTCAAATCGCGCAGGCCTTGTTGCTTCCAAAGCGCCATCTGGCGGCAGGCCTCTTGCGTGACCCAATCGCCCAGCTCGACGATCAAACCGGTCTCTTCGGCCAGGGGCACGAAGCGGCCGGGCATCAGGAGGCCATGGTCGGGGTGCTGCCAGCGGATCAAGGCCTCGGCACCCAGGATGCGGCCGGTGCGCATGCAGACCTTGGGCTGGTAGTGCAGGCGCAGCTCGTCGCGGTGGATGCCCAGGCGCAACTGGTTGGTCAGGGTCAGGCGCTCGATGGAGCGGGCTGTCAGCTCGGCCGAGAAGAATTCGTAGCCTGCCTTGCCATGGCCCTTGACCTTGGAGCAGGCCAGGTCGGCGCTTTTGAGCAGGCTGTTGGCGCTCTGCCCGTCGCTGGGCGCCAAGGCGATGCCGATGTGCGGGACCAGGAAGATGTCGTGGCCGTCGATCTGAAAGGGCGCGGTCAGCTCCTGGATCACTTGCTTGGCCAGGGTGGCGGCGTCTTCGGCCTGGGCCATCTCGGGCAGGATCAGGGCGAAGTCC
This sequence comes from Aquabacterium sp., assembly GCF_030652515.1. Lineage (GTDB taxonomy): Bacteria > Pseudomonadota > Gammaproteobacteria > Burkholderiales > Burkholderiaceae_C > Aquabacterium. Next base: position 37,582 of record NZ_JAUSAR010000069.1, on the reverse strand, counting down.
TGGCTGTCCACGCGGGCCAGTCCCAGGGATTCGGGATGCAGGGCAGCGGAGTCGCGGTCGTGCGGGGGCACGACGACGTTGATCAGGCGCGCGGCCACTTTCTGCAGCAAGGCGTCGGCGGCACGCGGGCCCAGGGTTTCGCGGGTCTGGCGGAACTGCTCGCAGCCCAGGTGCAGCAGGCCCAGCATGGTTTGCTGGGGCAGGGCGTGTTGCAAGGCTTCGTCCAGGCGGCGCGTGAAACGCTCGCGGTTGGACAGACCAGTGACCATGTCCACGTAGGCCAGGCGGTCCTGGTAGCGCTTGAACGCCAGGGTGTTGCGCACCCGCAGGACCAACTCGCTGGAGTCGACAGGTTTAGAGAGAAACTCGGTGGCGCCCAACTCGAGTGCTCGCAACTTGGTGGCCGGATCGCTGGCGGCGGTCAGCACGATGACGGGGGTGTACTGCAGGGCCTCGTCGGCACGCACGGCCTGCAGCACGTCGAAGCCGGACACGCCGGGCATCATCAGGTCCAGCAGCAGCACGTCGGGCTGGTGTTGGCGGATCAGTTGAACGGCCTCGCGCGGGTCGTTGCAGGCCACGAATCGGGTGTAGCCCGCGTCTTCCAGGTGGGTCTGGATGACGTCGGTCATCATCGACTCGTCGTCCACCATCATCACGAGGGCACCGTCCCAGGGCGTGGTCATCGCCACGAGGTCTCGGCTCATGCCGTGATCCCTTCCGGGGCGTCCAGGACCATGCGCTGGCCCAGCTCCTCGATGTGTTGCAACCAGTGGCCAGCCTGCACCGCGTCGTCCACCAGGCAGGCGGCTTCCAGGTGGCGGGCGGGTTCGAAAAACGCGTCGAAGCCCACGCTGCCACCAGCGCCTTTGAGCCAGTGGGCGTGCAGAGCGAGTTCTTTCAAGTCGTTCTGATCCAAGGATTGCTTCATCAATGCCAACTTGCCCGGGAATTCGTCCATGAACCGGGTCACCACTTTTCGCAATTTGGGATGTTGTGACAAGCGGGAGACCATCGGGCTGGTATCTAAGGGCCCGTTGACCGGGCTGCTACTGCCTGTGTTGTCGGCAGTTGCGCTCTGGAGCTTGAGCACTTCCTCGGGGGCGAGGCATTCACCGCCCAGCCGCTGGGCCAGGTCGGTCAGCAGGGTGCCGATGTTCAAAGGCTTGGTGTGGAAGCCCGAGAAACCGGCCTGGTTGATCTCTTGTTCGAAGCCCTTCATGGCGTTGGCGGTCAGGGCCAGGATGGGGGTCTTGACGCCGCGCTCGCGCAGCAGGCGGGTGGCCACCACGCCGTCCATCACGGGCATCTGCATGTCCATCAGCACCAGGTCGAAGGCGCTTTGGGCGACCATGTCCAGGGCTTCCTGGCCGTTGGTCGCCTCTTGCACGACCAGGCCGGTTTCTTCCAGCACCAGGCGCACCAGTTCGCGGTTCTCGGCGCCGTCGTCCACCACCAGCACGCGGCGGGGCGGGAAGCGCCAGTGGATGGTGGCCTGCACGGCCAGCTCGGAGGCCTGGCGGATCATCTCGTCCGGGCTGAGCATGGGGATGCCCTTGATCATGCCGGGGTCGAAGGTGACGTGGAAGACGCTGCCCTGGCCCAACTTGCTGGTGACAGTGATGTCGCCGCCCATGGCCTTGGCGAAGCGCCGGCTGATGGTCAGGCCCAGGCCGGTGCCGCCGAAGTGGCGTGTGGTCGAGGTCTCGGCCTGCACAAAGGGCTCGAAGACGGAGTCCAGCTTGTCGGCCGCGATGCCCACGCCGGTGTCGGCGATGTCGATGCGGTAGGTGGCCGGGTAGGCGTGGGTCTCCAGGTGCAGGCTGACGGTGACCTGGCCTTGCTGTGTGAACTTGAGCGCGTTGCCGATCAGGTTGGTGATGATCTGGCGCAGGCGGGAAGGGTCGCCCTCGATGGTGGCAGGCAGAGGCTGGGGCAGGTCCATGCGCAGCAGCAGTTTTTTCTCCAGTGCCTTGACCTCGAGCACGCGGATGACGTCGCTGACCACGGTGTGGGGCGCGAAGCGCACGCGCTCCAGCTCCAGCCGGCCCGATTCAACCTTGGACAGATCGAGGATGTCGTTGATGAGTTCCAGCAACTGCTGGCCGCTGGCGTGGATGGTTTCCAGGTGGCGGCGCTGTTCGTCGGCGTTGTGGGCCGTGGGCGCGCGGCGGCGCAGCAGTTCGGTGAAGCCCAGGATGGCGTTCATCGGGGTGCGGATCTCGTGGCTCATGTTGGCCAGGAAATCGCTCTTGGCGCGGTTGGCGGTGTCGGCCTCTTCCTTGGCGGCTTGCAGGGCCACTTCTTTTTCTTCGAGCTCGGTGATGTCCTGGAAGCTGATGAGCACGCCTTGCGGCTTCTCGGCGGCCAGGATGGGCGAGCAGTTGACGCGGAAGGTGTAGCGCTGGCCGCGCGCGGTGCTCAGGTACATGAGCACGTCGCGGCGGGTCTGCTTCTCATCGATGGCCTGTTGCCAGGGCAGCAGCGGCGTGACCAGGGGCTGGCCTTCGCGGTCGGTCCAGGGCAGGCTGGCGGCCGAGCGGCCCAGCAGGGCATCGGGTTCGACGCCCATGATGGTGGCCAGCGACTGGTTGGCCAGCACGGTGTGGCCTTGCGCGTCCAGCACCATCAGGCCTTCGGTGAGCGTGTCCAGCGCAGAGCGCACGCGCGAGGGGATGGCCTGCGAGGGGTCGAGGTGGCGCAGCATGCGGCCCAGGTAGAGCGAGAAGGCGATGAAGCTGGACACGAAGAGGAAGGCGCTCAGGCGCAGGGAAGGGTCGTCCAGGTAGCCCAGCCAGCCTTCGTGCCGCAGTGGCGAGTAGCGCAGCTCCAGAAACCCCCAAGCGGCGCCCTCGTGCCACAGTGGCACTTGCACCTGCGCGTCGGTGGACTGTTCGCTGGAGGTGGGTTGCCAGGCATCGTGCGGTCCCAGGGCCAGCAGGGTGCTGCGGTCGGTGCGGCGGATGCCGATGGACAGGAGTGATGGCTCGCGCTCGATGGCCATTTCCAGGGCTTGCTCGAGCGTGCTGGTGTCGTCCTCGTTCAGCAGCACCGAAACGCTGGTGGCCAGGGTCTCGGAGAGCACGGCGCGGTGCTGGCGCACCAGCGCTTCGCGGTCGGGGATCAGGCCCAGGTAGGTGGCGGCCAGGGCAATCGTCACCAGCAGGGATGACAGGCCCATGGCCAGGTAGAAGCGGGTGGCCAGGCGTTTCATGGCGCGGCCTCCTCGATGGTGGGGGTGATGGGCGGTGGTGGCGCAGGCCGTGGTGGCGGGGCGGGGCCATCGTCGTCGAAGATGTGCTCGACGGAGGCGTCGTCGCCCTCACCGGCATCGGCCTGGCGGCCACCGCGGCCCCGGGCCAGCACGGGCAAGGGGTCGATCATCTGCCAGGCGGGCATGGCCGACAGCATGGAGCCGATGAGCGCGCCGCCGCGCACCAGCCAGATCACATAACCCACCGACAGGCCGGTGGACACGGCGATGGACGAGGCCACCAGGTGGCGCCGCTCCAGGCCGTCGTTCTGCAACTGCTCGCGCAGGGCGGTCAGGCTGTTGCGCAGGTTTTCGGTGTCGCTGAGGGTGGTGTTCAAGGCCTTCAGCCAGGAATAGCGGAAGGCATCTTCACCGGCGGCGGCCACGGTGCTGGCGGTGATGATGCGGTTGTTGAGGTCCACGCCGTACTGGTTGGCGGGTGGCACGACCACGATGCCGGCGTTGGTGGGCGCGAGGTTGTTCGGGTCCACGAAGAAGGACAGCCGGGCGATGGGCGCGGCGGACTGGGTCGCAGCACCGGTGGCCGCGCCGATGCCCGTGGTGATGGGCTCTTCGGCTTCGTCGTTCTCACTGTCACTGGTGTCGGGCGGCGCTGGCGGGGCGGGAGGCGCAGTCGGCGGCGCAGAGATCACCGGTGGAGGTGGCGGCGGTGTGAGCGTGAAGCTGGCTTGCACGGTGGACGCGCTGGCACTGAGCAGGCCGTCGGTGGCGGACAGCACGTAGCTGGGCGCCTGGCCGCTGTCGTCGTGCACGAACACTACCTGGTGCGCGGCCACCTCGGCCATGGTGAATTGGGTGAGTGTGCTGCCCGTGCCTGCGTTGGCGAAGTACCCGCCGACGATGTCGCTGGCGCTGATCAGCAGGTCGGCGTTGGCGTTGTCCACATCGGTGACCAGCAGCAGGGGTTCGGCGGTGCCGCCCTGGTTGATCGTCAGGGCGTTGGTGGTGATGACCGGGGCGTCGTTGACCGGGGCGATGGTGATCGTCACGGTGGCCATGTTGGCGTTGAGCGTGCCGTCGTTGGCCCGGTAGGTGAAGCTGTCGGTGCCGTTGAAGTTGGCGGTGGGCGTGTAGGTGTAGCTGCCGTCGCTGTTGAACAGCAGGGTGCCGTGGCTGGGGCCGGTGAGCAGGCTGGCGCTCAGCGCACTGCTGTCGATGTCGGTGTCGTTGGCCAGCACGGTGCCGCCATTGAGCACGGCGTCTTCGTTGATCGAAGCGCTGTCGTCCACCGCCAGGGGGGCGTCGTTGATGGCACTGACAGTGATGGTGACGGTGGCCACATTGGAGTCGGCCGTGCCGTCGTTGGCCTGGTAGGTGAAGCTGTCGGTGCCGTTGAAGTTGGCGGTGGGCGTGTAGGTGTAGCTGCCGTCGCTGTTGAACACCAAGGTGCCGTGGCTGGGTCCGGTGACCAGGGCGGCGGTCAGGGCATCGACGTCGGTGTCGGTGTCGTTGGCCAGCACGGTGCTGCCGTTGAGCGCCGCGTCCTCGTTCACCGAGGCGCTGTCGTCCACAGCCACGGGGGCGTCGTTGACGGCACTGACGGTGATGGTGACGGTGGCCACATTGGAGTCGGCCGTGCCGTCGTTGGCCTGGTAGGTGAAGCTGTCGGTGCCGTTGAAGTTGGTGGTGGGCGTGTAGGTGTAGCTGCCGTCGCTGTTGAACACCAAGGTGCCATGGCTGGGGCCGGTGACCAGGGTGGCGGTCAGGGCCTCGATGTCGATGTCGGTGTCGTTGGTCAGCACGGTGCTGCCATTGAGCACGGCATCCTCGTTGACCGAAGCGCTGTCGTCCACCGCCACAGGCGCGTCGTTGACGGCATCGACGGTGATGGTGACAGTGACCACATTGGAGTCGGCCGTGCCGTCGTTGGCCTGGTAGGTGAACGAGTCGGTGCCGTTGAAGTTGGCGGTGGGCGTGTAGGTGTAGCTGCCATCGCTGTTGAAGACGAGGGTGCCGTGGGCCACGTCCTGCACCAGCGTGGCGCTCAAGGCATCGCTCTCGGCATCGCTGTCGTTGGCCAGCACGGTGCTGCCGTTGAGCACGGCGTCTTCATCGACCGTCGCACTGTCGGCCACGGCCACGGGGGCATCGTTCACCGCGCTGATGTTGACCGTGACCGAGGATTGGGCGGCCAGATTGCCGCCCGTCCCGGTGTTGCCCAGGTCGTTGATGATCAGCGTCAGCGTGTCGGTGGCCGATGGGGTGTCGCCAGGCACGTGGTAGAGGATGGTGCCGTCGTTCAAACCATCCAGCAAGGCGTTGATCTGATCGATGGTGCCGGCCAGGATGACGCTGTTCGTGCCTGAGTTGGTCACGGCCACACCGGTGGAGCCCGGGTCCACGGTGATCTGCCCGTCCACGGCCGCAAGCCTGACCTGGACGTTGCCCGTGGCCGCGTCCACATCGCCCACCCGCAGGCCGGTGTTGTGAAGCGCCAGGTCGGTTTGCTCGGTGGCCGCGTAGGCGCTTTGCCCAATGATGGCCTTGGGCGCATCGTTGACGGCGTCCACGGTGATGGTGGTGCTGTTGCTGACGGTCAAGGGCGGGGCGGTGCCGGTGTTCACGCCATCGACGGTGGTCATGGTCAGCGTGTCCTGGCCGACGTGGTCCGGGTCGGACAGGTAGCGCACGCCCGTGGCATCGGCCAGGGTTGCGTTGATGGCGCTGACGCTTCCGGTCAGGGTCACGGTGCGGCGCTCGGCATCGTATTGGATGCCGCTGGGGTCCAGGCCAGAGGCCACGTCATCGCGCACGCTCAGGCTGCCGTGCTGCACCTGGAGCGTGACGGTGATGGGCGCGCTGCCCGCATCGGGGTCGGTGACGCTCAGGCCAGCCAAGGCGCTGGCCGTGTCTTCGGTGGCCGACAGGCTGCCCGGCAGGTTGTTGACCGGGCGTGTGTAGGGCTGGATGTCGATGGTCAGGGTCTGGTAGCTGGTCAACTGGCCATCGCTGGCGCTCACCTTCACCTCGTAGCGGTTGATGCCGCCCACGTCGCCAGGGGCCTGGGCGTCGGGCGGTGCCGTGAAATGCAACTCGCCTGTTTGCGCATCAATGTGGAACAGGGCCTGGTCGGCCCCACCCGCGATGCCGTAGCTGAGTTGCGAACTGGCCGTCTGGTCGTCGGTGGCCTGCACCGTGGTCACGTTGGTCTGGAATTCGTTGACCACCAGGGTGGCGTCTCCCGGGCCGCCGTTGCTGTTGATGACCGGCGCGAAGTTGGAGGCCTGCACCGAGATGTTCAGGGTCTGTTCGTCCCAGGCACCCTGCGAGTCCTGCACCCGAACCACCACCTGGTAGACGTTGTCGCCATCCGAGTCCTGCGGGTTCTGGTAGCTCACGGCCGGGTTGAACATCAACTCGCCGGTGGCACCATTGAGGCTGAACATGGCGCTGTCCAGGCCGCCCGTGATGGTGTAGCTCAGGGTGTCGGGCTGGTCCGGGTCGCTGGCGTTCACCGCGGCGGCCACGGGGTTGTTGTCGAGCACGACCAGGTTGGCCGTGCTGCCGCCACCGCCGCTCACGATCACCGGGGCCTCGTTGACGTTGAGCACGTTGACGGTGATGGTCTGGTTGTCGCGGTAGGTGCCATCACTGGCCGACACCGTGACCACGTAGCTGCGATTCTTGTCGCTGTCCTGTGGGTTCTCGTAGTCGGGGGCGGTGTTGAAGCGCAGCACGCCGGTGCGGCTGTCGATGGTGAATCGAGACGCGTCGGCCCCACCGGTGATGCTGTACGTCAGGTCGGCGTAGGGGTCTGCGTCTTGCGCCACCACGGTGGTGACGGCCGTGGTGTTCTCGTTGACACTGGTGCTGGCCGTGGCGCCGCCGCCATTGCTGTCGATGACGGGGGCGATGCTCAAGGTCAGGGCCAGGCTGTCGATGCTGCCGGTGATGCCGACCGAGCTGCCTTGCAGAATCGTGGTGCCGACGGCGATGGCGCTGTTGGCGCCCGAGGTGCGGTACACGGTCAGGGCCACGACATCGGTGGGTGCCACGCTGAGGTAGTTGTTGGCCACCTGAGAGTCGGCCGTGGCCAGGCTCACCAGCAAGGTGCCGGCGGGCAAGGATGCGTTGGCCGATGGGGTGCTGCTGGTGACGACTTCCAGGCCCGTGATCGAGCTGTCCAGGTTGATGTCGTCGCCTTCAATGAGGGTGGTCACGGACGCGCCGCCGACCCTGAAGCTGAGGATGTCATTGGCGGCTGTGTTGCCGTTGCCCGCGCTGAACAGGAAGGTGCCGGCCAGCACCTGCGTGGTGCCAATGTTGACGGTCTCCTCCACCAGCGCCAGGCCTCGGATGCTGGCGGTGGGCGACAAGGCGAGCAGACCCAACAGGGCGTTGTTGAGCGTGAAGACCTTGGTGAAGGTGCCGGCCGAATAGTCGCCTGCCACGGTGGGGCTGAACAAGATGACTTCATTGCGGTTGGCCTGCAAACTGTTGGCGCTGGTCAAGGTGGTGGTGCTGGGCACCGAGAACAGCAGGTCACCTCGGTGCACGGTCAGGCTGCCGGACAACACCACGTCGCGGGACACCCAGGCGATGTCGTCCAGGCCACTGGCGCCAAACGCTGACATGTCCAGGACATGAGAGAAGGTGCCGTCCGAGTTGGTGCCGGTGCCGTAGTGCAGGTCGGGGTTCTCCAGCGCCAGCACTTCGGTGCTGGTGGTCGAGTTGACGCCATCCCAGCCGTCCGAGTCGGCCTGGTTGGCGCCCAGCCACAAGGTGTTGGTGGTGTTGCCCGCGATGTGGTTCTTGAAGGTCCACGCGAAAGCCGGGGTGAGCGAGCTGCCAGTGTTGCTGGTGGCCACCACCGGCGTGCTTTGCCAGGCGCTGCCACTCCAGTCTGAAAACGACAGGCGGCCGCCCGTGGTCTGCATGCCCAGCATGATGTTGTTGGTGGTGGGATCACTGTTCAAGCGCAAGGCGCCCACGATGCCCCCGGCATTGGGCCCGGCCTGCGTGGCCGACCACGCGCCCGAGCTGCCCAAGGTCTTGTAGTTGACGGTGTTGGCGCTGGTGCTGCCATACACGGCGAGCAGGTCACCGCTCTTGCTTTCATAGGCCACGGCCACGGCGGGCGCGTTGGTGGTGGTGTTCTGGGCGGAGGTGACCGTGCGGTTGCTCCAGCTCTGCGAGCCGCCCTGGTTCCACACGGCGAAGGAGGTGAAGGTTTGCGTGCCCGAGCTGCTGATCAGGCCCATGGCGATGCGGTTGCTGGTGGGGTCGCTGGCCAGCGTCAGCCATTGCGGGGTGGCCGCTTCCAGGTAGTTGCCGGCAGCGGCCTCCATGCCCCACACGCTGCCATCGAAGACGCGGAAATAGACGTTGGCGTCCGAGGCCTTGGCGTAGGCGACCATGGCATGACCGCTCTGGGCCTCGAAGGCCACTGCGATAGACGTTTGATCGGCGGCCGAGGTGCCCGAGGTGTCCAGCGTGATGGCTTGGCCCCAGCTGCTGCCGTTCCAGATCATGGCGTGGTCGTCGGCATTGGCGTCGCTGATGATCAGGGCCATGCCGTCGCCGCCAGGCTGGGACACCAGCTGCATGTGCTGGGGGGCCGCGCCGGTGTAGCCCGCGATGGTGGTCGCGGTCGTCCAGGTGCTGCCGTTGTAGATGCTGTAGCTCAGATTGCTGCCATCGTTCCAGACCAGCATGGCATCGCCACTGGTTTGCTCGTAGGCCACGCCGAAGCCCTGGCGGTTGGTGGGTGTGCCGGTGCCCATGGTGAGGGGGATCAGGGTGCTGGTGCCGCCCTTGATCACTTCGCCCGTGATGGTGCCGCTGGTGTTGACGCCGACCGCGATGACCTCGTCGCGCTTGGGGGAGGAGGCCGTGCTCACCACTGTCCACTGGCCCGTGTTGGCGGTGTCGCTGCCGTTGGTGTAGGTCACGCCGTCGTAATACGTGTATTGCGCTGTGCCGTCGCCGGAGGTGGCCCACACGGCATCGGCTTTGCCCAGGGGCACGGCGGCCAGCACGCCTTCGAACAGGCCCTGGGCCCGGGCACTGGGGGCCAGCAAGGCCTCGATGCGGCCGCTTTGCACTTCGAGCACCCAGTCGCCACCTTGCAGGGCGGCGCCGGTGAGGTCATCGCTGGCGGCCACGTCGGCGCCAGTGAGGGCGGCCAGGCCTTGCACCAGGGCCTGGCCATTGGTTTGAGCGCCCACGTCGCAGCCGTAGATCAGCAGGTCGGCGTCCTGGGTCAGGGCCTGGCCCCAGGAGGCCACATCGTGCGCGCGCGTGGCCAGCGTGGCTTCATCCAGCACGGTGTTGCCCAACTGGGCCGAGCCGCTGTCGCCGTGCGAGATCAGGTGCACGGCCGACACGTCATGCCGGTCGGCCAGCGTCTGGGTGATGCGGGTGATGCCATCCTCGTCCGCATCGATCAACACGATCTCGATGGCGCGACCCGCCTGGGCCTGCGCGTTCAGGTCGGCCAGCAAGCTGGCCTGGTCGGGCACGCGGGCATCGATGAAGACGAGCTCGGTGCCCGACGTGGCTGGGGCGTTCGGAGTCGCGGTGGTGTCGATCAGGCGCTGGTGGCTGGTGTCGGCCACCGCGCTGCCCATGAAGGCCGCTGGCGCGAAGTCGGCGGCATACAGCAGGCGTGGCTCCATCGCCTCGGCAATGGGCCGTTGAACGTGTGGGGGTGGCAGGGAACGCATGCCGGGCCTGTTCAATGAGCGGCCGCGTCAGCGAGCGTCGGCCAGCGCGATGCTGAATCTCAGGCTGATGGGCTGACTGGCCTTGCTCACTGCGAACGATGCGGTCTTCGGCGACGCCGGGTGTGTGGGCACGCGCGCCAAGGCCACGGACATCCTCAGCCAGGTCGACGCGGGCGTGGTGGCCGTGGGCAGGTGCAGCGGCAGGGTGGGCTGGGCCACGGCCTTGGGCCGGATGGGGGTGTGCGCGGGCAGGGCTGGTGCCACGCTGGGCGTGGGCCGTGCGGGCGCCGCGCCACTGGCCGCCACGGGCCAGTCGGCCTTGCAGCGCAGGCCGGCGGGCAGCCGGTGGTCGGGGTTGGGCAGGCTCAGGCGCACGCGGAAGGTGTTGCTGGCGGCGTCCACCACTTTGTCCACGTAGGCCACTTGGGCGCTGACCGCGCCGATGCCGGGCAGTTCCGGGTGGATCGACAGGCGATCGCCCACGTGGACCTGGCCGTATTGGGCGATGGGCACCATCAGCGACACGCGCAGCGGATCGATGTTGGCCACGCGCAGCACGGGGCGGTCTTCCACGCGCTCGCCGAGGTTGCTGTAGCGCTCCACGACGATGCCGTTGATGGGGCTGCGCAAGGTGCGCAAGCCCAGTTGCGCCTGCGCCATGGCCTGTTCCTGGCCATAGATGCGTTGCTGGCTGCGCGCCAGGGTGTGCTTTTGCACGGCCACTTCCTGCTCGGCCTGGGCCTGGTCCAGCGCTTGTTGCGAGACGAAATCCTTGGCCACCAGTTGCTGCGTGCGCACCACTTTCTGCCGGGCCAATTCCAGGTTCGCCGCGGCGGCCTTGACCTCGGCATCCATCTGCGTGCGCAAGGTGGCGGCGTTGGCATTGGCGCGTTCCACGTCGGCGCGCAGCACCACCACCGTCTGGCCGGCTTGCACGCGTTCGCCCAGGGCGACGTTCAGTTTCTCAATGATGCCGGTGACGGCCGAGCCCACGTCGGCCACCTGGTCGGGCTCGATCAGGCAGCCCGCGGGCTTGGGTGGCGCGGCGTGCGTGGCGGCCCCCACGGAGCCGAGCAGGGCGCCTAGACAGAAGGCCCACGGCTTTGCCGGGCGAGACGGTGTTGTTGAGCCCATTGCCGGTCTTGATCGAGCAGTTGTCGCCGCAATGCCGCCTGCCGCTGCTCTTCCAGCCACTGGGGCAGGCGCAGGTGCCACCAGCACCACGCTGATGGGGTTGAACGGTGCACGACGGCGGATTGAATACATCGTGTTAGCTTAGGTTCAGAAGGGGTGGCGGGGTCATTCGAAATGGCGGCACAAATCCACGCTTCTGTGCTGCCTGCTTGCCCTTGGCGCGCGCAACGGCCCACCAGCTGCCGGTCCATGCGTTTTGACTCGTTGCGTTGGCAGTGGATGACGTGCAAGCCGCCCGCGGCCAAAGCCCGTTCATTCAGGCTGATGTCGGTGCCCCGGCCGGCCATGCGCGTGGCCACCGTCACGTGCCCGGCTTGTCCGGCCTGCGCCACGATGTCGGCCTCGTGCTGGTCCTGCCGGGCATTGAGCACGGTGTGCGCGATGCCAGCTTGCTGCAGGTGCTGTGACAGTTGCTCGGAGTCGTGCACCGAGTCGGTGCCGATGAGCAGGGGGCGGCCATGGGCTTGCATCTCCTGGGCACGCTCGGCGATGGCGCGCCAGCGCTGATCGGGCGTGGCAAAGACGAGGGTGGGCCAGGTCTGCCGCTGGCTGGGCAGGCGCTCGGGCACCCGCACCACGTCCAGGTCGTACAGGCCGCGCAACTCGGCGCGCGCTTCAACCAGGGTGCCGCTCAGGCCGCCCAATCGCCAGTAGCGTTTGAAGAAGCGCTGGAAGGTGATCTGCGCCAGGGTTTCGGTGGGCGCGCTGGGTGTGCACCCTTCCTTCAACTCGATCAGCGTGTGCAGGCCTTGCGACCACACGCGGCCCACGGCGACACGGCCGGTGAGTGTGTCCAGCAGCTCCACCTTGCCCTCGCGGACCAGGTAGTGCTGGTCGCGGTGGAGCGCGTGCAAGGCGGTGACGGCCAGGCCCAGCAGGTCGCGGCGCAAACGCGGGCGACGCCACACCCCGCCCAGGGCTTCGGCCGGGCCGGCGATGTGCTGCTCGCCTGCGGGCGTCAGGGCGGCGCTGTGGCGGCCGGTGTCGACCGTGTAGTCGCCATCGTGGCGCAGGCGCCGGGCCAGGTGCAGGGCCTGCCACCACACGGCGCGCCGGTGTGCCTGCTGCGCGGCCTGGCCTTGCTGCGTGACCGAGATGATCAGCGGCACGCTGGCCTCGTCCAGCAGGATGCTGTCGGCTTCGTCGATCAGGGCCAGGCTCAGGCCGCGGAGCAATGGCGGGGCGCCTTGTGGGGTGGACAGGCCATCGCGCAGGTAGTCGAAAGCGACTTCCTTGGCGGTGGCGTAGACCACGTCTTGCGCATAGACCGGGCGGCGCTGGTCGGAAGACATGGCTGGCGCGATGTGCGCCACCGAGATGCCCAGCGCGCCGAACAGCGGCGCCAGCGTTTGCGCATCGCGTTCGGCCAGGTAGTCGTTGGCGGTGACCAGGTGGACGGGGATGCCCGCGAGTGCGGCCACGGCGGCGGCGGTGGCCATGGCCAGGGTCTTGCCCTCGCCGGTGGCCATCTCCACCAGTTGCTGGTCCAGCATCAAGGTGGCGGCCAGCAACTGGGTGTCGTGCAGGCGCAGGCCCAGTGTCTGCTCGGTGGCGCGCAGCACGTGGGCCAGGGCCAGGGCCACGTTGTCGGGGGTGAAGCCTTCGCGCCTCAGGGCCTGGCGGCAGGCGTTCAGGTCAAGCGGTGTGTGGGCCGACAGTTGCCGAACCTGGCGCAACCAGGGGTGGCACCAAGCCAGGCGCCAGGGGGCGGGCAACCAGGTGGGCAGCCAAGCGTGGGGCAGGGTGCCGCGCAGGCGTGGCTCAGCGTCGTCGGGTCGCTCGGGGTAGGCGCCCCAGCGCGGGCCGGGGCGGGCCAGGGGCTCGCGGTGCGGCGTGATCGCCATGGGCCAGGCGGGCAAGGTGATCACGTCAATGCCCGGGGTGGAAGGTGACGTCCACGCGCTGGCGGGCCCAACGCCAAGCTTGGGCCACCGGGGGCGACCAACCCTGGTCGAAGCGCACCCAGGCGCGTTCGCCCAGGCGCTCGGCCGGGGCGGCGTGGTCCATGCGCACGTCCATCAGCACGATGGGGCGCGTGGTGTTCATGTGGTGTTCATCTTGCGGGTCGGTCTGGATGTCGCCGCCTTGCTGTTCGCTCAGGGCGGCGCTGGGCAACTGGCGGGTCGCGCCCACGGCATCGCGCACCAGCGTGCCCGGCTCGGCGTGCTGTCCCTGGCCGCTCAGGTGCACCGACACCTCGCCCAGGTGCTGGCGCAAAGGCACGGCGTCGGCTTCGCGCACGGCCACGCGCACGGTGGGCGGATGCTGGGTGAGCACATGGCCCAGCAGGTCGCCCCGGTGCAGGTAGCGGCCAGGCAGGTCGTGCGCGTTGGGCAGCACCAGGCGGCCCGCGCTCAGGGCCCGCACTTGCAGGTGCGCGATCTGATCGTCCAGGCGGGCCACCTCGGCCTGCAGGCGTTGCAGCTCGTCTTGCGCCTTGCCGGATTGGGCGGCGTCCTGGCCGATGCCCATGCCGTTGAACTGGTCCTGCTCGGCCTGCGTGATTTGTGCGGCCAGGCGTTCGCGCTGGGCCAGCAGCTTGGCGTTGTCCAGGGTGACCAGCAGATCGCCGGGTTTGACGGTGTCGCCATCGGCCTGGTGAACGGTCTGGATCAGCCCATCGACCTCGGTGCGCACCAGGGCCTGGTCGGGCGCCCAAACCACGCCGCGCACCACCAGGCGATCGGGCCAGGGCAGCAGCAGCGCCAGCAGCGGCACCAGCAGCAGCGCCACGCGCCGCAGGGCCGAGGCACGCTCCTGGCGTGGGCGCCACAGCACCGCTTGCCAGGCGATGCGCCCCCAGGACCACGCGGGTTTGATCACGCCCAGCAGCAAAGCCAGCGCCCCTCCCAGCCAGCCCAGCACGCTGGACACACTGCCCACCCAGACCACCAGGGCGCCCCACAGCAGCATCTGGTAGACCCAGGCCAGCGGTGCATAGGCGATGAGCCAAGGCCGTTCGCCAGGCGCGGGCTGCGGCTGGTGGTCCTGCTGGGCGGCATCGTCTTGCTGCGTGAGCCAGCGTTGGCCCTGGGTCTGCCACCACTGCTTGCTGCGCGAGCCCAGGTTGGGCAGGTGCAGCGCGTCAGTCATGACGTGGTAGCCGTCCAGCCTTTGCAAAGGGTTGGCGTTGAACAGCAGCGTGGACACGCAGGCGATGAACCACACCACGAAGCCGGCGTCGTGCAGCAGGCCGTCGGTGGTGCCCAGCCAGAGCCACAAACCCAGCGCGGCCATGGCCAGCTCGGCCATGATGCCCGCGGCGCTGACCAGCATGCGCTGCCAGGCATGGCGAAAGGCGTTGGCCGCCGAGGCATCCACGTAGGGCACGGGCATCAGCATCAACAGCGTGATGCCGGCCTCGCGCACCTGCCCGCCCCAGCGCCGCACGGCCAGCGCATGCGCGGCTTCGTGGATGGCCTTGATGACGGGGTACAGCACCAGCGACAAAGCCAGGTGCCTGGGGGTGTGCATCCAGGTGGTGGCGTGGGCCTGCAGCGCGCTGCCCTGCATGAACAAGCCGGTCAGCAAACCCAGCATCAGCAGGCACCACACCAGCAGGCCGGGCACCGAGAACACCGCGCGTGCCAAGGGCTCGGCCCGGTCCAGCCAGCGGCTGGGGTTGCCCAGCGGGATGCGCCAGGCCATCAGCGTTGATTTGTGGTGGGACACCGGCTCATCGGTGTCCGGTGCTTGCGCCAATGGGGATGATGATGCCGCGCCAAAGTCCGGCGTGCCGTCGAACTCCACCAGGTGCTGCTTTTGCAGTTGCCGCAGCACGGCCACGATGTCGTCTTGCGTGGGGGCCTCGGCGTGGCTGTCCAGCAAAGGCCACAGGTCTTGCAGGGCATGCTGCCCATCGAATCTGGCGGCGATGCGGTAGGCCGAGGCGTTGAGGCGGCAGGCCTGGCCGGTGTCGTCGTCGCGCAGCACCTGCCAGCGTTGGCCGCGCACCCACTGGCCTTCCACGCTGACACGCGGGCGCAGCCGTGGGCGCAAGGCCGCCACGCGGTGCCAGTCGGGGCTGGACAAGGGGCTGTGCGGCACCATGGGCGTCGTCAGCCCCACCAGGACCACAGGCCCAGCCGAGCGCGCTCCAGCAGGGGGCGCACCAGCGTCCACAACCAGGGGCCCTGGCCCACCACCACCTTGGCCTGGCCCATCAGGCCGGGGCGCACTTCCGGGGGCACCGGGCCGGTGAACTCGGCCTGCACTTCGAACACATTGCGACCCTCGCGGGCCTGGGCCAGCGGGGTGATGCGCACCACGCGAAGGTCCAAGGTGTCCCACGGCAAGGCCGACAAGGCCAGCGCCCCGGTTTGGCCCACGTGCACCTTGCCCACGTCGGTTTCATCGACCTCGATGATCACCCGGTAGTGCCGCGTGCTGGCCACCGTCAGCAAGGCATCGCCTTGCCGCACTGGTGCTCCGATCGACTGGCTCAGGTCGCCCTGGATCACCACGCCATCAAACGGTGCGTTCAATTGCGAGCGCTGCAGCTGCTCATCGACCAAAGCGAGTTGGGCTTGGGCTTCCTGCACCTTGGCCAGGCTCATGGCGGCGTCGGCGCGGTCGGCCCGGGTCATGGCGCCTGCATAGCTGTTCTCGTGCTGGGCCATCTGGCTGGACCACTTGTCGCGCTCCAGCTTCAGATCCTGCTCGGCCAGGTCGGCCAGGTCGGCCAGCACTTGGCCAGCCTTGACGCGGTCGCCAGGGTGCACGTGCGTGGCCTTGATGAAACCATCGCTGGGGGCCACCAGCACGCGCTGCTCGGCGCCTTCGATGCGGCCACGGCCACCGATGCGGTCGGGCAGGGGGACCAGGGCCAGCGCCGCCAGCACCAGCGCGGCCAGCGTCAAGCCGCGCCGCCGCCATGGGTGTTCATGGCTTTTCAAATCATGCCAGCGCCGCCTGGCCGCCTGCCGCAAATGCCAATGCCAGGGGCGCTGTGCCTGGCGCTGCAAGGCCAGCAAAGGCGCGCACTGTGCCACCGTGGCTTCGATGAACTGCTGCACCGCGGGTGTGATGGGGGGGCTGCCTCGTGCCCATTCAAGGCCAATCGCGCCGGTGGGCGTGTGGCCTGCGGGCAAGGGCACGCTCAGCACCGCGCCGTCCAGGCGCTGCGCCAGGGTGCGGTGTGCCAGGGTCACCCACGCGTCGTGGTCGGCCCCGATCGGCGGCCAGCTCAAGCTGACACCCTGGTCAATCGCCTCGTCCAGTGCTGCACCCAACTGCGTGGGCAGCAGGGCGGCCGTGTCGGGGGCTTCGGGGCTGGCCCATTGGGCGTCTGCCACCGCGTGCCCACGGTGCCACCAGGCCAGGCAGGCGCGGCTGGCGCCCACTTGCGTGGCCAGGGTGGACAGCAGCAGCAAGGCCCCTTCTCGGGCGCTGCCGCAGGCGGCCAACTCGGCCAGCAAGGCCGGGTTGGCGGGCGCCAAAGGCGGGCGGGAGGACACCGTCGGCTTCCTTGAGGGTGACAACAAGGCCGAATCATTCAACGTTCGGCGCGTGCGCGATCACCGAAAAAGCCGGGGGCGGTGTGGCCTAACCCCCCGTTTGAATCCCCTCAATCAAGTGGTTTGGTATTTCAAATTGAGACAAGGTGTGACAAAATTTTCCAATCGTTTCAGGGTTTGTGCCAAATCCTTGAAGGCCGACCAGATGTATTAAATCGCACGAGGCACACATGCAGTATTCCATCGCGTCACCGTCACGGATTCCGAAGGATGATGAGTTAGACGAGCAAGGCGGGGCAAACAACAGCCTGCCATTTGTGATGAAGCTCGTTCGAACTGAAGAGCAACTGCAAAAAGTATGTGAATTGAGGTCGGCCGCCTATGGGCATCATTTGCCCCACATGGCCGACAACATGTTGATTCCGGACGCCCTGGACAAATCGCCTGGCACGGTGATTTTCCTGGCGGAAGACAAAATCACCGGCGAGGCCATCGGCACCGCCCGCCTGCAGAGCAACACGCACCAGCCCTTGCTGCTAGAGGGGAGCGTGGATATTCCTGCTGAATTGAAAAAACAGGCCTTGACAGAAATCACCAGGTTTTCGGTCAGACCTGGTTATAACCAGTTCACCACCCGTCAGGCGTTAATCAAAGCATGTTATCTGTATTGCTGCGCCATGCAGTTGCCCTACATTCTGATCGGGGCCCGCCGGCCGCTTGACAGAATTTATGAGTCGCTGGGTTACGTGGATATCTTTGGGGATGGCCGGAAAATCCCCTTGAAACACGCCGGAGGCATCGAACACAAGGTGTTGAAGTTCGACGTCTATGGCGCGGAAAGAAACTGGCATGCCAAGCAGCATCCGCTGTATGGCTTCATGTTTCAAACCCACCACCCCGACATCCAGGTGTTTTCGGCCGTGAGCTCCGGTTGGGCCAGGCCGCGCCGGGCCGATCACGCGGCCGGGATCATGGACATGGAAGGCGCGGCCATCGGCAGGTGAGCCAGCAGCACCGACAGCAACTGGTCTTCCCGGAAGGGCTTGGGCAGGTGGGCGTCCATGCCCGCGCCCAGGCAGCGTTCGCTGTCCTCGGCCAGGGCGCTGGCCGTCAACGCCACCACGGGGGTGCGCGCCAAGCCGCGTGATTGCTCGTCGGCCCGGATCTGGCGCGTGGCCTCGAAACCGTCCATCGCGGGCATCTGGCAATCCATCAGCACCAGATCGGGACGTGGGTGGTTGCCGCACATGCGGTGCACCACCTCCAGGCCATCGGGCACATGCTCCACCGTCAGCCCATGGCGGCGCAGCAACGCTTCCACCACCATGGCGTTGACCTCGTTGTCCTCGGCCAGCAGCACGTGCCCATGCAAAGCCACGGGCGTGCGGCCAGCGTCCATGGGCCCGGGCGAGGTGTTGTCATAGCGCTTTGGCGCAGGGGCCTGCTCGGCGGTGTAGGCGGGCAAGGGCAAGGTGACCTCGAAACTCGATCCCTGTCCTTGCACGCTGGAGCAGGTGATCTCACCTTGCATCGCCCGGCAGATCTCGCGCGAGATGGTCAACCCCAGGCCGGTGCCGCCAAAACGCCGACCCAGCGAGTTGTCGACCTGGTGAAACGGATCGAAGATGCTGGACAGGTCTTGCGGCGCGATGCCGATGCCCGAGTCGGACACGCGCATGACGATGGGCCCGGCTTGTCCATCCTGGCCCGCCAGCCGGTGCGCGCTCAAGCGGATCTGGCCCCGCTCGGTGAACTTCACCGCGTTGCCGATCAGATTCAGCAAAATCTGGCGCACGCGCGCCGCATCACCGACCACATAGCAGGGGCGCGGCAACTGCACCTGCGTCAGCAGCTTCAAGCCCTTGGCCGAAGCCGTCACCGAGGTCAACTCCACCAGGTCGTCCAGCACATCGCTCAGGTCAAAAGGCTGGTTCTCGACCGACAGGTGCCCGGCCTCGATGCGCGAGAAATCCAGGATGTCGTTGATGATGGACAGCAGGTGCTCGCCCGAGCGCTCGACCAGGCCCAGGCGCTTGCGGTTTTCGAGGTCCAGGTCGGCCGACTGGATCATCCGGGTCAGGCCCAGGATGCCGTGCAGTGGGGTGCGCAGTTCATGGCTCATGGTGGCCACGAACTGGCTTTTCATGGCATTTTGGCGCTCGGCCAATTGCAGCGCGGTTTCGCGGTCGTGGGCGATTCGGTCGGTCACGAAACGCAAGCGAATCAATTCGACGATGTGTTTCTGGCCCCGCCAGGCCACCGACAGCAGGCAACTCAGAAACACCAGCAAGCCGGTGCCGGTGTACAAACTCAGCGGATCGTGTCGGTTCAAAAACACAAAGGCCGCTGGCAGCACCATCGGCACGCAATATGCGGCGTTATTAACCCAGTTGGAATGCAGCGTGAAAGTGGCCAGGGTGGCCACGCCAGCCAAACCCACGCCAATCAGGGTGGATGTGAGCAAATCGTTGGCGGGGGTGAGCCAGATGCCGGCCAAACCCCAGACGCAGCCATCGATGAACATCAACCCCAGCGCAGCCCACTGCCAATTCTGTGACGCAGGGGCGCCGCGGTACTTGTGCCACTCTTGCTGAATGATGCGGGGCACCGCGATGCCTATTTTCAGGCCCAGCCACCAATGCACCAGTGAATTGGCCACCTGGTGGTGGAAAAACAGCGTGGTCAGCACGGCAAAAAGCGTCGCCGCCACCGTGGCTGGCGTCGCCATCGCCATCATCATTCGGAACTGTTCCGCCTTGATTTTCAAGCGGAGTTCCGGATCCAATTCCAGGAAAGATTTGGGCATGGACTTGCGGTTCATAGCGTTACAGCTCACCACGAACAATGAATATGTGAAACGCAACCACACGGCAGCGCATTCAGAGATCCATTCTGACAAGTATTCGTGACAATTGTTGCAACGGGTGAAAAATACCCCGTCGTATTCTGAGCCGGGTTTTGCCCCGCGTCAAACACCTTGCGTGCAGGTTTTGTCCGCCACCTTCACCTGGGGGGCGCGTTTGTCATGGCACATCAGTAGAATCCACCCCAGTCGTGCGGCGGGCCCAGGTCTTGCCGCGCTTTTTGCATTTCCATCATCCATCCGACTTTTCTGGGGGTTCACATGCCACTCGTTTCCATGCGCCAACTGCTGGACCATGCCGCCGAAAACGGCTATGGCATTCCGGCTTTCAACGTCAACAACCTGGAGCAAGTGCAGGCCGTGATGTCCGCCGCCGACGAGGTTGGTGCGCCGGTCATCCTGCAAGCCAGCGCGGGCGCCCGCAAGTACGCCGGTGAATCCTTCATCAAGCACCTGATCCAGGCCGCCGTTGAAACCTACCCCCATGTGCCCCTGGTGATGCACCAGGATCACGGCCAGTCGCCCACGATCTGCCAAGGCGCCATTGACCTGGGCTTTGGCTCGGTGATGATGGACGGCTCGCTGCGCGAGGATGGCAAGACCCCGGCTGACTTTGCCTACAACGTCGACGTGACCCGCCGCGTGGTGCAACTGGCCCACAAGGTGGGCGTGACGGTGGAAGGTGAGCTGGGCTGCCTGGGCAACCTGGAAACCGGTGAAGCTGGCGAAGAAGACGGCATTGGCGCCGAAGGCAAGCTGGACCACAGCCAGATGCTGACCGACCCGGAAGAGGCCGCCATCTTCGTGCGCGAAACTCAGCTTGATGCCCTGGCGATTGCCATTGGCACCAGCCATGGCGCCTACAAGTTTTCGCGCAAGCCCACGGGCGACATCCTCGCCATCAGCCGCGTCAAAGAGATCCACAAGCGCATCCCCAACACCCACCTGGTGATGCACGGCTCCTCGTCGGTGCCCTCCGAATTGCTGGCCATCATCAACCAGTACGGCGGCAAGATGAAGGAAACCTACGGCGTGCCGGTGGAAGAAATTCAAGAGGCCATCAAGTTCGGCGTGCGCAAGATCAACATCGACACCGACATCCGCCTGGCCATGACCGCCGCCGTGCGCAAGTTCCTGTTCGAGAACCCCGACAAGTTCGATGCACGCGAGTGGCTCAAGCCAGCCCGTGAAGCCGCCAAGCAGATCTGCAAGCAGCGCTACATGGAGTTTGGCTGCGAAGGTCAGGGCGGCAAGATCAAGGCCGTCAGCCTGGTGGACATCGCCGCCCAGTACGCTAGCGGCAAGCTGGCCCAAGTGGTGGCCTGATCCATATCCCGCCCCGGCGCGGCGCTTTACAGCGCGGCTGGCGCATGAAGCCGACACCAGCGTTAAGCTTGGGGTCGGCTTTTTTCTTTGGAGACCACCCATGCTCAAGCTACACGGCTTTTCCTTGTCCAACTATTACAACAAGGTCAAGCTGGCCCTGCTTGAAAAGGGCGTGCCCTTCGAGGAGGTGCTCGTGCCCGTCGCGGGCCACCCGGTCGATCGGCAGATGTCGCCGCTGGGCAAGGTGCCTTACTTGCAGACCGAGCTGGGCAGCCTCTGCGAGAGCCAGGTGATCCTGGACTACATCGAAGCGTGCCACCCCACGCCCGCCCTGGTGCCCACCGACCCCTGGTTGGCCGCCAAGCACCGCGAGATCACCACCTTCCTGGAGCTGCATGTGGAGCTGTGCGTGCGCCAGATCTACCCGCAGGCCTTTTTTGGCGGCACCTTGCCTGAGAAGTTCCTGGCACGCGTCAAGGGTGACCTGGTCAAGCACCTGGCCGCCTTCAAACAACTGGCCGTGTTTGGCCCTTACGTGGCGGGCGACACCTTCTCAGCCGCCGATTGCGCCGCCTACGTCCACTTGCCGTTGGCAGGTTTGGCCACCAAGATCGTCTATGGCGAAGACTTGGTGGTGGCCGCTGGCATCGACTGGAAAACCTACGTCAAGCTGATCGAGCAACGCCCTGCCGCCCAGAAGGTGGCCGCTGATCGCAAGGCAGACCAGGGCAGGAAAGTCGCGTTGCCCGGGGCCGCTGGGGGTGGGGACGTTTGACATGTTGAAGTTGCAAGGAGCGATGATTTTGGGCGCCCTGGCCCTGGCCAGCCACGTGGCCCAGGCGCAGGCCGTGCTGGCACCTGCAGCGCCCGCCGCGCCACCTCCGCCCACGGTGAAGCTGGACCACTGGCGCTGGGAGTTGGGCCTGGGCGCCAGCGTGTCCTCGGGCAACACCGAATCGTCCAGCGCCACCTTCAACGCCGACGGCGCGCGGCTCAGTGCCCATGGCAAGTGGACGTTGAACGGGCGCCTGCTGTACGCCAAGGATGTCAATGGCACCACGGCCGAGCAGGTGGCCGCCGACAGCCGCTACGACCACAACCTGACCCCGCTGATCTTCCTGTTCGGCCAGGTGGGCGGCCTGCGGGACAGGCCCGCCAACCTGGACCTGCGCGTCACCGCAGGCGGTGGCGCCGGTTACCACGTGATCGAAACGCCCGAAACCATTTTCGACCTGACCGCCGGTCTGGGCTATGCGCAAGATCGTTATACCCAGCCCACGCTGGTGAACGACGAAATCCGCACGTCGATGGGACGGGTGGAAATGTTGCTGGGTGAAAACTCCAGCCACCGCCTGACCGACAACACCACGTTCAAGCAGCAACTGTCGCTGTCGCCCGCGCTGGACGGCAGTGGCCTGCGGGCCGAATGGAAGGCAGGCCTGGCCGTGGCCATGACCGCCAAGCTGAAGCTGTCCGTCAACGCCAGCATGCGTTACAACAGCGATCCGGGCACCGGCTTGAAAAAGACCGATACCTTGGTGGTGACCGGCGTGCAGCTGACCCTGGATTGAAGACGCTGGATTGAGCGGCACAATACCGGTTTCACCGCCTTCCGCTGCGCCGCCATGACCTCCGCCCTGCACACCTCCGCCCTGCAATCCCTGCCTTTGCTCGCCCGTGGCAAGGTGCGCGACAACTACTCGGTGGGCACCGATCGCATCCTGATGGTGGCTTCTGACCGCATCAGCGCCTTCGACGTCATCATGGGCGAGCCCATTCCCGGCAAAGGGGCCTTGCTCACGCAGATGGCCCTGTTCTGGTTCGAGCTGCTGAAAGACATCGTGCCCAACCACCTGACGGGCGACGAGCCAGTCAGCGCCGTGTCTGCTGCCGAGCGCGCCCAGGTGGAAGGCCGCTCCATGCTGGTCAAGAAGCTCAAGCCCTTGCCGGTCGAGGCCGTGGTGCGCGGCTACCTGGCCGGCAGCGGCTGGAAGGAATACCAGCACAACGGCGAAGTCTGCGGTGTGAAACTGCCCGCCGACCTGAAGAACGCCAGCAAGCTGCCCGAGCCCATCTTCACACCCGCCACCAAGGCCGAGATGGGCGACCACGACGAGAACATCAGCTTCGACAAGATGGTGGGCATCATCGGGCTGGACCTGGCCGTGCGCGTGCGCGACGTGTCGATCCAGCTGTACAAGGCCGCGGCCGACTACGCCCTGACCAAGGGCATCATCATCGCCGACACCAAGTTCGAGTTCGGCCTGGATGAGCAGGGCACTCTGACCTTGATGGACGAGGTGCTCACGCCCGATTCATCGCGCTTCTGGCCTTCCGAGGGCTACGAGGCCGCCTTCCAGGCCGGTGCTAACCCGCCCAGCTACGACAAGCAGTTTTTGCGTGACTGGCTGGAGCAGGCGCAGGTCAATGGTCAGCCGTGGGACAAGACGGCGCCATCGCCCGCGCTGCCTGCCGAGGTGATCGAGCACACGGCGGCCAAGTACCGCGAAGCCTTGACCCGTTTGACGGGGCCGGGCGCCTGATCCGCGCAGTCGGGCGTTTCAATTCAATGCTGCGGGCAAGCTGGGGTGCTTTGTGGTGAGAGCGCGGGGCGGGGATGAGTCCGAGGCGGGTGGGGCTCCTATGGGGGCGGTCCACCGCTTTGCGGCGGACTGCTCTGCGGTGCTCGGCCACGGCGGGCGGCTGCGGAACTCGCTGGCCTGCGGCCAGCTCAGACAGTCCTCGCCGACCTCTCGCTGCGCGAGAGGCAACCCGCCGCGGCCTCTGCTCCTCGACGCCCCCGAAGTCGCCCCGCCCGCCTCCGCCTCATCCCTGATCGCCCCGCTGGTGGCATGTCAACGGTGTGGCGTTTGCAGCGTTCGTGTAGTTGGTGCCAAGTTGAGCCGCTGACGGCCCGCCACCAACTGCAGCCGTGGCATGCCACCAGCGGGGCGAACAAAGGGCTGGGGCGGTCTCCTGCGGGGCGCCTGGCTAGGTGCTGAGAAGCGGAATGCCGAGGTGGGCACGCGTCAGCGTGCATCGTCATCTGACCGGCCGTGGTTGTTTGAGTGCAGCGGCCAAAGGCCGCGAAACGAGTTCCACGGCCCCACCTCGGCATGAGCATCGCAAGGCAGTCCCGCTAACAGCGGGACCACCAAGCTGAAGCCCTGCCGGAGACCGCCCCAGCCCGCGCCCCGCGCTGCCTCGATAAAGTCAACGACGCCGACGCTTGCCATCCTCGTCATCCCCATTCAGCGCCGCCAGCTCGGCCGCGCGGATGGCGGCCAATTCGGCCTCACGCAGCGCCACCTCTTCGGTCGATGCCCAGCCGCGCAGCATCACCGCCGCTTCACCCACGCCGGTTTTCTTGACCGACGAGAACAGCTTGATGTGCATGTCGGATGACTCGGTCTGCAAGGCGCTCAGCACCTCCTTGGCCTCGCGCAGGGCGGCGTCGGCCTCCTTGCGGTTCAGCTTGTCGGCCTTGGTCAGCAGCACCAGCAGCCTGACCTCGCCCATGCTCACGCGCGGGCCGACGAATTCCAGCAGATTGCGGTCCAGTTCGGTGAAACCGTGGCGCGAATCCACCATGTGCACCACGCCGGTCAGATTGCGGCGAACGGCCAGGTACTGGGCCATCACCTCTTGCCAGCGCAGCTTGGCGGTGCGGTCCACGGCGGCGTAGCCGTAGCCGGGCAAGTCGGCCCAATGCAGGTTGGGCGCGGCCTTGGGGCCCACCTGGAACAGGTTGATGTGCTGGGTGCGCCCAGGCGTTTTGGAGGCAAACGCCAGCTGGCGTTGCTGCGCCAGCGTGTTGATCGCGGTGGACTTGCCCGCGTTGGACCGGCCCACGAAAGCGACCTCGGGTAACTCCGAGGGTGGAAGCTGTTCCAGCTTGGCCGCTGTGGTTAAAAACCGAGCCGTGTGGGTCCAGGCGAGGGCGTCTTTCGGGGAAATCGTAGGTTCGGTCATCAGGCATTGTAAAATCAATGAGTTTCACAGTCCAAACCCACACACCGTCATGAAGCGTCTTTCCAGTCTGATTGCCCTTGCCTCGATGGTCTTGACCCTGTCGGGTGTGGCCCATGGTTCTGAATCCAAAAAGGCCGCCAAGCCCGATTTGGCCGCTGGTGAGGCCAAGGCCGCTGCCGTCTGCGTGGCCTGCCACTCGGTCGATGGCTCGCGCGGTGCCGCCACCTACCCCATCCTGCAGGGCCAGCACCCTCAGTACCTGGCCAAGCAATTGACCGAGTTCAAGGAAGGCGTGCGCAAGAACGCCGTCATGGCTGGCATGGCCGCCGCGCTCACCCCCGAAGACATCCGCAACCTCTCGGCCTTTTACGCCAGCAAAAAGGCCAAGGACGGTTCCGCCAAGAACAAGGACACCGTGGCCCTGGGCGAAAAGATCTACCGTGGCGGCATCGCCAAGAAAGCCGTGCCCGCCTGCGCGGCCTGCCATGGCCCCACCGGTTCGGGCATCCCTTCGCAATACCCCCGCCTGGGCGGTCAGCACGCCGACTACACCAAGGCGCAGTTGACGGCCTTCCGCCAGGGTGATCGCACCAACAACGCGTCCATGGCGTCGATTGCCGCCAATTTGAGCGACAAGGAAGTCGACGCCCTGTCAGACTACATCGCTGGCCTGCGCTGAAGCCCGTCGCGGGTCGGGTCGATGCTGATGCCAGCACGGCCCTGAAAAGGCAACCATCCAGGCGGGGCCACCAGGCCGCCGCCTTTTTTGTGCCCGGGAAGATGTCAGACACATGAGTTCTCTTGCCGATACCCCGATGGCTCCCCCAGCGCGCTCCTTGCGAGGCGATCTGCTGGAGTTGCTGTCGTCCATGCGTTTTGCGATCTCGCTGCTCACGGTGATTTGCGTGGCCTCGGCCATTGGCACCGTGTTGCGCCAGGGCGAGCCCGCCACCAATTACGTGGAGCAGTTCGGGCCTTTCTGGGCTGAAGTCTTCGGGGCCCTGGGCCTGTACCGCATCTACAGCTCGCCGTGGTTTTTGCTGATCCTGGCCTTTCTGGTCACCTCCACCAGCTTGTGCATCGCGCGCAATGCGCCCCGCATCCTGGTTGATTTCCGCAACCACAAGGAAGGCATCCGCGAGCAGGCCCTGAACGCCTTCCACCACCGGGCCGAAGGCTCGCTGGCCCAGCCTGTGGCGGAGGCCCAGGCCCGCGTGCAGCAATTGCTGTCCAGCACGGGCTGGTCCATCAAGAGCCAGGTGCGCACGGGTGGGGGCGGCAAAGCGGCGGGCGTGATGATCGCGGCCCGGCTGGGCGCGACCAACAAGCTGGGTTACATCGCGGCGCACTCGGCCATCGTGCTGGTGTGCGTGGGCGGGCTGTTCGATGGTGATCTGATCGTCAAGGTGCAGGCCTGGGCGCAGGATCTGCAGCCCTTCAAAGGCGGCCAGGTGAGCGAGCAAAGCCGCCTCAGCGTGAGCAACCCGGCTTACCGCGCGCAGTTGTTCGTGGCCGAGGGCCAGCGCTCCAACTCGGCGGTGCTCAACCTGGACAAAGGCATGCTGCTCCAGCCCTTGCCCTTCGAGGTCGAGCTGAAGAGGTTCCACGTCGATTACTACGCCACCGGCATGCCCAAGCGTTTTGCCAGCGACATCGTCATCCACGATCCGCGCACCAAGGCCACCAAAACCGCCACGGTCGAGGTCAACCACCCGGTGGTCTACGACGGCGTCACCATCTTCCAATCCAGTTTTGAAGATGGCGGCTCGCAGGTCAGCCTCAAGCCGGTGTTCCTGAATGGCGAGGGCCTGGGCGCCGAGCCCGCCCTGATCCACGGTGTGGTCAATGGCGATGCCTTGCCGCTGGCTTCCGATGCGCAAGGCCAAGTCAAGGTCGAGATCACCGGCCTGCGCGTGATCAACGTCGAGAACCTGTCCGACTCCCAGGGCGCGGGCGAGGACAAGACCGACGTGCGGGGCGTGAACCTGGCGGATTTGAGCAAGCACCTGGGCTCGGGCGCCAAGCCGCCCGGCGACAAAAAGCTGGTCAATGTGGGTCCCTCGGTGACCTACAAACTGCGCGATGCCGCAGGCCAGGCCCGCGAGTACCAAAATTACATGGTGCCGGTGAACCTCAATGGCCAGGCCATGTTCCTGCTGGGGGTGCGTGACACGCCCTCCGACAATTTCCGTTTTTTGAGGGTGCCCGCGGACGAGAACAACAGCATGCAGGGCTGGTTGCGCCTGCGCCAGGCGCTGGGCGACGAGGCCATGCGCCGCGAGGCCGTGCGCCGCTTTTCAATGAATGGCGCACCGCCCGATCGCCCCGAGCTGGCCGCCCAACTGGCGGTGTCGGCCCAGCGCGCTCTGGATTTGTTCGCCGGGGCCATCGTGGCGCCGCTCGCCGAAGGTGAGCCTGAGCCCACGCAACCACCCGGCGGCCTTCAGGCCCTGTCGGATTTCATCGAAAAAGTGGTGCCCGAGGCCGAGCGCGAACGCACCTCGGAGACCCTGGTGCGCATCCTGAACGGCGCCCTGGCCGAGCTGATGAACCTGAGCCGCGAAAAAGCCAGCCTGCCCGCCTTGTCGATGGATCAGGATTCGGCCCGCGCCTTCATGACGCAGTCGGTGCTGTCCATGTCGGACGCGTTTTTGTACCCGGTGCCCGTGGTGTTGATGCTGGACGGTTTCGAGCAGCGCCAGGCCAGCGTCTTCCAGGTCACGCGCACCCCAGGGCGCAACGTGGTCTATCTGGGCTGCATCTTGCTGATTGTGGGCGTTTTCGCCATGCTCTACATTCGCGAGCGGCGCCTGTGGGTCTGGCTGCACAGCGACGATGCTGGTGGTGGCACGCAGGTCAGGATGGCTTTGTCGGCCACCCGACACACCCTGGACACCGATGCCGAATTCGAGCGGCTCAAAACCGCTGTGCTGGCGCTTGATACGCGCGCCTGATTTGAAAGTAGTGAGCCCATCATGACGACTTCTGCACACCCCTTGCCCGCCCCTGGCGGCTGGCGCCGTTCACTGTTTGATTGGGCCTTCGCCGTCATCGTGGTGGCCTTGGGCGGCTGGGCCTTCCACACCCACGGCAACGCGATGGACATCTACGAGCGCGCCATCCTGGTGGGGGCGGTGCCCAGCGTCATTGCCCTGGCCTGGTTCTGGGGGCCGATTCGCGTGTTGCTGCTGCTGTCCGGCCTGGCCACTTGGGGCGCCATGACCTTGTACATGCGGGCCACCGACGATTACGGCGCCGACCTGGCGCAGGCCGACAAGGTGTTCTGGCTCAAGTACTTTTTGTCCAGCCAAAGCGCCATCTTGTGGATGAGCGTGCTGTTCTTCATGAGCACTCTCTTTTACTGGATCGGCGTGTTCAGCAAAGGCGTCACCGGCGCACGGCTGGGCTCGCGCATCGCGTGGGCGGGTGTTTTCATGGCCCTGGTCGGCACCTTCGTGCGCTGGTTCGAGAGCCACCAGATCGCCCCTGACATCGGCCACATCCCCGTCAGCAATCTGTACGAAGTGTTCGTGCTGTTCTCGTGGATGACCACGCTGTTCTGGCTGTACTACGAAGACCGCTTCGCCAAGGCCGGGCAGTCCTTGATGGCCTTGGGCGCCTTCGTGATGCTGGTGGTCAGCGCGGCCGTGGGCTTTTTGCTTTGGTATGCCCTGGAGCGCGGCGCGAGCGAGATCCAACCCCTGGTGCCCGCCCTGCAAAGCTGGTGGATGAAGCTGCACGTGCCGGCCAACTTCATTGGCTATGGCACCTTCGCCATGTCGGCCATGGTGGCCTTTGCCTACCTGGTCAAGACCCACGCCACCGAGACCCGCTGGTGGAAGCTGGCACCCTTGTGGCTGATCGGCGTGGCCCTGTGCTTCGAGCCTCTGGTGTTCCGCAGCAAGCCCGGCGCCGAGCAGGCCATGAGCAGCTACTGGGCCGTGTACTTCGGCATCGCCGCCGTGATCGTGGCCGCCATCCTGGGCGCACGGCGCAAGCTGGCCGCGCAACTGCCTGACTTCGCCGTGCTCGACGACGTCATGTACAAGGCCATCGCCGTGGGCTTTGCCTTCTTCACCATCGCCACCATCCTGGGCGCCTTCTGGGCCGCCGAGGCCTGGGGCGGCTATTGGAGCTGGGACCCTAAAGAGACCTGGGCCCTGATCGTGTGGCTGAACTACGCGGCCTGGCTGCACATGCGCCTGATGAAGGGCCTGCGCGGCACCTTCGCGGCCTGGTGGGCCTTGGGCGGCCTGCTGGTCACCTCGTTCGCATTCCTGGGCGTGAACATGTTCCTGTCCGGCCTGCATTCCTACGGCCAGTTGTGAGCGGCGCCTCCTGGGTGACGCCCGAGCTTCGGGCCCAACTGCGCACCGACGCATGGTTCGGCAGCCTGTCATCCGGCCTTGAGAACGACCTGCTGGAGTTGGCCACGCCCCGGCGTCTGAAGGCCGGTGAGCACCTGTTCTTCCGGGGTGACGCGGCCGATGGCATCTACGCCGTGCTGGAAGGCAGCCTGCGCATCTCGGGCGTGACCGAGGCGGGCAAGGAGGCCATCCTGTCGATGGTCGAACCCCCCATGTGGCTGGGCGAGATCGCCCTGTTCGATCACTTGCCACGCACCCACAACGCTGTGGCCGATGCCGCCACCCGTTTGCTGTTCGTGCCCATGGCCCCGCTCAACGAGTTGCTGTCTCGCTGCCCGGTTTATTGGCGTGACTTCGGCGTGCTCATGTCATTGAAGGTGCGCTTTGCCTTCATCGGCATGGAAGACCTGGCGCTGCTGTCGGCCGACCTGCGCCTGACGCGCCGCCTGGTGATGCTGGCCCACGCCTCGGGCAAGGAGGGCAACTGCGTGCTGCCGATCAGCCAGTCGCAATTGGGCATGATGCTGGGCCTGTCGCGCCAGACCACCAACCAGATCCTGCAAAGCTTGCAGGACCAAGGCGTGTTGCAGATTGCCTATGGGCGAATCGAAGTGCTGGACCTGGCGCAACTCGTGTCTGTGGCGGGGCTGTCCAGTGCGGACAAGGCCTTGCTGGGGCAGATCGGGCCCTCGCTCAGGGCAGACCCTCACTAGGTCTATCCCTCGTTTGTCGTTCAGGCGACAACACCGAATGGCGCCACCCCCGACCATCCGCTCATCTTCAATGTTGAACGCTGGATCGGGGGTATTTCATGGTCAAACCATTTCACAAGGTGATGCCCAGGCTGGGGCTGTTGACCCTGGCTGCGTGCGCACCTCTCAGCCAGGCCGCCCCCAATTTCCCGGACCAGGAACTGGTGTGCAGCTTCAACGCCCCGCGTGAGCAGCAGCGCGCTGCCTCGGCCCAGAACTTCGCGCAGCCGGTGGTCCAGCAGATGCTGGTCAACGGCGCGCTGGTCTGGACGGCGGGCAGCAGTGCCGCCCCGGCCCTCAAGCCCGGCGACACCGTCACGCTGATCGGCAGCGGCTTTGGTGCGGGCACCGACATCGACTTCAGCAAGATCATGATCGGCAACAGCCGCGTGCTGGAGACCGACCTGGTGATGTACGAGCAGAAGCTCGACATCCTGGCCAGCGCCAACTACGAGACCGGCAAGGTGCGCAGCAGCTGGCCCAAGGATATGCAGAGCTGGACCGATGCCCGGGTCGAGTTCCGCGTGCCTTCTCATGCCAGCAAGGGCCCTTTGAAGCTGCAGGTGCAAAAGCGCACGGGCTACAACCTGTCGATCAAGAAGCCCGGCCAGCCCCACAACGTGATCGACGCGCAGTTGACGCGTCTGGAGGCCCCGGCCAACCCCAACTGCGACATCGTCTCGACCCTGACCGACGATACCAAGGCCATCGCGCCCATCGACGTGAACGTGAGCAACGCCAGCTTCGCGGAGATGGTCAAGCTGGGCCGCCAGGTCTACTGGTCGTATGACTACGGCCTGGGCGTGGCGCACAAGTTCAAGAGCCTGGACTGGGACAAGATCTTCGGCGGCAAGGCCATCGACCCCTACACCCGCAAGGTGGCCGACCCGGCCCTGCTGTTCGGCGCCCACAAGACAGTGGCTGGCCAGGTGCCCGCCGAGGCCATCGACGAGGTGAGCTTCAATCCCTATCCGCAAGAAAGCCCCATCCCCGGCTTCCTGCTGTTGGAACCGCAGCTCACCGCAGGCAAGACCAGCAACAGTGGCTGGGTGGGCTACCGCTACGCGGAGTCCTCGCACCCGCTGCTGGGCAAGGGCAAATGGATCGGTTTCAACTGCGCTTCGTGCCACGGCTACAAGATCAGCTACAGCAAGGGCGGCAGTAACCTGACCAAGGTCTTCCCCGGCCTGCCCAACCCCTTGTGGACGCAGCGCTGGACTGTGCTGGGCGACAAGACCACGGACACCACCGCCACCTTCGCCTACATCGTGGACAACGAGCCCGGTCCTTCGTGGTCCACCGGCACCAAGAAGGTGGACAAGACGCCGATGCTGTACCTGATGCCCGGCGGCGCCACCGAATCGACGATGACGCGCAAGGCGGGCGAAGGCACGGAGTACGACAACGACTACCTGTTCTCGCCCATGGTCATCCCCAACGTGACCAACCACCTGCCCATCCGCCGCTCGCTGTCGCACACCGAGTCCTACGTGGGTTTCGAGGGCTCATACATCCATGCCCAGGAGCCTGAAGGCGCGATGGGTTCGATGGACCAGAAATCGCTCAAGGCCCTGACCGCCTACATGTCGGTGCTGGACGAGAACGACGACGACCTGCGCAACATCGGCCTGTTCCGCTGGCTCAAGTCCAACGGCAAGCTGGCGCAGACGGGCAGCAGCAGCACCACCGAAGGTGCCTTCGTGCAGAACACCTGGCAGAAGTACCCGGGTGTGGCGGCCAATGTGGCGCAAGGCAAGGCCGCGTTCGACCAGGCCTGTGCGTCGTGCCACTCGGACAAGCTGGGTGCCAACACCAATGAGAAGATGATTCCGCTCAAGGAGGTGGGCCGCTTCTTCGCACCATCGGACTTCCAGTACAAGCAGCAGTCCATCCGCGTGACCTTCTTGCGCAACCTGTACTGGGTGCAGTCGCGCGGCCTGCTCACCGATGGCCACGTGCGCAACCTGGAAGACCTGGTCAGCCCCGACCGTTGCAACGAGAGCTCGCCCCTCTACAAGCAGTACTACACGCTGCATGCCCCGGCGCGGCCCGCCCTGGGCTCGGCGGACCAGCCTGCGGTTTTCCCTGACCTGAACCGCAAGGGCGATGTCTTCCGCGTCTACAAGGCCAAGAAGAAGAACATCTTCGACACCACGGCCGATGCGCGCAACACCTTCGTCGAGCGCCACAAGTACTTCGTGACCATGCCGGGCGATGAAGGCCACTACTACTGGGATTACCAGAAGCTGCGCCGCGAGTTCGGCCCCGAGATCGGCGCGCCCGGTCCCATCGGCTTGCCTGCGTCGCCCCACCCCTGGTGCGCCAAGTCGGGCGGCGAGGTGAGCAACCTGGTCCAGTACCTGCTCACGCTGTGAGTGCCCTGATTTCCTGAGTTCCTCCTGGGATGTCTTTGGGGCATCTTTGGCCACCGGTGTCACAGCCGGTGGCTTTTTTCATTCAGGTGGAGATCACGTCAAGGCAGGACGCGGCAGTCGCTCAGCACGGGCTCGGCCATGAGCAGCCCCTGGTTCAGGCAGTCCACGCTCAGGGCCTGGCCGACCGCGGCGTGCCGAGCGAGGGGCTGGGCACCACCATCGACCACGGTGCGCAGCCCGGCGTGACCATCGTCGGCCCCCAGGGTGATCAGCAGGATCTGGCCCTGACCGGGCTCGATGCCATTGACCACGCCCTGGATCTGCATGCGCTGGCCTTTGAAGCGGGCGTTGGCGGCCTGGCGGTCGGCGGCATAGGCTTGTGCCACGTCCTTGGCATTCTGGCGTCCCGGCATGGAGGTGGTGGTGGGCCCTGACGTGGCCGGGTCACCGCCCGAGGGGCCGTTGGGTGTGGATGGTGCCTCTGGCGCGGCCGCATCCTGCCCGGCATTCAGCCAGGCCTGGCCGCCATACAGGGCGCCCCCCAGGATGACGACCAGGCCAAGGGCCTTGAGGATGGGAGGACGGGACATGGGTTCAGGGCTGGCAAGCTTTCAGTTGCGGGCCATTTTGCCGATAATGGTTTCATCATGCCCTACGTCCTGCTCACCCCCGACGGTCAGATCAGCAGCTTGCACCGCGACCCGCAACCGGGGGCGGATTTCATGGCGCCTGAAGATCCCCGGGTGCGCGCCTTCCTGGGCGGCGGCGACGAGCCCGCTCGGCAGTTTGCCAGCCTGGATGCCGACCTGGTGCGCGTGCTGGAAGACCTGATCGATGCGCTGATCCAGCGCAACGTCCTCATGGTCACCGACCTGCCGGTCGAGGCGCAGCAAAAGCTGTTCAACCGCAAGAACGTGCGCGACCAGATGAAGAACTATTCGCTGCAACTGTTTGGCAGCGAGCCCCTGGGCGCCAAGGTCGATGAGGTGGTGCCCACCGACTTTGGCGACACCCTGTAAAACCCCATCACAGGTCACGCTCCCCTCAAGCGCGGGAGAATGGCCCGATGACACCCACGCTTTACCCCACCTTGATGACCCTGGCCCTGGGGTTGGCGCTGATGACCCTGGCACAAAATGCGGCTGCGCAAACCTTGCCTGACGTGGTGGTCACCGCCACGCGCACGGCCCAGCCCGCCTTTGACATTGGCGCTTCGGTGGACGCCGTCACCGGCCAGACGCTGCGCAGCGCCGGCCCGCTGGTCAACCTGTCGGAGGCCTTGAACCGCGTGCCCGGCTTGTCAGTGCTGAACCGCCAGAACTACGCACAGGATTTGCAGATCTCCAGCCGAGGCTTTGGTGCGCGCTCCACCTTCGGCGTGCGCGGTGTGCGCCTGTATGCCGATGGCATCCCGCTGACCATGCCCGACGGGCAAGGCCAGGCTTCGTCGATCGACCTGGGCTCGGCTCAGCGCATCGAGGTCTTGCGGGGCCCCATGTCGGCGCTCTATGGCAACGCCGCGGGCGGTGTGATCCAGGTGTTCACCGAAGACGGCCCGCCCACGCCCGAGGTGACGGTGGGCTACGCCGTCAGCCGCGATGGCTTCCACCGCGAGTCGGTCAAGCTGGGCGGCGAGACGGGGCAGCTCAACTACGTGATCAACGCCAGCCATTTCGAAACCGATGGATTTCGCGACCACAGCGGAGCCCAGCGCGACCAGGTCCATGCCAAGCTGAAGTGGTCGCTGCAGGATCGCTCGACGGTGACGGTGGTGGGCAGTTACCTGAACATGCCGCAAGTGCAGGATCCCTTGGGCTTGACCAAGGCCCAACTTGACCAGAATCGCACCCAAGCCGGCGCGAACGCCTTGACCTACAACACCCGCAAGGACATCGCCAACAGCCAGTTGGGCGTGGTCTACGACAAGGCGCTGAGCTTTGGCGAGGTGCGGGTGATGGGCTACACAGGCCAGCGGCAAGTGAAGCAGTTCCAGGCCATCCCGGACACGGCCCAGGGCTCCCCCACCAATCCAGGTGCGACGGCCAGCCCGGGCGGCGTCATCGACTTGGATCGGTCATTCAGCGGTGTGGATGCCCGGCTGACATGGCGGACACAATTGAATGCGCGTCCTCTTTCCATCACGGGCGGCTTGGCGTTTGACCAGATGGATGAGCACCGGCGGGGCTACCAAAACTTCACAGGTACCCCGGGGCCGACCTCGGTCAAGGGGGGTGAAGGCGCGCTGCGCCGCGACGAAGACAACCTGGCCCGCAATCACGACCAATATTTGCAAGCGCAATGGGATCTGGCCGAGCCCTGGTCGATCAGCGCTGGCGTGCGCCACAGCGAGGTGAAGTTCCGTTCGCAAGACCACTACATTGCCTTGCCCAGCAATCCCAATGACAGCGGCGAGATGAGCTTCGAATCCACCAATCCCGTGGCATCGGTGATGTGGAAGCCGTTGTCGGGCACGCATGTCTACTTGTCGGCTGGGCGCAGTTTCGAAACCCCGACGCTCAATGAAGTCGCTTACAGCAAGCCTCCGGTGACGGGCTGGAACACTGGTTTGCAGGCCAGCCAGGCGC
Organism: Aquabacterium sp.; assembly: GCF_030652515.1. Classification (GTDB taxonomy): domain Bacteria; phylum Pseudomonadota; class Gammaproteobacteria; order Burkholderiales; family Burkholderiaceae_C; genus Aquabacterium. Next base: position 2,753 of record NZ_JAUSAR010000069.1, on the reverse strand, counting down.
AACACTTTGAACTGGGTTTGAAGCAGCAATGGGCAGCGCAAGGTTCACTGAACGTCGCCGTGTTCAAGACAGACACCAACAATGAGATCGGGGTTGACAGCAATTCAGGCGGTCGTTCTACGTTCAAGAATGTGGGGCGCACCGAGCGCCAAGGCGCCGAGGCGGCCTTGCAATGGCAACTTGCCCAGCGCTGGTCAATGTATTCGTCTCTGGCCTGGCTGCGCGCGCAATACCGCGACAGTTCAAGCAGCATCGTGGCGGGCAGGGACCTGCCAGGGGTGCCGCAGCAAACGGCCTTTGCCGAATTGCAATGGCGCCCTGCCGATGGATGGCAGACGGCGCTGGAGGTTCGCCACAGCGGCCGCATCTGGGCCAATGACAGCAACACCGAATCCGCCGACGGCTACACCGTGTGGGCTTTGCGCGCCGGTTGGACTCAGGCCTTTGGCGGTTGGCGCTTGAACACGCTGGCGCGCATCGACAACCTCACCGATCAGCACTACGTGGGCTCGGTCATCGTCAATGAAAGCAATGCCCGTTACCACGAACCATCTCCCGGCCGCAGCGCTTTGTTGAGCGTGCAGGTCAGCAAAGTTTTTTAAGCGAGCGAGATCAGCCCAGCACCCGGTGCGTGAGCGCTGGCAACTGCTGGCGCACCTTGGCCTGGTGGGCACGGTCCAGCGTGCCCAGCACCACGCCTGCGCCTTCAGCCTGCACGGCCAGCACCTCTCCCCAGGGCCCGATCAGCATCGAGTGCCCAAAGGTGCGGCGGCCGTTCTCGTGCTCGCCACCTTGCGCGGGGGCCAGCACGTGGCACAGATTCTCGACCGCGCGGGCGCGCAGCAGCAACTCCCAATGGGCCAGTCCCGTGGTGTGTGTGAAGGCCGCGGGCAGCACCAGCAAGTCGCAGGGCTGGTCTTGGCCCAGGGCGCGGAACAGCTCGGGAAAACGCAGGTCGTAGCAGACCGACAGGCCGATGCGCCAAGTGCCGCCCGCCCGGTCGGTCACCTCGAAAGCCACGGGTTCCGTGCCTGGCAGCAAGGTGGCCGACTCGTCATAGCGGCGCTGGCCATTGTCAAAGCAGAACAAGTGGATCTTGTCGTAACGGGCCACGCGCTGGCCTTGCGGGTTGAACACCAGCACGCTGTTGAATGCATGTTGCGCATCGTGGCTTTGCAAGGGCAGGGTGCCGCCGATCACCCACACCCCATTCGCCTTGGCCGCCGCCGCCAGCGTGGCCTGCATGGGGCTGAGCGTGCGATCGGGCGCCAAGGCATCGGCCAGGGGCTCGGCGATGGCCAGCTTGTCGGCATCGTGCTGGCCCATCAGGCAGAAGTATTCGGGCAGGGCCACCAGTTCGGCGCCGACCTGCGCGGCCTGCGCGATCAGGGTTTGCGCCTGGGCCAGGTTCTCGTCCACTCGCGGGGTGGACACCATTTGAAGGGCTGCAACTTTCATGATCACGATGGTAGTGGCGGGGCAGGGCCATTGTCACGGTTATCCTTGTGGCCATCATGCTCGATGCTGTCCATGCCCCAATTGAACTGACGACCCTGGTGGACCAGGTGAATGACGCTGCCCAACGAGGGGCGGTGCTGCGCGTGCGCGGTCATGGCAGCAAAGACTTCCTGGGCAATGCTTCCCGAGGCGAGGTGCTGGACACGCGCGCCTGGCAAGGCATCGAGCAGTACGAACCCAGCGAGCTGGTGATCAAGGCGCGGGCGGGCACGCCGCTGTCCGACATCGAGGCGGTGTTGGCGGAGCGTGGCCAGCACCTGGCCTTCGAGCCGCCGCGCTGGGCTTTCCAGCCCGGTGCGCAAGGCATGGGCCCGACCATTGGCGGCGTCGTGGCCAGTGGCTTCAGCGGCCCGGGGCGGGTCAGCCGGGGCGCGGTGCGCGACCACGTCTTGGGCGCTGGCGTGCTCAATGGCCGTGGCGAGGTGCTGCGCTTTGGCGGCTCGGTGATGAAGAACGTGGCCGGCTTTGATTTGTCGCGATTGATGACGGGCTCCATGGGCACCCTGGGCTTGATCCTGGACGTGACTTTGAAGGTGATGCCCCAGCCGGTGGCCACCGCCACGATCCGCATGGACATGGCGGAGACCGAAGCGCTGGCCCAGGTCAACCGGTGGGCGGCGCAGCCTTTGCCACTGGATGCCTCGGCCTGGTGGGATGACTTGCTGGTGCTGCGCTTGCGCGGGGCCCGGGCGGCGGTTGAATCCGCAGTGCTGCGCCTGTGTCAGGAGCGCCAGGGTGAGTTGATCGCGCAGCCTTCGGCCGAGCCTTTCTGGCAAGGCCTGCGCGACCACAGCGACGAGTTCTTCCAGCGGGCCCGCGAGGCGGTTATCCAATCTGGGCGGAACGGCGTGACCTTGTGGCGCGTGTCGGTGCCGCCCACCGCCGCGCCCTTGGGTTTGCCTGGCGAGCAACTGACCGAATGGTTCGGCGCCCAACGCTGGGTGTGCACGTCGGCACCGGCCACGGTGGTGTTCGAGGCCGCCGCGCGCGCCGGTGGGCATGCCCAGCCTTTTGTCAGTCAACAAGTTCAGCCTTTGGTTCACGAGGCCGCCCTGTCACCCGTGCTGCGCCAATTGCACCAGCGCGTGCAGCAGTCATTCGATCCCCACGGGGTGTTCAACACCGGTCGCCTTCATGCAAACCCAGCTGTCTCCTGAGTTCGAATCCACCGCAGAAGGCCAGCAGGCCCAGGCGGTGCTGCGCCAATGCGTGCACTGTGGTTTCTGCAACGCCAC
>NZ_JAUSAR010000064.1 GCF_030652515.1 Aquabacterium sp. | reverse complement strand
CGTGCTGGACCAGGTGCTGGTGTCTGATGACCACATCCTGCCCAATGTGTCGGGCCTGAAGGGGCCGTTTGGGTGCCTGAACAAGGCTCGCTACGGCATTGCCTGGGGCGCCATGGGGGCGGCCGAGTTCTGCTGGCACGCAGCGCGCCAGTACACGCTGGACCGCATTCAGTTTGGCCGCCCGCTGGCGCAGACCCAACTGGTGCAGAAAAAGCTGGCCGACATGCAGACCGAGATCACGCTGGGCTTGCACGCGGCTTTGCGCGTGGGGCGTTTGCTGGACGAGCACCAGGCAGCGCCGGAGATGATCAGCCTGATCAAGCGCAACAATTGCGGCAAGGCGCTGGACGTGGCGCGCATGGCCCGCGACATGCATGGTGGCAATGGCATCCACGATGAGTACCAAGTCATGCGGCACATGGTGAACCTGGAAACCGTCAACACTTATGAAGGCACGCACGACGTGCATGCCTTGATCCTGGGCCGTGCCCAGACCGGCTTGCAAGCCTTCTTTTAAAGGGCCGCCATGCAGGATCTGGCGGCTTGGAAGCCTTTGATTGGTGCCTTGTTGTTGCCACCGGTGCCTTGGCTGGTGTTGGTGCTGATTGGCGTCCGCCTGATCCTGCCCCGGCGCAACCTGGGGTACTTTGTGCTGCTGGTGGGCGTGGTCGGCTTGTGGATGGGCAGTTGCACCGGCACGGCCACCTGGCTGCAGAACAATGTGTTGCGGCCGCCGCCTGCCTTGTTGGGTGAGGCCCAGGATCGGCTGGCCGCCAGCGGCCGGGCCCATGCACAGCAAGTGGCTTTGGCGCAGCGCCAGGGCAAGGCGCCACCGCAGCCCACGGTGGGCATCATGGTGCTGGGCGCTGGCCTGGTGCCCAGGTCGCGGGAGTATGGCGTCACAGACCTGACCCATTTTTTTGCAGAACGCCTGCGCTATGGCGTGTGGCTGAGCCGTTTGACCGGCTGGCCTCTGGGCGTGACGGGCGGCGTGGGTTGGGGGCAGAAAGGTGTGCAGGATGGCCCTGCCGAGGCCGAAGTGGCCGGGCGGGTTGCTCAGCAGGCCTATGGTCTGCCCTTGCGTTGGGTTGAAAAGGATGCGGCTGATACGCGAGGCAATGCGGCAGGCGCGGTGACCTTGCTGGCCGATCAGGGCGTGACCGAGATCGTGCTGGTGACGGACGCTTATCACATGCCACGTTCAAAGCGCGCCTTTGAACAAGCTGCAGCCAGTTGGGCCGCTCGTGCGGGCAAGCCTGCGCCGGTGATCACACCAGCGCCCACCAAGTTTTGGGGCAAGGATGCGAACCCGGTTCTGGAGTGGATTCCCTCGGGCGCGGGCATGGTCAATGTGCGACTGCTCTGCCACGAATTGCTGGGCCTGATGGCGGGCAGTTGAGGCCGGATCAAAAGCAGGCTCACAAAGAGAAACCCCCGGACTAGGCCGGGGGCTGGAGCGGCCGGAGCCGTCCTTGGAAAGGGCAAAGATTGTCGTTTGCCACATCCCGTCAGACGCAGTGACTGCGTCTTTTCAAGGTGCCTGTTCAACAGGCAAATTCAGATTAATCCAAGCGGCAAGCGAGCGCAAGTCCTTTTGTCGTCATGGATTCAAGTGGACGTGAATTTGGTCCCCATGATGTCCTGCAGCAGGCCGTCAACCCGGCGGGTGATCTCTTCTGGCATGGTGATGGTGCGGCCCCATTCGCGGCTGGTTTCGCCGGACCATTTGTTGGTGGCGTCCAGCCCCATCTTGCCGCCCAAGCCACTGACGGGCGAGGCGAAGTCCAAGTAGTCGATCGGTGTTTGATCGACTAGGGTCGTGTCGCGCACTGGGTCCATGCGGGTGGTGATGGCCCAGATCACTTCCTGCCAGTTGCGGGTGTCCACGTCGTCGTCCACGATGATGATGAACTTGGTGTACATGAACTGGCGCAGGTAGCTCCACACGCCGAACATCAGCCGCTTGGCGTGGCCCGGGTAGGACTTTTTCATGCTGATGATGGCCATGCGGTAGCTGCAGCCTTCGGGCGGCAAATAGAAGTCCACGATCTCGGGAAACTGCTTTTGCAGGATCGGCACGAAGACTTCATTGAGGGCCACGCCCAGCACGGCGGGCTCGTCTGGTGGTTTGCCGGTGTAGGTGGAGTGGTAGACGGGGTCCTGGCGGTGCGTCATGCGGCGCACTTCAAACACAGGGAACCAATCCTGCTCGTTGTAATAGCCGGTGTGGTCGCCGAAAGGGCCTTCCAGGGCGTGCAGGTAGCCGCCGCGTTCCATCAAGGGCACGCCATGGTCACTGGTGCCTTTGAAGCCAGCAGGGGCGGTGGGGATGTGGCCTTCGAGCACGAACTCGGCGCTGGCAGGGACTTGCAGCCAATGGTCGCCCTCTGCGGTACGCTCGCCCACTAGCGTGTTGACCACTTCGGTGCGGCTGCCGCGCAGCAAGCCGGCGAACTGGTATTCGCTCAAAGAGTCGGGCACGGGGGTGACGGCGCCCAGGATGGTGGCGGGGTCGGCCCCAAATGCCACAGCGATGGGGAAGGGCTGGCCGGGGTTGGCCAGGGCGAACTCGCGGAAATCGAGCGCGCCGCCACGGTGGGCCAGCCAGCGCATGATGACCTGGCGCGGGCCAATCAACTGCTGGCGGTAGATGCCCAGGTTCTGGCGTGTGCGCGCTTTGGGCACGCCTTGGGGCCCTCGGGTGACGACCAAGCCCCAGGTCAGCAAGGGGGCGGCGTCGTCCGGCCAGCACAGTTGCACGGGGAGCTTGCCCAGGTCCACATCGCCGCCTTCCAGAACGTGCGCCTGGCAGGGCGCTTTGCCCACGCGTGAGGGTTTCATGTCCCACAGGGCCTTGGCCATGCTGAAGAGCTTTCCAGCGTCTTTCAGGCCCTTGGGTGGCTCGGGTTCTTTCAGGCTGGCCAGCATGCGGCCAATGTCGCGCAACTCACCAACGTCGTCGGCGCCCATGCCCAGCGCCACCCGGCGCGGGGTGCCGAACAAATTGGTCAAGACTGGGATTTTCGGAAGCGGTGCCCCCCCTGTTTGCGGGGGTGTCAAACCGGTGGGCTGCTCGAACCAAAGCGCCGGTCCGCCCGCTCGCAACACGCGATCGCTGATGGCGGTCATCTCCAGCCGCACGGACACAGGTGTTGCCACACGTTTCAGTTCGCCAAGCCTTTCCAGGCCTGACACGAAGTCCCGAAGGTCGCGGTATTTCATGTTTTTATGTATAAGAAGTGACTTCTTTATGCTTGACTGGTTATTACAGGCTTGCCTAGAATCCGCTCGCAACGACCCCGGAGTGTTTTTATCCGGGTTTTCCCTGTGCTTTAGAGGCGCAGCACGGCCAGCATTGGGCGTGCCCATCATGGGGGTGATTATCGCCATCGCGTCCATTGAAGACATTCAGTGAGCGAGGGTGAGGAAAGGAGTGTCATGACAGCAATGAATCGTGACGTGAGCGAGCTGGTCTCGTCCGCACGCGCTGGCGTGAGTTTGTTTGTGCAGGATGTGGTGACTGGTTTGCGCCAGGTGAGCCACAACGCATTGGCCCTGTTGGGCTTGGCCGCTGTGGCCGTGGTGGTGTTTTTGTCGGGCCGTGACGATGTGCGCCATGGCCTGGAAAGCCAGGTGCTGAGCTGGTTGGTGGACCGTGCCACGGCCCGCACCCAGGTGGTGGTGGATCCCGAACTCAATGACGTGTTGCTGGCCATGGCCGAGCCTGAAGCCATTCAGCGCGCCACAGCCATCAATCCGGCCGACCTGACCCGTCAACAGGCCGCCGTCGCCTATTGGCTGTCGCGCCGCTACAGCGTGGCGCCCGAGCCTGTGAGCCGTCTGGTGCAAGAAGCCTGGGACGTGGGCCGCCGCGCGGGCGTTGAGCCCACCTTGATCCTGGCCATCATGGCGATCGAATCGAGCTTCAACCCCTTTGCGCAAAGCCACGTGGGTGCCCAAGGCCTGATGCAGGTCATGACGCGCATCCACCACGACAAGTACCAGATCTTTGGTGGGCAGAATGCCGCCTTTGACCCGGTGACCAATTTGCGCGTGGGCGTGCAGGTCCTCAAGGAATGCATCCAGCGGGCGGGCAGCCTGGAGGGTGGCCTGAAGTATTACGTGGGCGCTGCGAATCTGTCCACCGATGGGGGCTATGCCTATCGCGTGCTGTCTGAGCAGTCTTTCTTGAAGCAGGTGGTGGCTGGGCAGAAGGTGCCCACGAATGCTTCCACGCCTGCGCAGACCATGGTTCAGGCTGAATCGTCGGCACCCCAGATGCTGCCGCCGGCGGCGGTCTCGACCACGCCTGAGGCGGCCGTGCAGGGCGGCCATCCCGCACCTGCCGCCGTAGTGATCCCGCCTGCGGCCATGCCGACGGCGCCCTCTGCCAGCGACACGGCCCCCATCCGCAGGGCCGAACAGGTGGCCATGGCGCAGTGAGGCGCCAGGTCCGATACAATTCACACTTGCCGCGCGACTGGCGATAGACGGCCCCGATTTGCAAATGGGGCCTGAGGTGGTGAACCACCGGGAAGCGCGGCCGGCACCAGGCATCTGGCCTGGCTGCTGTTGCGCCGTTCGCCTGGGCAGCCCTCTGGCAGCAATGATGTGCTGCGGTGGGTCTTCACACGACTGAAGAGGACTGCCTTTCATGTTTGACCGCGCCCAACAAACCCTGGCCAACGTTGATTCCGAGATCTGGTCTGCCATCCAGCTTGAGAACAAGCGCCAGGAAGACCACATCGAGCTGATCGCCTCGGAAAACTACACCTCGCCCGCCGTGATGCAGGCGCAGGGTTCCCAGCTGACCAACAAGTACGCCGAAGGCTATCCCGGCAAGCGCTACTACGGTGGTTGCGAGTTCGTGGACGTGGTCGAGCAACTGGCCATCGACCGCCTGAAGCAATTGTTTGGCGCCGAATACGCCAACGTGCAACCCAACTCTGGCTCGCAAGCCAACCAAGCCGTGTTCTTCGGCCTGCTTCAGCCCGGCGACACCATCATGGGCCTGAGCCTGGCCGAAGGGGGCCACCTGACCCACGGCATGCCTTTGAACATGTCGGGCAAGTGGTTCAACGTGGTGAGCTACGGCCTGGATGCCAAGGAAGACATCGATTACGAGGCCATGGAGCGCCTGGCGCGCGAGCACAAGCCCAAGCTGATCATCGCGGGCGCGTCGGCCTTCGCGCTGCGCATCGATTTTGAGCGCTTTGGCAAGATCGCCAAGGAGATTGGCGCCTACTTCATGGTCGACATGGCCCACTACGCTGGTCTGATCGCGGCGGGCGTGTATCCCAACCCCGTGCCGCATGCCGACGTCGTCACCTCGACCACGCACAAGAGCCTGCGTGGCCCGCGTGGCGGCATCATCCTGATGCGTGGCGAAGAGATCGCCAAGAAGATCAACAGCGCCATCTTCCCTGGCATCCAGGGTGGCCCGTTGATGCACGTGATCGCGGGCAAGGCCGTGGCTTTCAAGGAAGCGCTGTCGCCCGAGTTCAAGGCCTATCAACAGCAAGTGGTGAAGAATGCCGCAGCTTTGGCTGACACGCTGACCCAGCGCGGTCTGCGCATCGTGTCGGGCCGCACCGAGAGCCACGTGATGCTGGTGGACTTGCGCCCCAAGAACCTGACGGGCAAGGAAGCCGAAGCCATCCTGGGCAAGGCGCACATGACCTGCAACAAAAACGGCATCCCCAACGACCCGCAAAAGCCGATGGTGACCAGCGGCATCCGCCTGGGCAGCCCCGCCTTCACCACGCGCGGCTTCAAGGAAGAGCAGGCCATTGCCGTGGGCAACCTGATCGCCGATGTGCTGGACAACCCGCACGACGAAGCCAACCTGGCCCGTGTGCGCGAGAAGGTCGCCGCGCTGACCCGCGATTTCCCGGTTTACCGTTGATCGACTGACTTGAAACCCGGCCCCTGTGCCGGGTTTTTTCATGCAGGCTGAGTGGGATTCCCTATGCGTTGCCCTTTTTGTGCACACCCTGATACCCAGGTCGTTGAAACCCGTGATTCCGACGAAGGGGATTCAACGCGCCGCCGCCGCCGCTGTGGAGGGTGCGACAAGCGCTTCACCACGTATGAGCGCGCTGAAATCGAGCTGCCGGCCATCGTCAAGCGCGATGGCCGGCGCACCGACTATGAGCGGGCCAAGCTGAAGGGGTCGATGATGGTGGCGTTGCGCAAGCGCCCGGTGAGTGCCGAGGCGCTGGACCTGGCGATTGAATCGATTGAGGCCCGCTTGCGCCAGAGTGGCGACAAGGAGGTGGACTCGACTCAGCTGGGAGAGTGGGTGATGAAGGAGCTGCGCAAGCTGGACAAGGTGGCGTATGTGCGCTTTGCGTCTGTTTATCGCAGCTTTGACGATGTGAGTGAGTTTGTGGCGGCGATCAAGGAGACGGCGAAGCGGGGGGGGAAGGAGGGAGTGTGAAATAGCAGTCTTTCCATTTCAGGCTCATTTCCAGCATTCGGGAACCAAGGCGGGGGTGTCAGTGTTGCCGATCAGCACAAACTTGCGACCAACGTGGTCGAGTCTAAGTGTGCCGCATCGGTCGGTGGCCATGGGCCCAGTAGCTGAGGGGGCGGCTTCCAGCAGGTACGTGGTGGCGGTGGTGTTAGCTGCCACCAGATTGAGGTTATAGGCGGCAGTGCCTTGGGCCGGTGCCTGGGCCAGTCCTGTCGGCAAACTGGTGTGGGCCGTTCCGTTCAGTTGGTTGCTGTAGCTGTTGTGTGCCGCATAAAACCGCTGCATGTACTGAGCAGCTTGTTGGAGCGCAGTCTGGGCCTCGGCACGCCGGGATCGGTGTATGTACTCTGTGTAAGACGGAAAGGCGATCGCGGCGAGGATCCCGATGATGGCCACAGTGATCATCACCTCGATCAAGGTGAATCCTCTTGGCTGGCGGTTTTGGCAGGGGCGATTCATCATGGAGAGACGGCAGGTTGGGGAACATTGATCAGGCGTTTCCAGACGCGGTCAATGATGGTGCAATCGATGAGGCAATAGGTAAGACCTGAATCCTCCCCTGTGGGATTTTCTAGTTCGACTTTGCTGCCATCAGTGATGATGGCTTGGGGACCTGGCGGAATAGACTGTCCGCCATGCGTCAAATCCGCAGATGTGACGGCGCCACTTTCGTTGGTGTCAAGTACAGGAAGTTTGTACTGTTCGCCCGAACGGGCGGGTAGTAGGAACACATAACCTTCGCCGAAAGCTTCGCTGCATTCAGCGGCAGAGCCAGCAGGTGCGAGGGTCGTGATCAGGGCAAAGTCCTTCAAGGCCGTGATGGGGAAGATCAAGCGTTGGCCTGCACTGCTGTTTGGGATGGTCAGGTCCATGAACCACCCCATCCATTTATCAGCGGGTACTGTTTTTAAGAACTTCGCATCCAAGAAGCCGGAGGTCGCTGCCCGAGAAATCGAAACCTGATCTAATTCCAGTCTCGAGATGGAAGGCGGGATTTGCCCACTGCTGGATGTGGTTTCTGGAATTTTGTCCAAGATGCCATAAATGGTCTGAACAGCGGTGTTTGTCTTGTCCGCTTCTGTCAACAATTTGCCTGTACCAAAAAGAATCAAATTGCCGCCATTCACCGAATTGACACTTCGAGGCATGTAAAAGACAGCAGGAGTTGCGGTGATGGGCTGAGGGTTGATGCCATCTTGGGCGGTGAAGATCGGTCTTCCACCGTAGCCAGGAACCATCTTGCCGCCATCGATTTCGCTGTAGTCAAAGCGCCAGAGTTGTCCATTGAGGTCTCCTGCGTAAGCTGCCAAGACCTGCTGATTTTTGCGGACCAGTTTGACGCCGCCCAAACCATTGCCTGTGCCGCTGCCCACAGTCACCGAGTCTATGGCGCCAGTCTCCAGGTCGATGACCAGCAGTGCTGCAGTGCCGTTGGGACTGTCATAGCCGTTGCCCACAAAAATCTTCCACCGTCCGTTGGGCAATTGGCCAATCTCCGGGGCTGAGAAGATGTGACCCACATCATTGTTCGTGGGGACGGTGTTGTCCCACATCACGGCTGGCTGGCTGGCATTGCCGGCGTTGGTCACGTTGATGGCATAAATTCCCTTGCCACCAGCCCCCAATGCGCCCGCTAATATGGTTCTGGGGGTGGTGGTGACAATTTGATTGTCTGAGCGGGTCACAATGTCGGCATTACCGATGGTGATGGGGCCGTCAACGTAGTAGTGGTGGTCGTAGGTTTGGGAGGCAAGTCGGTGCAGGTTGGGCAGCACACCGCGTGGGACGAAGCCAAAAACCTCATGTCCATCTGCGCTGCTGAATGCGTGCAGGTACCCGCCGTTGCCACCCAGAAAAATCAAGGGTGTGTTGCCGTTATTTAAAACGGCTGCATTGCTATTGATGAAGTCAGGCAGTGGGCCCTTGCGTATCCTGAACTTTGGAGTGACTGCCCCTTCATTGGCCTTGTCGCCTCGAAGGTAGTTGACAAGTGCTTCACTTCCCGAGGTGAGATTGCCCTGATTGGTGGCGCCCATGCCATTGGTGCCCCACTTGAATTCAGAAGTCATGCCGCCGCCAAGGCCGTCGGGATTCCAAATCCACAACTTGCGCAGATTGGCGATGGGTACGCCTGTGCTTGCTTTCCACAAAGGAATCTCGCTGACTTGCTTGCCATTGATGTCTAACTCATAGGCGCTTAGTTCGCCAATCCATGAACCTGTTATGTAGCCAGGGACATATTTGCGATTTCCGACCTGAAAGCCGGGGCTTGCCAAGCCGACCCCGCCTTCATTCAGCTTAAGTTCTTTGGCTTCTCCAACGGCTTCGGACACGGCTTTCGCCAAACTTTGCGCATCCTTGACGCTGTAAAAGGTACCCCTTGAGTTCTCTGCAGCGTGCCAAAGGTCGTCTGTCTTGCCTGGATCGCTCGCCCCCGGGTCAGGCCATGACGTGCTCGGATCGTTCTTTAGTTTATAGAAATCGCTTCCAACCTCATTTCGGTTGGAAGAGTTGTACACGCCGGTTACACCAATTCCCACTGTAAATTGAGTCAAATGCTGCCAAGTGGCTGGGTCATTCTCGGTGGAAGGTACATTATTTGGGATGCCGCCATTGTTGCTGCTGTCCTCCGGTTGAAGGTCAGTTTTCCAATATTTAAGGGCAAAGTCGGCCAGGGTATTGCTGTACCCGGGATCGGTTTTTGATGCCCTGTCGCGATAGGGTCGATCGGCAGTGTAATTGGGAGGCGAATCTGTGCTGTCCAAATCGCCCACCAAGTCCTTGGCTCCGATTTGACTTGCATAATCCTTGAACTGATTCAATTCCGGACCGTCGTTGTAGTAGCCATCGGTGGTTAAGATGTTGTATGAGCGTCGGCAAGAGGACTGACTTCCTCCACCGGTCACCGGATCATCATGCCAGGGGCTGTGGGCCGATGTGTTCATGAAATACTTGCCGACTTGGTCCAAGGCAATACGCAAAGGCGTGCTGCCTTCAGCGTCCCATTTGGTTTGGATGGAGTTCAGCAGCGCTTGCCGGTTGGTGGCATTCAGGGGCTTGACGGGCTCCTGAATGGGGCCCCAGTTGGTGTTGCGGTATTGAGGGCCAATGGTGTCGTCAATATTGAACCTGTTCCCGATTTGGGAGGCCCATTTGATGGTTGTCCACCCGATTCGAGCAACGTTTTCAAGATCATGGAATGCCTCGGACATGGCGGCTTTGGCCAGCAGCATTCGGGTTCGGTAATAGACAAACCAGTTGGCAAAGTTTTTCCGCTCCTCGGCCTGGGTGCAAGGATCGTTACTGCAATCGGTGCGGTCTAGGTACCTTGGGAAGGTCAGGGATGAGTCATTGACGTCATAAGTGACGTAATTGGCAGTGACACGTGGGTCAGCACCGGCTCGCAGCAGGTAGTACAAACCTGGCCAAAACTTGGTGACGGTCTGATTTTCGAATCGTAGGCAAATTCTGCCCCATCTTTCGACGCAGATTGCTTCTGTTTCAGAAATATTCGCGGACAAGTCGACTGATGGGCTTGTAGCAGTTTGCTCCAATGGGTTGATATAGGCTTGCGTGATATTGGCGTCTGCATAACGGCTAGTTGGCCCCGATGCCCAGGGGACGTAGCGCTGCTTCGGGTTGTAGTAAATTGTGTTGATGTCCGGCGACCGGAGCTTGATTTGCCTGAGCAGATTGCCATCATCTGTTTCGTTTTTGTTGGCAGGCATGGTGCCGGCTGTTTGCACGCTGTCAGCATATTTGTCATCGGGATGCACGCGCCAGGTCCCGCCATACTCGACGTTGATGGTGAATCCGTTGACCTTGGTGCTGCCCTCGGGCATGTGCCTGAAGTTCATGGACCCCGAAGTGTCCATCGTGAGCATGATGTTGGGCGAGGGGACTGAGCCCGTGCTGGCGATCAGTGGTTTTTGGGCGAGCTGTGCCCATACCGGGGTGATCGAACCAAGCTGCAAGGCGACAGCCACAGTGCATGCAATCACTTTGCGGCCTAGAGGCAGACTGGCACTAATGGGTTGAGTTGTGTTTTTCATAAGTTTGTCCTCTTGGCCCTACTGAAGGCGTACGGTGGATTGCAGCCACACAGCTGATCCTGACAATGATCTGCCGTCACCGTCTTCCGAGTAATCGGGGCTGAAGCCCCGGGCGGTGACGATCACCACGCGGCCACTGCCTGTGATATCGCCTGAGAGTTCGGCCATGCATTGCGGCAACCTGCTCCCATCCAGTTGAGTCGCGGCCAAGGCGGAATTGACTTGGGCGCTGGTCAGTGTGGTGGCGAGCGCCGCGCCCCGCCAATTGCCAAAGACCGCCCAGTGGGCTGTTGCCCCAGGGACAACAGCTGGTTGGACCGTCAGGGTGCTGCTGGGTGTCGTGAGTTGCTGTTCGCAAAATGCCAAGGCTATTTGAGCGGCCTCGGTAGCCAAGGACTCGGCTCGGACGTTGTTACTGATCAGGTCTGCATCAAGCGCATTGCGCATGACGGAGACGGAGGTCAGTCCGATGATGACCAGCATGATCATCACCACGATCAGGACGACGCCTTGCTGGCGTGGACGCTTGGACTTCATGGCGTGGTTCCTGATACAGGAGGGGTCGACACTGGGGTGGTGCCCGAAACAGGTACAGGCGCGCCCAAGCGGTTTTGCACCATGATCGTGGTGGAGAACGCGCGGTAAAGTCGGCGGTCGGGCGGTGTAGTAGTAGCGGGTGTGGTTGCCGCGCTATCGATGGCATCGCATCCGTAATAGGGGGTCACGCTGTCCATCACTTCGGATTCGCTTCGAACCACGATACAGACTCTCACGGCCACGACGTTATCCCAACTGGTGGAGGTGTTGTCGCCCACGGCACTTGCGTCCACGAACTGGACTGGAGTGCGGCCTGCAATGTGCATCTCACCAGCATGCAGAGGATCGATTTTGACCATCCCAGATAAACCGTAGGTGATGCGCAGGCTTTCGATGTTGTCTACCAACGGTTGAGGCGGGGTAGTCAATGGCACAGCAGGACTGGTTGCGCTTCCTGCTGTGGGCAGGTTGCCCTGACCATTGCCCTGGCACATCAAGGTATTGTTTGCAATGTAAATGCGGCTTTCAGCCAGGAAATAGGCCGGAACGATATTGGGTGCTATTCCAGCAGCGGCGGTTGGGGCCACGCCTGAACCGATGCAGTCGCGCGGCCTGTTGGTGTCTGCGTTGACAATGGCGTTGTCTCTCGTGGCTTCATAGGCTACGGCAATGGCATCGGAGTTTGCCGCCGCAGCACCGCAACTGAGTTGGCCAATGGTGGGGATCTGCAAGGCCGCGAATAATGCATCGTTGCAACCAAAGACGCTCCGGCCAGTGTATTTGCGTTCAAGTCCCACTGTATCGTTGGTCCTGAAGGGTTCGCTGTACCCGGCCAGGGAGATTTGCTTGCGCATGAAATTGAGGGCGACGTTGGCATCCTCGGCCATCTGGCCAAGCGCTGCACTGCTGCTGCGGCCTCGGCCACTGTTCAGGTAGTTGGTGAAAGTGACGCCAACCACCACAAGGCCGATGACCATGGAGATCAGCAGTTCAATCAGCGAGATGCCTTGCGAGCGGCCTTGGCGGGCCATAGGGATCAATCGGATGGGGGTGTTCATGGGGGATTAGGGCAGCGACGGAGGTGGTGGCGGTGCCATGCCAATGCGGAAATACATGCAGCGAGGCGTTGCAGTGCCTGCGGTCGGCAGGAAGGCTGCGGGGCATTCTTTGACCGCACCGTTGTCTCCAACCGGCCGAGCCGTTTCATCTGGATCCTGCCATGCGACCCAGATGTTGACTGCTCGATTTGTGGGGTCGGATTGCACAAACCCATTGCCACCAGGCAGCGAAAAATAAAGGGCTCGCCTCCATTCGCCCAAATCGCGCGTTGCAAGGTCTGTGGGGGTGCAGTTGGTCGGGGCGGCGCATTCTGTACGTGCCGGGACTGTTGTCGGCTTCTCATATGCGGTCAGCAGGTCGTATCGTCCTGCCATGGCGCCGTCCTCCGCATTAACGCGCATTCGGTCTGCCAAATCGTTGGCCAGCAAGGTAGCCACGGAGCGATACTCGCTGGTCTTGGTGTATTTGATGGCGTTGGACTGCAAGGCGATCATGGCCAGCATGCCGAAAGCCACGATCAAGGCAGAGATCATCACCTCGATCAGGGTGGCGCCACGTTGACGCGGGGGAAGCGTAGGTCTCATTGATCGCATTGGGTTTCATTGCCGACGGTTTTCATGGTGCCGGTGCGTACCCTGCCCATGGTGCTGAGGACCACGCAGCGTTTGCCTGCAGTCGTGGTGGTGCTTGAGTCAGGACTAAGGACGAAAGTGCCCCGACTGCCGAGGGCTAGTCCATCGGAAGTAAAAGAGATGGCTGCCAAATTGGCAGGGACATCTAGGCGCCCTTGCCCCGAGGCTGCTTGCTGCACTTTCAGCAGAATCTCAGTCTGAAACTGATATGCGCCATCGACAGGTGCTGTGTCTTCAAAAACCAGCCATCCGGTTGCCCAGTCCGTGCCCGTGGTGTTGCAGTTCGGCGTTACGGTGTCTGCAGTGGTGGTTCGGCACATTGCCACGCGCTTGCCTCTTTTGATGGCTTCAGAGCGCGCGAACTTTAAGGTTGAAGCAAAGTTGTCTGCCCGGGCCAGGGCCTGTCGGTTTTGCAAAAATTGCTGCATTGACGGAACCCCAATGGCCAGCAAGATGATCAAAATGGCCACCGTCACCATCAGTTCCACCAGCGTGAAGCCCTTGCCCCTGATGTTCATGTGTCGAAATGCACGTTTATTCATCGTTCAGATTGTGCACGGCCGTGCTTTTCGTGAACAGTTGGCATCCGACGCGCGGCGCTCAGCGGCCGACCAGCGGTCGTTTTGTCGGGCAAGATAGGCGACTCTAAGTGGTAACGCGCATGTCCGATCAGCTCTTCATTTCGCAAGCCTTGACGCTGGCCCGCCAGGCCATCGGGCTGTCCGACCCCAACCCACGGGTGGGGTGCGTGCTGGTGTCGGCACAAGGGGAGGTGATGGCCCGGGGGCACACCCAGCAAGCGGGCGGCCCGCACGCCGAGGTCATGGCCTTGCGAGATGGTCAGGCGCGCGGTTGGTCGCCCAAGGGAGGCACCGCCTACGTCACCCTGGAACCCTGTTCGCACCATGGCCGCACGCCGCCTTGCGCCGATGCTTTTGTGGCTGCGGGCCTGGCGCGCGTGGTGGTGGCCTTGCTGGACCCCAATCCTCAGGTGGCAGGCGAGGGCGTGCGGCGTTTGCAAGAGGCTGGCATCAAGGTAGACGTGCTGCCTGCGGATGATCCGCAGGCGCAGGAGGCCCGCGAGCTCAATCTGGGGTTCCTGTCCCGCATGGTGCGAAATCGCCCCTGGGTGCGGCTGAAAGTGGCCGGGTCGCTGGACGGACGCACTGCGCTGGACAACGGGCAAAGCCAGTGGATAACAGGCCCGGCGGCAAGGGCGGATGGCCACGCCTGGCGAGCCCGTTCGGCGGCGGTTCTTACCGGCATCGGCACGGTGCTGGACGATGACCCCCGCCTGGATGTGCGAGAAGTGTCAACGGTGTCGCAGCCGTCACGCGTGGTGCTGGATTCGCGATGGCGCACGCCGCCCTCGGCCCGTTTGCTGGCTGCGCCGGGCAAGGTTCTGATCTATGGGCTGGCCTCATCGGGAGAGTCTGCTGCGCAGGCTCGCCAACAAGCCTTGCGAGACGCTGGCGCCGAACTGGTCACCGCGCCTGAAAGCCCTCACTCCCAGGTTAATCTGCCTTTCGTGCTGCAGGATCTGGCCCGCCGAGGCGTCAACGAACTGCACGTGGAGGCGGGTGCACGGTTGAATGCCGCGTTCATCGAACAGGATCTGGTCGATGAGCTTTTGTTGTATCTTGCGCCCAAGTTGATCGGCCCCGGACGCGGTCTGGCTGCCTTGCCGCCCCTGGCGCAGTTGTCGGATGCCTGGGCTTTGTCATTCCGTGATGCGACCATGGTCGGCGATGACCTTCGGGTAATCGCCCGGCCACCGGGCCGCGAACATTTCTAGTTTTCATACACAGGCTTTGCTCCACCCATGTTCACCGGCATCATCACTGGCGTTGGCCAGATCATCGAATCACAGGCGCTTGGGGCTGACCCCAGCCATGGGCGCCGCCTCACCTTGCAGACGCCCGCCGGTTTCGTGGACGACGTGGGCCTGGGCGACAGCATTGCCATCAATGGCGCTTGCATGACGGTGACCACCTTCGATGCGCCCGCTGCGCGCTTCACCATCGACGTGTCGGCCGAAAGCCTGGCCCGCACGGTGGGCTTGGGATCGTTAGGCCCGGTGAATCTGGAAAAAGCCCTGCGTGCGCATGACCGCCTGGGCGGGCATCTGGTCACCGGCCATGTGGACGGCGTGGGCACTGTGAGCCATTTCGCCCCGGTGGGCGAGTCCTGGGAGTTGCGCATCCGCGCGCCCCAAAGCTTGGCGCGCTTTCTGGCCTACAAGGGCTCGATCACCATCAATGGCGTGAGCCTGACGGTCAACCGCGTGGAAGACCAGGCCGATGGCCAGGCCGAGTTCAGCATCAACCTGATCCCCCACACTGTGGAGAACACGGCCCTGGGCCAGCTCAAGGCGGGGTCCCCGGTCAACCTGGAAGTCGACCTGATCGCCCGCTATGTGGAAAGAATGTTGAACAGCGCGGGCCGAATCGCGCCATGAATGCGGGGTTTCGACCGGGTTTCCCCGGTGTTTTGCGGCAATAAGCCAGCCCGCCCGCCTACAATCGCGGGATGCCCATATCCCCTATTCCTGAGCTGATCGCCGAATTGGCCGCTGGTCGCATGGTCATCCTGGTGGATGAAGAAGACCGCGAAAACGAAGGCGATCTGGTCCTCGCGGCTGACCACGTCACGCCCGAGGCCATCAATTTCATGGCCCGCTTCGGCCGTGGCCTCATTTGCCTGACGCTGACGCGCGACCGGTGCGAGCGGCTGCAATTGCCGCCCATGGCCACGCGCAACGGCACCAAGCATGGCACGGCCTTCACCGTGTCCATCGAGGCCACCGAGGGTGTGACCACCGGCATTTCAGCCGCCGATCGCGCCCGCACCGTGCAGGCCGCCGTGGCGCGCGATGCCAAGGCCACCGATCTGGTGCAGCCGGGCCACATCTTCCCCCTGCAGGCGCAGGATGGCGGCGTGCTGATGCGTGCTGGTCACACGGAGGCCGGTTGCGATCTGGCAGGCATGGCCGGCCTGTCGCCCACCTCGGTGATCTGCGAGATCATGAAGGACGACGGCACCATGGCCCGCTTGCCGGACTTGGAAGTTTTCGCCAAAGAGCATGGCCTGAAGATCGGCACCATCGCCGCCCTGATCGAATACCGCAGCCGCAATGAATCGCTGATCGAATGCGTGGGCGAGCGCCCCATGGTGACCCCGGAAGGCAACTTCGACGCCAAGGTGTTCCGCGACCGCATGGGCGGCATCCACCTGGCCTTGAGCCTGGGCCAGTGGAGTTGCACGGACGAGGTGATGGTGCGTGTGCACGAGCCCTTGTCGGTGCTGGACTGGCTGGACGCGGGTGCGCCTAGCCACTCTTGGCCGCTGCCCAAGGCCTTGGCCGCGGTGCAAGACGCCGGTCGTGGTGTGGTCGTGTTACTGAATGCGGGCGAAGAGTCTGTTCGGTTGATGGACCGCCTGCTGCCCACCAACCCCGGCGAAGTCCCCCGCACCCCACCTGACCTGCGCACCTACGGCGTCGGCGCGCAAATCCTGCGCACCCTGGGCGTTCAACGCATGAAGCTGCTGGGCAACCAGCAACGCCTGCCCAGCATGGTGGGCTTCGGCCTGGAGGTCACCGGCTTCCTCACGGCCGATGGCCAAACCCTGGCGCCCTCGCACTGATTTTTTCTTCCTTCGTTCTTTTTTTGACCCCCACTCGCTCTTTTTTCAGGACCACAACACATGCAAGGCGCTGACAAAGGACAAGCCGGCCGACTCGACGGGCGCGAATTGCGCATCGGGATCGTCCAGGCTCGTTTCAACCACGATCTGACCGGCCGACTGGCCGAGTTCTGCATCAACGAACTCGTCGCCCTGGGGGTGGTTGCCAAGCACATCCAGCACGTCACCGTGCCTGGCGCCCTGGAGGTGCCAACCGCCTTGCAAGCCATGGCCGACAGCGAGCGTTTCGACGCCCTGATCGCCCTGGGTTGCATCATCCGTGGCGAGACTTACCACTTTGAACTGGTGGCCAACGAAAGTGGTGCGGGCGTGACCCGGGTCAGTTTGGACCACCACCTGCCGATTGCCAATGCCATCCTGACGGTGGAAGATCAGGCCCAGGCCGAAGCCCGTGTGGAAGAAAAGGGCCGTGATGCGGCCCGCGTTGCCGTTGAAATGGCCAATTTGCTGGACGACCTGCTGTGAGCATTCCCGAGACCCCCAAGGACGACGCCGTTGGCACGTCCCCTGCCGCGCGCCCGGCCCGCAAGACCGCGGGTGGCGTGCCTGGTCGCGACCGTGCCAAGTCATCTCGCCGCCGCGCCCGCGAATTCGCGCTGCAAGGCCTGTACGAGTGGCAGTTGAACAGCCGTGACGCCAGCAGCATCGATGCGCATGTGCGCGAGCTGGAAGAGTTCGCCAAGTCCGACCGCGCGCATTACGACGCCTTGCTGCACGGTTGCATCGACCAGCATGTGCAACTCGACGAAGCGCTGTCCAAGTTCCTGGACCGTCCGGTCAAGGAGCTGTCGCCGGTAGAGCATGCTGTGCTGTGGATCGGCGCTTACGAGCTGACCCATTGCATGGACGTGCCCTACAAGGTCGCCATCAACGAGGCGGTCGAGCTGGCCAAGAGTTTCGGTGGCACCGATGGGCACAAGTACGTGAACGGCGTGCTGGACCACCTGGCGCCGGTACTGCGTCCTGACGAAGTGCGCTCCACACGCTCGGGGCCGCGCTGACACTGTGGCCGCGTCTGACTTCAACCCGGCGGTGACTCGTCCTCTGGACGAGGATGGCGAGCCCATTCCCGGCGACGACCCGGACACCGTTGCACAGACGCGCCCGCTGCCCGAGCCCGACCCCAGCGAAGTCCCCAAGGCCCGGCCCGATTTGCTGCCCACCATCGGGCACATTGGCCGCTATGCGCTGAAGTACAAGATTGGCGCGGGCGGCCTGGGCACGGTCTACGCGGCGCACGACCCGCTGCTGTCGCGCCTGATCGCCATCAAGACCTTGAACGTGGACCTGCCTGCCGAGAATCGCGAGCAGTTCAACGCCTTGTTCCTGAACGAGGCCAAGGCCGCAGGCAGCCTGAACAACCCGCACATCGTGACCATGTACGACGCGGGCTTGAGCGAGCAGGGCACTTACATCGCGATGGAGTTGCTGCGCGGCAAAGACCTGCGCCAACTGCTCACCCTGGGCTGGAAGCCCACGCCCGCGCAGGCCGCCTTGATCGTGCGGCGCGTGGCCGACGCCTTGTCCTACGCCCACCACAAGGGCGTGATCCACCGCGACATCAAGCCGGCCAACATCTTCATGGTGGGGCGCACCTCACCCCGCGTGCTGGACTTTGGCATTGCGCGCATCCGCCAGGCCGAATCCATGAGCCGCGATGACGAGCAAAGCCGGTTCCAGGAAGTGTTTGGCGGCTCGCCCTACTACATGGCGCCAGAGCAAGTGCGGCAGGAGCCGACGGACCGGCGTGCCGATGTGTACTCGCTGGGTGTGGTGCTGTACGAACTGCTCACCACCAAGCGGCCCTTCACCGGCAACAGCCTGGACGAGATCGCCTACGCGGTCTTGAAGGGCGAGGTGCCTGCGCCGCACGAACTCAATCCCGAGGTGCCCAAGGCCTTGTCCGAGATCGTGGCCAAGGCCATGGAACGTGATGTCACGGCGCGCACGCGCTCGGCCCGTGCTTTGTCGCAGGCCTTGCGCGACTGGTTGAGCCAGCAAGGTGATGTGCCGCAATCCGGATCCGGCGCCTTGTCGTCGTCAAGGGCGGCGGGCTCCAGCAAGGCTGGTCAGAAGGTCTCGCGATCCTGGATGTGGTCCTTGGCGGCGGCCGGTTGGTTGACGGCGTTGGGCGGTCTGGGCTGGTTTGTCTGGCAGGAGCGCTCCAGTGCCAAACCTGATGAGGCGGTGGTGGCCGTGGTGCCCGCCGTGCCCAAGGTGCTGCCGACCGCCACGCCGATCGTGCCGGTGCCTGCCGCGGTGCTGGCAGGGGCCGCACCAACCCCTGCGCCTGCCGAACCGCTGGCCGTGGCGCCCATCCCTGCGGCCAGCGAGGCTATGGACGCCACCTCGGCGAGCGCCGACGCTTCAGTGCCTGCGGAGCCAGCCGCCAGCGTCGCCAAGCCTGCGGCCTTGCCAACCGGCGTCGTCAAGCTGACCATCAGCCCTTGGGGCGAGGTTTTTGAAGGCGGCCGATCTCTGGGCGTGACGCCGCCCATGACGCAACTCAAGCTGCCCGTTGGCAAGCACACCTTGACCATCCGCAACGGCGACGCACCACCCCTGCGCAAGACGGTGGATGTGAAGGCTGGCGCGCCGGTCAGCATCCACCACCAATTCTGACCGCGAGGCTCCATGCGCATTCCTGCCCATTTCGCTTTCAAACGCCTGACCACCGTGGTGGCTGTGTTGGTGTTGTCCGCGTGCACCACGCCCCCGAAGGATGCGCCAGTGCCGCCCAACCTGGTGGCTTCAGCGCCAGCACCCGTCGTGGTGGCGCCGCCTGCGCCTGTGGTCACGCCCGCCGATGCCGCCTTGGCGCAAGGCCTCAAGGCCTACCAGGCCGCGCAGTACACGATTGCCGAGACCCAGTTCAACACCGCATTGCAAGCTGGCTTGACAGCGCCTGCCGATGTGGCCACGGCACACAAGCACCTGGCCTTCATCTACTGCACCAGCCGCCGCGAATCCGCTTGCGCCAAGGCCTTCAAGGCGGCGCGGGCGGCAGACCCCAGCTTTGCCCTGACCAAGGCGGAAGCCGGGCACCCCATGTGGGGTCCGGTCTACCGCAAGGCCCTGCCCGTGGCCAAGTCGGCCAAGAAGCCCGCCAAGAAAGGCGCCGTCAAGCCTCAGTCTTGATGACCAGGGTGCGGTCACCCTGACTGGCCCAACGCTGCGCTTCTTCCGTCAAGAGGTGCATCGTGCGTGGGCTTTGCTGGGCCCATTTCTCTTCCAGCGTCAACACGGCTTTGCCGCGTGAGGTGCGCAACTGCGCCACCTTGGCGGGCAAGGCGGTGCGCGCGTGGTGCAGGATGGTGGCCAGGCGCAGGCACAGCACCTGGTTCATCAGGCCGGTGTCTTGCCGGTGGTCGGCCAGCTTGGTCAACTCACCGCGCTGCCCCAGCACCAGCCCCGCCAAGTGCCGCAATTGCGATTGTGAAAAACCGGGTGCATCAACGTGGCCCAGCAGGTAGGCGCTGTGGCGGTGGTGGTCGTGGTGCGACACCATCATGCCGATCTCGTGCACGGCGCTGGCCCAGCCCAGTTCGCGCGCGGCATCGCTGTCGGCCTGATGCGTGCCGTCTTCATGCAGGCCTTCCCACAGCGCCAGGGCGCGTTGACGAACGCGGTCGGCTTGCGACAGGTCCACATGGAAACGCCTTTGCAGTTCGCGCACCGAGGTGTCGCGCTGGTCGTGCTGGCGCTGGTTGCTCGCTGCCTCGATGCGCTCTTCCAGGTCGAAGATCACGCCCTGGCGCAAGGCGCCCTTGGCGGGGCGCAGGGATTCGATGCCGAAGTGGATGGCCAGCGTGTACAGGATCGACAGACCGCCACCCAGCACGGCTTTGCGCTCGGGCTTCAGGCCGGCCAGGGCCAGGGCGTCCATGGACCCGGCTTGCAAGCATTGCTCCATGCACCAGCGCAAGCCATCGGCCGTGATGCAGCCATCGCTGATCTGATTGGCCACCAGGATTTGAGACACGGCGCCCACGGTACCGGACGAGCCCAGCGCTTCTTTCCAGTTGGCGCGGGCAAAGGGGCTCAGGGCTTCTTCAAGCTCGGCGCCCGCTGCGATCTGGGCGCTGCGAAAGGCCTGCGCCGTGAACCGGCCTTGCGGAAAGTGCGCCATCGACAGGCTGACGCTGCCCACCCGGAACGATTCGGCGCGCAGGGCGCTGCGGCCATGGCCCAGGATCATCTCGGTGGAGCGGCCGCCGATGTCGATGACCAGGCGGGGCAGCTCATTGGGCTGCAGGCGGGCCACGCCCTGGTAGATCAGCCGGGCTTCTTCGCGGCCAGAGATCACTTCGATCTCGTGACCCAGCACCTGGTAGGCGCGGGCCAGGAAGGCATCGCGGTTGCGGGCCTCGCGCAGGGTCTGCGTGGCCACCGCACGCACCTGCCAGGGCGCGAAGCCTTTCAGGCGTTGGGCAAAGCGGGCCAGGCAGGCCAGGCCGCGCTGGGTGGCGTCTTCGGTCAGCAAGCCTTGGGCATCCAGGCCGGCGCCCAGGCGCACGGTTTCCTTCAAATAATCGATCCGCTTGTAGCGGCCTTTGCTCAACTCGGCGATCTCCAGCCGGAAGCTGTTGGAGCCCATGTCGATCGAGGCCAACAAATGCGGCCATTCACTGGCTTCGAGGGGAAAAGAGGTGGCTCGCATCGTCTTGGCGGCGGTGTTCGTGTTCATATTGATCATTGTCTTCGCAATGTGTGACTTGACGGTTGACAGCATTGCTAAGATCCGATGATGACCTTGATTTACATCGTATTGGCCACCTTGTTGGGCGGCGTGACTTCCGTGGTGCTGGCCGCAGCCCTGTCGGCCCCTCTCCTGAGCCTCATTGTTCGCCACCTGGTGAGCCTGTCGACCGGGGTCTTGCTGGGCACGGCCCTGCTGCACGTGCTGCCCGAGGCCTTTGAGTCCAGCGCAGCGCCCCATGCCTTGTTCATGACCTTGCTGCTGGGGCTGATGTTCTTCTTCCTGCTTGAGAAGGCCGAGCTGTATCGCCATGGGCACCATCATGAGCACGATGACCACCACCATCACCATGGCTTCGATGCCGACCAGGCGGGGCGCGGGGGGTGGAGCGTGCTGGTGGGCGACAGCATCCACAATTTCTGCGATGGGGTGCTGATCGCGGCGGCTTTCCTGGCCGATCCGCAAGTGGGCCTGGTGACGGCGCTGGCCATCATCGCGCACGAGATCCCGCAAGAGGTGGGCGACTACATCGTGCTGTTGAACGCTGGTTTCTCTCGCACACGGGCGCTGGTCTACAACGGGATTTCAGGCTTGGCGGCGGTGGTGGGGGGTGTGCTGGGTTACGTGCTGATCGCGCCTTGGCAGGAGTACCTGCCCTACATGATGGTGGTGGCTTCCAGCAGCTTCATCTATGTGGCGGTGGCCGACCTGATTCCGCAACTGCAGAAGCGGCTGAGTTGGCGCGATACCTTCTTGCAGTTGTTCTGGCTGGTGGTGGGGCTGGTGATGATTGGCGCGATTGTGCACAGCATGCATTGATGCATTGATGTTTTGAGACAGGGCGCTTTGTCTGGGCAGCGCGGGGCGGGGATGAGTCGGAGGCGGGCGGGGCTCCTATGGTGGCGGTCCACCGCGTTGCGGCGGACTGCTCTGCGGTGCTCGGCCACGGCGGGCGGCTGCGGAACTCGCTGTCCTTCGGCAGCTCAAACAGTCCTCGCCGACCCCTCGCTGCGCGAGGGGCAACCCGCCGTGGCCTCCGCTCCTCGACGCCCCCGAAGTCGCCCCGCCCGCCTCCG
>NZ_JAUSAR010000060.1 GCF_030652515.1 Aquabacterium sp. | reverse complement strand
CGAAATACTTGTCATGGTCCCACCTGCTCTTGGGTATCTCGCTGATGCAATCCACACCCCCCTTCAGGTTCTCCCAGTACTCCTTCAACGTCCTCGCGTTCGGGTACCTCCCGCTCACACCAATGATCGCCACGTCCAGCGGGCCATGGTCATCCTTGGAAGCCCCGTTCGAGGGCAGGAACCCGCCGAAAGGCCGAGCCGACGGGGGCGCGATCCGCCGAACATCCGCCATCGGCGAAGTCGAGGACACCGGCTGCAAGGCACCACGGTCTCCTCCCAGCAGCGCGGTGAGTTTTCCGGCATGCGACCGGACGAAATAGTCCGCCAGGCCATCCATGCTCTGGTATTCGAAGAACAGGGTCTTCGGCAGGGCACCGAAACTCTGCTCCAACTTCCTGGTCAATTCCATCGCCATCAGGGAGTCGATGCCGAACTGCGCCATCGCATCATGGGCATCAATGCGCCCCACCGGAACCTTGAGGGTGGACGAGAACACGCCCTTCAGATGGCGAACCATGCGGTCCTTGAGATCGCCCATGGACACGGCGATGGCGGACGCCCCAGGCCCGCCCCCCTCACGGGCAGACGCCTGCTGTGCTGGCATGGCTTCGGCACGAAGCCAAACGTTCGGCAGACGCTGGAGGATCTGCCCTTCGTTTCCAGCCAGCACCACCACCTGCGCGGCCTGCCCAGCCATGGCCCCTTGCAAAGCTGCCAGGCCCGACTGGGCGCTCAAAGGCGACAAGCCGAGCGTGCGCCACAGGCGTTCACGGGTTTCGCCATCGACCTGCATCCCGCCTTCTTGCCACAGGGGCCAGGAAATGGCCAGGGTCCGACCGCTGCGGACTCCTTGCCTGACCTGGTTGGCGCGCTCAAGCGCAAAAGCGTCCAGGAAGGCGTTGGCCGCGGCATAGTCGGCTTGCCCGACATTGCCAACCAGACCCGCCATCGACGAGAAGAGCACAAAGCACTGGAGCGGCAGGTCAGCGGTGGCCTCATCCAGTGCCACAGCGGCATCCACCTTGGGGCTGAACACCTCCGAGAGTTCCTGTTCGGTCTTCTTGAGAACAAAGCTGTCGCGAAGCACACCCGCACAATGGATGACGCCATCCAGGCGACCATGCCGGGCCAGCACGCCACTCACCAGTTTTCTGGCGCCTTCGGGTTCGCCAGCATCGAACCGGACCTGTTCGGCAAAGGCACCAGCCCCATGCAGCGCACGCAGGATCGCGTCATGCCGAGCGCCTGTGGAGTTTTTGCCCGTCAGGATCAGCCGAACGCCCGGCACCCGGGACGCCAGGTCTTGCGCCACCAGACGCCCCAGGCCGCCCAAACCCCCTGTGATGAGGTAAACCCCATCCGCTCGCCACGCCCAGTCACCGGGCCTGGGGGCAGGCAACTCAAGCAGCTCAAGCACCTGCCGCTGACCATCGATGTAGCGGATGTCCATACTCCGGGATCGCGCATTGTCGAGAACACAACGGGCCAGGTCCTCGGGAGGCAAACCACGCTCCAGCGTGATCATCTGAACTTCCTGTTGAGGACGTTCGTGCCAGGCACTCTTGAGCATCGCACCCAGGCCTTGCTGCAAAGCCTGCGCGGCGCCAGCCGGCACCAGCAGTTGAATCAAAGCGGGGCCATCATGGCCGTCTCGCAGGGTGCCTTGCAAGGCGCGCAGCATGTCGCGCGCATGAGCGCCATAGGCCAGCGCGGCGGACAGGCCATCGGAGAAATGATCGTGGAACACCTCAATGCGTGCGCCAGGCAGTTCGTCGCCCAGGGCTCGGACCCAAGCCGCGTCTGACAAGCCCTCCGCCGCCAAGCCACCGATGAGCCAGACCCGGTGATCGGACGGGAGTCCACCGGTCGCCCCCTCGGTCGGGAGCAAGGCCTGCGGCTGCCATTGAAGCTGCCGCATAAGCACAGTCGGAGCCACCGTGGCATCGCCCACCAGGCCGCCCACCATGCGGCAGCGCAAACCGCGCAAGCTCAAGCACACCCGACCCGACTCATCGGCGATGTCGACATTGAAAGTCTGCTCGGAGGCCATCAAAGCCGCCGAGCCATGGAACACCGCCTTGACCCACGCTTGCGCGGGAACGTCGGCGTGCACCTCGACCGACTCAAGGGCAAACGGCAACAACGGCTTCGTGCCTTCACCGAACGCCGGCATGAGGGCAATGCAGCATTGCAGGGCCGAATCGACCAGACTCGGATGCAAGCCAAACTTGTGCCGGGTGTTACGAACCACCTCGGGCAATTCGATCTCTCCGAGAGCAATCAGTCCATTTTGGGCATCACCCAACAGGGAAATGGTCTTCACCCCCTGATGCGCGGCGCCATAGTCCAGGCCCATCTTCGCGAATGCGGCATAGCACTCGGCGCGGTCCATGGTTGAAGAGACTGGGTGTCCCCGCAAGGTGTCAAGCTTGATCGAGGGCTGCTCACCAGCCTCCATCCCCACGACCATCCCCTCGCAGTGAAGCCTCTCCCCGAGTGCCCCGCTTTGGACTTGAAAACGCACCATGCCGCCATCACGCACGTCCAGCACGACGTGGACCTCAACGGCCAGCTCATCCACTACCAGCGGTGCCAGGAACACGATTTCCTTCAAACACAAAAGCTTCCCATCAAGCCCGCCTTCGAGCGCCTGGACCACGGCCGTCCGGGCCATCTCCAGGTAGGCAGCACCCGGCAAGACCGGGTGCTGGCTAACGCGGTGGTCGCTCAGGAAGAAGTCGCTTCTTGTCAGCGTGGAGCTGTACCTGGGTCCACGCCAATTCGAGGTATTGCGCTGAACCAGCGGGTGCAGGTGCGCCGAGGAGCCACCATGGTCATGACGCTCTTCGTCAGCCGCGACCCAATAACGGTCTTTGGAAAATGGATAGGTTGGCAAACTGACACGGACATGTCGCGCACCTGAAAACAGGGGGTTGAAGTCAATGGTCGCGCCACCAACATGGCATGCCGCCAAGCTCAGCAAAGCGCTCAAAAGATGCGCATCGCTCGTGGCCGCCTTGCACGCGGCAAGCCTCTCGGCAGCCTGCGAATCAAGCTCGACCAGGTCCTGCTGTGCCAGCCGCCTGCTGCTGCCAACAAGAACCCGCTCGTGGGCTTTGCCTTCCAGCCATGCGCTCAGGCAATCACGCAGCTCATCGGGGTGGCCCACAACACAGGCAAAACGGCGGGCGAAGTGCCTGCGGGCTGTCAACAGGGTGAAGCTCACGTGGCCCAGGTCCACCTTCTGCTCGCGCTGGCAATGCAGCATGAACTGCTGAACTTGCGTCCGCAATTGCTCGTCCGATTGCGCAGACAAGGCGATCAGGTAGCCGACACGTGCAGGGGACGCGGGCACCGCATGGGTGGCTTCAGCCAACACCAAATGCGCATTGGTTCCACTGATGCCGAATGAACTCAGGACTGCGCGGCGAACACCGCCTGGCGGCACAACCCAATCCCGCAATCGGGTGTTGACGAAAAAGGGGCTCGCCTCAAAATCAATGTGCGCATTGCCCTTTTCGAAATTCAGGCTGGGAGGCAACTTTCGATGCTTCAAGGCCATGAGCAGCTTGCTCAACCCCGCCACGCCGGCGGCTGCGACGGTGTGTCCGATGTTTGTCTTCACCGAGCCGATGGCGCAATAGCCTTGTCGCTGCGTGTCTTTGCGGAATGCGCGCGTCAAGGCCTGGTATTCGATGGGGTCGCCCAGTCGGGTTCCGGTTCCGTGAGCCTCGACCAACTGAATGTCGTCGGCGTGCACCCCGAACCTGTCATACACCTCGCGCTCTAGCCGTTCCTGAGAACGCGCGCTGGGGGCCGTCAAACCATTCGTCGCTCCGTCCTGGTTGATGCCCGTCCCCACGATGACGCCATGGATGTGGTCCCCGTCGGCCAGGGCGTCGGACAAGCGCTTGAGCACCACGGCGCCCACACCCTCGCCGGGCACGAAGCCATTGGCGCGGTCATCAAATGCATGGCAGCGCCCATCCGGCGAGAGCATGTCGGCCCGCAAGGACAGCAAGAAAAATTCAGCCGTGCTTTGCAGAAAAACACCACCCGCCAGGGCCATGTCGATCTCGCCAGTGCGCAGGGCCTGGCACGCCAGGTGAATGGCCACCAAGGAGCTGGAACACGCCGTGTCGACCGCGATCGCGGGACCTTGCAGATCCAGGAGGTAAGCGATGCGCGCCGGCACGACCGCACCCGCATTGCCCCAAACGGTCTGCGCCGGACCGTCCTTGATGAGGTTGAGGTAGTCACCCTTGCAAACACCAGCGTAAACCCCGCAATTCATCCCCCCGGGGCCCACGCCTGCATAGCCCGCATCTTCCAGTGCCCGCCAGGACTCCTCCAGGAACAGGCGCTGCAAGGGATCCATGACGGATGCCTCCAGGCCGGAAATGTTGAAAAACCGTGCGTCGAAGGCATCGATGTCCTTGAGGAAGCTTCCTTCGCGGCAGTAGGGAACTTCCGACGAGAAATGAGCGGCCAGGTCCCAACGGGAGACCGGTTCGATCAAATGCTCTCCACGGGCCACGTGGTCCCACAGTTCCTCAACCGTGTTCGCCCGGCCGTAGCGGCCACTGTGGCCGACCACGGCGATCGGCTCGACCGACGCCTTCAAAGGGCTGCCCCCGGCAATTGGAGGCTGGCCGGGCTTGAGCCCGGCGACCAATGCCGCCCAATCAATCTCAAACGGAGGGACCGTTGCAGGCCCCACCGGCCGGTGGAGTACATCCCCTGACTTGCCCATCTCTCGCGGCGACTCGGCCACTGCCGCCAATGCCTCATCCGGTTGACCCGCCAACGATGCGATCAACTCTGGGTGCTCGACCATGATGTGCGAAGCCAGTTGATTCACCGTGCCATGGTCGAACAGGACCGTGGTGTGCAGCGTCAAACCCAACGCTGAGTTGATCTTCTTGATCAGGCCGACAGCCACGATCGAATCAACACCGTGGTCGGAGAAGGCCGCATCGTCCTTGATGTCCGCCGGGTTCATTTTCAAGAGCTCGGCCACGCAAGAGCGCACGCCCTGCCTGATTTGAAATGCAGTGGTCATGATGGATCAATCGGAAATCAATGAAGGGGCAACAACCGCCTTGGAAAGTGGCGAGGAGGGACTTGGCGTGGAACTGGCGCTCGACCAACTGGTCTGGACCAGGCCATCGCTGAAAGCCACCACCACCTGCTGGCCCAGGCCATGCGCCAGGCTGGCGGGATGACTGATGCGCTCAAATCCCTCGTCTTGCAAGGCTCTGAACCATCCCTGTGGCGACAGGGCAGGGGCCCCCAGGCAGCGCAAGGCCTCGTCCTGGTAAGCCCACCATCCATCCATCAAGCCGAACGTGAGATGAGTGAACACACTGCCACCCACGATCTCGTTGAGCAGCAGGCACCCGCCTTTCTTCAGCAGTGCTTTGGCATGCCGCAATGTCCGTCGAATGTCCTGCGTGGCGTGAAGCACATTGGTGGCGATCACCACGTCATACACGCCGGCAGCCAGGTCCTGGCCGTCCAATGGCAATGCCACATTGAACAGACTGGTCGCCAGGTAAGGCGCCTTCTGCGCGTAATGCTGATGCGCATGGAGCAGGAACGCTTTCGAGATGTCCGTGTAACGGTATTCCTGGACGACGTGGGCAAAGGGTTTGAGCAGATCGAACATCAGCGCACTGGTTCCGCCAGTGCCTGCGCCGATCTCGGCAATCCTGAACGTTGCCGATGGATCGGCTTCCAGGCATGCGGTCATGTGAGACAGGAGGGACTCACCCAGGACGGCATTGAAGTAGTCAGCCACAGGGTTGTGCTTGTAGATGCCCTCGACCAGCGACATTGACGAGTCCGGGAAAATAACGTCGGTGGAGCGGACGTCACCACGCAGGATGGCGGGCAACGCCCGCAGGCAGGCGTCGGCCAGCAAGACTTGGGCACGGCGGTGTGGATCAGCGCGCCAACGGGGCAGGCCGCTTTCCCAGGCCTGCCATGCATCGGACACATGCGCGCCCTGACCCTGCAGGATGCGCAGGCTTTGTGCCATCCATCGGTCGCACAAGGCGGGCGATCTAGGCTTCTTGCGCCATGCATCGGCCTCGATCCGCCCACCTTCAAACAAGCCCGATGCCAGGAGTTGGGCCCTCAGCACACCACACAGCACACGGTCAAACTCCCGTGATTGCGCCAGCGCCTCGGTGGGGTCGACGGGAATCGGCAAAGTACTGGGGCCTGGACTGACCGGTTGGGCGGCCACCTCCAGCTCGCACGCGCGGATACCCACCTCGGGCAAGACCCCCAGTTGCTCGGCCACCACCGCCTTGCTCGCCTTGAGGTACACCACTTGCCGCAAGGGCGATGACAGCAGTTGCTCAATCAGCGCCAGGCCTTCGTCAGCCGCAATGGATTCGATACCAGCCTGCGCCATGCGTTGCCGGTAAACCGGCGATGCGACGATGCCCACATCGCCCCAGTATCCCCAGTTCACCACCTTGACGCGCCAATCAGGGCGGGCTTGCGCCAAAGCGTGCGCGTGGGCATCTGCGAAAGTGCATCCAGCGGCATAGTTGGCCTGTCCCGGCAATTTCGCCAGGCTTTGGACGGACGAGAAGAACAGGACGAAATCGAGGGTCTCGGCCGCGAAGACCTCGGCGGCGTTAAGGCAGACTTGCGCCTTCGCCGACAAGACCGATCCAAAGGAAGCTTCATCCATGCGCGCCAGGCTGTTGTCCTGCAACTGGATCGTGGCGTGGACCACCCCATGGATGGCCCCGAACCTGGTTCGGATGCTCCGATAGGCGGCCTGCAACGCCGGCAGATCGGTGGCATCGGCGCAGACGTAATGAGGCCGGGGCCCGTGGACAGCGATCCGATCACATCGGGTGGCAATGCCCTCATCCTCGGGGCGACGCCCCACCCACACAACCTGTGCGGCGTGGTGCTGCACCAGATGCTTGGTCAGAACTTCGCCCAATCCACCGGCGCCGCCCAGCAGCACATAGACGCCTCCGCGGCGAAAGCCCGATGGTTTCACCAAGTCCGGCAGCTTCACCCTTGTCGTGCGCGATTCATACCATTGGCCAAAACGGTACAGCATAGGATGGCCGGATTCATCAGGCGGTAACGATGCGATGCACGACCAGGGGGGGACGTCGCCCTCGGCCACATCCACCAGCCTGATTCGCCATTGGACAAACTCTTTGGCCAGGGACCCCACCAAACCGTGAAGGGCCGCATGGTCAGGACGGATGGCCTCATCGGCTCCGATGGCCTGTCCCTGGGTCGTGACCACGGTCAAGCTCAATGGCCGAGCCTCATACCCCAACGCGAGCAATGCCTTGATCAGGCGGAAACCCAAGGTCGCGGAAGCCGCTCCGGCCACACCCGGGATCCACACCAGCTCAGCGATGTCACCGCAACGGTCCAGGGCCTGCGTCAGGTGTGGCGTCTCATCGGCACAAGACACGCCCACCAGAGTCGCACCAGGATGGTGGTGGCGGAGGTTGGCGCATGACGCCTCATCGTCCTGGGCATGCACAATCACCCGACGAACATCCAGACCCGATGGCTGCGGCCTCATGTCCGGCGTGAATGGACGCCAGCAGGGCACGAGGGTCAACGCCTCGGCCCGACTGGCATCGGTCGCCTCGGCACCGATGTTCAGCAAGCGGACAGACAAGCCCTGGACCCTGACCCGCACATCCCCTTCCGTGGTGACGACCTCAATGCTCAAACGGCAAGACGTCGCGTGCCCTTCGTCGTGGTCGATGCGTGCGATAGCCTGGGCTCGTTCGGGCAGCGGCCCGAAGATTTCGACCTGGTCAATGGCGTAAGGCAAACAAAGGCCTCCGCCGTAGGCATCAGCCCCTTTGGCCTCGAAGACCAGACTCAGGCCTGCCTGCAAGGCCCCATCGAGCAGCCCTGGATGAAGCACGAACGCCCCATGCCCAGCTTTCAACGAGTGCGGCAACACCAACTGCGCCATGGCGATGGGCCGCCCCTGCGCATCCGTCCCGGCCTCAATGTGATCGATGGTCCGGTGCCCCCGGCCATAGTCCAGCCCCATGGCCGAGAAAGCTTGGTAGCACTGCTCAACACGCAAGGTTCGCAACGTTGCCCCCAGGCGGATGGCGTTCACATCGCATCTGGGCGGGGGGCGCTGGGACGCCACCGTGGCACGCCCCTGGCTGAGCAGCATCGCAGGTCCGGTCTTCGAGTGGCCATGAATCTCAAAGCCAATGCCTGCTCGATGGTCAGGCGCCAAGGTCATCTTCAAGTTCAAGGTGCCGTCCGCCACGGCAGCGCTGGCGAACACCACGCAGGTCAGGGTGACCCCTGCCTGGACGCCCTGCGGAATGATCGGCCCCAGGATCCTTTGCACTCCAGCGTGCGCCATCTCGAGATGCGCTGCGGCAGGCAGCACGCGCTGCCCCTTGACCACATGGTCGGCCAGGAAAAACTCCTGGCCAGACAAACGGGCGGTGAAGGCAAATCCTTCGGAATCCGACGCATCTACTTGCACCAATGGGTGCAAGAAATCCTCGCCAGAAGCGCGCAAGCTCGCGGCCCGTTTGCGGACGACAATGCTCCCCACCGAGTACCCAGCCCCAAACGAACAGACCACGCCCAGGTCTCCCGCCTGCAAGTCCGCGCGGTGATGATGGAAAGCAATGATGGAACCCGCAGATGCCGTGTTGGCATAGTCGCCCAGGATGAGAGGGGCCAGGGCATCGCCCGCCTGGCCGCCCACCATCTTCTTGATGACCTGCTGGTTCATGCCTTCGTTGGCCTGGTGAAGCCAATAGCGCTGTAGCTGTCCGGGCTTCAAACCCAACTCGGACAGCTGGCTCTCGATGTGGGCCACGGCGATCGGAACGACTTCCGTGAACACCTTGCGCCCTTCCTGGCGGAAAGTCTTGTTCCTGGCCTCGGGATCGGTATCCTCGCACCGGTTCATGAAACCGAAATCATTGCGGATGTTGTTGGAGAACTCCGTGGCCAGGCGCGTTCCCAGGATTTCCCATTGGTCGGGGGAGGTCGCGGTTTCCAAGCTTTCGATGATGACGGCGGTGCAGATGTCGCCAAAGATGAAGTGGCAATCACGCTCCCTCCACTCCAGGTGGGCCGAGGTGATTTCGGGGTTCACCATCAGGACGCATTTCGCACGCCCCGCGAGAATGGCGTTGCTCGCCTGCTCAATGCCGAAAGTGGCCGATGAACAAGCGACGTTCATGTCGTAGGCATAGCCCCGCACGCCCAGCGCCTTCTGAATCTCGATGGCCATGGCTGGATAGGCACGCTGCATGTTGGCCGCGCAGCACAACACAGCATCGATGTCGTCGGCAGACTTGCCCGCCTGAGCCATGGCTTGGCGCGCGGCGTGCACGGCTATTTCAGCCATCAAGGACAGCTGGTCTGCCGGCCGCTCTTCAAAGCGGGGATACATCCTGGCAGGGTCAAGCACGCCCTCCTTGTCCAGCACGTAGCGCTGCCGGATCCCCGAGTTTTTCTCGATGAACTCCACACTGGAGCGGGCCAAGGGCTGCCGGTTTCCAGCAGCAATGTCGACCGCGTGCAGCGCATTCTGCGCATCAACATACTGGTTGAAGGATTCGACCAGCTCGCCATTGCTGATTGAATGCGGCGGGCAATAGATCCCCGTGCCTGAGATGACCGCGCACCTCATGCACGCCCCCTGCCCGCATTCCAAAAAAGCACGGCAAAAGCAGCCGTGCAAGCCTGCACGGCACTGATTTGCGAACTCATGGTTCTTCCCTGATTTTTTTGCAGCCTTTTGCGACTGCATTTTTATGCATCAACCGCGTTCACCGCACTGCGATCAGCTACAGCACGGTAAACGGGACACTTTGATCAGATCGTAACCGCTGAACGGCGCTCAGGGTTATCTCCAAGGGAGAACCTTTGGTATCAAAATGTTCAAGCCAAACCACGGTTCGATAAAACCCCGGACTCGACCACGGCCTGGCCAAACATCAGCCTGTCGCGCAGGCCCTTCTCGGCCGACGTCAGGTTGAAGGTCTGAAGCAATGCGGTGACCGAAGGCCAGACCCTGGCCGTGGTCGAGTCCATGAAGATGGAGTTTCCCGTGCTGGCGCCATCCGACGGCACCGTGCTGCAGGTGCGCTGCAAGGAGGGCAGTGGCGTCACGGCCGTGGCGCCACGGCCGGGCAAGATGTCATCGTGATGGCCTGAAAGCGGTGCCCGTGCGACACTCTGCGGTTGTTTTCTGATCCCAGGGGCACCCGCCCCGCGCCTGCTCGCCATGTCCACCCCCACGCCCTCACCCGCCCAAACCCCGCATGTCATCGTCATCGGGGGCGGCCCGGCTGGCCTGATGGCCGCTGAAACCCTGGCGGCAGGGGGCGCGCAGGTTGACGTGTATGACGCCATGCCTTCGGTGGGCCGCAAGTTCCTGCTGGCCGGCAAAGGTGGCCTCAACCTCACCCATGCCGAGCCCCTTGAAAACTTCCTGGGCCGCTACGCCGATCGCCGCGAAGCCCTCACTCCGCTGATCAGCGCTTTCAACCCGCAAGCCCTGCGCGACTGGGCCCAGGCCCTGGGCATCGAGACCTTCGTGGGCACCTCCAACCGCGTCTTCCCCAAAGACCTGAAGGCCGCGCCCCTGCTGCGTGCCTGGCTGCACCGCTTGCGCGAAGCAGGCGTGCGCTTCCACATGCGCCACCGTTGGCAGGGCTGGGCCTCTGATGGCGCCCTGACATTCACGTCTCCCCAAGGCGACATCACCGCCCAAGCCGACGCCACCGTGCTGGCCCTGGGCGGCGCCAGTTGGGCCCGCCTGGGCTCCGATGGCGCCTGGGTGCCCTGGCTGCAAGCGCGCGGTGCCGACATCGCCCCGCTCAAGCCCTCCAACTGCGGCTTCGACGTGGCCCCCACCGCCCCCGGCCGCACCGGCCGCACCGGCTGGAGCGAGCACCTGCGCGACCGCTTCGCTGGCCATCCCATCAAGCCCGTGGCCATGAGCTTCACCAATGCCCAAGGCCAAACGCATCGCCAGCAAGGCGAGTTCGTGCTCACCTTCACCGGCATTGAAGGCAGCCTGGTCTACACCTTCTCGGCCCGCATCCGCGAGGCCATCGAAGCCCAAGGCTCGGCCACCATCCACCTGGACCTGCTGCCCTCGCACACGCCCGAGCAAGTGCTGACCGAGACCAAGCGCCCACGTGGCACGCGCAGCCTGTCCACGCACCTGAAAAGCTGCCTGGGCATCCAGGGCGTGAAGATGGCGTGGCTGCACGAAGTGCTGACCCCAGCGCAACTGGCCGACCCGGTGCAACTGGCCCAACTGCTCAAAGCCCTGCCTGTGACCCTGGCAGCGGCCCGCCCCATTGACGAAGCCATCAGCACGGCCGGCGGTGTGCGCTTTGAATCGCTGACGGCCCAGCAAATGCTGCCCACCATCCCCGGCGTGTTCTGCGCAGGCGAGATGCTCGATTGGGAAGCGCCCACCGGCGGCTACCTGCTCACAGCCACCATGGCCACCGGCAAAGCGGCCGGCCAGGGCGTGCTGGATTGGTGGCGCGCAAGGCCTCAGGCGCATTAACATTTGCAATCCTTTTTTCACCTTTTCAGAACACCTTGGCGGCGCGCATTTCCGAAAAACAGCGGTAAAAATCTCACCCATTCAAATCAATGGGCGAGGGGGTTGGCGATGTCTGAGGAACGGATGCTGGAACATGCACGACCCGAGTTCGCGCAGGCTTGGCAAGACCTCCAGACGCACACCGTGCGCGAAGCCGTGGTCAGGTTCTACACCCGGCATGACGCCCGGCTGAACACCGCCATCCAGGCCGCCCCTCAAAGCTTGGCCTGCGAGAATGGCTGCAGCCATTGCTGTCGCCAATTTGATGTCGTGGCCCTGCCGGTCGAGGTGTTCGAGATCCACGCCCACGTGTTCCGGCATTTCAAGCCGGACCAGTTGCGCAACACAATCCAAAGGGTGACCAGCTACGTGGCCAAGCGCAAAGGCGTGAGCGAGGAAACGCGTTTGACGCTGCGAGACGCCTGCCCTTTCCTGGTCGACAACAGCTGCTCGATCTATGCAGTGCGTCCGTCCGTGTGCCGCAACTACCACGCGACCGACAAAGACAACTGCGAGAAGTCCTTGAACGAGCCGCTCAGTACCTGGCCCACCACCTACATCGACGAGGTCTTCTTCACCGCCATGGGCAGCTCGGCGGGCTTCCGGAACGCGGTCGCCGAACAAGGCCTGGACACGAAGGAATACCATCTCTCCGCGGCCTTCCTGGAAACCGTGCAGAACCCCAACTGCGTGAAGCGTTTCAAGAGCGGCAAGAACGCCTTCGTCAAGGCCACCCACACCCAGTTCAACCAATCATCAGGCGGGGCCTCACGCGCCGCGTGAATGCTCAATGCGCGTGCGCATGGGCGACACCAAACACCCGCTCCAACTCGGCAAAGCAAGGGTCCACCTCGCCTTCCTCGTTGATTGGATGGCGCTGCGCCGACATCAACAGGTGGCGCTTGCTGACCTGGTCGGCCGAGCGCAGCAACACCGCCAATTGAACCGGCGGCTGAGGCGGCGGCAAGGTGCCCAAGGCCTCCACGGCCTGCGTCACGCCCTCGGGGAAATTCCACTCCTTGGCAATGTTGGCCGAGATCTTCAAACTCAGCTTCAGGAAGCCTTCGTGGAACACCACCGTGTCCGGCGCACTGGGCCCTGAGTAGCTTTGGTCCAGCACCCGCAAGGCCGGGATCAACCCCGCGTTGACGACCATGCCCGCCAGATACGCTTCGAACTGATCGGCCCGAGGCCCTTGCAGATAGGCGCAGGCGTGGGCGCAACGCGCCGCCTGCGCCCACAAATGGCTTCGAGCCGCCTGGCTGAAACGCCCGGCCTGCACATTGAACACCGGGCGCATGGCCACATTGGTCACCAACTGGTGCATGCCTTGCTGCCCCAGCACCATGACGGCATCCTGCAAGCTGCCCATGGCCCGGCTGGCGCGGTAACGTGGTGAGTTGGCGATGCGGATCACCTCGCTCACCAGCGCCGGATCCTTGGCCAGGTGGTCGGCCAGCTCACGGGGCGGCACATCATCGCGGCGCACCAGGCTCATCAACTTGGGCAAGACGGCGGGCAAGCGGGGCAGCAAGTCGCGTTGTCCACGGGCATGCACCAACTCCTCCAGGCGCAAGAGCACCATTTGCTCGGTCGCATCGGCATCGCCCAGGCGCAGTTTCCCCAAAGACAGCAGCAAGGCACTGAAACGGCCATCCAGCGCAGGGTCCACGTCCGGCAAGCCGATGTCGGGTGCAGGCGTGGGCACGGCTGCAGGCGATGACACCGGGGCCACGACCGCCATGGGCGGCGCAGATTTCGCTGAGCGCGAGCCTCCACCCCACAAGCCTCGCAATGGCGTCCACATGGTCATCATCCCCCTGCGCAACAAATGGTTGCACCAGGGTCATCGGACGTCAGGCGGTGAACTTGAGCGGCATCACGCCGCCATGGCGGTGGCCTGGCGGCTTTCATGGAGGCCAACGCTGGCCTCGCCAAACATCAACCAATCGCGCACGCCGGCCACGCATTGCCCTTCGCGGATCAGCTTGAAGTAGTAGCTGCCGTCCACCGTGTCGCCATACAGGCAGGCGCCGATGAGTTTGTTGTCCCTGAGCACCAATTTCTTATAGACACCGCCGAACGGGTCGGACAGCAGGATCTCTTCCGTGCCCTCGCCGCCCATGAAATCGCCCGCCGAAAACAAATCAATGCCGGTGACCTTGAGCTTGGTGGACACCTGCGAACCCAGGTAGCGCCCGATGCCATGCATGGCCAGGTGGTTGGCGCACACCTTGCCCTGGTCGAACAAGGGCGCCACCAGGCCGTAGGCGATGCCCCGGTGCGCCGCGCATTCGCCCACCGAGTACACGCGCGGATCGGTCACCGTCTGCATGGTGTCGGTGACGACGATGCCGCGGTTGCAATGCAGGCCGATCTTCTCAGCCAGGCCGGTGTTGGGCCGCACGCCAGCCGCCATCACCACCAGGTCGGCCAGCACTTCGGTGCCATCCTTGAACTTGACCGATTGCACGCGGCCCTCGGCGTTGCCCACCAGCTCTTGCGTCTGCGCGCCGATCATGAATTTCAAGCCGCGGTCTTCCAGCGACTTTTGCAACAGCTTGGCGGCCACGTCGTCCAGCTGGCGCTCCATCAGCCAGGGTGCGATGTGCACCACGGTCACGCTCATGCCACGCAGCATCAGGCCGTTGGCCGCTTCCAGGCCCAGCAGGCCACCGCCAATCACCACCGCGTGTTGGTGCGTGGTGGCCGTCTCGATCATCGTGTTCGTGTCGGCGATGTCGCGGTAGGCGATCACGCCTTGCAAGTCCTTGCCGGGCACCGGCAGGATGAAGGGGTTGGAGCCCGTGGCGATCAGCAAGCGGTCGTACTCGGCCTGCGTGCCATCTTCGGCCGTCACCAGGCGTTTCTTGCGGTCAATGCTGACCACCTTCTTGTTCAGGTGCAGCGTGATGCCATGCCCCGCATACCAGGCCAATGAGTTGAGGATGATCTCGTCCACCGTCTGCTCACCCGCCAGCACGGGCGACAGCATGATGCGGTTGTAGTTGGGATGGGGCTCGGCGCCGAACACCGTGATCTCGTACAGATCAGGGGCGATCTTCAACAGCTCTTCCAGCGTGCGGACACCGGCCATGCCGTTGCCTACCATCACCAGCTTCATCTTCTTCATGGCCGTGGTCCTTCTTGTGCCGGGGTCAGTCAGCGCCGCGCGGCACCGGCGGGCGCTTGTGGCGCCGAAGTCGTCGCCGGGTGGGCATGAACACGGGCGCGCCCGCCTTTTTCGGCCCAGGTGCGCGTCCAGCGAACCTGCATGATGCGCATCACCACCAGCATGATCAGGGCCAGCACCGCGAACAGCACGAAGCCCCACAGGTAGGTGCCCAGGTACTGCTTGGACAGGCCCATCGCGTTGGGCACCAGGCCGCCGCCCAGGGCGCCGATCTCTCCAATCATCGAACCGGCCACGGCCGTGCTCAAAGGCCAGCGCAATGGCACCAGTTGGAACAAGGCGCCATTGCCAGCGCCCAAGGCCGCGAAGCAGGTGATGAGCAGCAGTGTTGTCATGATCAGGGACGATGAGGACAGGCCCACCAAGGTCAAGGTGATCGCCACAACGGCCAGCACGATGGTCAAGGTGTTCAAGCCACCCCAGTGGTCCGAGATCCAGCCACCCAGGACGCGAACGAAGGCGCCCATGAAAGCCGCCAGCATCGTCAATTGACCCGCCTGCACTTTGCTGACGCCGAACTGGTCGTAGTAGTAAGTGGGCAGGAAGGTGATCAGGCCGATGAAGCCACCGAAGGTCACGCCGTAGATCAGGCTGAAAACCCAGCCATCTTTTTCAAACAGGCAAGCAATGTGCTCGCGGAAGCTGGCGTGCTTGTCCACATCGGGTGGCTCTTTGGCGAACAACACCATCACGACCATGGGCACCATGATGGCGGCCGCAGCCACGCCATACACCGCCTGCCAGCCCAGCCATTGCGCCAGGGGTGGCGCCACCAGCACCGACACCGCCGTGCCCACATTGCCCGCGCCCACCAGGCCCATGGCCAGGCCCTTGTGCTGCGGAGGGAACCAGCCCGAACCCAGCGACAAGGCCACACCAAAGCTTGCGCCCGCAATGCCCAGCAGCACCCCCATCTTCAGCAGGTCAGAGAACTCGTGCACCATGAACACGCCATACAGCATGGCCAGGGCGATCATGCCCATCTCGACCAACGTGGCGTTCTTGCGCCCGATGTACTGCGACAGCAGGCCCAGCGGAAAACGCATGACCGCGCCCGCGATGATGGGGATCGACAACATCAAGCCCTTCTCGGAAGGCGTCAGGTTGAAGGTTTCGCTGATGAAGGGCGCCATGGCGCCATTGAGCACCCAGATGCAACACGAGAACGAGAAGTACAGGAAGGCCGCGAACAAGGTCGGGCTGTGGCCGCTTCTTAAGAATGTTCTGAAACTGGACATGGCAATGGTGCGGTGAAAAGAATGCGAACAAAACCTCGCCAGACGCGTTGAGGCGCGCCTGAAAAGGCATGGAAAATAGGAAAAGCCCGCTGACCAGATTTGGCCCGGGCGATGGTGCTTGAGGTGCGCTGCCACAAGGGCAGGTTTCAAGCTTAGGCGTGGTGCTTCGTTGCACCACAACCAGATCCATGCAATATGCGCGCCAAGGTGCGATGACACCTTGGCAAGTAAGACCTTTCAGCTCATTCACGGAACCCCCACCATGTGGTTTTCAATGCGAAAGCGCCGCCCATGAGCATCACTCTGCTGGTGATGTCATCACCCGGCGACAACCCGACACCGACGCAGGGCCTGCTTCAAGAAGGTTCACTGGGCCCCGCCTGGACAGTCCTGAACGGCGGCGACTGCATCCATTTGATGCACCAATTCAATGCACACGCACCGAATCAGGTCGTGCTGCTGGGGCCGGTTTCGGTGGTGACCAATACCCTCGGTGCCTGGAACGGCATGCCCCCTTGCGCCGTCAGTTGGGTGGGCACCCAGCCCACCCACGAGGAGCTGACCCAATTGCTGGACCTGGGCCTGAGCGGCTGGTGGCCCGACACCGGCCTGTCGGCGGCAACCTTGGCCACCGGGCTGGCCCTGGATGGCCTGCGCTGGCAACGCCATGCCGCGCTGGCCCAGGCCTTGGGCCAGGTGCAGGGCCAGTTGAGTGACCGCAAGTATGTGGACCGGGCCAAAGGCGTGCTGGCGCAGGCCCGTGGGCTGGACGAAGACGAAGCCTTCAAGCTGCTGCGTGGCGCCGCCATGCACACCAAGTTGAAGATTGGCGACGTGTCCCGCTCGGTGATTGAAGCGGCCGCCTGGGCCGAGGCCCTGAACCGCGCGGGCCAGTTGCGCATGCTGTCGCAGCGCCTGGTCAAACTGGCGGCCCAGCGCCTGGCGGGTGTGGACGCGCACCGCGCCCGCAAACTGCAGGAAGACTCCGAACAACGCGCCCAGGCCAACCTGGACTTCCTGTCGGCCCTGCCGCAACTGGGCGCCCAGGGCGAGGCCTTGCCCGAAGCCGTGGCCCGAACGCAAGCCGCCTGGTCGATCCTGCAAAACACCCTGGCACAACGCAAATCGGCCGCCGTGCTGAAGCAGGCCGACGACAAGGCCAACGCCCTGTTGATGCAGGCCGAAGCCCTGGTCAGCGAACTGGAAACCGCCTCGGGCCGGCGCGCCTTGAACGTGGTCAACCTGTGCGGTCGCCAACGCATGCTGGCACAGCGCCTGGCCAAAGACGCCCTCCTGGCCGAGATGCTGGACGACAGCGCC
This sequence comes from Aquabacterium sp., assembly GCF_030652515.1. GTDB lineage: Bacteria > Pseudomonadota > Gammaproteobacteria > Burkholderiales > Burkholderiaceae_C > Aquabacterium. The sequence continues at coordinate 38,346 of NZ_JAUSAR010000060.1, read as the reverse complement.
CGCCGCGAAGGCTTCGCGCAGCTGAAATCCGAATTCGAAGCCGCCTTGCTGGAGCTGGAGCTGGCCCCGCTGTCCAGCCCTGAGATCCGCGATGCCCTCAAGGCCGCGCGCGAAGAGTGGACCCGGCTGCTCTCAGGCCTGCGCTTCCTGGACAAGTCGGAAAGCCGCCTGGCCATCAGCCGGGCCAGCGAAGTGCTGCTGGAAGTGTTTGAAGGCCTGACGGCGCTTTATGAGCGGAGCCTGCAGGTCATCATGTCGTGAGCGGCGTGGTGCCTCACCGTCTACTGATGGGCAATTCCGCCTTCATCAAGCCCGCCAACTGAGTCTCTTGCTCACGCAAAGCCTTCCACACCTGGCTGGCCCCCAGCGCTGACAAGTGGTTGTCATCCCGGTACAACAACGTGCCTCCCAGGCGGGTGGCACAGGCCTGGTCGTTGCAAAACAGCCTCTTCAAGTCAAGAACATGCGCATTCGGAGGCAACTTGAGTTGGCCCAGCAGGGCTCGCTCGGGCGCGTGCCAGGCGTCCACCTCGGCGCGGGTGAATTGCAAGTTGCCCGACTCCACGGCCCGGAAATCGCGCTGGGCCAGGTCCATCGGCTGGGTCAAGATCCGCACCTGGGTACGCGCTGCCAATCGGTCAACGAGGCCCTGCAGACGCTGTCGGTAGATCTCTTCTCGATAAGACAAGGAGGCCAACACCTTGTCGTCTTGCCCATCGCTGAGCATGAAGTGCTCAGGCATGGTGCGCCCCTCGTACACCCAACCACGCAGGTACAGGGTCCAACGGCTGGCCAGCACCACGGTGTCCGGCTTCACGGATTCGATCAAACGTTCAAACCGATCCAGCACACCGAACTTGTCGCACACATGGGCGCCATCGGTCTTGTCGATGCGGCGCAGGCCGGGCAGCGGTGGACAGCCAGAGTGGGTGATCACCAAAATGCGGGTGTCGGGCATGTTGGGCGTGCCCGCTTGCAAAGCCTTGGCGTGCGAGTCACCCCAGACCACCATGGTGCGGCGGCCGTGGCCCATCTGCAGGCAATCGCCCAGACCCAGGTCGCCCAGCAGGTGCCGGCAACTGCTGCGAGGTTGGGGATCTGTGACGGGTGAGTAGTTGACCAGTTGCGGGTTTTGCACCTCCCAGCGAGTGGGCAGCACGTGGAAGTGGCTGGCCATGCCAATGGCGATGAAGCCTGCCGTGACGGCGCCACTCAGGGCAAAGACCTGCCCCCGGTTCATCAACTGGCGCGAACGCATGGGCGTTTCAACCCAACGCCAGGTGGCATAGGCCAGCACCAGGGCCAGCACCGACAGGCTGAACATGACCACCGGGCTGGGCTCGCCACCCTGGGTCAGCCGGGTGAAGGCGAACAAAGGCTGGTGCCACAGGTAGGCGCTGTAGCTGATCAGGCCCACGCCCACCAGCACGCGGGTTGACAGCAACCTGCCCACCCAGGTGGTGGCGTTGCCAAACCCAATGACCAGGGCCGCGCCCAGCGTGGGGACCAGGGCGTAAACGCTGGGGAATGGCGTGGCCTTGTCGTACAGGATGGCCGCCGCCAGCATCAGGCCCATGCCCAGCAGCGACAGTGCCTGGCAAACGGCTTGCGGCAGTTGGCTCAGGCGGGCCTGGTTCAAGGCCAGCAGCGCGCCGATCAGCATCTCCCAGGCGCGGGTGGGCATGGCGTAGAAGGTCGAGGTGGGGAAGTGGGTGGTGCCCCATTGGGCCAGCCAGAGGCTGCCGATGGCCAAGGCGAGCAGGCCGATGCGCAAGGCCCAGCCGCCCAGTTTGGACAGCAGGATGAGGATGAGCGGGAAGAACAGGTAGAACTGCTCTTCGACCCCCAGGCTCCAGGTGTGCAACAGGGGGTTGAGCTCGGAGGTGGTGTCAAAGTAGCCCGCCGTGAAGACGTACAGCAAGCCCGACGAGAACACCGCCACGGCCGCGAGGCTTTGGCCAAACTTGATGAAATCGCTGGAGTTCATCAGCCACCAGGCCGCGCCCAAGCTGCACAGCAGCACAAAGCACAGCGCTGGCAGGATGCGGCGCGCCCGGCGTTCATAGAAGTCAGCGATGCTGAAGCGCCCGAGCTGCCGATCCTCCTGGATCAGGCTGGTGATCAGGAAGCCGCTGATGACGAAGAACACGTCCACGCCGATGAAACCACCATGGAAAGCGCTGAAACCCGCATGAAAGAAAATGACCGGCAACACGGAAATCGCCCGCAAGCCGTCGATTTCGGCACGATGACGCATACAAGCACCCTGATTTAATAGTGAGTGTTATTGTATGGTCATTGCATGCGCAGAACCTCTTGCGCGATGACCGCGGTCACGCGGTCTCGTCAGCGTCGCATCTGGCCTGGTCTCGTTCTTGAAACACCGGGTGCCATCGGTTCAATGACTCGCTGGCACGATCTCGATGTCAAACTGCTTTCCGCCCCCAATGCTGTTGGCTTGCTTGCTGACGGCACCGGAATCCTTGTCGGTATTCGCGCTGGTCTGAACCTTGTTGGCCGGCTGCCCCGTGTTGAGGATTGGATCGTGCTCGGACACAGTCACCGTGGCCTGCATCGCGGTCGAAATCTTTTTGCCATTGACATACCAGGCATGAGAGGGAAACACCGACCCGCTGACCAGCAGGCGATACTTGCCGCCTACCGATACCAGCGTGAATTCAGACCAGACCCATGGCACATGCACCGGCGAGTTTGCTTTTTCTATGCCAATTCTGTCGGTATGCCCACCTGCCCTGAATTTGATCAGGCCACTGACCAGCACTTTGTATTCACGTTTCAGGCTCAGGGTTGAAGAAGGATGCAGGCGACCGACGTAGATGTTAGACACCGGGCTTTTCTCGCCCGCATGGAAGTCCGGATCGTCAGGAATGGGCGCCACCATGCTGAATGCGGTGTCGATTTTTGTTTTATCAAAGGGCGGGGTATAACCAGGATCAAGGATGACATCCTTGACCTTGACCTCTGGCAATATCTGAACGACACAGGACATGAGCGCGCGGTATTGTTTTTTCAGCGCAAATGCCCGCACGTCTTTCATTTCCGACCCGGGCGCGGGATTGGAGGTCCCCACCAAACCCATGATCACCCGTTTGGCCCAATTGACGGAGGCGCCGGCCAGCATCCAGAATCCAACTTTGGGCAGCGGTGTTTGATCAATCCAACTGACGCAGGTGATTGATAATTCATTTTTCATGATTCTCCCTTCAATAGTATTCACTGGACCGGTCGGCTTGCACCGAGACTGGCCAACCCGTCAGAATCTTTGACGCAAGGTGCGGGTAGGGCCTTATTTATTCCACACCGGCCCCATGCTGACCAGGTTGGGCTTCGAAATCAAGGCGTGTCTGCCCCATGGCCAGTCTGCCCCACGCTAAGGCATTGAGCCGTACGGTGGGATCTGGTCGGGGTGAGAGGATTCGAACCTCCGGTCTCTACGTCCCGAACGTAGCGCTTTACCTGACTAAGCTACACCCCGCGGTGTGACTCCAATGCGAAACCGATCAAGACGATCGGTGCACCGAATCAGCCGACAATTGTAGCAACGCATCCCTGTAAACCGATGCAGGCAAAGCCACCAAACAACCCTCGGCCAACCGTGCCTGCTCCTCGGCCGCCTCGCGCGTGGCCTGCAGCGCGCCCGTCGTTTTGACGATGTCCACGATCTGCGCCATGCGCTCCACTTCGCCGTGGATGATGGCGTTGCGGATCATCTCGCGCTGCTCGGGCGTGCCACGCTGCATGGCCACCAGCAGCGGCAAGGTCGGCTTGCCTTCGCGCAGGTCATCGCCAATGTTCTTGCCCAGCTCGGCCGTGCTGCCTTCATAGTCCAGCAAGTCATCAATCAGCTGAAACGCCGTGCCCAAGGTGCGCCCGTAGGATGCGCAAGCCTCTTCGACTTCAGGCGTGGCATCCACGATCACCGCGCCCAGGCGGGCACTGGCCTCGAACAGCTTGGCCGTTTTGTACTCGATCACTTTCAGGTAATCGTCCACCGAGATGTCGGGGTCGTGCATGTTCATCAACTGCAACACCTCGCCCTCGGCGATCACATTGGTGGCCTCGGCCAGCACGTCCATCACGCGCAGACGGTTGGTCGTGACCATCATCTGGAAAGCGCGCGAGTATAAAAAGTCGCCCACCAGCACACTGGCCGCGTTGCCGAACATGGCGTTGGCCGTCTGGCGGCCGCGCCGCAGGTTCGACTCATCCACCACGTCGTCATGCAACAGCGTGGCCGTGTGGATGAACTCCACCACCGCCGCCAGTTCATGGCGCTGCGAGGTGTTGTTGCCCAGCGCCCGCGCGATCAGCAGCAACAGCATCGGGCGGATGCGTTTGCCGCCCGCGTTCACGATGTAGTTGGAGATCTGGTTGACCAGCGTTACCTTGGACGACAACCGGTGGTGGATGACCTGATCCACCTCGGCCATGTCAGGGGCCATGAGGCTGCGGTAGTTCACGGTGGGAGTGGAGGTGGCTGACACGCTGGACAAGGTTGGAGTGCGGTAAGCGGTGATTATAGGAACCCCCTTCGCCAGGGCGGTAACAGCGCGACAATGCCCATTCAGGAGCCCCACGATGAACACCGTTGAAGACACCGCTGTGACACCCCCGCCCTTGGCCCAAGCCGGCCTGTCGATGGCCATCATCGGCGCTGGCCCAGCCGGGCTCGCACTGGCCCTGCAAGCCGCCCAGGCCCTGCCCCAGGCCCGCATCACCGTGTTCGACGCCCGCCCGGCCGACAAGGACGTGTCTGGCGACCCGCGCACCTTGGCCTTGTCGCTGGGCAGCGTGCAAGAGCTGGAGCGCATGGGCGTGTGGCCCGCCATCCTGGCCCGCCAGCAGGTGGCGCCCATCCGCGCCGTGCACGTGTCTCAACAGCAACCGACCGTGCTGTGGCCAGGCCGCGATCAGCCCTTTGTGGCCATCAGCGCGGCCGAGCAAGGCGTGGCCCAGTTGGGCGCCGTGGTCAGCTACGGCACCCTGGTGGCGCCCATGCAGGCTGCCTGGGCCCAGGCCATCGCCCATGAGCCCGATCGCCTGCTGATGCGGTTTGGCACCCCGGTGAAGGGCCTCAAGCCCGTGCCCGGTGGCGTCGAGGTTGATGCCGAGATCGCGGAAGCCTTTGACCTGGCCGTGGTGGCCGAAGGCGGCGTGTTCGCCGACCAGCCCACTTTGCAATGGCCGCAGGGCGTCAGCCATGACTATGCCCAAACCGCCTGGGTCGGCCAGGTTTTATTGAGCGAGGACAGTGAAGCCGGGGTGGCCTACGAGCGTTTCACCCCGTCCGGCCCGGCCGCCCTGCTGCCTTTGACCGATGGCACCGTGGTGCCCGGCGGGCCCAGTGGCCGCCGCGCCGCCCTGGTGTGGTGTGTGCAGCGCGACGACGACCCGGTGCGCGACCTGACCGACGCCCAGCGTCTGGTGGTGCTGAACACCATCTTCCATGAGCGGGTGGGCAAGATCCACCAGGTCTCAAGCCTGAAGGCCTTTCCGCTGGGGCTCAATGCCCACCGCAGCCTGGTGAACGATGGCGCGGTGGTGCGCATTGGCAACGCGGCGCAAACCTTGCACCCGGTGGCGGGCCAAGGCCTGAACCTGGGGCTGCGCGATGTGCATGAACTGCTGTCGGCCATCAAAGGGGCGAGCGTGGCGGGGCGGGTGGATGTGGCGGCCGCCTTGCGGCATTTCCAGCGCCGCCGTCAGCCCGATCGCTGGGCCTTGATCGCGGGCACGGATTTTTTAGCCCGCAGTTTCACCTGGCCCGCACCCATCTTGGCCACGGCGCGCGGCCTGGGGCTGGGCGCCATGCAGGCACTGGGCCCGCTGAAGCACCGGCTGGCCAGAACGATGATGTTCGGCCTGCGCTGAAACAACTCAGCGTTGCAAGGCCACGATGGTGGACGCCCATTGGGCATCGACCAGGGAAGTCTCGGCGCTCGCGTGCAATCCATACATGGCCCACGCGGCCATGGCGGCAAACAGCGTGTTTTGCAGCAACTTTTTGCGCATGGAGATCTCCTCTGATTGAGCGGGCCGCCCTCGTGCAGCGGGACGACCTCATCTTATGAAGGATCATTCTCCTTACAAATGCGTAACAAAACCCCCTTAAGGGGGTAGTTCAGGGTTCATCCTGAGCAAAGTCGGCATCGCAGCCCCGGCCAGCGGCGATCACCCGGCGCGCCCAGCGCAGCCAAAGGCGCCGCAAAGGGCCCCAACTCATCCAGCGCCCAGCGGTGAAGCGGTCGGGGTCCACCAGCAAACCGCAGCGGTAAGCCGAGGCGTCATCCGACCACACCAACACGTCGCAAGCCCCTTTGCGGCGTCGGCTGATCAGCATGCCCACCGGACAGGGTTCGACCAGGCAACACACGCCGCAGCCATTGCAAGGCGCGCCCAAAGCGGGTTTGAGCGGTGCCTCTGCGTGAATATGGATGACTTGGTGGTGCATGAATGGCCGGGGTTTGCGACAATCTTGCCTTATGAACACCGTGCAGACCATCTCCCCCGCCGCCGACCAGCCTGTCGACCAGTACATGACCGCCGTGGGCCAGGCCGCCAGAGCCGCGGCCACCTTGATGGCCGCAGCCTCCACCGCCGCGCGCAACAACGCCCTGCTGGCCCTGGGCCGCCTGATCCGCGAGCAAGCCGCCGCCCTCAAGGCCGACAACGTGCAGGACGTGAGCAAAGCCCAATCCAACGGCCTGAGTGAGCCCATGGTCGACCGCCTGCGCCTGACCGACAAGGTCATCGAGACCATGGCCCAAAGCTGCGAGCAGGTCGCCGCCCTGCCCGACCCGGTGGGCGAGATGACCAACCTGCGCCGCCGCCCCACCGGCATCACCGTGGGCCAGATGCGCGTGCCCATCGGCGTGTTCGGCATGATTTTCGAGAGCCGCCCCAATGTGACGATCGAGGCATCCTCGTTGGCCATCAAGAGTGGCAACGCCTGCGTGCTGCGCGGCGGCTCCGAGGCCATCCACTCCAACGTGGCGCTGTGGAAGCTGGTGCAGGCTGCGTTGACCGAGGTGGGCTTGCCCGCCACCGGCGTGCAACTGGTGCAGACCACCGACCGCGCCGCCGTGGGCCAGATGATCACCATGCCCCAGTACGTGGACGTGATCATCCCGCGCGGCGGCAAGGGCCTGATCGAGCGCATCAGCGCCGAGGCCAAGGTGCCCGTCATCAAGCACCTGGATGGCAACTGCCACACCTACGTCGATTGCGAGGTGGACCTGGACCTGGCCGTGAAGGTGACCGACAACGCCAAGACGCAGAAGTACAGCCCCTGCAATGCCACCGAATCGCTGCTGGTGCACGCGAAGCAGGCGGCGGCCTTCTTGCCACGCATCGGCGCGGTGTTCGCCGCCAAGGGCGTTGAAATGCGCGCCGACCCGCGCGCCAAGGCCATCCTGGCCGATGTGCCTGGGGCCAAGGTGGTCGAGGCCACCGAGCAGGACTGGTTTGAAGAGTATTTGGCCCCGGTCATCGCCGTGAAGGTGGTTGATTCGCTGGACGAGGCCATCGCCCACATCAACCACTACGGCTCGCACCACACCGATTCGATCCTGACCACCAACCAGCCCAACAGCATGCGCTTCATCCGCGAGGTGGATTCGGCCAGCGTGATGATCAACGCGTCCACGCGTTTCGCCGATGGCTTCGAGTACGGCCTGGGCGCCGAGATCGGCATCAGCACCGACAAGTTCCACGCACGTGGCCCGGTCGGGCTGGAAGGGTTGACCTCGCTGAAATACGTGGTGCTGGGCCAGGGCGAAATCCGAACTTGAGTCAAGTGCGGATTTGAATGCTTGACCTGACGCCGGCCAATGTCGGCCTGATGCTGCTGGCGTCCACGGGCGCCGGCCTGGTCGATGCCATCGTGGGTGGCGGCGGCCTGATCATGGTGCCTTCGCTGTTTGGCCTGTTTCCGCAAGCCTTGCCAGCCACCTTGCTGGGCACCAACAAAGCCGCATCGGTCTGGGGCACGGGCTGGGCGGCCTGGCAGTTTTCCAAGCAAGTTCGGCTGCCCTCGTCGCGGCTGATGGGCGCCATCGTGGCGGCCCTGATCGGCGCGATCACCGGGGCCTGGCTGGCCACCCGGGTACCCGCCTCGCAATTCCGGATTGCACTGCCCGTGGTGCTGTCGCTGGTGTGGGTCTACACGCTGTGGCGCAAAGACCTGGGCCGCCACCACACGCCGCACTGGTCGCCCAAAACCGAGAACCTGCTCGCCACCTTGCTGGGCGCCACGGTGGGCTTTTACGACGGCCTGTTTGGCCCCGGCACGGGCAGCTTCTTCGTCTTCGCGCTGGTGCGTGGCCTGGGTTGGGATTTTCTGCACGCCAGCGCGGGCGCCAAGCGCCTGAACTTCGCCACCAATGTAGCGGCCCTCGCCTGGTTCATCCCGCACGGGCACGTGGACTGGGCCTTGGCTTTGCCCATGGCGGTGGCCAATGTGGCGGGCAGCAGCGTAGGCACGCGCCTGGCGCTGCGCCACGGCACGGGCTTCGTGCGAGGGGTGTTCCTGGTGGTGGTCGGCGCCCTGATCCTCAAGACGGCCTGGGACGCCTGGGGCGGCTTACTTTGAAGCCGGTCCGCTGTAGCTCATCCAACCGATGACGCTGGCGTTCAGGCTCTGGACGAAGAGCTTGCCACCCAACTCGGTCGCGGCCGTGGTTTCGGGATAGGTGCCGCTGGGGTCCTGCAGGTCGTCCACCACTTTGCCGGTTTCATCCAGGGCCACAATGTGGCCATAGGCCTTGGGCACGGGCCACAGGAAACGGGGCAGGCGCAGGGTCACGGTGCGGATGGCAGGGTGCTCGGCGGCGAAATCGATGATGGGGCTGCGCGGCTTGGTCAGCCCCACCCACAGGCGGCCTTGCTCACCCGCCACCAGGTTGTCAGGAAAGCCCGGCAGGTTGTCCACCAGCACGGTGGCCGCGCCCTGGCTGAGGGCATTGGCCAGCGTCGGCGTGTTCATCATCCCTTGGGTGGCGCGGGTCAAGGACAGCTTGGCCAGGTCGATCTTGATGATGCGGTAGGTGCCGGTCTCCGACAAGAACATCGTCTTGCCATCTTTGGAGAACGCCACGCCATTGGGAAAGCACAGGCCCGACAAGGCCACACGAGATTTCAAGGACACCGGGTCTGCCGCGATGAGCCGACCCGTGCAACTGTGCTCCAGGATGTCCAGCACGCTGGCTTCCAGGGTGCTTTTCCACTCGACCACGCCAAAGCGGCGGCTGGCATCGGTCAGCCAAAGCGTGCCATCGGCCCCCACCTTGATGGCATCGGCATAGCGGATCGGGTCGCCCGCCACCGGGTCGTCAATCGTGGTGAGCAAGGTCTCGACCTTGGCGCTGGCGCCGCTGCCTTCAATGCGCAGCAGGCCTTTCACGCCATCGGCCACCAGCACGCGGCCCTGGGCGTCCACGTCGGTGCCCAAGGGGCGCCCGCCGGTGTTGGCAATCACCTCGCGCGCTTGGCCGTCCGGGCTGAACTTCAACACATCGCCGTTGGCCAGGCCGGTGTACAACCAACCCTGGTGGGCGGTGATGTGTTCGGGGCCGATCTGGCCAGCGCCCAGGGTGATCTGCTGCAAGCCCGCCAGTTTCTGATTGACGGCATGGGCGCCCACGTAACCCAAGTCTTTGGGGGCCGACCAGACCACAGGATCTGCCGGAACGGGCCAGAACGCCAGGTAGGCCACCAAAGCGGCCACGGGTGTTGCCCACGAGGCCAGCCAGCGCAGACGGCCACGTTGGGCCGCAGGATTTGATGGGATCACACGCACTTGCGAACTCCAGCCGCCCCATCAACAGAGGCTATTGGTTTTATTAAATCGATTGAATTTACAAAACAACCCGCTGCCGCGATGATGAGAACAATTCTCAACGGAGCGCGATCATGGCCAAAACCGCCACATTCGGAGTGATGCACATTGGCACCTCGTTCACCGTGACCTATGCAATCACGGGCAGCGTCAGCGTGGCGGGGATCGTGACCTTTGTCGAACCGTTGGTCAACACGGTGATGCACTACTTTTTCGACAAATACTGGGACCGGGTCCCAGCCTGGGCTCACTTTTCGACGAAAGCGCGCTCGATCACGTAATCGCCCGGCTCGCCTTGCGAAGGCGAGATGTGGAAGCCGCGCGCATCCAGGATCTTGCACAGGTCGGTCAGCATGGAGGGGCTGCCGCACATCATGGCGCGGTCGGTGGCCGGGTTCAAAGGGGGCAGGCCGATGTCGGCGGCCATCTTGCCGTTCTCGATCAGGTCGGTCAGGCGGCCCTGGTTGCGGAACTCCTCGCGCGTCACCAGGGGGTAATAGATCAGCTTGTCGCGGATCAAATCACCCAGCAGCTCGTGGTCGGGCAGCTCTTCGGTGATGTAGTCGTGATAGGCCAGCTCGCTCTTGTAGCGCACGCCATGAACCAGCACCACCTTGTCAAACTTTTCGTAGGTGTAAGGATCCTGGATGATGCTCATGAAGGGTGCCAGGCCGGTGCCAGTGCCGAACAAGTACAGGTTCATCGCGGGCTTGAGGTCATCCACCACCAGGGTGCCCACGGCCTTGCGGCTGACCAGCAGCTTGTCGCCCACCTTGAGGTGCTGCAGGCGCGAGGTCAAGGGGCCGTCTTGCACCTTGATGCTCAGGAACTCGAGGTGCTCTTCGTAGTTGGCGCTGGCCACGCTGTAGGCACGCATCAAGGGCTTGCCGTTGACTTCCAGGCCGATCATCACAAAATGGCCGCTGGCAAAGCGCAGGGCCGGATCACGCGTGGTTCTGAAGGTGAACAGCGTGTCGTTCCAGTGGTTGACGTGGGTAACAGTTTCTGTATTGAAAGCGGCCATGACCAGGTTCCTGCAAGGCCTGCAACTTGCAGACCGGACTCTCGAAAACCCTCTATTGTCGCCCAGCTTTTGCAGCCCTGCCAACCGCTTCTCACACCCACCCCTGAAGTCCGGGGATTTGATCCGCTATGCTGACCTGTTACGACACCGACGTTGTTCGCCATGCCCGCCGCCCCTGACACGCACCCACCCCCCGCCGACCCACGCGCCGCCCTGGTCGTGTTCTCTGGCGGACAGGATTCCACCGCCTGCCTGGCCTGGGCCCTGAGCCGCTTCAGCCGGGTCGAGACCATCGGCTTTGACTACGGCCAGCGCCACCGCGTCGAGATGGATTGCCGCGAACCGGTTCGCCAGGCCCTGTCTCAGGCCTTTCCCGATTGGGCCAGCCGCCTGGGCGAAGACCATGTGCTGGACCTGGCCCTGCTCGGGCAAATATCCGACACCGCCCTGACCGAAGACCGCGCCATCGAGATGCAGTCCAACGGCCTGCCCAACACCTTCGTGCCCGGCCGCAACCTGTTGTTCCTGACCTTCGCCGCCTCGGTGGCCTACCGACGCGGCCTGAACGTGCTGGTGGGCGGCATGTGCGAGACCGACTACTCCGGCTACCCCGATTGCCGCGACAACACCCTCAAAGCCTTGCAGGTGGCGCTCAGCCTGGGCCTGGCCGCGCCCATGACGGTGGAAACGCCGCTGATGTGGCTGACCAAGGCGCAAACCTGGGCCCTCACCGACCAGTTGGGCGGCCCCGCGCTGAACGACATCATCGTGGAGCACACCCACACCTGCTACCTGGGCGACCGCACCCACCGCCACGCCTGGGGATACGGCTGCGGCCAATGCCCCGCCTGCCAGTTGCGCCGCGACGGCTTCGAGCAGTGGACGACTGCTAGGATGGATTGAATGAACACCACACAAATCATCACCCTCGCGGTGGTCGCCTTGATCGTCTTCTGGGGCGTGGGCGCCTACAACCGCCTGATCAAACTGCGCAACGAGATCACCAACGCGTTTGCGCAGATCGACGTGCAGCTCAAACGCCGCCACGACCTCATCCCCAACCTGGTCGAGGTGGCCCGCAAGTACCTGGAACACGAACGCGAAACCCTTGAACGGGTGACCGCCGCCCGTGCGCAAGTGGTGGCGGCCACCGACCTGGTCCGCAGCCAACCCAACCAGGCCGGCCCCATCAAAAGCCTGAACCTGGCCGAAGGTGTGCTCAGCAGCGCCATGGGGCGCTTCCAGGCCATCGTCGAGGCCTACCCGGAACTCAAGGCCGACGAATCCCTGCGCGACCTCAGCGAAGAGCTGACACACACCGAGAATAAAGTGGCCTTCTCGCGCCAGTTGTTCAACGATGCCACGCTGGACTACAACAACGCGGCCCAGCAATTCCCCGCCAACCTGGTGGCTGGCGTCTTCGGCTTCAAAGAGGCCGCCATGCTGCAGTCAACAGCCAACGATGCGGAACGCGCTGCCGTGAAAGTGGCTTTCTGAACAACGTGAACGGGCAGTCTCGCCGTTAACCATGAAATTTCGACAGCATCAGGAACAGGCCCAAGCGCAGACCTTCAAATTGTTCGCCTGGTTCGCCGTGCTGTTGGCCGGGCTGGTCGTGGCCGTCAACGTGCTGCTGGCGCTGGTCTACAAGCTGCTGGTGCCTTTCAGCCAGGGCTACCCCGCCTTGTTCTTCGAAACCAACTCCGGCGTCATCCTGCTGTTCGTGTTGGGTGGTTGCCTGATCGAAACCCAGCGCCTGCGCGAAGGCGGCGGCCAGCGCGTCGCCCACTGGATGCACGGCCGTCTTGTCAAAGACCCCGACGACGCGCTGGAGCGGCGCCTGCTCAACGTGGTCGATGAGATGGCCCTGGCCTCCGGCCAAGCCGTGCCCCACGTCTACGTGCTCACGCGCGAAGACGCCATCAACGCCTTCGTGGCCGGCTGGTCCCCCGAGGACTACACCCTGTGCGTGACCCGCGGCGCGCTCGACCGCCTCACCCGGGCCGAGTTGCAAGGCCTGGTCGCGCACGAGTTCGGCCACCTGAAGGAAGAAGACCTGCCCATGGCCATGCGCCTGCTGGCCCTGGTGTGGGGCCTGTCGCTGGTGCATGGCTATGGCCAGACCCTGATGAGCCGGGACGACCATGGCCACGTCAACCCGGTGCGCTGGGTGGTCGGGCTGGTGTTCACCGCGGTGGGCTGGCTTGGCTGGGGCGCCGGGCGCCTGCTGCAGGCGGCCGTGGCTCGCCAGCGCGAGTTCCTGGCCGATGCCAACGCCATCCAGTTCACCCGCACGCGCGATGGCCTGGGCAATGTGCTGCGCAAGATCTGGTTCGACCAGCAGATGATGGCCGGCCAGATGCGCCATCCCCAGGCTGACATGGTGGCCTCCTTGCTGCTGCACCAGTCCAAACTGTCGAGGTGCATGGCCACGCACCCGCGTTTGCCCGAACGAATCCGCCGCATCTGCGGCGCCGTGCTGGCCCCCATGCCGGCCCCCCTGCTCAGGCTGGAGAAAGCCGAGCCTCGCCGCCCACCGCCCATGGCCCCAGGCGTCATGATGGCGGCAGCCTCACCCGCCGAAGTGGCCGTCCCAACGACCGGCAAACCGACCCCACGCGACGACACCGATGCCTTGGGCCGCCTGCGCCGCCTGGCAGGCCCGCGCGAAAAGCGCATGGCCGTGCTGGCGCTGATGATGTCAGCCGGCAACCGCCATGAGCACAAGCTGTGGCTGAAACTGGCCGAAGGGCTCACCCACGCACAACAGATCCTGGACGATGTGCAAGGCCTTCGCCCCGAACGCCTGGTCCCGGAATTCGAGCGCCTGTGCAAAAGCATTGCCAACGACGCTTTGAGCGACCGCCGCGCCCTGGTCGAAGCCGCCCGAGATCTCTTGAAAGCCGATGGCCGCGTCAGCCCTCGCGATCGCCTGTGGTGGCTGACTTTGCGCCATCAGATGAGCGACAAGAAGAACAGTCGGCCCTTCATGCGCCCGGTCACCGGGCAGGGCCGCGAGCTGGCCGATCTGCAGGACGATGAACTCACCCACGTGATCGCGCTGTCAGCCTATCTCGCCCGCTTTGTGCCCGAGGCTGAAGTGCAGGGCTTGCTGGCCGCCACCAGCCGAGCCTGGTACGCGCGCGTCATCGCACGCTGCACCCGCCTGCAAGACCTGAAACCGGATGGGAAGATCCCCGATGCCGACGCCCTGATGCACGCCCTGGCAGGCGTTCAGGAGTTGTCGTGGATGATCAAGCCCGTGTTGCTGCGGGCCTGGGTTGAAGAAGCCTTGAACCACAGCCCCGGTGGCTTGATGTCCAACGACACCGCCAACGCCCTGCGCTTGATGGCCGACTTGATGGACTCACCCATGCCCCCCGCCCTGGCATCTCACTACCCTCGCGACTGAGGTGAGGGCCCTCAGTCGTCGCCGTCTTTGTCCTTGCTGCCACCAACAGCCCTGGGCAAGCGGGTCAAACCCAACAGGCCATTGCGCAACTCTTCAGGCGCGGCAGGGCCGATGTACATGCGCATGTAGATCTGGTAGGCCAGCTCATTGTTGATGGCATGGTTGCTGGTACCGCCCGTGACACCGGGATCAATCACCAACTGCTTGCCATTGATGGAACACATCCAGCCTTTGCCCGGCAACCAGTCCAGGTTGACCACATCGCCCTTGCTCACCCGCTTGACCGCGCTGTAGGCCGCGCCCACCTGGCTGATCTCGTTGATCAACTGCTTGAACTCCGCATCGGTGGAGTTCTGCTTGAAGTCGGCGATGAAGATGCGCGAAATGGTGGACGAGGTGAACTCGCGCAAGATGTTGAGTTGGATGCGGCGAATGCCATTGAGCTTGAAGATCGCATCAGGCGTGGTGCGCTTTTCAGGCAGGTACAGCGCCGTGACGTCCGCCTTGAAGTAGCCTCGCTTGCGAACCGCCGCACCATTGAGCACCAGCTTTTGCCCGTAAGCAGTGATGGTGTCTTCCAGTTGCACCCCCTCCAGCTCGACGGTGGCCGCCTGAGCCGGTTTGGCCCACGGCACGAGCGCAGCCGCCATCGCACTGGCCATCAACTGGCGCCGGTGGTTTTCAAACGGGGGCAAAGCGATACGGTCATCTTGCATGATGTGACCACTCCTACGGCACGGCAATAACTTACCCGCGAGGCGGGCACCCCTGGCCACAGACCAGGGGAACTCCATGAATCAAGCCTTGATGAGGTTACAGCGGCTTGGACAGGGTCAACCAGAAGGCTTGGCCTTCAGTGCGATTTTTCGCACCAAATTCCTTCAAGAATTTGCCTTCGAGCATGAACTCGCCACCATTGGCCAACCATGCCACGGCGGGGCCAGCGGCATAGACGCGCATCTCGTTGCCGGTGCTCAGGTCAGACGAGGTGGCCAGGGTGGCTTGCTGGCTCAATGAAAAACCCGTCAGATCCTGCGAGTCTTTGGTGAATTGTTCAACCACATAGCCTTGCAGGCCCACGCGGATGTCCTCGGTCACGAACTTCATGGCCTGGTAGTCGATGTTCAGGACATTGCCCGAACGGTAACCGTTGTCTTTGTTGCGCGTGTTGAAGGACAGCACCAGACGCCCGCCCACGTCCCAGCCATCGCCCACGAAGGCGTATTGCACCGAGGGGCGGAAAGTGAAGAAGTTGCCGAAGCCCGAATTGGAACGCTTGGTGGCGTCGTAATCGCCCGTGGGCAGCACCACCGTGGGGGCAATGGTCACATGCTGGTGATCACCGATCTCCATGTGCCAGATGGGCGAGACTTCGAGGTCACCGATGCCGTAGGCTGCGCTGCTTTTTGCAGCGATGCCGGCTTGCACGTTGGCAGACAGTCCTGCGGCCACATTGGCTTGCGGGATTGAAGTCAACGCAGAGATGGTGGCAACCGCCGTCGGATTAATCGTGGCAGTTTCCCCCGTCAACTCAATCTTGCGGCGCACCAGCGGCAGCATGGCTGTGAAGCCAACATTCCCGCCAAGCCACTGAGTGCTGCTCAAATATGTGATTCGAGGGAGCAATGCATAGGTGTCTGCTTTGATGCCGACCTTGGAACCGCTGTAGTTGATGCCGTTCGGAAATGCTGGTGCCACAGCACTCAATGCCGAAGCTGCCAATTGAGTCTGAGAAATGTTCCCAGACTGCTGCAACTGCTTGCCATCATTGCCTTTGATCTTGTTGGCGTGGTACGCCACCATCGCCACCTGGCCATACCAGCCGGGCACCAAAGGCGAGGTCATGTCGCTGCCGCCCACGCCGGGTGAATACCGCTGGTTGCCGTTCTCGGCCGCCAGGGCCACTGAAGACGCGCTGAGGGCCGCTGCCAGGGCCACGGTCTTGAGGGTCAGCGCGCAGGCCGACGATGGATCACGGCGAAAAGTGTTCATGCGGACAGCTCCTAATGAGTTGAATTCGTTCAACGGGGTTTGTTAGAAAAATGCACGTTGCAAAACGTATCAGTGCCATATCGGCCTAACTGTGCCTTGCTTGACCCCAAATGTGTGCGCAAGTTGTCGCAATGGCGCGACATGGAACGCCCGGAGTGCGTTGGTTTTGCACGCCAGATCGCCCCATCCAATGGGGATCGACCCTGAAGAGGGGGTTTATTCGCCTTCGCCGAACTTGTCGTTGATCAGCGCCACCAGCGCCTTCATGGCGTCTTCTTCGCGGGCACCATCGCACTCAAGCTCCACCGCCGAACCCAGGCCAGCGGCCAGCATCATCACGCCCATGATGCTTTTGGCGTTCACACGCCGGTCATTGCGGCTCATGAACACATCGCACGGAAAACTGCTGGCCAGCTTGGTGAACTTGGCCGAGGCGCGCGCGTGAAGTCCCAGCTTATTGCTGATGTTGACGGTGGTCTTGATCATTGATGGGTTGGCTGGCCTGGTTTTGGGGCCGGTTGGTCGCGATTTGCATGACGCCCTGGGTGCCGCCAGCCACCGCGCGGGTGATCAGGGTGTCCAGGGATTCATTGGAATAATTGAGGGCGCGCCAGAGCATGGGCACGTTCACGCCGGTGATGACCTTGACGCGCACCCCATCGGACAGGCGCTGCACGATGTTGCACGGCGTGGCACCGAACACATCAGCCAGGATCAAGGCTTCGCCCCGAGGGTCGGCTTTTTGCAGCATCTCCAGAATGATCCTGCACTGCGCTTCGATTTCGTCAGGCGGCAGGTTGGCGGGCACATCCAGGATCTGCATGGCCTGCGCGGCGTCTGGGAAACAATGCTGCGCCGCCAGCTTCAGGGCAGAAGCCAGGGGGGCGTGCGCGATGAGGAACAAGCCGGGCATATCAACGATTATGGGCTGCTCAATCCGAAAATTTGAAGCCCTGAATGAATGTCTCTACCGCGTCGGTGGATTCCTTGGCATTTGCAGGCGGCACGGGGCGCCACAGGCTGGCCTGGTAAACCATCAAACCGTGGGAAAAATGCCACGCATGAACTTCCACCGGCGTGCTTTCACCGTTGCCGACAGGCCGACGCCCCACCAAACGCCAATGCCGCGACAAGGTGTTGGGCGTCATGCCGATGACTTGCGCCGGCCCCAAATCCACCGCCGACACCGTGGCCACGGCAGGTGAAGGCCCCAGGCGGCTGACGGCTTCCAGGTTGTCGCGCAGTGCGCGGCTGTCCGCCGCCAGGGCCAGCGGCACCCGGGTGATGTCTTTCGCATCAAAGTAGCTGAGCGCCCAGATGGACTCGCCCACTTTGCACGACACGAGGTGCATGGTCACGGGCGGCCCAGGCAAGGCGGGCAAGGTCAATGAACGGTCGACCTGCTTTGGCTTGCAGGGAAACACCGCCTGCAAAGCCGGCGCGTGCTCAGGCCGCACGGTGCGCCAATCCAAGGCCGGGCTGCACCCCACCAAGGCCAGACAGCACCCCACGATCGACAGCGTCCAGGCGCCCTTGGCCCACCAACTTTGTTTCATGGCGCCAATTATGGACAAAGCGCCCAATTTCACCCAAGCGTGGGATGGACAGGCCCGATTGACCGACAGAAACTGACACTGAACAAACCGAGATGCGCCATGAACTCGCCCCTCCACTCCTCGGCCAAGTTGGCGGTTTCCCAACCAGGCGCCCACCCCGATGAAACGCGTCTCAGCCCGGATGAGCGAGAACTGGCACGCTGGCAGGAATTGCTGGCCCAGGCTGGCCGCGAGTTGGCCGAACCCCTCACCGCAGCGCTGGAGCGCGTCGCCACCCTGACCACCACCGGCCGCATCGACCGCGCTGGTCTGCGCACCCTGCTGGAAGAAGTCGACCGGGCCCGCCAGGCCGGCATCTGGTGCCAGCAGATCTCGCGGCTCGCCTCAGGCCGGGTGCGCCAATCGCACGAGCGCATCCACCTGACCAACACCGTGCAAAGCGTGCTGGCCCACCGCGCACGCGAGTTGCAGGCACGCGGCATCCACATCGTTCAATCGCTGCACGAGGTGGAGGTGCAGGTGGACGCGTCCATGCTGCATGGTCTGCTGAACGCGCTGGTCGAGTGGTGGCTGAGTTGCGCGCAGGGCCTGGTTGATGTCCGCATCGACATGGGCCCCTGGTCGGACAACGCGTCGCTGGTGTGCCAGTTCCAGCACCGATCACCCGACCTGCCCCAGAACAAGGATGTGCCTCACAACCCCGCCCTGGACAGCATGAGCTGGCACCTGTTGGAGCAAACGGCCCGCACGCTGGGCCTGGTGCCGCAACGCCACATCGAAGACTCGCAAGCCCGCTTGACGCTGGAGTTTCCGCGCACGGTCACCGCCCTGGCGGTGGGCCCCAACGCCGATGCACAAGATGCCGGCTTTGCCGATTCGATCAACTCCAAGCCTCTGGCCGGTTGCCACGTGCTGGTGGTGGCGGCGCGCCGCGATGTGCGCGGGCTGGTGCGCGAGTCCATGAAATCCATGGGGCTGGTGGTCGACTTCGTGAACTCGGTGAGCGATGCGGTCGAGTTCTGCGACGCGGGACTGCCTCACGGCATCGTGTTCGAGTCCAGCCTGAAGACGCCGAGGTTCATGCAGATGGTGGGCAGCATCCGCCAGGAAGTGCCCGAGTTCGTGTTCATCGAGCTGCTGAGCGAAGGCCACACCTTCGAGATCTCCAGCATCAGCCCGACCGGCATGGCGCGCGTGGGGCACGCGGCCGTGGCCACGTCGCTGCCATCGGCCCTGGTCTACGAACTCACGCGCATCATGTGATGTGTGCGGGGTATCAGGCGGGCTCGGCCAGCAGTTGGCCCAGCAGCGTGTGCAGGGCATCAAAATCAGGCTCGCCAATGTAACGCTTGACGATCTCGCCCTTCTTGTTGACCACGAAGGTGGTCGGTGTCAACTGCACCGGGCCAAAGGCCTTGGCCAGGTCGCCCGTGTGGTCCATCACCACCTGGAATGGCAACTGCCGACTTTGCGCGAACTGCATGACGTAGGCAGGCGGGTCGTACTGCATGGCCACGGCCAAGGTTTGCAGGCCTTGCGCCTTGAACTTGTGCTGGGTGGCGATCAGTTGGGGCATCTCTTTGACGCAGGTGGTGCAACTGGTGGCCCAGAAGTTGATCAGGGTGACCTGGCCCTTCAAATCAGAGGTGCGGTGCTGGCTGCCATCGATCCGGGTGTAGGGCAAATCAGGCAGGGAAGCCTGGGTGTCCCAAAAACATCCGGACAGAAACATTGGCACGGCCAGGGCGATCAAGGCAAGATGTCGTCTGTTGAAATTCATGGCCGTTGGTCAGTGGAGCTGTATCAGTGGATCACTTAATGAACCGTCGTCGAATCATATTGTCGTCTGCTTGCCAGGCCTTGGCTGGTAGCACCGCATTATCCCTGCTGGCTTCGTCCAGCGCACAGGCGGCGGCTTTCAGCCAGGCGGATGCCACTGGCGCCGTGCGCGCGGCGCTGGAACGCGGCGCCGACATCGCGGTCAAGCAATTGGGCCAGGTCAATGGCTTCATGGGCAATGACAAGATCCGCATCCCTTTGCCCGAGGTGCTGGAAAAAGCCGCACCCTTGCTGCGCGCGGTGGGCCGCGGCCGCCAGCTGGATGATCTGGTCAACGCCATGAACCACGCGGCCGAGAACGCGGTGAGCCTGGCGCTGCCCCTGCTGCGCAACGCCATCAAGGGCATGTCGGTGCAAGATGCCCGCCAGATTCTGACGGGGGGCGACCATGCGGTGACGGATTTTTTCGCCGCCAAAACCCGCGCGCCATTGGGGGTTCAGTTCACGCCCCTGGTCAACAAGGCGGTTGAGAAACTGTCACTGGCGCAGCGCTACAACGAACTGGCCGGCAAGGCCAGCAGCATGGGGCTGATCAAAGGCAACCAGGCGGCCACCGTGCAGCAGCACGTCACCACCAAGGCGCTGGACGGCTTGTACTTTGTGATCGGCGAAGAAGAGCGCCGCATCCGCCAAGACCCCGTGGGCACGGGCAGCGCCTTGCTCAAGAAGGTTTTTTCGTCCCTGTGAGCCCGGCCGGTGGGCTGACTGATTGAGAGGCCGCAGGCACGGGCGCCAGCAGTGATCGCTGCACGCGCTCGACCTGAGGATCAGCCCAGGAGCCGGTGACGCGGAACTGCCGGGTGCTGGCCTCGGCCACCTGCTTGCGCAACAACACCTGGGCGATGAACGTGCCCAAACCCACCGCGGGATTGATGACCGCGTAAGCCAATGAAGCCGTGCCCGCATTCACCTCGGGCACCACGAACACGTGTAGGTTCTGGGTTTCGCGCGCCAGGTCGGCCTGGCCCTCCATCATCACCACGGCCTGCACACCACGCATGCGCAGGTTGCGGGTGTCGGCCACCCCTTGCTTGATGGACACGTCGCCATCAATGGCATCAAAGGCAAAGCCTTGCTGGAAGACATCGCGGAAGTCCAGCACCAGGCGCCTGGGCAGTGATTGCAGGCTGAGCACGCCCAGCAACTTGGCCATGCCAGGATCGACCTTGAGGAACTGCCCTTCCTTGATGTCCACGGACAACTCGCCCGTCATGGTCGCGGGGTTGGGCTCCAGCGGCGAGCCCATCCAGGCAATCTGGCCAGTGAGCTGCCCCTTGCCGCCTTTCAAGGTTTGCGGCAATCCCAGTCGGCCCAGCAAAGCGCCGCTGTTGTTGAGCTCCAGCGTGAAGTTGAAGGCCGCTTTGTGCTTGGGCTTGGCGCTGCTGGCGCCAGGCCCCAGGCCCACCGCCATCCAGTTGCCGCTGGCATTGAGCTGGGCTTCGGGGTTGGTCATGCGCAGCTTGTTCAAGCGCCATTCGGGCTGCCATCCCCCGCCCGCCACGGGCACCAGGCGGTTGATGGCCTCCACCTCCATCTTGCCCAATGGCAGGCCGCGCCAATCCAGCTCATCGATGACGATGTCCAGCGCCGGCACATCCGCCGTCTCAGGGGTCAGCAACTGCAGCGCCGCCTGGTCCTCGAAGGCTTCGGCCTCGGCAGCTGGCACCGACAGGCGCGACAGGCGCGCCACAATGCGGCTGCCAGCCGGGCCACTGGCCAGGGGCGAGGTTTCGGGCCGCATCTCGATCTGGCCGGCCAGTTGGTCGGACTCGATCTGCGCGCGCCACACGCCCGGGTTGGGGTGGGCCAAGGTCACGTTCACATTGCGCAGATTGCGCTGCTGGTAGTTCAGCACGCCGGTGCGCAAGCTCAAAGTATCAGGCAGGTAGTCCTCACCTGGCCCCATGCTGTCACTGGAAGGTGAACGCACCACGCGGGCCAGGCCCTGCCAGGCGTCCAGGTCCAGCGTGGGCACGGTGACCTGGGCGACCACACCTTTGGGCGGCAAGGTAGGCACGGCGATGGCACCGCCACCTGCTGTGGATTGCACCAGGCTCAAAGCCCCACGGGTGACCTTGGCGTGGTCGCCCCTCACGTCACGGCGGAAGTCGGCCCGCAGCCAGGGCGCGCCAGCAGCATTGGCCGACTGGGCGGCACCCAACTCCACCAGCAAAGCATCGGTGAGGCCCTGCGGGTCATCGCTTCGGTGGATCATCGTCAAGGGCCAGATGCTCTCGGCGCGTTTGTTCAAAGGGGCGGGCAGGTCCACCGCCAGGCCTTGCAAAGTGGACACCACCTGAAGTTCGGGCTGGGCCGCCGTGGCGGCCTGGTGCTCAGCGGAGACCTTGGGCAAGGCCACGGTGACGGTCACCGCCGTCTGCCCGGTCATGCGCTGCGCCAGTTGGGCCAGCGCAGGCCATTCGCTGGCGGTGCGCAACCCTTCGGCCGTGATCAGGCCCTGGGCCACGAACTTGGGGGCGCCTGTGGCGTCCTGCTGGCCGTCCACGGTCACGTCCTGCCCCCACACATTGGCCAGGGCCGACACCTTCAAGGTCTTCTGGGTGAAATCAACCTGCCCCCTCACCTTCCGCAACAGGGGGACGCCGGGGTGCAGACGCAAAGCGGCCTGGTCCTTCTCGGCCAGGCTGACGCGGCCACGCAAGCCGGTGTTGGCCGTGTGGTTCAGCGGGATGTCCAAGGCCAGTTGCAAACTACCGGTGCCAGTGCCCTCGGCTTGGTGCAAGAGGTTGCCCGTCCACACCCCCACCGGGGACACAGCCATGTAGCGCAACAGGTCGTTCAGGGGGCCTTGCCCCTGGCCACGAATCTCCAGGTGCGGATCGTCAGACTCCAGGTTCTCGATCCGCCCCTCCACATCGCGCAGCAGGAAACTGCCCGTGCCCAAGCCACCCAATTGCGCCTTGGCGCCTTGGATGCGCAAACGCAGGCCCTCGAAAATCAGATCGCCATCCAGCCCGGTGAACGCAGGCCAGCGGGTCTGGGTGGGCACGCCACCGGCCTCCAGCATGGCCGCGGGCACGTAGTCCAGCGTCACGTTCTTGGCGGGCACATGCACGCGGAAGCGCCCGCCCTGGTCATCCTTGAAAGGAAAACCAGCCAAGTCGCCTTTGACCTCGAAGGTGACCTTCTCGCCACGCCCCTCGCGCACGGCCATGCGCACGTAGTCGCGAGCATGGAAAGGGATGACCGAAGGCAGGTAGCGCCAGACCCGGTTGGCCTGCCCCCAGGCCAGTTTGCCCTCCAGGTCCAGGTGGCCCGGAAAGCGGGCCGCCACTCCAGCGCCGGTGCCAGGCCCCGTCCGCCAGGTGGCTTGCAACTCACCTTCGGCGTCGTCGTTGGCGAATGTGGCTTTCTTGACCTCCACCTGCAACTGCGGCGGCAAGGCCGGTTGGTCAGCGGGCTTGATGCGCCAGTTCACGCGGGCCGCCATGGCGTTCAAAGGGATGCGGGGCTCGTCAAAAGCACCTGGCAGTTCGACCCAACCCTTCTGGATGGCCACGGCGGCCTGGCCGCCATGCTCGTCGGCCTTCAGGTCAATATCGGCCTCGGCCAAGCCGGGCCGCCCCTGCTGGGCCGAGGCCGCCCACCCAAAGCCCTTGATCTGAGCGCGCGCGCTGTACTCGCGCGGGTCATCGGCCGGGCCTTCCCAGCGCCAGGTCAACTCCCGGCCCACACCCTCGGGGGCCAGGTCCGCCAAGGTGCGCCGCATGGCGGTCGAGATCGGCAAACGATCGGCCAGGCGGGCCAGCACGCCCAGGTCAAGCCGGTCGGCATCCACCTGGCCGCCCACGGTCTGGCGCCAGACTTCGGCGTTGATCTGCCCTTGCAAAGGCGCGTGGCGCCATGCCAGTTGGGCCGAGCTGGCCGGCCACACCAGCCCTTCGGTGGTGGTGAAGGCCAGCTTCTCCAGCGCCACATGGGATTCGGTGCGCTCATTGCGGGCCGTGATGCGCCCACTCAGGCCCCGAAATGCCAAGGGCTGCAAACCTTTTTCAAGGCGGATGCTCACATCCTGCACATTCAGGTCCAGCGCCAGGCTGGTGGGCCGCCCTTGTTTGAGGACCAGCTCCGCCGCCATGCGGCCACGCCCGCCCTCCACATCAACCGGCAGGTCCACGTGCTTGCGCAAGGACTGCACATCCGCGTGCGGCAGGTTCACCGACAATTTACCCGACCAACTGCTCAGGTCGGTGGTCTTGGGCGCATCGCCCAGCCAACGCCGCCACCAGGGCAATTCCACCGCCTTGGACGAAGCGGCCTCCTGGGCGGACAAGGTCCACAAAGGCTGCGTCATCCGGGCCTTGACCTCGAAGCGCTGGCCAAACTCCGGCAAGGGCGTGGCCAACAAGGACAGGTGGTGCACCTGCGTGCCCAAGCCGGGGTGGCTGCTCAGGTCCAGGTCCACCTTCTGCAGCACCAAGGTGGGCGCCTGGCGCAACTCATCGGTCCAGCGCACAGCGCCCTGCTCGATGCGGATCAAGCGCTGGGACAACACCCAGTCCAGCACCTGCCCGTTGCCGGTGGGCGTGGCGTTGGATGCCAGCTTCAAGCCCGCCACGTGCAGGTCACCGGCCAGATCCCGGCGCACCTGCAACTCCGGGCGCACCAGCACCAACCTGTCCAGCCGGACCTCCTGGCGCCACAAAGCCGTGGGCCACAGGCTACTGGGCGAAATCCGCGCGGTCACCTCGGGCAGGCGCAGGGCCACGCTGCCGCGCTCGTCCAGCAGCGCCACTTCTTTCAATGACAGCACGGGCGACCAGCCCTCGGCCCGGCCCGACAAAGCGCCCACACGCACCGGCACCCCCAGTGCCTTTGTGGCTTGTTGGGCCAAGGCCTCACGCCACGAATCGATTCGGGGCAGAATTTGGAACAACAAAGCCCACCAGGCAACCGCGGCCATGAACAGCAGCACCGCCAGCGTCAGCAAGCACCATCGCCCCGCCCGGAGCAGCGAGCGCGCCTTGCTCACCTCGGGATGGCCAGAAGAATCAGAAGAAATCGTGGGCATGAAACAAAACTGTCGTCCAAGCGGGCCAAATTCGCCATTTTGTGAAACGCAACTGCCCTACCATCCCGGAATCAGTTGCGGGGCCCGACAATCGACCACCCTAGCACAGACCCTCACCTAGGCTCATGGGCTTCACATTCTTTAACCCCCACAACCCGGCCCCTTCCCGGGCCAAAGCGGACCACGCGCGGTTCGTGCAGCGCATCCGTCGCCGGTACACCCCGGAGCGCGACATGTTTGCCCAGCAAGCGCCAGGCACCCCCACCGAAGACACCATCGCCGTCCTGATCGACCACCTGTTGGCCGAAGGGCGAGCCCTGCCCTCCGCCTTGCGCGTGGCCCGCCAGTTGGTGCTGGAACGCCTGGCCTGCATCGACGTCGAGCAATCGTGTGAACTGGCCGACGTGACCACCGCCATGACCGAGTTGGCGCAAGTCACCCTGGAGCGCGCCCTGATTTGCGCCCAGGAAGAATTCGACGCCGTCCATGGCGCCCCCCTGAACGAGCAAGGCCAGCGCATCGACCTGTGGGTCATCGGCATGGGCAAGCTGGGCGGGCGCGAGTTGAATGTGTCCTCCGACATCGACCTGGTCTACGTCTACGAAGACGATGGACACACCACCGGCATCGACGATGGCCATGGTGGCATCAAAGGCCAGATCAGCGCCCACGAGTATTTCTCGAACGTGGCCAAGCGGCTGTTCAGCCTCATCGGAGACACCACCGAAGACGGTTTCGTCTTCCGCGTTGACCTGGCCCTGCGCCCCAATGGCAACTCCGGGCCACCCGTGGTCAGCCTGGCCATGCTGGAAGAGTATTTCCTGGTGCAAGGCCGCGAATGGGAGCGCTTTGCCTGGCTCAAAAGCCGCATCGTCGCGCCGCGCGCCGCCATGCCCAAAGGCAGCCGCCACGCCCGTGCACTGGCCCTGCGCGACGTGGTGATCCCCTTCGTCTTCCGCCGTTATCTTGATTACGGCATCTTCGAAGGCCTGCGCCAGTTGCACCGCAAGATCCGCGACGAGGCCAACCGCCGTGCCGCCGGCCGCCCCGAGCGCGCCAACGACGTCAAGCTCTCTCGCGGCGGCATCCGCGAAATCGAATTCACCGTGCAACTGCTGCAAGTGGTGCGCGGCGGCCAGTTCCCCGAGATCCGCACCCGCTCCACGCTCAAGGCCCTCAAGCGCCTGGCAGCACGCGGCCTGATCTCCGATACCACTGCCGACAAGCTCGCACAGGCCTACACCTTCCTGCGCCAGGTCGAGCACCGCATCCAGTACCTGGACGACCAGCAAACCCACCTGCTGCCCACCGACGATGCCGATCTGGCCTGGATTGCCGCCAGCCTGGGCCTGGGCAAACCCAGCGAAGACAAGCCCGACTGCAACAGCGGCACCTGCCAGTTGCTCGACATCCTGTGCAACGTGCGGGAACTGGTCGCCACCGAGTTCGACGCCTTGCTGCACGAAGGCAACGCGCCCAGCAGCAAACCCGGCGGCTGCCGATCCTGCGGCGGCCCGCCCCTGCCGGTCGACAGCGAAGAGTTCATCGCCAAACTGCCCGAGCCCATCGCCTCGCACGTGCGCACCTTCGCCGCGCAGCCACGCGTCAACCTGCTCAGCGACACCGCCAAGCTCAGGCTGGCCAAGCTCATTGGCCGCGCCACCCTGCTGGCCTACACCAGCGAAGACTGCTCCGAAGTCACCCCGCAAGACTGCCTCGGCCAAGACGCCGTGCTGCGCTTCATCGACTGGCTGAACCCCCTGCTGCGCCGCGACAGCTACCTCTCCCTGCTGGCCGAACGCCCCGAAGTGCTCAAGCGCCTGCTGCGCCTGCTGGGCCTGGCCAAATGGTCCATGCGCTACCTCATGCTCCACCCGGGCGTGATCGACGAACTCGCCGACCCGCGCCTGATGGAAGGCCGCTTCGACCCCGTCGCCTACCAGCAAGACCTGCAAGACCGCCACCGCGGCTGGGAGCGCGCCGGGCAGGCCGACGAAGAATCATTGCTCGATACCCTGCGCCGCGCCCACCACGCCGAAATCTTCCGCACTCTGGTGCGCGATGTCGAAAAGCTGTTGACGGTCGAGCAAGTCGCCGACGACCTCTCCGCCCTGGCCGATGCCACGCTCGACATCACCCTGAAATGGGCCTGGGGCCACCTGCAACAACGCCCACCCAAACAAGCCCGCTACGCCGTCGGCCGCGAACCGCACTTCGCCGTCATCGCCTACGGCAAGCTGGGCGGCAAAGAGCTGGGCTACGGCAGCGACCTGGACGTCGTCTTCCTGTTCGACGACACCCAGGACCGCCCCGCACCGGACGCCGGCCCCGACGCGCCCGACCCCATCGACGCCTACCTGGTCTTCGCCCGCAAGGTCATCAACTGGCTGACCCTGCGCACCTCGGCTGGCGAGCTGTTCGATATCGACACCGCGCTGCGCCCCAACGGCAACGCTGGCCTGCTGGTCACCTCCTTCCACTCCTTTGACGACTACCAGCGCCAGCGCGGCAGCAACACCGCCTGGACCTGGGAACACCAGGCCCTCAGCCGCGCACGCTGGTGCGCGGGCGACCCGGCCCTGGCCGCCCGTTTTGAAACCACCCGCCGCGCCATCCTGTCCACCGTGCGCGATACCCAGGCCCTCAGCGACGAGGTGCTGGCCATGCGCGAACGCCTGCGCGCCGCCCACACCTGCCCACCCGACAAGTTCGACGTCAAACACAGCGCCGGCGGCATGATCGATGTTGAATTCGCCGTGCAATACCTCGTGCTGGCCCACAGCCACGCCCACCCCGGCCTGCAGGACAACGTCGGCAACATCGCCCTGCTGCTGCGGGCGGAAGAGGTCGGCCTGCTGGCCACAGGCATTGGCCGCGAAGCGGGCCAGGCCTACCGCGAGCTGCGCCGCGTCCAGCACCGGGCCCGCCTGGACGAGTCCGCACTGCAACTGGCCGGCGAGGCCAAAGACGCGATTGAGCCGCACCGTGACGCGGTCCTGCGCCTTTGGGACGCCGTCTTCCTCGGCCCCAGCACCCCCACCGCCACGTGACCCCCCGCCCGCTCGGGCCTCTGGCCTGGACCGGCGTCGCCTTGGCGCTGGGCCTGCCCGCCCTGCTGGGCCTGCTGCCCGGGCACTGGCCCCCTGAGGCCTGGGCACTGCACCCCAGCGCTGGCCTGCCACAAAGCCCCCTGAACTTCTGGACCTGCGCCTGGCTGCATGCCAACACCCGCCACCTGGTGGCCAATCTGGGCGGCCTGGCCCTGATCCTCAGCCTGGGCTGGATCCTCAAGCTGCCCCCCCGTGCCGCCCTGGCCTGGCTGCTGGCCTGGCCCATCACGCACCTGGCTCTGCTGCTCGACCCTCGGCTGGACACCTACTACGGCCTGTCCGGTGTCCTGCACGCCGGGCTGAGCATCATCGCCACCAGCCTCATCACCCAAGCCAACCCTGATCGGGCGGCCAAGTGGACCGCCCTCTACGGTTGGGCCCTGCTCCTGGGCATGCTGGCCAAATGCTGGCTGGAGAACCCCGACTGGCAAGCCCTGCTGCCCCGCCCCGGCCTGGACATGAACGCGGCCCCGATGTCGCATTGGGCGGGCACCCTGGTCGGCATCGGTATCACCTTGACACTGGCGTTACCGCGAGGTCACCGCTGCTCGAAATCCCGCCCATGAGACAGGGTTGGGGGACCGTACACTCATTGGCTGGATTTTTGACTTCAGGGAAGTCCCCAGGGAACTTACCGCCGCCAAGGCGGGTCTCTCTGCACGATCGAGTCTCCACACCAATCATTAATTAACTTTTCGTTTCAGCCTCTTATGCACACCAACCAGCCTACCTTCGCTCGTCATCGCGCCCTGCAACGTGCAGCCCTGGTCCCCATCGTGGTGGCAACTGCCCTCCTGGTCGCTGGTTGCGGCAAAGACGGCAAAGAAGGTGCCAAGGCCACACAAAGCGCCGCCCGCATCAATGGCGAAGAAGTCACCGTTCACCAGATCAACATGGTGCTGGAGCGACAGCAGGGCCTCAAGCCCGAGCAAGCCGAGCCCGCCAGCCGCCAGATCCTGGAAAGCCTGATCGACCAGGAACTGGCCCTGCAAAAGGCCACCGAGCTGAAGATGGACCGCGACCCCCAGATCATCCAGATGCTGGACGCCACCCGCCGCAACCTGCTGGCACGCGCCTACCTTGAAAAAACGGCCGCAGCCACCGTGGGCACCCCTTCGGCCGAAGACGTCAAGAAGTACTTTGACGAGCACCCTGCCCTGTTCGCGCAACGCCGCATCTACATGCTGCAAGACTTCACCATCCAGGGCGATACCGAGCAAATCAAGGACATCACGCCCAAACTGCAAGTCACCGACAGCTCACAAGCCTTTGTCGAAGTCCTCAAGAACAGCGGTTTGAAGTTTGCCGTGAACCAGGTCACCCAGCCAGCCGAAGCCCTGCCGCTGAACCTGGTGGATTCATTCGCCAAATTGGTGGATGGCAAAGGCATGTACCAGGGCATGAATGGCGGGCTGAAAGTCGTGCTCGTCGCGGCCAGCAAACCCCAGCCCATCAGTCTGGACCAGGCCAAACCCATGATCGAACGTTTCCTGACCGAACAGCGCAAGCAGGAATTCATTCAAAAAGAGACCAAAAACCTGCGCGCCACCGCCAAGATTGAATATCTGGGCAAATTCGCTGAGAAACCTGCTGGCGCCGCTTCTGGTGCAGCCGCCGCATCGGCACCGGCTCCCACGGCCGCCGCCAGCACGGCCTCATCGGCCGGAGGCATGGACGCCGCAGCGCTCAACAAGGGGCTTTCCGGTCTGAAATAATTTTTCTCGCCGAAAAAGCCAAGGAATTTGCATCTGGCTGCAAGCTACGGGGAAAGCCAAATGGTTTTCCCCGTCTTTTTTGACAGCAGGGCGCAGCCATCACTCAATACAATCCGGTGATGGCCCAGGAGTACGCTGCATGACGTTCAATCAGTTTTTAAGAATTATCCGAGCCCGCTGGATTTTGGCATTGGCGGTTTTAGCGTTTTCAGTCATCGCAACCCTGGTCATCAGCCTGGTTTTACCCAAAACCTACACCGCCAGCGCCACCGTGATGGCCGATGTCCGGCCCGATCCCGTCTCGGCGCTCGCCGCTGGCGGCACCATGATGATGGCCAACAGTTACCTGGCCACCCAGGTTGACATCATCAAGAGCCCCAGCGTCTCGCAACGTGTCGTGCGCACCCTCAAGCTCACCGACAACCCCGTGATGCGCAAGCGTTGGGAAGACGAGACCGACAGCAAGGGTGATTACACCGCTTGGCTGGCCACCGTCATTGCTCGCGGCCTGGAAGTCAAGCCCTCGCGCGAATCCAACGTCATCGAAATCATCTACGAAGGTGCCGAGCCGGGTTTCTCCGCCGCGCTGGCCAACTCCTTCGCCAAGGCTTACATCGATTCCACCGTGCAGATCCGCGTGGATCCCGCCCGCCAATATGCCGACTTCTTCGAAGAACGCGCCCGACTGGCGCGCGAAAAGCTGGAAAAGGCCC
Source organism: Aquabacterium sp. (assembly GCF_030652515.1). Classification (GTDB taxonomy): domain Bacteria; phylum Pseudomonadota; class Gammaproteobacteria; order Burkholderiales; family Burkholderiaceae_C; genus Aquabacterium. The sequence goes on along the minus strand of NZ_JAUSAR010000060.1, from coordinate 8,097 downwards.
AATCCCGATTGGCCACAGCCCAACGAGAAAAAGGCATTGTGGCCACCGAAGAGCGCCTGGACGTTGAAACCGCTCGCCTGACCGACCTGGCCGCCCAAGTCACCGGCCTGCGCGCTTTGAAGGCCGAAACCGGCAACCGCAGCGCCCAAGCCAACAGCAACCCTGATCAGATGCAGGACGTGCTCAACAACACCGTGATTTCAACCATGAAATCAGACTTGGTGCGCCTGGAAGGCCGCCTGCAGGAGTTGCTGGAACGGTATGGTGATGCCCACCCTGGCGTCCAGGAAGTGCGCGCCAACATCGGCACCTTGCGCAACCGCCTGCGCGCCGAAACCGAACGCGTGACGGGCAGCACCCGCATCAACAGCACCATTGCCACCGCGCGTGAAGCCCAGGCAGTCACCGCTTTTGAAGATCAACGCCAACGCGTGCTCAAGCTCAAGGATGCCCGCTACGAACTCCAGGTGCTGGAACGTGAAGTCGAGAGCGCGCAACGCATCTACGACTCCATCCAGGCCCGCCTGAGCCAGACCAGCCTGGAAAGCAGTGCCAGCCAATCGGGCATCTACCTGCTCAGCACCGCCACCGAACCCACCTCGGCCACCTCGCCCCGGATTTTGCTGAACGTCTTGGTCGCCATCGTGCTTGGCACTTTGCTGGCCTTGATGACCGCCATGACGGTGGAGTTGTTCGACCGCCGTGTGCGCGGCGCCCTCGACATCGCCCAGGCCCTGGAGTTGACCGTGGTCGGCGTGCTGCCATCACCGTCTTCGCAAGCCAAGAACAAGATGGCCCTCGGCTTCAACCGCAAACCGCCAGGAGCAGCCCAACCGCCCTCGTTGAGCACCAGCAACATTGAACCTGCTCAAGGCTGAACGACCATGAACACGAATTTCCACGCATCACGCTTCAGCTCCGTGCAGGACAACGCTTCGTCTGACTTCCAGGAAACGCAGCAACTCTCCAGTGAACGCTCCATTGGCGAGATCATCAGCGAAGCCAACAAGCTGTCCACCGAACAGATCGAACAGATCCTGGTCTATCAAAAAGACAATGGTGTCCGCTTCGGGGAGGCTGCGGTGGCCCTGGGCCTGGCCAATGCCGACGATGTGCTGTGGGCACTGGCGCAACAGTTCCACTACCCTTACGCTTCAGAAGGCAAAAACAGCCTGAACCCGGAACTGGTCGTGGGTGCCAGCCCCTTCACCGTTCAGGCCGAGGCCTTCCGCACCATCCGCAGCCACCTGATCATGAAGATCTACAGCGACGAAGGCCCTCGCCCCGCGCTGGCCATCCTCAGCCCGGACAGTGGTGACGGCAAAACTTATTTCGCCGCCAACCTGGCGGTCGCTTTCTCTCAGTTGCCAGGCCGCACACTGCTGATCGACGCAGACATGCGCAATCCGCGCATCCACGAGTTGTTCAACCTGCCCAGCCGCAGTGGGGGCCTGTCTTCCATCCTGTCGGGCCGCGCGGCCTCCAAGGTCATCCAGTCGGTCAAAGAGCTGCCCAACCTGTTTGTGCTGCCTGTGGGCCCCACGCCGCCCAACCCGCTGGAGCTGCTGGAGCGCCCCGCCCTGGGCCTGCTGTTGCGCGAGCTCAAGACCAAATTTGACCGCATCATCGTGGACACCCCGGCCATGAGCCTGGGCACCGATGGCCCGGTGATCGCCGCCAAGTGTGGCGCGGCCCTCGTGGTGGCGCGCCAAAACCAAAGCCGTGTTCCCGCACTTCAGGAATTGGTCCGCACCGTCAAGATGAGTTCGGCCAAGATCGTTGGCGCCATCGTCAACGAGTATTGAACGGACCAGTTGATGGGCCCGCACCCCTTGCGCTCAAGGCGCAAGGTACACGGGCCTGAAATCAACCGAGACCGTGGCGTCGGCCGCCAGGCTGCGGCATTTGCCCGCCAGATCGCACAGGCTGCGCCACTCTGCACGTTTCTTGACGGGCCAAGGGTTGGACATGGTGCGTCCCGGGTGCCAGACCACGTGCGACAGTTTGCCTGAGGCATCTTGCAAAGTGGCTTGCCACAAGCCACCGTTTTGCCCTGACTCCAATGCCAACATGCGTTTGCCAGACATCCAGGTCACCACCTGTTTGTACGCCACGCCAGCATCGGTCACGTCAATCACGAGGTTGGTCCCCCGCGCGATCACCGATGTGGAACTGGGCCAACCATGGCTCCCATCCCACGAATAGTGGTACCAGCGCCCCAGCCCAGATGCCCACCCTACCACCAGGCTGCGCGCCAAATAGGCGGGCCCAAGTTCATTGACGCGGGGCAACTCCTGCCCCGTGGCTTTGGCATCACGCCAGGCGGGATCCTGCTCCGTGCTCAATTGGTAGACACCACCTTCTGTATTCCACAACGGCTTGTCACTCACGTCATGGTCACGCATCAAACCTCGAATCGCCAAGATGTGAGACATCAGCAACTCGGGGGGGCCATCGACGTACAAGTGATAGCCAATGACATCGGCCGTCTTGCCCCCCCCAATCTGAAGGAAGTAGTCCAGGTAATCGCGGTGATAAAGACTGACACCTGCCGACACGATCTGCATGGCAGGATCAATGCGCTTGACGATGGCGGCAGCGTCATTTTGCAGCGCCAGCAATTGCTCGGGCGTGCCTCGGTACATGGAGGCCATGGCTGACTGACAGGCCTGTGGATCTGGGCACCATTCATCCTTCGGACTGAAATAGGGCTCGTTCCAGATCTCCCAATGCTTGATGGGGCTCCCCTTGTAGCGCGACACGAGATCGTTCACCCAGTTTTTCCAATCACTGCTACGTTTGGGGGTTTCATCGCACCGGTGGCAGTCCAGCTCACTGCGAACCCGATCGTCGGGGTCACTTTCGTCCATGCTCGCCCATGATGGCGCGTAGCCACCCAGCACCATCAGCATGTCGGCATGGTGTTTCTGGACAACCTCCACCCGTTCGTCCAGCACATCCCAGTCGTATTTGCGTTTGCCACCTTTGGGCCTGCTTGCCTGGATGCTGCGCCATTGCGAACGCTCGCTGTCCCAAATGCGCAGGGAGCCCACCCGCCCATCCTCCAAGGCCGCTTTCGAATTGTGGCGGTGCATGGCATGCGCGCCAAAGTACTGCGCTGGCACCGCGGCAGCAGGCAAGACCAACGCACTGCGCCCACCTGCCAGAGAAGCACTGTCGAGCCAAACAGTGCCGGGTGTGGCGCTGGACAGCATGAAAAGGGCCTGACGCGCCTCGACTTCACTGAGCCCATGCGAAAAAGCCGACACCGACAGGAAGGTCCATTGCGGCGTGGTCCGCCAATACCGAGCGCCATATTCCAGGTAAGGTGGGTCGCTTTTGCGCAAGGCCAGCTTGACCATCATCGGCGTCTCGGAGCGCAGCCATACACCCAGTTCATAGCGCCAATCTGCCTGCAAGCTGACCGGCTGCGTCAGTTGAAAAAGCCCCTGGGACAGCGCCACCTTGAGGCTGCGCCCGCCCTTGGCCTGCTGCTCATCCAGTTCGTAGCTGACCTTGGAGGACGGATTCCAGCACGAGTTGTCCGACCACCCTCCCGTCAATTGCCCCCTCACCCCCGGACAAGCGGCGGCCGCCACGGCAGGGCCCTCAAATCCGCCATCACGCAGCAGATTTGGCTCAGTGGCGGCCGAGGCACTCAGGCCCCAAAACATCAGCCCCCAGAACCAGCCATGACATGACTTGGCAAAAGACATCACACCTGGCCCGCGCCCAGTTCAAGGCGTGTTGACGTGGCCTGAACAGCCGCGTCCATGACCCCCCTGGCGGCCACCTCGAAGGTGTAGGCCTTGACCTTCTCCTTGGCCGAGGCTGAAAACCGCTGCCACAACTCATCGTCGGTCAAAAGCTGGGTGCATCGGTCCACCCAAAGCCCGATGTCAAACGCACAGACATGCCCATTTTCACCATCGACCACCAGCTCGTTGGCCACCCCGGTATGCGGTGAGACCACGCAGGGAACGCCAGCGGCGCAAGCTTCATTGATCACCACACCCCAGCAATCCAGCCGGGTCGGGAACAGGAATACACGGGATGCGGCATATTCTGCGGGCATGTCCTTTTGCAACAGATAACCTGCGAACGACAGGTCCACCCTGCCCTGCGTCAGCAAAGCTTCCTGGCGAATCTCCTCCTCCATGGGGCCCTTGCCCAGGAAGCGAATTGAAACGGTTCGACCCAGGCGCTTCGCCACACCGTCCGCCACCCGGATGGCAAACAATGGATTCTTTCGATCCACGAACTGGCCGCAAAATATGAAATCGTAGCGATTGGCGGCCACACCACTGCCAAACAAGGCATTGTCATCGCACAAGGGAGACAAGTGGATCTTGTCTCGAGGCACACCGTACGCAAGAAAAAGATCTCGAGATCCCCAGCAGGCCCCCACGAATGACTTGCTCAGCGAGAACACCATTTTTCTGACCAAGCGGTGAACAAATGTCAGGCCTCGCTCAGACTCAGCCGTGCCATCTGTCATCGCCACATGCGGAACGCCCCGCAAAATGGCCCACGCGAAAGCATACAAATAGGTCGGGATGAAGCCTGTGGTCACGACCACATCGGGTTTCAGTTGGGACAACAGCTTGACCACTGAAAAATCCATGTGCATGAATCTGGCTTCGTAGCTCGTGTACTTGCCCGTCAGAAAATGCACCCCATATTTTTGGGAATGACCATCCTGGGTTGGGTCAATGTACGCCGGAGCGCAATAAATCACATGCAATTCAATTTCACTGAAATCCGCCAAGTGATCCCACACCGGCACTCTGTAGGGCGCAGGCACATTGGTCACAACGACACATCGTATTTTCTTCATCCCCATGCTAGTTCACCGGCGCGCCATTGAAGCCATTTTTTCGGCTTTTCCCCGAGGCGACCTCACCCTTGGTATCTTGAGAAGCAAATATCAACAACAAAATGGTCGCAATTGGCCAGGTTTTAAGCGCGTAGGGCGAGACGGTCGCGGTCAAACCTTGAGTCAAATAAAGCAAAAAGGCTGTGAAGGTCAGACCAGATGCCCATTGCCTTGGCCCTGCCGAACGTGAGATTCTGTAGACCAGCACCCACCCGATGATGTTCAACGCCGTCCCGGTCAGACCCTGCGTGATCAGCAGGTACAGGTATTCGTTGTGCGCACCATGCGGCGTCCCATCGCTGATATTCTCCATGAATATCAATATGTCCGCATACAAACCACGACCAAACAGCAACTCGCCGGGCCCGTAATTTGCCAGACCATACTTGAGCAACAGGCCGATCACACGATCTCGCCCTTGCGAGAACGAACCCATGTTGCTGGTATCAAAAGTAAGGATTCGGCTGCTGTCGTAGAGGAAAAAAGCCAGCCCACCCAATATCGCCATGAACCCGCCGTACATCAGAAGGGTGCTGGGCTTGGCGCCATTCTTCAAGGCCACGAACACCAGCACAATGGCCAATGTCAGATAGTTCAGCCGCGAGTTCGCCAAGACCACCTGAACCACCACCAACAACGTCAAAACGATGTAGATCGGGTTCAATTTGTACCGGTTCCAGGCTGCAAACACCAATAGTGAGGTGGACAGACTGAATGACAAATCAGTCTTGAACATGTAAAACCCCTTGAAGGTGTGCACCGACCCCCAATAAACCCAGCCGTAGTCAAACGGCATGAGCGCGGCATTCGCGACAATGTTCAAGGCGGCGCCAATGGCGATGGCCAAAGGCAAACTCTCATCGGCAGCGGCAACGAGCAAGCCAAAAAATATGAACGGGCTCACGATTTTAAAAATCAGCTGCGGAGAGCCGTTCTGAAAAATCATCAACAGCGTGAGAAAAGAAAAATAGACGATCACAAAAACCCACAGCATCGACTGAAGGTCGCTCGAAACTTTTGATTTTTCGCCGCTGAACCCTCGCCCAGTTCTCATGAAGAAAACGCCGAAAAGCAGCAAAAAGAAATACAGATACTTGACAGAATTCACCTCAAAAAAGGCGTCTGCACCTGATTTCAAGCAAATGGCCAGGAAGATCGGGACGGCGTAAAACTTTGGAAATACCATTTTTGGCGAAATACCATTCATGCCACCACCCCCGATTGATTGGGATGAACCACCCCGCGCAACATTCGCCGCATGCCCACATACAGCACTGCTGCATAAGTTGCTTCGCCCAATACAACCCCCAGCATCAAGCCGTTTTTACCCAATATCAGACTGGTGAGGCACATCACAGGAATGCTGAAAAGAGCGCTGATCAATGCAGCATAAAATGATCTCCTGAAATGGCCACCTGCCAACAACACACCATTACAGATTGATGAAAATCCACTGGCCATGAAAAACAAACCCCACCAGGCAATGTCAAAATGCAAACCAAGGTATTTCTCACCCAAAATACCAGATTCCAATACTGGATAAGCCACCACCAAGGCGAGCAAATAAACTCCGACCACCGCCGCCACACCCATCATGGAGAATCGAGTCAATCTCGCCACTTCACGAATCGCGCTCATCGATATCCAATGGCTGACTTTCGGTCGAAATACATTACTCCATGATAAAAATACCATGCCCAAGGGTGCAGTGAACAGCTTGGCGGCCACGATTTCCGCCGTGGATTCAGGCCCAAGGAAATGGGCACCAATCAAGAGATAGCCATTCCCTGAAGCCCAAGCCACCAGACCTGCAGGCAAGGACCAGCGCGCTAAAGGCCAGATCTCGCGCCAAAGCTCAGACCAAGGCCCTACAGAAAACACGGGTACCGTCGATGCCTTCCGCAACCAGGGAATGGCACTGATCACGCCAGCGGCGCCAATCACCAGCAGCACCTCATCGGCCCGAACGCGATTGGCATAGACCAGCCAGACCACGCCAAGCGCCACCGTCAGCACATACGCCATGTCCTGCTGCAGGCAAAGATCCGCCCGCCCATTGATGAACTGCACGTTGCGCAAAAACTCCCTCAACCAGCTCGACAGCACCATCAGCGCCATGGCCAAAACCATGGGCCACCCTATCTCATCCATGGAGATCGATGCAGGCAGCGTCCACAGAAAAAATCCGCCAAAGATCGCCAACACCACACTCGAAGAGAGCTGCAAGCCAAAAAAAACGTTGGTGGCTCTCAAGCGCTCAAGCCCTCGCTTTTGAGGCAGCAGTGTCAGGGACGTCGTGGTGACCAGTGCGGCTTGAATGGCCAAGGTCAAAGCCACATAGCCAATCAGTTGGCTATAAGCGTAATAGTCATGCTTGGTCGCAAATTTGATGAATGCCAGGCCGATCAGAAAATTGCTGATGCTGAGCAAGCCTTGGTCAATCAACGAATACGACACGCCATGAAATGGTGACTTGCGCTCATCAGCCCCTTCAGACATGAGATCCCCGACATCCGAATGCTTCGGACTGCCGATCATTCGTGATAGTCATAGGCTTGGTAGCCAGCCTGCTTGACCAAACTGTCGCGCTTGGCGGCGGTGTAGTCGCTCAGGACCATTTCGGCCACCAGCTGCTGCAAGGTGATGACCGGCGTCCATCCCAGTTTGGTCTTGGCCTTGGTCGGATCACCCAACAAGGTTTCGACTTCGGTGGGGCGGTAATAGCGCGGATCAACCCGCACCACCACATCGCCCACCTTGCACTGGGCCAGCAGTTGCCCATTGACGGGCTCCACGGCCACCACTTTGCCCACCTCCTGTTCAGCATCGCCTTCGAAAGCCAGCGTGATGCCCAGCTCCTTGGCTGAGAACTCCACGAACTGGCGCACGCTGTACTGCACACCGGTGGCGATGACGAAGTCTTCGGCCACGTCCTGCTGCAGCATCAGCCACTGCATCTCGACGTAGTCGCGGGCATGGCCCCAGTCGCGCAGGGCGCTCATGTTGCCCAGGAACAGACACTCTTGCAGGCCCAGCGCGATGCGGCTGATGGCCCGCGTGATCTTGCGCGTCACGAAGGTCTCGCCGCGCACCGGGCTTTCGTGGTTGAACAGCACGCCATTGCAGGCGTACATGCCATAGGCCTCGCGGTAGTTCACCGTGATCCAGTAAGCGTACAGCTTGGCCACCGCGTAGGGGCTGCGCGGGTAGAAAGGCGTGGT
>NZ_JAUSAR010000054.1 GCF_030652515.1 Aquabacterium sp. | reverse complement strand
CGAGGCAACGTCAAAAGCAGTGTCATGACGAACGCCGACGGCGCAGAACCATGTCTGCGCCGTCGGCGTTGGGCAAGCTGTGCATGTCCTTGACTCAGACTGCTGACTCGGCAAGTTCATTGACCTCAGACTGAGAGTCGTCCAGGCTGGCAGCCCCGCCTTCGTCTGCTGCCGCTTCCGAGGCGGACGGGCCCCTCAGGCATGGCGGCAACCAGCCGGAGCCCGCCAAGGCCAACTCAGCGGCCACCACGGCGGCATCCTTCTTCATACCGGCCAGCGGTGCTGCCGCGTTGATGTCCACCGCCTCGGTGACCACGTCCACCACGCGGCTCTTGGACACATGGTTCAGGTAGGAAGGGCCATTGGCTGTCCACCAGCGGCGCATGTCCAGGCCCAAGGCCTCTGCCAGCACATCGGTGCGTTGGCTGGGTGACTCCACGCCCTGAATGCCGGTGACCGAGCACGCCACCACCACCGTCAGCAGTTGAAGCACCGTGGCTTGATCTTGTGCCAGCAGCCAAGGGAACACGGCATCCAGGTCTTGGGGCAGTTTCTGCGCCCAGGCACTGCGCTCAGCCTCCATGCGCAGCCATGCCGGGCTGGCCTCGATGTCATCGGCTGCGGACTGCAGTGCAGACTGGCTGTCCGTGACCGAGACATCCAGCACCTGAGGCTGCTCGTGGTAGCGATAGTCGCGACTCATGAGCAGTTTCTGCGCCAACTGGGCCGTGAGCGCGACCAGGGCCACATCGGGCCGTGCAATCAACTCGGCCTGCACGGCGGCGACACGGTGTGCCGTCAGGCGGCGCATCAGCTTGTCGGAGTGAACCGGGCGAACCTTCGCCTGTGGGCCGGACAGCATGTCGCCTTGCGAACCGCCCTCGCCTGCCTGCCCTGCGCCCTGGGTCAGGACATGGGCAACGGCGCTGCGTTCCTCCGGGCGGATCAGGCCACATTTCACCGAGGCCGCGCCGTTGTGCCCCACGTGGACCACGCACCCGGCCTGTGCCATCAGGTCAGCGGGCCACACGCTCAGTTCGTCGTCGAGGGCCTTGAGCCGCAGTTGCAAGGCGGCTTGCTCGCTTTCAAGCTCCTGGTATGCCGCGCCGTCATCCTGGTCTGCGTCATCGCCGTCCATGTCGTCCAGCACCTCCAGGCGTTGTTGCACAGCCTGCATCGCAGCTTCCAATTCCGCCAGCGCAGTGGCCTCTTGCTCCGTGGGTTCACGCCGTACTTTGCGCAACTGGGCGTGGCCGGTGTACTCGTCACGGTCATAGCGCACCCGCACGTCCACCCACTTCCAGCCTTCGGCACGCACCTGCTTGGCCTTCTTGCTGAGTTTCTCTACGGCCAAACGTTCCAGCAATGGCGCGTCCAACAGGTAAGCCTTCTTGTCGTCATCGCTGAACAGGTCACGGCGTGTGGCCCCACCGGCCTTCTCGTAGGCCTTGAGCGTCACGTACTTCGCCACCGGGTCACGGTCGGACTCAATGTCGCCCTGCGTCAGCAATTGCCGCAGGTAGTCGGGGCGGCGGTTCCATTGGGGCAAGCCAGCCCAGGCCTGTTCCTGCTTCTCGTGGTCATCGACCGACGCCAGCACCATCAGGCATTCCAGGCTGATGTCATCCGCCCTGAACTCGTCCATCAGCTTGGGCGACACGCTTGCCAGCTTCATGCGGCGCTTGACCACCAGGGGCGTGACACCAAAGGCCGCAGCCACCGTCTCGACGGACTTGCCCTCGCCCAACAGGCGCGAGAATGCCAGGTACTCGTCGGCGGCATGCATGGGCACATGGAAGATGTTCTCGGACAGGCTAGCCATCAGCGCCTTGTCGGCGGGCACGATGAGGATGGGCACGGGGTAGTTGTCGGGGATGTCGCCGTTGCTCATCAGCAGGTTCAGTGCCTCCAGGCGACGGCCACCGGCGCACACTTCAAACAGGCCGCGTGGGCCCTTGACAACGATCAGATTCTGCAACACGCCGCAGTCCAGGATGGACGCGGCCAACTCGGCAATGCTCATCTTGCTGGTGCTGCCGCCTGCGCGCACCTGATGGTCTGCCGACAGCACCAGCTTGTTCAAGGGGGCGGTGGTACGGGGGGATGCCGCAATCAGGGCATCGATCTCTGCCTTGGTGAATTTCATGGGGGGCTCCTGCACGGTTGAGGGACATGCCTTGTGCGTGTCCATGCATTCAGAATCTCATCCGGCCCGCTGAAATCAAGGGTCGTGGACTGAGGTCGTCCACAGGCCGTCATCGAGCATCGTTCATGGGTGCCCAAGACCCCTTCCACCCATCGATCCACAATGGACTTAGGAACGCAGCCCTGGCTTGAAGCGCTGTACCATTTCCACTGTTTCGGTCTGGTTGCCACGCGCGCAGATCGCCCACCCTTGATCGGTCAGGACACGCTGTAAGTACGCGCCGATATTCACCGACGAGGTCTTTCGTTGAACGCATCGGCTACCGCTCCGCTTTCTGTCCTGCGCTTCTGGCGTGACCTGGAAGTCTTCAACATCCCGACCGCACCATCGGCCAAGGACAGCAGCGACCAAGTCAAGATCGTCACGCTCAGACGCGGCGATGTCCTGCCTTGGCAACACCCTCACTTTCAGCCAACACAAGAGCATGGCTACGTCCATGTCGTCTATGTGGGCGTGGCCGACACGGAGGACCTCTCCCGGTTGATGCTGCAATCGGTGTTCCCTGACGAAGACCTCAGTGAGCGCGAGCGCCAGCGCGCAACCGGAAACGGCTGGCTTGCTGCCTTCGTCGCCAACGAAGATGGCCACCCCAAGCTCGACAGCTACCTGCCTGCCAGCTTTGCACATGGGGTCGATGCGCTGTGGCATTCGGAGCCGCTGGAGAACGTCAACGCCCGCCTGGCACGTGCCACGGATGAGTTCGGACAACGACGCCACCACCTGCGGCCGGTCGCCACCGACGCGCAGCAAACGCCGCCAACTGTCCAGCCCGACACCCCACCAGCGCCAAGCCCCTTGACCTGGAGCGATCTGGATGAAGAGTTGCGCACCGTGTGCAATCTGCTGGGCCCGGGGGCCGATGCGGCAGGCCTGGACTGGCGTGTGGTGGTTCGGGTGTCACGGGTCAAACGCCGCTTCCTTGATGACAGCCTCAACGCCGCCATCGACTACCTGAACTCCTTCTACCTGGATGACCTCAACCGCCTGATCACTCAGGCGGGCAAGAACAAGCCCTTTGGCAGAGCCCTGAGCACCTTCCTGGGCGAGCCCATAGCGCCAGAACAACGCATCGACATCCTGAACGACCACGCGGTCATGGGTGCACTCGTGAGCGTGGCCCGCTTGCCCAGCGCACGTTGGCCAGCCTCACCAGAGGCCCCACTGGTGCTGGCTCAGCAAGCTGCGGTGGCCCAGGTTCTCAGCACCTTGGGACGCGATGGCGGCACGCTGGGCATCAACGGCCCACCAGGAACGGGCAAAACCACATTGCTGTGCGATGTGATTGCCGAGGTGATCACCGAGCGCGCGCGCAAGATTGCCGCGCTGAGCCGCCCCATCGAACTGTTCGAAGACAGCGTGAGCGTGGCGGGCAAAAACTTCTTCCCGCTCAAGGCCAAGGTGGTGGGCGGCTCGTCCATCGTTGTGACCAGCACCAACAACAACGTGGTCAAGAACATCACGCAGGAGCTGCCCGCGCGCGCGAAGGTGAACAGCGAGTTTGCCTCGGCCACCTACTTCGACGAAGTGATCCGCGAGGTGTTCGCGGCCCAGAAGGTGGTGGACGACGACAAGCAACCCATCGACTGCTGGGGCCTGGTGGCCGCCGCGTTGGGCAATGCCGGCAACCGCTGCTCTTTCGCCCGGGGATTTTTTCGGGATGAACCACGTCAGGCACCCAACACCGAAACGCCATCGCCCGGCAACGCTCAAGAAGGCGATGCCCCAGGTGCGACCGCTCAAGCCACCACGCCTACACCCGTCGATCCGTTGCCACCGACGATCAAACAACTGCTGGAAGCCGCCAGCAACGACTACACACGCTATCAGGGCGAATGGCATGCGGCCAAGAAGTCCTTCCTGGCGCTGCTGGGTGACTTCGATGCACGCCGTGGCGTCTTGCTCCAGGCCGAAAAGGCGGCTCAGCGGATCGATGCCTGCCTGCAGCGGGTGAATACCCAGCGTGATGCCGCGCAGGCCCAGGCGCAAGCGATTGAGCAAGCCAGCCGCCACCTCGCGCAGCTTCAGGACAACAAGGCCATCCAGCATGCCTTGGTCGATTCCCGCCGGGCCACGCTTGACCAGGCGCGTTCGCAATGCCTGCCCAAGCTGTGGGACAAACTGTGCGCTTTGTTTGGGCAGGACACCGAACGCATGAAGGCGTTGCGCGCCACACTGGTCGAGCCCACGCGGGCATTGGCGCAAGCCGCCGAAGCGCTGGCCCAACTGGCGCAGGATGGCGCCATGGCCGAAGCACGGCTGGAGCAACAGCGCGAGGCGCACCGCGCCCAGGTCTTGACACTGCGGGGTTCCGAGCGCGAACTGCAAGGTCACCAACGTGCGCTGAAAGCCGGATACGACGCTGGGGCACTGCACTTCCCCGATGCCAGCTTTTGGCAACTGCCCGCCGATCAGCGCCATCGCGCGTCGGTGGCGGTCAGTCCCGCTCTGGATGCACTGCGGGCCCGCATCTTCCTGCAAGCCATGGAACTGCACCGCCTGACGGTGCTGGCCAACGCAGGCAAGTTCATCGGCAACCTGCGCGCCGTCAACGGCATGCTCACCGGTTCGCTGAAAGACAAGCTGCCCCTGGAGCAACGGCCCCTGTTGTGGGACGCCTTCTTTTTCATCGTGCCGGTGGTCTCGACCACCCTCGCCTCCTTCGACCGTCTGTTCGCTGGCATGGGTCAGGACAGCCTGGGTTGGTTGCTGATCGATGAGGCAGGGCAAGCCACCCCGCAATCTGCAGCCGGTGCTATCTGGCGCAGTCAGCGGGCGGTCCTCGTGGGCGACCCCTTGCAGATCGAACCCGTGTTCACCGTGCCCTTGATGCTGGTCGAAGAGTTCCGCCGCCGCCACGCCGTGGACCCCATGTGGTCGCCCAACGACGAGTCGGTCCAGACCCTGGCCGACCGCGTCACCCGCCATGGCTCCTGGGTCGCAAGCCAAGCCACGAAAGACGGCTTGGGCGCTGAGAAGGCTCAGCCCATCTGGACCGGTATGCCATTGCGCACGCATCGCCGCTGCGACGATCCCATGTTCAGCGTGTCCAACCGCATTGCATACGCCGAACAGATGGTGCACGGCCGCGTTGACGAACTAGGCCAGCCAGACAAAACCAAGTTCACCTGCGTGCTCGGTGACAGCGCCTGGCTGGACGTGCGAGCCACCCGTGCCAGCCATCCGGTCATCGAAGACGAACTCCATGTCCTGGTGAACTGCCTGCGGCAGCTTCAGCAGCAACCGGCCTTCACACCTGCCAGGAAGGCCGGAGGCAAGGACAAGGCCGCCAAGGTGTTCGTGATCTCGCCGTTTCGCAAGGTCAAGAACGCCTGCATCAAGCGGATCAAGGATGCAGGGTTGGGCCAGATCGAGTGCGGCACCGTGCACACCTTTCAGGGTAAGGAGGCAGAAATCGTTTTCCTGGTGCTGGGCACGGCCTCTGGGCAAGCCGGATCCGGTGCCCGAGCCTGGGCCTCAGGCAAGCCCAATCTGCTGAATGTGGCGATCACACGGGCCAAGCATCGTCTGTATGTGATCGGGGATGTCGAGCAATGGGGCACTCTGAATCACTATTCCGAGCTGCGCCTGGCAATGCCCCGCCGTCCAGTTCACCCGCACACACCCCACCATGCCCATGAGTCTGTCTCCCCCTGACTGGCCTGGGCGTTCAAGGAATGCATCGGCCGGCGCCTTGCGCCCATTTCATCGCAACACGAGCACATGAACACCCCTTTCCCCTACCCCCTGTCGCTCCTTGCGGCCAGCTGGCTGCTTTTTGGCGTATCCCACAGCTTGCTGGCAGGCAAGACGCTTGAGCCGCTGTTTGGGCGTCACAGCAGGCTGGCGTACAACGCGATTGCTGTGGCGATGGTGGCCTTGCCATTCGTCATCTGGGCCAGCCTTCCAGCCACAAGCCTTTGGCATGAGCCCAACTGGATGCACTGGTGCCGCCTGGCACTCATGATGGGTGCGCTGGTGGGTTTCATCCACACTCTGAAGTTCTACTCGCTGGCTGGATTTCTGGGGTTCAGGGTCGATGCCTGGCCGCTCACCTTCAGCCCCTGGCACCGCTGGATCCGCCACCCCTGGTACTTCCTGATGCTGGTGCTCATCTGGACGCAACCATTGACCGACACCTGGCTCGTCTGCGCCGTGTGCATCACGCTGTACCTGGTGATTGGTAGCCGGATCGAAGAGAAGCGCATCCTGCGCCACCACCCAGGTTCTTACGCGATCTACCGCCGCATCGTGCCTGGCCTGCTGCCTTTCAAGGGCCGAGCCCTGGACGAGGCCACGCGCCTGCGCCTGGAAGCCAAGGCCTTGACCGAGACATGAACGCCCGAGGCTCATCGCAAGTCATGCGGCTTATCCACAAATTCTGGGGATAAGTCGGGGCCTTCGGCCCTTTGGAGGCCCACTTTCCTTCAGGCCAAGCCTTGCAAACCTGGCTTGCCACATTTTTGAGCGCATTGACCAGGTCCGCATACAGCCAGCGCTTTGCGATGGCCGATTGCCTAAGTGGCTCGCACTAGGTTGACAACTGGGCCACGTTCGTTGCCGAGCGCAATGCAATTCGCTGGCTGTCCATGCGCCAATTGGCAAAGTTGTCTTGCCCTGCCGCTGCTCTCTCAAATCGCACGCTGAATTCCTTCGAATCGGCCATGCCGAGTGCCGTCAGAAGACCCGATTTGATGGCCGCCCCACCGGCCTTTAGGTACAGAGGCAGGCCATTGCGATCCAGGTACAGCAGCGTGCGCGGAAACCAGAATTCACGCGTTCGCCCCTCGACTTGCTGTACGAGCGAACGCAAACTCAGGAAGGCATCGGCCTGCATGATCTCTGTGAACGTTGTTCCGCCAGCGACGATACGGTCGTGGATCAAGTCGGCCTGAATGGAGATGCGGCGCAAGCCAAGTCGCCGGTTTCGTCGCTCGTCCAACGATCGGAGGTTGGCTTCAAACTCCAGAAAGCTGCGATCACGCTGGTCGCCGTGACGGTCAAAAACAAAGACCTCGCTGCACACCTGATTCAAGGTCTGCCAGGCATGCTCTCGAAGCAACGCCCCGACGGTCAACAACATGAACTCCCAACCCAAAAAGCGGTAGATGTCAAACCACTCCTCTCGGTAAGAATTCATGCCCTCAGGCGGGGTGCGCAAAGACAATACGTGCTCCAGCAGCGCCAGTGTCCGCCGCCAGGCCTTCGGGGTGTCTTGCCCAAACGCAGCCTTCATGGACACGTACTGATCAAACTGATCTCGCAAAGGCTTCGCGCGGCCAATCGCCGCCACGATTTCATCGTCGTAATCCGCTGTCTCCTTGGGTACCAAGAGTTTTGCAAGCTCCAGCTGGAACTGCTTGACGTAAGCCGCCTCCAGGCCATCTGCCGTCGCCTTGCCTTCCTCCGTAGCGCTGCGAAGGGCCTGAAACTCACGCACCGGAATCGCCGTGGCGAGTGCGTCATCCAGGAACTCAGGCGCAGCCCCCAACTCTGGCCGTTTGTACTTGGGCCGGTCGTAGATGGCGCGCAAGAGCTGACCGAACCCGTCGCCGTACACATCGTCGTTCGACAGATCGATGTAGATCCTCGACTTCATGAACGTGGGCAACACGGCCTGCCGGTTGGCGTCGTACTCCACCACGATGGGGATGAACTTCTCTTGCTTGACTTGCCCGTAGATCTCCGCCGAGATGATCTCGGTCTCGGTGCCCACCCCGCCTTTGCGCGCATCGGCCTTGGCCTTGTAGTGCGAGTCACAGATCACCAGAACCTTTGAAATCTCGGGGTCAGTGACCATGCTCTCCATGAAGGCGAACTTGTCCTGCCCTTCCTTCAGATCCCATTTGTCGAGGCGCACCATCACGCCGTTGGCCATCAATTTAGAAGCCAGTGATTCGACAAAATCTTCATGCGCGGGGGAAGACCAGCTGTACGACACAAAAACGACTGGGCGTTGAGTTGAGGTAGCCAACAAGAACTCCAAGATGACATCGACATCAGAACACTGGCAAATACTTGCGCTGCGCGCCTAGGCCAGGTTTTGGCCTATCGCGCCCAGCCCAGATCACGAAGCACGAACCCCAGAGCCTCAATGGCAAAGGCACCATCAGCGTCCGTGACGTCACGGGTGCCCAGGCGCTGTTGCTCATTGGACTTGCCCCTGGGGTGGAGCTTACAGACCACATCTGCCGCCGCACGAAACAGCTTTGATTCCGGTGGCAGCTTCGCAATCAGCGCGCCAAGGTCTTTCTCAATGACCTTCGCATCCTCACCGGCATCCAGATGAAGGTGAGCGGACAAGATCACACCCATCGCATCGCGGCACAGATCCACCACCGTGATGCCGCTGGATCGGTGAGCCCCGTCCACCACCTTGATGACGGCGGCACTGACGCGCTCTCTCGCTGCCGACGGAATGGCATCCAGGACAAGATCCGGCAGAAAGCCGAGGTTCGAGCGTGCACGCATCGTGACCAAGTCTTCGTCATTGCCAGCACGCTCCACCGACACGATGTTCCAGACGGTGACGGCCGAGCCGGCCCCCAGCACCACCAGCGTGCGTGGCGTGGTCACCAAGCGTTGGCTCACATTGCCCATCGGGCTGAATGAAATCAAGGATTTTTTGAACCGACCATCTGGCTCCTGACGACCAATGTCTTCAGCAACAACAGGGTGCTTGTGAACGCGCCAGTCGTCAGGCTGAGAACGCCCTGCCACCTCGTAGAACCTGCCCCGCCGAATCCGGCTGACAGGGTCAAAGTAGTCTTCACGGAACACGCACGACGCATCCCGCAAGGCACCACTGGCAGGCACACGGCGCCAGTCTGCTTCCGCCTGGACAAACGTGGCGACAGACACCACAGGTGCAGGGGAGACGCCATGCCCGTAGTTGGAAAGGCCTTCATACATCAGCCAGGTGTTGGGATCGAAAGCAATCATGTGATGACAAGGCCGCTCAGGCAGAAGGCCGGTTCATCCAGCCACCACTGGAAATCAACCGGGAGATACTGGTGTCAAATGCGCGCTTGAAATCCGGGTCAGAGGCGTACTGTTTGTACAAGTCCAGTTCCCGCCTGCGCTCCATGCTGATGGCCTGCTGGATGATTTTTTCCAAGGCCAACTGCCTGTTCTGTGCATCAGGGTTGTCTTCAACCTGGGCGCGGTAATCAACGTGCGCCACCACGTGCTTGGCGATGTTGATGAACTTCACCCGCTGCTCTTCCGGCGTTGCTTCCCAGCCTGAAAAGTGGCGCTCGTTGAAGGTGCGCACAATGTCTTCCAACGGATCCTTATCGCCCTCCCCCATGTGCGCACCGCGCAGATTGGGGTTGGCTGGCTCTTGTTCAGCCTCGGATTCATCCAGGCCGATCTTGACCTCCAGACGCGAACGCTCCAGGCCGTAGGTCGACAGGTCCACGCTGTTGAGCAACTCGTCCAACTTGTCCTGATCGGGATCTTTGACCTTCAGCTTGGGGATGAGGAACTTCAAGAACCAGTGCAGCATCTCCCAGTTCACGTTGTTGAACGGCAAGATGGCCGCCACCTGGGCATAGATCTTGACGAACTGCTTGGCCTTGATCTTGAAGTCGATGCGTTTTTCATCGTCAAGATCGGCATCAAACCGTGCCACCACTGCGTCGATGATCGGCGCCAGTTCCTCTGCCTGTGCGCTGGCGAAGAACTTCTC
Organism: Aquabacterium sp.; assembly: GCF_030652515.1. GTDB lineage: Bacteria > Pseudomonadota > Gammaproteobacteria > Burkholderiales > Burkholderiaceae_C > Aquabacterium. Next base: position 9,900 of record NZ_JAUSAR010000054.1, on the reverse strand, counting down.
GTTGAAGCTCTTCACCTCGCTCCAATCGAAGATGCCAAAGGCATCCAGCGCATCCTTCAGGTCATGCAGCACGTTCACGTCGGTGGGCTCGCTCAGCGACGTGGCGGTGTAGAACGGATCGAAGGCGGCCTTGATGTCGTCCACCGAGTTGTAGAAGTCCAGCACAAAGGTATCGCGCTTGTCGAGCTTCCAGTTGCAGCGATTGAGGCGAGACAACGCCTGAACCGCCAGCACGCCCTGCAGCTTCTTGTCCACATACATGGTGTGCAGCATGGGCTCGTCAAAGCCAGTCAGGTACTTGTTGGCCACCACCAGGATCTTGTAGTCATCCTTCTCGAACTCGTCGGGCAGGTCGCGCACGGCGATGCCGTTGATGCTGTCTTCGGTGTACTTGACGCCGTCCACCGTCTTTTCGCCAGAGAACGCCACCAGCGCCTTGAATGGCGCGTTGGCTTCCTGCAAGGCGGTGCGGATGGCGAAGAAGTAGCGAATGGCGCACTCGATGTTGCGGGTGACCACCATGGCTTTGGCCTTACCCTTGAGCTTCTTGGCCTGCCACACGCTGCTCATGAAGTGATCGACCATGATGCGGGCCTTCACTTCGATGGTCTTGGGGCTGGCCTCCACAAAAGCCTTGAGTTTCTTGTGGGCCTTGGCGGTGTCGAACAGCGGGTTGCCTTCGACTGACTTCTGCACCTCGTAGTAGCTCTTGTACGTGGTGTACTTCTCCAGCACATCGAGGATGAACTTTTCCTCGATGGCCTGCTTCATCGAATACAGGTGGAAGGGGTAGAACTTGCCGTCGGCGCCTTGGCGGCCAAACTTTTCCAGCGTGGCAGGCTTGGGCGTGGCCGTGAACGCAAAGTAACTGGCGTTCTTGCTCATCTTGCGGCCCGCCATGGCAGCCAGGATCTTGTCCTGGATGTCCTCGGGCGCTTCGGCGTCTTCGCCGCCAATGGCCTCGTTCAGACTGTCGGCGCTGGTGCCCGATTGAGATGAGTGGGCCTCGTCAATGATCACCGCAAAGCGTCGGTCCGTCAGGGCGTCCATGCCTTCAACGATGCGGGGGAACTTCTGCACCGTGGTGATGATGACCTTCTTGCCCGCCTCCAGGTTGTACTTCAGCTCCTGCCCGCTCTCGCAGTGGGCCACGATGTTCTTGGTTTCGGAGAACAGTTTGATGTTGTCCTTGAGCTGGGTGTCGAGCACGCGCCGGTCTGTCACCACGACCACAGAATCAAACACATTGGCCGTGCCTGCCTGGTTGTACAACTCCACCAACTGGTACGCCAGCCAGGTGATGGAGTTGGACTTGCCCGAGCCCGCCGAGTGCTGGATCAGGTAGCTCAGGCCCACGCCGTTCTGCTGGGCGTCGGCCAAGATGCGGCGCACCACGTCCAACTGCTGGTAACGGGGGAAGTACAGCGCCTTGCGCTCCTTGCCCGTCTTCTTGTCCTTCTCAACCGTGAACTTGGCGAACTGCTCAATGATGTTGCTCAGGCTGCGGCGCGCCAGGATCTCTTCCCACAGGTAGGCTGTTTTATAGCCGTTCGGGTTGACCGGGTTGCCCTTGCCGTGGTCCACGCCCTTGTTGAATGGCAGGAAGTTGCTGTCCTTGCCCGCCAGGCGAGTGCACATGTAGACCTCGTCAGGGTCTGCGGCCAGATGCACCAGGCAACGTCCGAACTCGAAGATCGGCTCGTTGGGATCGGCGCGTGTACTCAGCCACATACATGGGCGTGCGGAACAACCAGTCCATGTACCGAGGGCGCAGGCGTTGTTCAAGCTGTCGGTACACGCCATATGCCGGGCTGACGATGCCAGTGGTGCTGGACACGCCCAGAGCCCCCATCCAGGCCCACATGGTGTTGATCACCAGGTCACCGTTTTTGCAGAGCTTGGCCCCGGTGTAGTCCTCGGCCATGAACATGGTGACGTTTTTCTCACTACGCGGGGTGACGCCAGTCAGGTGCGACACCGATAGCAACTCCTCGTCACCGGCCACGGAGCGGTCGTCGAACTCCCGAAAAACATACTTGGCGCGAAGAATGGACCAATGCGACGGTAGATCGCGAAGCCATTCGAAGCCACTCGGAGCGTACTGCTCATACCGCCGCATCACTTGCCCGCCTTCTTGCTGGCTGCAGGCTGGCTGCCATCTGGACCACTCGCCACGGCGCTCTCGGCCGCCCACTCCTGCAAGCGCTGCTGCAGCTCGTCTTTGCTGGGCAAATACAACTGGTATTCCGAGGCGTGCACATTGGCGTCCTGGGGAAGCGTGATCTCCACCAGCGCGTCGTTCTTTTTCTTGCACAAGATGATGCCGACTGTCTTGTGCTCGTCGTCGCGCTTCACGAAGCGGTCAAAGTAGTTCACATACATCTGCATCTGCCCCAGGTTCTGGTGGGTCAGCTTGCCGAGCTTGAGGTCGATCAGCACATAGCAACGCAGCAGGCGGTTGTAGAACACCAGGTCCACGAAGAAGTGCTCTTCTTCAAAGGTGAAGCGCTTTTGCCGGGCCTCGAACAAAAAGCCCTTGCCCAGCTCCAGCAGGAAGTGCTCGATCTTGTTGATGATGGCCGCTTCAAGGTCGGATTCTGAATAGCTGCTGCGCTCTTCCAGGCCCAGGAACTCCAGCACATAGGGCGTCTTGATGAGGTCCTTGGGCGCTTGAATCAGGTCGCCTTCTGCAGCCAGTTGCCCGATGGCCTGTGGGTCGCGGCTCAGTGCCAGGCGTTCAAACAAGCCACTGTCGAACTGGCGGCGCATCTGCGCCAGCGTCCAGGTGCCACGGGCCGCCTCGATCTCGTAGAAGCGGCGCTCGTCGGCATTGCGCAAGCCCGTCAGGAACACATAGTGCGACCACGACAGTTCAGCCAGAAACCCCGTGGGGCTCGATTCGTCAGACGCCGTCTGACGAATTTCGGGATGGCGCTCCGCGTAGGCCTGGTAGAACAAACGGCAGTTCTTGAGGTTGGTGGCTGAGAAGCCGCGCCCAAAGCGGGTGGTCAACTCAGAGGCCAGTCCGTCCAGCAGGCTCTGGCCATAACCCGCCCGATCTTGCCCGCCCTGCAGCGCCTGCACGATCTCGCGCCCGATGAGCCAGTATGCCAGCACCATCTCGCTGTTGACCGTGCGCGCGACGCGCTGGCGCGCATCTTCCAGAATGGTGACGACACGGCCCAGCAACTCGCCAGGCAAGGCCGCTGCCTGGGGCGCCACAACCTTGCGCGGGCTCATGCCCCCGCCCCCACAAAAGCCACCAAGGCCTTGAGCAGGCCATCCGTCTCGGCTTCCAGGGCCAGGATTTCCTGGGTCACCGCTTCCAGGCTGCGCAATGGCTTGTGCTGGTAGAAGTATTTGTTGAAGCTGATTTCATAGCCGATGACCGTCTTGTCCAGCGCGATCCAGGCCTCGCCCACATGAGGGCGCACTTCCTTGATGAAGTAATCATGGATGACGCCAGAGGCTGCCAGGCGGGTGTCCAATGACAGCGGCACGTTTTCGGTGTCGCGCAACTCGCTGTCGGGTTCGTACTCGATGTACTCACCCGCCTTAGCCGCTTTCTTGCCGCCCTTGGCTTCAGCGGCGGCCTGCACCTCTGCAGGCCAATAGCCATGGTCGGCCAGCTTGTCGGCCGTGGTTTTCAGTTCGGCCAACAAGTCCTTGAGCTTGGCTGCGTTGAGCTGGTGTCGCTTCTTGATCACCTTGGCTGCGCGCGGGTCTCGCCAGCTCACGGCGTTCAGGATCTGCTTGCGCTCGTTCGCGGCAAGCTTGAGGCCCAAGGCTTTGATGGCATCGTCCACCAGGGCTTCGAACACATTGAAATCAAGGTGCTCCGCACTGCCGATCACCCCAGCCAATTGCTGAGCGGCTTGCATGATGGATCGCTGCGCCAGCCAAGTGGTCTCAGACAACAGCTCTTTGCGGCTCTTGGGCGAAAGGGTGATTTCTTCGCGCTCAAGGTGGTTCTCAATGGCCTCGGCATGGGCCTTCAGGCCGGTATAGACCTCTTCGCCATACTTGCCGTGCACCCATTCCATGATCTCCTGCATGCCCGGCGTGTAGCGCAAGGTGGCCATGCGCTCGGGTGTGAACTGGGCTGCCAACCGCAATGGGCGCTCCACCGTGACTTTGTAATAGCCGAAGTCCCGGTTGTGGAAGACCTTCGAGATGCCATCCGCCGGCATGGTCAGGTACAACTGGGTGATCTGCTCAATGTGCTCGTCGGTGAACTCGCAGTTCTTCTCACCCAGGTTCTTGCGCAGTTTCTGGAATAGGTTGGACGCGTCGATCAACTGCACCTTGCCCTGGCGCTTGGCAGGCTTGTTGTTCGTGAGCAGCCACACGTAGGTGGTGATGCCGGTGTTATAGAACAGGTTGTTGGGCAGCTGGATGATGGCTTCGAGGTAATCGTGCTCGATCAGGTGGCGGCGGATGTTGCTCTCGCCACTGCCTGCATCACCGGTGAACAGGGCCGAGCCGTTGTGGACCGATGCAATGCGCGAGCCGGCAAACCGCACAGGGCTGTCGGCACGACGCTTCATCTTGTCCACCATCTCCATCAGAAACAGCAACTGCCCATCTGAGGAGCGAGGGATGGCCGGGTAAAAATCAAAGCGCTCGCCCGTGTAGTCGGACAGGTTGACCTGGAAGCGGTGGTCAATGACTTCCTTGCCTTCAACAATGCTCTTCTGGTCGCTCTTCCATGACTTGCCGTAGGGCGGGTTCGTCAACATGAAGTCGAAGCGCTTGCCAGAGAAATCGTTGGTGGCCAGCGTCGAGCCAAAGCGGATGTTCTCGGGGTCGTTGCCCTTGATCATCATGTCGGACTTGCAGATGGCATAGGTCTCGGGGTTGACCTCCTTGCCGTACAAGAAGACGCCCACCTTGGCCTTGATCTCGCCTTCAGGGTCGGTCACGAAGTCCTGGGACTCGGTCAACATGCCACCGCTGCCGCAAGCGGGGTCGTAAATGGTCAGCGGGTTGGGAAGCTGATCCTTGACGGGGATGAACACCAGGTTCGTCATCAGCTTGATGACCTCACGCGGCGTGAAGTGTTCACCGGCCTCTTCGTTGTTCTCTTCGTTGAACTTGCGGATCAACTCTTCGAACACGTAGCCCATGCCCAGGTTGGACAAGCCAGGCTGTGTGCGGCCATCCGGGCCCTTGCGATCATCCGGGCTGAGGTTGATTTCTTCGGAGACGAATTTTTCGATGACGTCGTGGAGCACGTCGGACTGCGCCATCTTGCGGATCTGGTTGCGCAGGTCGAACTTGTCGACGATTTCCTTCACGTTGTCCGAAAACCCGTCGAGATAATTCTTGAGGTTGGCTTCCAGTTGCGTGGGGTTGCCCAGCAGGCTCTTGAGCGTGAACTTGGACGTGTTGTAGAAGACGTAGCCAGACGCATCGCGCAGGCCGTGCGGGTCCAGATCAGCCATCGCCGCGTCTTCTTGCTGGAACCGCACTTCTTCGAGCACACCCGCCTTGCTCGACTCAAGCAAGCAGTCCAGGCGGCGCAGAACGAACATGGGCAGGATCACGTCACGGTATTTGCCCCGTACAAAAACGTCGCGCAAGCAGTCATCTGCAATGGACCAGATGAACGAGACGATCTTGTTATGTGCAGCGTGATCCATAAATACCTGGGAAATCGGGGGAAATCGCGATGGGCATGATTTTCCACCCAACCAAGGCCTGATTGGATCACCGAATGTGGGCTGCGCGTTCAGTGCGGAGCCCGCGCAACATCACTGGAGTTGTTTGATCAACAGTTCCCAGAAAAACTCAGCCAGCCCCTCTTGAGTCAACTTGTCGGAGCGCCCTCCGTGCATCGCCATCCCCAGGGGTTTGAAGTACATGGCCTGGTCGTCTTTTTCAACCATCACCATCTCGTTGTAGCTGCCGCTGGGTGCCGATGGATCAGAAGAATAGGTGATGCCACCCTGCCTGAATCCCCCTCCGCCAAGCCGTATCCCGCACTGGCTGAGTTTCTTGCCGTCCTTGTAAACGACGCCGCTGAAGGCGTTGCCATCAATGCGCCGGAACACGCCCTCCACACCAGGCGTTCTGGCTTGCAGCTCGGCCAGGGAGCCCTCAAAGAACCTGGCCAGGTAGTCGAAGGCGGCATGTTGGAATGCATCCTGGTCACGCTCGGTGAACTCCTTGCGCAGGCGCAGGTTGCTGGATCGAGGCAAAGACACCTGTTCTGATGGCAGAGCGCTGGCCGCTGCAAGCGGCTGAGCCCTGCTGGGCGCACCCGCGACGTGCGTACGCCCGCCTAGTTGCGTCACCAACGACCGGATGCTGCGCGCCACGTCGGTGTAAGCCTCATCGTGGTTGGCCCACGTGGTGATGGCCTTGCCGTCTCTTGGGACAGCCATCAGGCCATTGAGCGGCGGTTGCTGCCAATCGCAAGGCCGAACGATCACGGGAACGACCTGCGCCTCCCCCCTGCTCTGGCGCTCCAGCGCCCGCGCCATTTCAATGGAGTAGCAGTAGCGTGATGACAAGAAACTCGCGCTCACCAACAGCAAGATCACATCCGCCTGGTTCAACTGGTCGTCAATGACCTGGTTGAGGTCGGCGCCCGCCAGGATCCGACGGTCATGCCAGGATTCAATCAACCCTTCATGCCGGAGCAATGCCAAGTGCTTCTCCAGTTGGTCCCGGTATGCCTCATCGTCGTGCGAGTAGGAAAAGAAAACCTTGGCCATGCGTGTCTGTGAATTCGTTGAAGTTGGGAAATCAGGGGCTGGCTCCCACATTGGCACCAGCTGCAATGATCCAGAAACACCATATCTAGTTATCAGAACGTTCTCAAGCACTACAGGTAGCGTCTCCCGCAAAAGCAACCCTTAAGCCCAGAGCGGACAATGTAGAGCTTGATCGGTGAAAATACGCGTCCATGAACCAGGCAAAAAACATGGCGGACATCGGCAAACTTGGCGTCTTGGATTGGCATCGGCAGCTGCCCGACACATTGGTGCAATCCTTGATGAAGGCCTCAGACCTCACCTCAGGCTGGCGCAAGCACATCGAAGCCCTTGGGCCCGTGGGTGACCTTCAACGCATCTTGGGCCAGCACGCGGGACTTGGCGCGCATGCTGCGGCGATCCGCGAGGCCCAATTGAGTCACGCGCAGATGTTGGGCAAACCATACGCCGACATCCTTGCCTCGGCCCGCTCAATTACAGGCAACACGGCGCTGTTTGGCGACCTTCAACGGCAAATTGACGCCGCGTCGAGCGGCGTTTCGGTTGAGTTGATGCGGATGGTTGACGAGATGTCTAAAGGCAGCGCATTGCGGGCGGCAATGGACATGGCCAAGGCATGGAAGGACCCATTCGAAGACATCCGAAAGAACCTGCTGGCACATCAAGCACCGTTTCAAGGACTGACTGAAAAGGCGCTCGTCGATTCCATCGCCAGGTCAGGCTTTCACGACAGCCTCAAGAGCACCGATTTCAGCGCCGTTTGGCAGGAGTTGGACGCCAAACTCAAGGCACAAGCATCCTTGGCGATGCAGACCATTGCACACGAGGCTGCTGAACAAGCCACCCCAGAAGCTGCACTTCAACAAATCCTGGCGGCCATCGCCCAGACAAGCGAGCCCAAGCTGCAGAAGGTGCTGTGGCTCATCGTTGTTCCCATGGTGTTTCTGCTGCTCAATGCGTTCTTGGCGCCTATCGGCGACTTCTACGTCAAGAAGTTGCTGGAAGAAAAACCTCGCCAAGATGCGCACAAAGCGGTCAAGCAAGCTGCCTCGGATACCGTGGGTGATCTGCGGCTCTTGAGCGACCACCGCTACGTTGCCGCCAAGTCCCTGATGGTTCGCTCAAGCGCATCGGCCCGGTCCCCAGCCATAGGTCAGCTTCACTTTGGCCAAGCCGTGCATGTTCTACAGAAAACAAAGGATTTCACGCTCGTTTCATGGACCAGCCCTGACCATGCATCCAGCGTGCAAGGCTGGGTCTTTTCTCGGTATTTGAAACGCTTTGACTGAGCTTCGCCTCGGCAAAAATCTGTCGCCCATGCGCCATCAAGCCACCTAGGGCGCTGTTGCTTGCTCAGACCAATTTTGAGCGCCAATCGGCCACGGAAAAGCGATGCCATTTGCCAAGCCTTGTAGATGGTGCTTCCTTTCACCTTGGCTTCATGGATTGAGAAAAATGCAGAGCGAATCGATACTGCAACGGCTACCTGTGGACATCGCGTTCACGCAGCCTTCAATGGAGATCTAGGTCTCCCTGAAGTCCAGCTTTGCTGGCGTCGCAGTCGTCACCTGCCTTGTAGAAGCTGAACCTCGGTTCAGCCTGGCCATGTCAATGGCCTTGTGCCTCTTTCAGCCCTCATGCTGAACACCGTGTCATCGGCGCACCTCACCGTGCCGCCGCCGAGCCGCTTCAACCGCCAAGGCTGAAGCATCCCAAGTTGGGGAACCACCATGTTCCCCATCGGGACGAGGCGTTCCCCTTCACACCCTGAAGGAGAACGTCATGAACGCATGCCCTCATGCGACAAGGGAAACGCGCGCCATTTGCGTGCTGTTGGGTGGCTCCGGGCTTGCCCGCGAGCCTGTGATCCGTCCTGCAGTGCTACCCGCATTGCTGAAGCCTGCGCCGCCTGTCTCGCGACAGGTCGAACAGGTCATGGCTTACCGTGCTGCCGCCTGAACCACTTGACTGTGGTCCAGCATCAGCACATTGACACCGTGGCGATTGACCTCGCCTGCAGTTCGGGTCAAACACGAAATGACGCGCAGACCTCCCCGGTCTCGCCCAACTTGTGTTCACCCGCGTTCGCATCCCATTGAAGTCAAGCCCGATTGATCGGGAGCCCTCGACTTCATGGGATGTGAACCGTCTTTCATGTGCCTCGGCCATTCGGCTGTGCTGCACTTCCACGCAACCCTTTGGGGGAGTCCACCGTCTCCCCGCCGGGATAGGTGTGCCCTCCTCCTTTCTGGAGTTCACACCATGAATCATGAAGCGTCTCGCGCTCGCCCCAAACGCAGCTGTGTCGAGATTGAGGAGTCTCGTGCCTGGATGGGCTTTTACCGCCGCGTGGGTCAGGACCCCGTCATGGCCGCCGAAGTCATGGCCCAGTTGGAAGCTGACCCGATGATGAAGCGCAACCACCTGGCCCTGTACCTGTGCTGCAAGCAATCCTTGCGGACACACAAAGCCACAGCCGCACGCAACAGGCGCATCGGTCAGTTCGTGCGTTGGCTGTTCCATGGCGTTTTTGTTGCGCCAGCTTTGGCACTTCGCCACATGCTGCTCCAAGGCGGCGACATCGCCGTTGAATGCCTGCCACCTACTGCCAACGAACCGGCAGCAACCCAAGTCAAGCGCCTGAAGAAAGCGCCGGAGTTTGCCCAGGCTCATTCGTCTTTTGAAGCTCAAGCTTCTGTGCCCAAGGACGCGCCATCCGCCACCTCGGGAGAGCCGTCAAAGCCCAATGCTGTGTCTCAGACAGCCTGATTGCCCGCACGTCAAGACCACCGCGTCTTGACCGTGCCGGGGCCAGCGCCCTGGCCCAGCCCAGATCGACCCACGCGCCTGCCCATCTGCTGGTGGTGCATGCCGCGTCCTCCCCCATTTCGCCCGTATCTGCCCGAGTGGCAGTGCGGCACACCCACGGAAGGAATTTCCCATGACCACTGCAACCGACGCCTTGTGCGCCATCGAGAAGCGTGCCCACCGGGCCATCGTGCAGGAACTGCGCTTGCTGATCAAGGAAGTGCAGGCTCTTCAGCCTGGCCTGGCAGGTGATGACAGCGCACATGCCCATGCACTGCTGCTGAAGCTGGAGCACCTGCGACAAAGCCAGGTGGTGGACAGCGTCTGCGATCAGCCCCCCATCCGGTTGGCCGCGCAAGGCTGATACCGACCT
>NZ_JAUSAR010000053.1 GCF_030652515.1 Aquabacterium sp. | reverse complement strand
CAAGGCTTCCATTCGCTCACGTAGCTTTGGGTGTTGGTTAAGGCGGCTGATAAAAATCTGATCTTTGTTTGTGTCCATGGGCTAAGTCAAGTTAAATAACGGTATTTTACAGAATCCCCACACTTTTAATCACACCCGTCTTCAAAGGTTATGATGCGAGCAACACGCTAATCAACACCAATACCTCCAGCGCCACAGGTGCAGGCCCAGCCGCGACTACCATCACCTTTAGTGGCATGACCGAAATTACCAAATTGGTCATGACGGCAACCACTAATAGCAACAAGCTTCACTATTTAACGCTGGATGATTTTTCTTTTACCACCATCAAATCGGCAGCCGCTTCCCCCACCATCACCAGCGCTACCTACAACGCCAGTACCAATGTGCTAGCGGTGACTGCCGCTGACATGACCACTGGCGACACGATTTTGCCGAGCAAGTTGGCCATCAAAGGCGAAAACGGTAACACCTACACGCTCACTTCTAGCAGTGTTACGGCCGACAGCGCGACAGCGTTTTCGATTACCTTGAATGCTGCCGATCAGCTCGCGGTGGAAGGCTTGCTGAACAAAACTGGGACGGTATCTAACAGCAGTGGCACCACTTTTAACCTCGATGCTGCCAGCGGCTGGGATTCCACCGCCGCCTCAGCACCGGCAGACGGCACGAATCTGATCACCGTTTCCAGCGTTTCTTCGCCAGTCGTCTCAACCGCTGATTATGACGCCTCAACTGGCGTATTGACCGTAACCGGTTCTGGCTTTGTTGCTACTAGCGGTTCAACAAACGATATTACAGTGGCCAATTTGACCTTGAAAGGCCAAGCCGGCGGCACCTTTCAGCTCACTTCTAGCGATGTTGAAGCGAGCAGCCCGACCAGCTTCTCGGTGACCTTGAATGCTGCCGATCAACTAGCGATCAATGGCTTGTTGAATCAAGACGGCGGCTCCTCGCTCGATTCGACCACCTACAACATGGCCGCCGCCACCGGGTGGGATTCCTCACTCGCCGGTGCCGATTTAACCGGGAATACCCTCACCGTCACCAACGTCACATCGCCGGCTATCAGCGGCTCCGCTTATGATGCGTCCACCGGTATTTTGACGGTCACCGGGACCCGTTTGGTCGGCACGCTGGGCAGCACGAACGACATTACCGCCTCCGACCTGACCATCACAGGCCAGGGTGGCGATACTTATACCTTGACCAGCAGCAATGTCGAAGTCACCAGCGCGACCGGTTTTGCGATTACTTTGTCAGCCACCGATAAAATCGCGATCAATGGCCTGCTGAATAAAGTCGGCAGCAAGACGATTGATTCGACCACCTTCAATCTATCGGCAGCGTCAGGTTGGGATTCTACGCTCGCCGACGCCGATACCAGCAATGCAATTACTGTCACGAATATCACTGGGCCTGCGATCAGCAAGGCCACCTATAACGCTAACACTGGCGCACTGGTGGTAACCGGCACCAACTTTGTCGGCAAGGTCGGCGCTACTAATGATATTACGGTCGGCAATCTGACCTTAAAGGGTGAAGGCGGAAATACCTATACGCTGACTTCCAGCGATGTCGACGTCACTAGCGCCACCCAGTTCACCATCACGCTGAATACGCTGGACAAGACTTTTATCAACGGTTTGATGAACAAAGTCGGCACCCAGGCGGTTGATTCCACCGCCTACAATATCTCCGCTGCCAGCACATGGAATACCGCGCTGGCAAGCGTCGATTCCAGCAACGCCGTTACTGCCAGCAATATCCAGACGCCAAGTATCACTTCATCAACTTACAACACCGTCACTGGTGTGCTCACGGTGACAGGTACAAATCTGGTCGCCACAGTAGGCTCCAACAATGACATTATCGTCAGCTATCTGACTTTCACGGGCAAGGGTAATAGCACCTATACGCTGACCTCTAACGATGTCGATATCACTGACGCTACCAGCTTCTCGATCACGCTCAATAGCACTGATATCGCCGGTTTAGCTGCGATTATGGATAAGAACGGCAGCAAGGCATCCGACAATGTCACCTATAACCTGGAAGCGGCTGACGACTGGAACAGAGCTATCGCCGATGACGATATTTCGGACACCACCAATACCGTTACAGTAACAACGCCTGCGCCAGCCGTCGCTAAGGTGGTGCAAACGTCCGGCAATGGCTATTACAAAGAGGGCGACACGGTCACGATGGCGGTGTATTTCGACCAAAACGTGACAGTTGACACCGGTGGTGGCACACCGCGTATTCTGCTGGAAACTGGCGACACCGATCACTACGCCACCTACACCTCAGGCTCCGGCAGCAAGATATTGACCTTCAGCTACCTGGTGCAGACGGACGATAACAGCAGTGATTTGCAATACTTCGATACCAGCGCACTGAGCTTGAACAGCGGCACGATGAAGGCCACCAGTGACAGCGCAGTCGATGCGACGTTGACCTTGCCGGGCCTTGCCAGTGGTAACTCCTTAGGTGAACTGTCAGCGGTGATTATTGACACCACCGCGCCAGGCGACATTGCGCCTGATCTTGATGCAGCCTCAGATAGTGGCAGCTCTGACACTGACGATATCACCAATGACACCACGCCAACCTTCATTGGCGTCGCCGAAGCCAATACCACCATCAAACTGTATGACTCTGATGGCTCGACTTTGCTCGGCACGACCACGGCCGATGGCAGTGGCAACTGGAGCATCACTGCCACCACGCTCATTGAAGGCGAGCATACGATCAAAACCACGATCACGGATGTGGCTGGCAATGTCAGTGGCGAAGCCAGCCAACTGATCACGATAGACACCACCGCACCGAGCGCGCCGACGGGGCTGGATATGGCAGCGGCTTCCGATAGTGGCTATAAAAACAACGATAACCGCACGAATAAAACCACGCCTACCATTAATCTCACTACCGAGGCTAGTATCAGCGTCACACTGTACGATACCGATGGCAGCACGGTATTGAAAACTGGCACCTCGAATGGCACGGGCAAATGGAGTTATGCCACCAGCGCACTCTCTGAAGGTTTGCATTCCCTCACCGCCAAAGCCACCGATCTGGCAGGCAATGTCAGTAGCGCCAGTTCCAAGTTGGATGTGACGATTGATCTCACTGCGCCAGTGGGCAAGCCCGGCACGCCAGTAATGGACAGCAAAAGCGATACGGGTAGCTCGAACAGCGATGGCATCACCTCGAACGATAGCCCTACACTCAGTGGTAGTGATGTTGAAGCGAATGGTTATATTGAGGTGTACGACGGTGCAGACCCCACGCCAATCGCCACCTTCGCAGTCGATGGTAGTGGCAAATGGAGCAATGCCTTGAGCGGTTTATCCGAAGGCACGCACGTCCTGACGATCAAACAATATGACGTGGTAGGCAACCAAGATACCACCGCTTCGGATAGCCTCACGATTGTGGTGGACATGACCTCGCCGAGCGACCCAGGCGCACCAGATTTGACCAGCAGCAGTGACACAGGCTCATCCAACACTGACGACATTACCAGCACCGCCACTCCTACCTTCACCGGCACGGCAGAAGCCAATGCCAGTGTCACGCTGTATGACAGTGATGGCAAAACTTCTCTTGGCAGCATCAGCGCAGACGGCAGCGGCAACTGGAGCGTGACCGCCTCCACCATGTCCGAAGGTGCGCACACGGTAACGGTGATGGCCACCGATCTGGCTGGCAATGAAAGCGGCTTATCGACGGATCTGACGGTGACGATAGACTTGACCGCACCCACGGTGTTGGTCGATACGCTGAAGTTTTCCGCCGATACCGGCAGCTTCAGCAGCGATTTCATCACCAAAACCGTAGCGCAAACCGTTTCCGGCACGGTCGATACCAATCTCGCGTCAGATGAAATTGTACAGGTATCGATTGATAATGGCTCAACCTGGCAAGATGCCACCGCCGCTTCCGGCCAGAAAACCTGGAGCCTGTCCGGCGTGACATTGACTGGCAGCGATACCTTGAAAGTGCGGGTGGTGGATACCGCAGGCAATCCAGGTACCGTCGCTTCTCAGGCCTATGTGGTCGATACCAAAGCACAGGATATGCCAACTACCGTGCTGGCTACTGCCAGCGATAGCGGCAGCTCGAACAGCGATGGCCTTACCACAGTCACCGCGCCGACCATTACAGGTACGGCGGAAGCCAATGCCACGATTACGCTGTATGACACCGATGGCAGCACGGTGCTGGGCACCACCACCGCCGATGGCAGCGGCAACTGGAGCCTCACCAGCAGCACGCTTTCCGAAGGCGGCCACACGCTCACAGCAAAAGCCACGGACACGGCCGGCAATATCAGCAGCGCTTCCAGCGATCTGGAAGTGACGATAGACACCACCGCGCCCAGTGCGCCCAGTATCCCCGATCTGGCCTCGGGCAGCGATACGGGCACCAGCAACAGCGATAACATCACCAAAACCACGACACCGATCTTCAACGGCACCTCAGAAGCCAATGCCAGCGTCACCTTGTACGATACGAATGGCAGCACGGTGCTGGGCACGGTGAAGGCAGACGGCTCCGGGGTGTGGTCGATCACCAGTTCCACGCTAAGCGAAGGCTCGCATAATCTCACCGCCAAGGCCACCGATACGGCAGGCAATCTCAGCACAGCCTCTAGCGGTCTGACGGTGATGATTGATACCACCTCGCCAATCCAACCTGCGGCGCCGACGCTGGCAGCCGGCAGTGATACCGGAGTCTCCAGTTCTGACGGCATAACCACCGCCAATACGCTGGATTTTTCCGGTACCACCGATGCCCTAGCAATTGTCAATCTGTTTGACACTGGCGGCAAAATTAACATTGGCACCACCACAGCCGATGCGCAAGGCAAATGGTCCATCACCACCTCGTCGCTGAGCGGTGGTGTGCATAACATCACGTTGAAATCAACCGATGTGGCCGGCAATGTCAGCAGCGCTTCCAGCGCCAGCTCGGTGACGATAGACAACACCGCGCCGGCTTTGGCTTTGAAATCGGCGATCACGATTTCCGATACGGCTTTGAAAGTCGGTGATACCGCGACCGTGACGTTTAAATTCACCGAGGCTGTGAGTGGCTTTACCACCGCAGATCTGAAAGTGGAAAACGGCAAAGTCACTGGCATGAGTTCGTCTGACGGCGGCATCACTTGGACGGGGACCTTAACGCCAACGACCAACATAGAAGATACCACCAATATGTTGACGCTGGATAACACTGGCTACACCGACATAGCCGGTAATGCCGGTGTCGGCACCACCAATTCACCAAACTATTCGATCGATACGGTGCGGCCAACGCTGGCGACTACGATCTCGATTTCGGATACCGCGTTGAAAATCGGCGAAACCACCACCGCGACCTTCATCTTCACCGAAGCTGTCACCGGCTTCACCAGCGCAGATTTGACGGTACCGAATGGCGTTTTGACGAATCTGATCACTGGCGATGGCGGCATCACCTGGACGGCGACACTCACGCCAACTGCCAGCGTCCAAGATGCCACGAATGTACTGACCGTGGATATGACGGGCCTCGCCGATCTGAACGGCAATGCAGGCATCGGTAGCGAAGACTCAGGCAATTATGAAGTCGATACCGTCCGCCCAGCGCTGGCGTCAAGCATCAGCATTTCCGACACCAATCTGGCAATCGGCGAAACCGCCACGGTGAGCTTCGTCTTTACCGAAGCGGTAGATGGCTTTACGACGGCGGGTGTCAAAGTCGCCAATGGCGTGCTGTCGAATTTGAGCAGCAAAGATAACATTACCTGGACTGCAACCTTCACGCCCACCGCTGCCGTTACCGATAGCACTAACATCATGACGTTGGACTACACCGGCGTAACCGACAACGCTGGCAACGCTGGCACCAGCACGGTCGATTCTGGTAATTATGCAATTGACTCGGTGCGCCCGGATCTGGCATTCAGCATCACCATTTCCGATACGGCGTTGAAAGTTGGCGATACGGCCACTGTCACCTTCATTTTCACCGAGGCCGTGCAAAGTTTTGAGGTTGCCGATGTCACTGTGGCCAACGGCACACTGTCGAACCTGAGCACCAGCGATGGCGGTATTAATTGGACCGCCACCTTAACGCCGGATTCCAGCGTCACCGACAGCACGAACACCCTGACGCTGGACATGGCCACTCTCACCGATCTGGCAGGCAATGCCGGTACGGGCACGAATACTTCGGGTAATTTTGCCGTCGATACGGCGCGGCCAAGCCTGGCTTCCAGCATCACGATTTCCGATACCGCGCTGAAAATCAGCGATACGGCGACTATCACCGTCACCTTCACCGAAGCAGTATCGGGCTTTACGATTGCAGATGTCAGCACACCAAATGGCGTATTATCGAATCTGATCACCGGTGATGGCGGCATCACCTGGACCGCAACGCTGACACCGAACGCCAGCACGACCAACGCCACCAATATCCTGACGCTCGATTTGACCGGCGTCGCGGATTTGGCCGGCAATGCGGGCACCGGCTTGGATACTTCGGGCAATTATGCGGTGGACACCGTGCGGCCAACGTTGGCCTCCAGCATCACCATTTCTGATACGGCGCTGAAAATGGGTGATGCGGGGACGGTGACCTTTACTTTTACCGAAGCCGTGCAAGGCTTCACCATTGCTGATTTGACGGTGGAAAACGGCGCGGTCAGCAGCTTAAGCTCGTCCGATGGCGGCGTCACCTGGACAGGCAGTCTGACTCCGACAATCAGCGTGACCGATGCCACCAATATCATCACGTTGGACTATACGGCACTGACGGATCTGGCCAGCAATGCCGGCACCGGTAACAGCACCAGCGGCAACTATGCTGTCGATACATTAAGGCCGGCGCTGGCTTCCGCCATCACCCTGTCCGACACCGCATTGAAAATCGGCGACACCGCGACCGTGACCTTCACCTTTGCCGAAGCGGTAACGGGCTTTACGATAGCCGATGTCACCGTTCCCAATGGCGCGTTGTCGAACCTGACCACCGGCGATGGCGGCATCACCTGGACGGCCACGTTGACACCCAACGCCGGTGCTTCTGCCGCCACCGATACCTTGACGCTCGATTTAACCGGAGTCGCCGATTTGGCGGGCAATGCCGGTAGCGGCAACGCCACCAGCGGCAACTACGCGGTGGATACCGTGCTTCCGGCGTTGGCATCGTCCATCACCCTGTCCGACACCGCTCTGAAGATTGGTGATACCCCAACCGTAACCTTCACCTTCACCGAAGCAGTAGTCGGCTTCACCACCGCTAATGTGACGGTTGAAAACGGTGGCCTGTCCAACCTGTCATCCAGTGATGGCGGCATCACCTGGACAGCCACCTTGACACCGGCTGCCAGTATTACCGACCCGACCAATAGCATCACGCTGGAACTGACCGGCATCAGCGACCTGGCGGGTAACACCGGCACCGGCACAGCGGCTGCCAACACCTACGCGGTGGATACCGTTCGCCCGACGGCAACCCTGGTGGTGGCGGACAACGTCCTGACCGTAGGCGAGACCTCGCTGGTGACGCTGACCTTCTCGGAAGCGGTGACCGGCCTGAGTACCGCCGACCTGACCGTGGCCAACGGCAGCCTGGATGCGCCGAGCACAACCGACGGCGGCATCACCTGGACGGCGACGTTGACACCGGCCGTCAGCGTCACCGACGCCAGCAACACCCTCACGCTGGACAACACCGGGGTCAGCGACCTGGCGGGCAACACCGGCAGCGGCACCACGGACGCCAACACCTACGCGGTGGAGACCAATTCCGCCCCGATCGCCAGCAACCTGACCCAGATCGTCAACTACACCGAAGACACCCTGGCGCTGATAGCCGACATCGTGATAACCGATCCCGACCCGGACACCTTCACCGTAACCGTGACGATGGCGGGGAACAGCAGCAGCGTCGGCACGCTGACCGCGAACAGCGGGCATGGCGAAGCCTATAATCCCGGCACGGGTGAGTGGACGGTGAGCGGGTCCAAAGCCGACGTCAATGCCGCCTTGGCCGCGATAGTGTTTATCCCGGTGGCAAACGGCCATGCCAACACCACTGCCACAGTCACGCTGAGCGACGGCATCAACCCGGCTATAGTGGGCAGCATCAGCATCAATGGCACAGCCGCCAACGATGCCCCGGTCGCCGTCAACGACACCGCCATAGCCACCGAAGCGGGCGGCAGCGACAACGATACGCCCGGCACCGACCCGACCGGCAACGTCCTGACCAACGACACCGACCTTGACAGCGGCGACAGCAAAACCGTCAGCGCCGTGGCTGGCGGCACCGTGGGCGGCGTCACGGCGGGCAGCTACGGCAGCCTGACCCTGAACGCCGACGGCAGCTACGCCTACACCGTGGACAACAGCAACAGCACCGTACAGACGCTGGACAGCGGCGACACCCTGACCGACACCTTCAGCTACACAGTCAGCGACGCGGGCGGCCTGACCGGCACCGCGACGCTGACCGTCACCATAAACGGCAGCACCGACACCGTGACCGACCTGGACGGCGTGGCAGGCACGACCGAAAACGCGGGCGGCGACGGCGACTTCAACGCCGACGGCATCGCGGATGCCGCGCAATCCAACGTCACCACACTGCCGCTGACCTCGGCGGACGACTTCACGCAAGGGGCCAACGCCCCGGCCTCCAGCTTTGGCGCGATCATCGTCGGCGACCTGGGCAGCGGCAGCGGTGCCGTGGCGCTGGACAACAGCGCCCAACTGACCGGCGTCGGCATCCTGTCGCCCGCCCAAGCGCAAACGCAATACGGCGATGCGGTCGCCGCCGAACTGGCGGCCATCAGCGCCGACCCGGTCATGGGCGGCCTGCTGGACTTCACCGTCGAGGCCGCACCTGGCGGTGCGGGGTTGGCGGACCTCGACGCCGGCCGGGCAGGGGTACAGACCCGGATCGTCATCGAACTGCCGGCCGGCGTGACCTCGGACACCTACTACAAAATCGGCAAGACGCCGGACAACCCCACCGACCATGTCTACGCCTACATGGCGGACGGCGACCTGTCGACCTATGACGACGGCGCTGAACTGCTGGACACCGACGGCGACGGCAGCCTGGATCGCCTCGTCATCACCTACACCGACGGCGCCAAAGGCGACGACGACCTGACCGAGAACGGCCGGATCGTCGACCCCGGTTTCCTGGGCGCGGCGGCGGGCACCCCCGTGCAAGCCATCACCGGCCTGCCGGACAGCGCCCACTACGCCGAAGGCCATGCACCGGTGCGGCCCTGGACGGGACTGGCGTTCGACGACCCTGACGGCGGCGGACTCAGCCAGGCCACCATCAGCCTGGACGGCTTCCGCTACGGCGACCGCCTGAAAATCGACGTCCGGGGCACAACCTTGGTCGCGCACTACAACCGCAACACCGGCGTCCTGGTAGTCCCTACAAATCAATGCAGGTTGATTTTTATCAAGGAGTTACCGAAATAGGCATCACGAATAAGAACCGCCAAGTTAATGCCGCTTGAGTCAATCCCATTGCCATGGACGGTGTTCGATGCGTCCATTTTTTTT
>NZ_JAUSAR010000044.1 GCF_030652515.1 Aquabacterium sp. | reverse complement strand
CCGGATTCTGCCGATCATGTCCATGGTGATCACTCCTCGAACCCCGCTGCATCAAAAAGCAGCAGGGTAGGTTGAACACCTGGCTCAGTTTTGGGTCGGCATACCCATCAAAAGTGGCTCAGTTTTCGGTCGGCGCCAACACACGAAGAGGATCAATCGACTGCGGGTGCTTGCTTACGATGGCTTGCTCATTCAGAGCGGGCACATCGTCTCTATGGCGGCACCTCCCCCAGGCAGCGGTGAGCAAGGGGAGGAGGTAGTGCGCGGGGGACAGATCACCAACGACTTGTTTGGGCCGTCTATCGCGGACTGATCAGAAACCTGTCGAGGAGGGGGCGCTCATTCGCATCGGGATAATGAATGCCAAGTGGCCGAAGTATCTCTGAAAATCCACTTCGACCGGGCATCAGCACAGTCACGCTCAATCCAAAAGGAAGAGGATCGCAATCAATGAGCACATGGCAAATTGACCTTAGCGGCTCGGCAAGTAAGGATGCTGGTGCGGATGCCTCCGCCGTGCCGTTGAAGTGGGCGCACGACGCAAAAACTGGTCAGCCGCGCTACATACATGATTCGGACGTCGTCAGTCGGACCGCTGCCTGCATCTGCCCAGCTTGTGATTTGCCGCTCACTCCGGTGATGGCGGGTCAGCCCTTGAGGGTGAGACCAACGGCTCATTTCCGGCATCCTGATGGCGCGCACAAAGACGACTGTTCACTGGTTGCTGCCCGCGTAGCGGCAACTCGGCACTTGTTGGAGTTGGGGGTGCTGGTGTTGCCGCGGCGACGGATGAGTCGAACGGCACTTGGTTTTCTCGGGCATGGGTATGAGGTCTGGGTGGAACGACCCACCGAGCACATTTCAATCGTTAGCGCGACGATGCACGACCACGCCACGGCGCTGCTGACCTTGGATGACGGTCGGCAGTTGCTGGTTGATCTGACGGGGGTGCGCGAGCCTGGGTCTGATGGGCTGGGGCATGCCGTCGTGACGCTTTCGCTCTCAGATCCATCCCTTGCGATGATGGACCCGGAGGAGATCCGCGCGAGACTGCGAATCCTTCCTGACATGCACTGGTGTTGCCACTGGAATGACGCCAGTCTGGCTGATGAAGGTGACGCAGTCGCGGCCAAAGCCGCAAAGGATGCACTCGACGGTTGGGATGCGGCAGACGAAGCTGAGTTTCTGGCACAGTTGCCGAAAGACGTGGAGCCAAGCCTCGTTCCTGGTTTGAGGCGCGAGACGGTGCTGCACCGCGAGGTGAAAGCCATCCTTGAAAGTGCATCGTCCATTGAAACCCCGGGACTGGAGGTTGTGGTGGAACGGGATCCGCCAGATGAGTTCGCCGGAGAGTGGGAGACGGCCAGCATCCGCAAGATGTGGATGACGGGGCCTCGTCAACTTAACTTTGGCGACGTTCGTCTTGAAAAAAAGGTGGCGAGCATCGTTCCCGATGTCATTGCAGATCTGAATCCAGGCAAGGTTCGAGGTTTGGGCGGGACCATGACTTGGGTTGACGGGGACTTCGACGAAGACGAAGAAGACACGTACCCCTTCACTTGGCCTGCAGCCATCCTGGTCGAGGTGACTGTGACGCATGGCATCGACGACGAGAAGTTGCGGCGCATTCGGGATCTGGACATGCCGACACTGGAGATTGACCTCGGAGCGTTGGGCGGAACGGTGACACGCGAGAATTTGCGTGACTTGGTGGTCAACCAGTTGGTCGGGAAGCGGTGGGTGCACCACCCCGTCCTGCGGGCCAAGCGGCGGGTGCTTGAATCAGCGGTTGATGAACACCCGGTGACCTTGCGCTACCGCGAGCGACTCTTGGAGTTGCGCCGCCCCGCCTACCTTGCTCAACCCGCAGCGTACTGGGCCGCTAGGTACATCTCTGCGATGACGTCGTTTCACGACGCCAACGTCGGTATCAAGAGGGCAGGGCGAAAGCACGTGGGCAATGGCCCCAAGCCCCAATTCTTGGGCAGCGACAGCGAACTTTGGCAGCAAGTGGAGGAAGCTTCTGAGGCGCTTGCTGCGCATGGACTGCCAGGCGCTCTTGACCGGATGATGGTGGACGAATCCGGGATGGTTGCCCGCATCCTGTAGATCCAGCAGAACCGAGGCGTGGGGTATGACATGAACACTGGTTACCAGGTGCTCAACGCCATCATGCAGAGCGGGCCTGACAACAAGCGTTGGCACACCATCTACACGATGGCTGTGAAGGCCTATGGCCTAGAGGCGCATTTCACAAAGGCACAGGCTGATAGCTATGCCAGATGGAGGCAATCCATCATTGATGGGGTTGACCTTCAAGACGTGACTTACCTGCGTCCGAGCACCTACGACAAGGTGCTCGGCGTTTTGTTTCCTGAGATGGCGCGGGGCATTGCGAAGAAATATGGTTTGCAACCGGAGCCCTTGTAAGTGCATCAAGCCACGCGCCGTATAGGTTGCACATTCCAGGGGCGTCCAGTTTCGCAAGCCTCGATGAAGGCCGCCCATTTTTCCAAAGCTTGGCGTCGTTCGGGGATCTCCTCGCGCACATCGTAAACAGCCTCCATGCCTTTGAGCGCGTGATTAAGTGCAATCTCGGTGATGTCGTTGGGGATCCCCATGTTTCGCATATGCCCCTTTGCCGTGCTGCGGGTGTCGTGAGGGGTAAAGCGTCGCACGTCGATGTCGCCGCGATCAAAGGCCCGGGTGATTGCGGCCCACAGCGTCGTTTTGCCCACATGAGTGTCACCCACACGTTTGCGGCGTCGATCCGTTCTGGCAGGCAGAACCCAAGGGGAGTCACCGGAGAGGCACTGGAGGCTTTTGAACCACTCTGCAACCGTTGGCGTGATGGGGACCAAAAAGCCTGTGCGCGTCTTGACCGATTCGGCCGGTACCCACCAGGTACCAAGTTCGAAGTCGATGTGCTCCCATCTGGCTTTGGCCAGTTCGATGGACCGAACACAGGTGGCCAGCAAGATGCGGAAGGCCAGGCCGTTTTCAACGCCAATGTCGTTGATGTCCTTCAGGAGCGCACGCAGTTCGTCCTCGGCCAGCATCACGCGCTTGCGAATGGGTGGGCGTGCGCCCATCAAAGCTGTGAGGTCAATGCCCATGCATGGGTTCACATTGATCAGGCGCTTGCCGCACGCGTGTGCGAAAAGCAATTTCGCTGAAGTGAGCAAGCGTTTGCAGATCGTCCAAGAACG
This sequence comes from Aquabacterium sp., assembly GCF_030652515.1. Classification (GTDB taxonomy): domain Bacteria; phylum Pseudomonadota; class Gammaproteobacteria; order Burkholderiales; family Burkholderiaceae_C; genus Aquabacterium. The sequence continues at coordinate 19,825 of NZ_JAUSAR010000044.1, read as the reverse complement.
TTTGCTTGACTCAATCACGTGCACGATATCAGCAGGGCTGACGTTGCGTACTTCCATGGAGCCCAACTTGGGTCCGATGATCTTGTCCAGATCCCACTTTCGGTAGTAGACAGTTCCCTCCGCCAATGGCGGTGTGGTCAGCTTCTTTTCCTTGTAGTCCGAGATCAACTCCCGCACTGTCCAAGCCATCTGGGTCCTCATCTTCAGGACCTTCTTGTCTGCGGCAGGATCTTTGCCTTGGTCTACATCAACGCGTCGCTCACGAGCAAGCTTTCGGGCTGCTGCGAGTGTCAGGTCCGGATAGTTCCCAAGCGTGATTTCTTTGCGGCGCACACCAGACACTCGGTAGCGCAGAACCCACGTGGCGGTTCCTGCACTCGACAAGGTGAAAGTCAAGCCATCGCCATCAGATCGCGCGATGGCGGCGCCTTTTGCGACCCAGCGCCGAATCTGTACATCGTCCAGCAAATTTCCCCGGCGTGCCATGGCTCGTCCTCCATTGGGTAGCTAGGCGCAATTTTAGTCCGCTAGCTACCCAGCTAGCTACCCATTTTTGTTGTGCTTCAGTGAGACGTGATGGGACGCTATGGGAGAAAAGCTGTTTGTTGACAAAAGTTTATGGTCGTTGTGTGGGATGTGTTGAACTCCCTTGAAACGCTAATTGAACTCGCAGGTGGCGAGTTTCATGAGTTGTCCAGCACGTTGAATTCAGTGGTCCCAACGGTTGGCTGCATTATCTCTTCGAGAAGCACCGATCATCAGCACCGCGCCTGCTCCTAGCCAAGTTGGAACACGCGGACCACTTCTGCCAAACCCGCGCCTTGACGGCGAAGGCTTTCGGCCGCCGCTGCGCTTTCTTCCACCAAAGCAGCATTTTGCTGGGTGACTTGATCGAGTTGGTTCACCGCATCCCCGACTTGACTGATGCCGCTGGTCTGCTCTGCCGTGGCTCGGGAAATTTCTTCAATGAGTTGGCTGACATGCTGGACTTGCGCCACGATGTCGCCCATGGAGTGGCCGGCTTGATTGGCTTGTTGCGCGCCCAATTCAACTTGTTCCACGCTGCTGACGATCAAGGTCTTGATCTCTTTGGCGGCACTGGCCGAGCGCTGAGCGAGGGTGCGCACCTCGCTGGCCACGACGGCGAAACCCCGTCCTTGCTCTCCAGCCCGCGCGGCTTCTACTGCCGCATTCAGGGCCAGGATGTTGGTTTGGAAGGCAATCCCATCGATCACCCCAATGATGTCTGAGATCTTCTTGGACGAAGCCGCAATGTCCTGCATGGATGCCACCACTTGCTGGACGCCTTCTCCGCCTCGGGCTGCCGCATTTGACGCTCCAGCGGCCAACTGACTCGCTTTTCTGGCGGTGTCCGCATTGTTCTTGACGGTGCTGGTAAGTTGCTCCATGGAAGCGGCTGTTTGCTGGAGATTGCTCGCTTGCTCTTCCGTGCGCTGGCTGAGGTCCGCGTTCCCGGTGGCAATTTGAGCCGATCCCGTCGCGATGGAGTCGGAGGCCTCTCGAACTTGACCAACGACATCGGCCAAGCTTCTTTGCATGGCGCTCAGCGATGCCAGCACGCTTCCAGCTGAAGCCCCTTCAGTGCCCACCACCGGCCTGAGATCCCCAGCGGCCACTTTTTGCGCGGCCTGGCCCAGTTCGGCTGGTTCAGCACCCAGTGCGCGAGTGAGACTTCTGACGATCAGCATGCCTGCCACGACCGCCCCCAATAACGCTGTGAGGCTGCCAACTACCAGCCAGTTTCTTTGCGTTAGATATTGCTCATGTGCATCGGCGATCAGCTGCTGCGCCAAGGCAGCGTTGTACTCGGAATACGTCGTCGATGCCTTGATCAACGCCGCCAAAAGCGGGCGGCATTCGTCGTTCATTTTGGCGATGGCTTCGTCGCGTTGTTGGTTCAGTGCGAGGTTCACAATCGACAGGGCGACAGGACCGTAGGCGTGTTCGATGCGGTCAATCTCATGAACGAGATCGCGAACCTTTTGAGGCACCTCATTGCCTTCCACCAGCTTGTTCAGCTGGGCCAGGTTGGTTTGCACATCTTGATGTGCCAGCGTGACCAAGCCTTTCTCTTCCTCAAGGTCAGCCGGCTTGGTGACCAACACCAGGTTGCGTGCAGAAATGGCCCTGCGGTCAACGGCATCCCTGACTTCATTGGCCATGGCCACTTGCGCACTGATGCCGTTCACATAGGCTTCAAATCGGGCATTGGCCTCCGAAAGTGACCGCAAGGAAAGGCCGGTAATGAGCAAGACCATGAAGGTCAGTCCGCCAAACGCCAGGAACAGTTTGGCGCGAACAGTTGCATTTTTGAGATTCATGGGACGTGACGTACAGTGATTGAAAGGGCAGGAGTAGTTCAATTCCAGTTGGGTGAATGCTTGACCTACGCATGTCCGAATTTTTGTGTCTTGCCAACTTTTGGTGTGGAAAATTGCGTGCACTTTTGCACTAGTGCGCTTGTTATTTTTCTCAGTTTGACCAATTCAATTGCGCGTCTCCGATGCATCGGCTAGGCAGGGCTCGCGCCGGACGCAGCAAGCGAAGCCCCCTCAAGGGCCTTCGTGGTTTGAACGATCGGCAGCCACACCGAAAAAGTCGTTCCTGCCCCAAGTTGCGTATCGACCTCAATGCGACCGCCATGTCGATTCACGATGCTGTAGGAGACCGACAGGCCCAGGCCTGTGCCGGAGCCAACGGGTTTGGTGGTGAAGAAGGGGTCGAAGATCCGCTTGACCACATCCTGAGGAATCCCGGAACCCGTGTCTGATACCGAGACCACAACACACTCTTGTTCAACACGGGTTCGGATAGTGATCTGACCACGCTCCTTGATGGCTTGCGCGGCATTGACCAGGAGGTTCAGAAAAACCTGATTCAACTGGGATGGCATGCATTCCACCAAAGGCAGATCGCCATAGTCCTTGATGACCTCTGCCTTGTACTTGACCTCATTTTGAACAATGCTGAGGGTGCTGTTCAAGCAATCGTGCAGGTTCGCGCTCTGCCATTCCGCTTGGTCCACCCGAGAGAAGTCTTTCAGGTCTTGAACGATGCGCTTGACACGGTCGAGCCCGTCACGGCTTTCCTTGACGAGTTGGGGGACATCTTCCCTCAAGAAATCAATCTCGATTTCTTGCTTGAGCGCTTTGACGCGTGCCAAGGCCTCGGGATGCTGATCAAGCAGGGCCTCCAGTCCTTCGTATTCGCTCAGCAAGCGCATGAGGTCCGTGATGTAGCTCTCCAGGCTCCCGAAATTGCCATTCACGAAACCAATGGGGTTGTTGATCTCATGGGCAACACCCGCGGCAAGCTGGCCGATCGATGCCATTTTTTCCGCTTGCAGGAGTTGCCCTTGGGCTTCTGCAAGCTGCGCAATCAGCTTCTTCTGTTCTTCTTTTTCTACCTCGAGTGCGGCAATGGTGGCGCTCAGCTGCTTCTGAAACAACGCCGTGTCTGTGTAGTCAAACAAGGCCACGCAGACATGGTCCACGACGTCGCCGCGCTTCACTGGCAAGAAGGTGCAGTTCTGGCGCATGGATTCCAGGCCACCAGTCACCGAACGATTGTGGGGAAACTTGAAAAGATGAGGCCGTTGTTCCCAAGACGTGAAAGCGTAGTTCTTCAGAAGGAAAACATTCTGGATCTTCTTCTCAAGCCATTTGGACGGCAATTCAGGGAAGCACTCGAACAGGTTGCGACCTTTCACCTGGTCGAATGCGATGCCACTGTGCATGGCCATGAAGCCGTTCCAAAGCGTGATGCGGAAGTCCTGATCAACGGCGAAGAGCCCAACTTCCACATGGTCCACAATGAAATTCAGCATCTCGAATTGATTGTCTGTGGCCATGCTCAAAATCTTTCGATGAAGGCATCAATGGCGCGCTCGATCATGGCAATTTGCGTGTCTGACATCAAAATGATGAGGTGACAGGAGAAGCTGTGTCGCTCCAGTTTGAAATTGACTTCAACAAAAAGCACTTGCTTGGTTTCGATCTGCTCAACACGGAGCAAATCAGTCACTGCGCCATGCCCACCCATCAACGAGGGTGCAGAGAAACCGATGTCAATCTGAAACTGCTCGGCCATCCCGCCCAGGCACGCACCCACCAAGACATTGGTGACATCCAAAAGGAGTTCGCTGTCGGCCCCGGAGTCAGAATCAGCTTCGTATCCAAACAACTCGGCCAACTGATTGCAATGCTGGTGGTTGTAGATCACCAGAGCTTCGCCACGCAGTTGCCCATGAAAAGCCTGCCGCACGCCGGAGACGTCTTTGCAACCCACCATCTCGGCCACTTTGTCGGCCAACAGCACCCCCTCCACCGTCAGGATGCGGGGCACCGACAACTCGACGAACTCATTGAATATTTTCGCGATGGAGTCTCCCGCGCGACCCATGCCGATGTTGGTGATCTCTTGCAGCGCGTCGCGCTGGTCTTCGTTCAGCAGCGGTGAGTTCATAGCGCTAGTCCATATTCCTTGAGGACGGCATGCACGGCGTCTGCATTGATGGGTTTGCGCATGAAGGCGATCGCCCCCAGCTGCTTCACGCGTTGCTGGGATTCGGGCTGGATGTCTGCCGAGACCACGATGACCAGGCAGTTCATGTCTTCCTTGCGGAGGTGTTCAAGAACCTGAAAACCGTCCATGACGGGCATGGTCAGGTCAAGGAACATCACGTCAATCCCGCCCTCCCGATAAGCCTCGAGCGCCTGCTGACCATTGCAAGCCTGCCGAATGGAAACGTCCCAAGAGGGGGGCAGGGCTGCAATCAGCATCTTGCGCGCCATGGCGGAATCATCCACCACCAGAACCGATGTGCTCATGTCTGAGACCTTGAGAGTTGACCGCAGTGGCTACCCCAGTGCGCTTGAAAGAGGCGGAGTGTGGTGCTCGAAACTGCGGCCCACCGAGAAAATAATACGCTTTGAATCGACAATTGAAAAGGTAGCCGCAGACGCATGGAAAAGCCCCTCAGTCCGGTGATTGGTTGGGTTGGCAGATGGGCAGCACTATCCGAAACGCGGTACCGACACCTGGTTGACTGGCCACAGTGATTTTTCCATGGTGTTTCTTGACGATGCCGTAGGACAGCGACAATCCCAGCCCTGTTCCCTTGCCGACTGCTTTGGTGGTGAAGAATGGATCGAAGATGCGCTTGAGATTTTCTGAGGCGATGCCATGCCCTTCATCCGCAACCTCGACAAAGACTATTTCGGGCGAAGCCATGCCCACCGTGACCGTGATCTTGCCGTGTCGTTCATGCATGGCATGCGCGGCATTGACCAGCAAATTCATGAAGACCTGATTCAGTTGGGATGGCATGCATTCCACATTGGGAATGTCCCCATACTGCTTGACCACTGCAGCAACATATTTGATCTCGTTCTGAACGATGTTCAGGGTGCTGTCCAGGCCGCTGCGAAGGTCGGCCCATTGCCATTGGGCTTCATCCACATGCGAAAAATCCTTCAGATCCTGGACGATCTTGCGGACTCGCTCGATCCCGTCAATGGATTCACCCACCAGCTTCGGGATGTCTTGGCGCAGGTAGGGCAAGTCGATTCGGGTGCGCAAACCTGACATGTGCTGGCAAGTCGATTCATTCAGCTCAGCCTCATGCGATTCATAGGCGGCAATGAGGTCCAGGAGGTCCTGAACATACCCGCGCAAGGTCCCGATGTTGGATCCCACAAAGCCAATCGGATTGTTGATTTCGTGTGCAACGCCAGCTGCCAGTTGACCAATGGACGCCATCTTTTCAGCCTGCAGAAGCTGATGGTGGGCTTCTTCCAGTTTCTGGATCAGCGCCTGTTGTTCGGATTGCTCCTGGAGCAGTGCCTGCTCGACCGCATGGCGCTCCAGCAGTTCAACCTGCAATTGCGCATTGCGTTCGGTCAACTCCGTCGACATCAAATCAAGGGAGCGCTCAATGGCGCTTCGATCGGCATCCGCATCTCCATAAGCGTCGCTGATGGCCGCCAACAGGGGTGCCAGGCCATCGGCTTTCACGGCATCGGGGAGGTGCCGTCGAAGCTGGCGTTCAAGCAACTTGTGATAGCTCACTGCTCAGAGAATGTGGTGACCGTCATGGTCTGGTTGTGCAGTTCGCACTTCGTCAGGCTGACGTGGGGGCAAATCTCACCGTAAGAGTAAAAGCCGGCCAAGGTCGCCTGGGGCCCCAGAACCTCCTGGACACTTTCAATCTCTTCTTCGACGCGCTGTTTCAGGACCAATTTGCGCCCAACACAGCTGATCAGGATGGCCAAATCTGGCGTGAAACTGTCCAGTCTTTGAAGGCCTGCACGCGCGGCACCGGCGGCACCGTCGATCAGGCGATCGAAGTTGGCTTTCATCAGCTGTGCGTAGGTGCCCTGGGGGATGTCGCCAGCGAAAGTCATGCTGCCCTGGGATTCGTTCACCGCCAAAATGGTGCGCACCACGCTGCCATCAATCGACTCTCCACGCAAGGCGAGAGGGAAAAGCAAAGCGCTCGCTGGAAGCTGCCCGGCGTGCTCGCCCAGATAGCGTTTGTACAGGTCCAGCGCTGGCTGTCCATCCAGTTCAAACAACACGTTGTCGCGTGAACGTGTGACCAGTCGCTCAGGACCGAAGCTGTCCCAGCCTCCCAGCGACCCATACCCCACTTTCAGGCGGTCGCCATAGAACCCGATGGCTGCCACGCATTTCTCTGACACCGTGGTGCCAACGCAAACCAGGGTGTGTTCAAAACGGTCGCCGTCTCCGGCCAGCCCCCCGGTCACCGCAACGGTGGGGGGGAGGTGCTCACGCAGGCCGTTGGCCAGCGCGGTTCCGTTGACATGGAGGCCATCGGAGAAAACCATGACATGGATCAGTCCGGGGGAGTTGAGCTCCGCTGCCAATGTGGCACCAGTCTGATAGCTGTCCTGGGCATCTCCGACCATGGCGCTGGCCACGCGCAACTGGGTGTGTTCGAAATGCAGGGCGGTGGCGACGAGTGTGTCGTCTTGAACGCTCAGGCCGCAGATCTCGCCCGCGGTCGAGCAGCCGACGATGCTGGCCTGTGGATACAAGTTGCTGAGTTGATTCAATGCGTCTGCATGTCGAAGAGCTTGGGGTGATCCAAAGGCCAGAACGCACTGCGCCGGGCTTTCCAACCTGACTTCAGGTTGGCGCCAGCCCGCAGGGGCGCTCCAAGTCAACTGCTCTGTCCGCATAAAAAATTTCCGCCTGCAACCGGGAAGGGTCCCAGCACAAAACTTCGGCAAATCGGTCACCCGCTTGAGTGCCACCGACTGTGAATAGTGCGTGCACTTGTGAACTATTGGGCCTTGTACGCCCTTGATGGCCGCCATGCGCGAAAAGCCCACCGGCAACAGGGGGAAGGTGCGGTTTGGTGTGCCAGGAGTGCACAGTTCAGCATGGGGCACCCTTCAAGCCGCCCGGCTGTGATGAATTGAACCATTCCCGGTGAGATCGCACACTCAGGCCCTTCGGGGTGTGAAATGCCCCTCATGTTCACGGCACATGGCCGATAAATGCACATGAAGAAGGCCGGGCCAGGGACCCGAGGGCACGGCTTTGAGCTTGTTGACATTTCTTGACGACAGGTATTGCCAAGGAGGCACGGTGAATGAGCAGAGCACGCCAGGTACCCTCCAGTCCGTGAGCGAACCCCCAAAACAGGTCGTCCTTCCGGCTGGACCAGGGCAAGGGCTTCGCATGAGTCAGGTCGTGCTGGATTGTTCACCTGTGCCTGTGCTGGTGATCGCGAAAGATGGGCAACTTCACTACGTGAATGCGGCTGCCGAGGCGCTGTTGGGATACCCCAAAGGGCGACTGACGGGGATGACCATCTTCGACATCGCACCGCACAGACGGCCCGACATGTGGCACAACAGCTTGAGCACGCTGCGGCAAATCGGCAGCCGGACGTTGACCAGTGATTGGCACAAGGCCGATGGGCAAGTGATCCCGGTCGAGCTGAATGCCTCTTATCTTGAGCACGAAGACGAGGTCTACATCGTGCTCCATGCTCATGACCCGTCCGGGAAGCAGGAGGCTCAGGAGCAGGCGTTCCGGGTTGCACACATTGATCCAGTGACAGGTTTGCCCAACCGGCAAATGCTGCAAGACCGTTTGCAGACCGAAGCCAGGCTGGCCATCCGTCAGGGGCGCCGGATTGCCTTGCTGGCCGTGGAAATCAATGAAATTCAGAAGATCAATGAATCCCTTGGTTATGCGCTGGGCGACCAGTTGCTGGTGATGCTGACACGCAAGATGACCGCCGGATTGCGCAGGTCGGACACCTTGGCGCATCTGGGGGCGGGGGAGTTCATGATCCTGCTCGCCAATGACGGCCAACTGGATGATGAAATGGCATTGCAGTTCAGCCGCCTGCTTCTGGAAACTGTGTCCAGCTCCATCGAACTCGATGGGGTGGTCGTCAAGGTGTCCTGTGACATCGGGGTCGTCGTTTTTCCTCACGATGGAGAACTTGAGCCCGGCCATGCCTTGAGGCAAGCCCAGGCTGCGATGCGCATGGCAGAAGCCAAGGGCCCGAATCAGATTTGTTTTTTCACCGAGGAGGCCAATGCCAAAGCAGGCGGCAGGCTGGCCCGAGAAGCAGCGCTTCGAGAAGCACTGAGCCGACGGGAACTCTACGTTCAGTACCAGCCTCAGGTGGATCTGGTCACAGGGCAGATATTGGGTGTGGAGGCCCTGCTTCGCTGGCGCAATGAGGTGTACGGCGACATGGCTCCCGATGATTTCATTCCGATGGCCGAGGAAACGGAACTGATCTTGGGCATCAGCACCTGGGTGCTCACGACGGCCTGCGAGAGTGCCGTCCGCTGGCGACAGTTGGGATTGCCGGCTGTGCGCATGGCGGTCAACATGTCTGCCAGGCAACTGAACCAGCCAGACATCGCCCGCACGGTGGAAGCCATTTTGAGGCAAACCGGATTGGACCCCCATGACCTGACCATCGAAGTCACGGAAAGCATGCTGATGAACGACCTGGAGCGTGTGGCACGCACACTGGTCGAGCTCAAATCAATTGGTGTGCAGATCGCACTGGACGACTTTGGCACGGGCTATTCCAGCTTGGTCAACTTGCGTCGCCTGCCCATTGATGTGATCAAGATTGGCAGATCGCTCGTGCCTGACGTCACGGCGGCCACTCAGGATGTGTCCATCACACGAGCGATCATCACGATGGCCCACAGTCTGCAGATGAAAGTGATGGCCGTGGGCGTTGAAAGCGATGGTGAGCTGGCGCTGCTTGTTGCCAACCATTGCGATCAGATGCAAGGCTTCTACTTCAGCGAGCCCCTGCACGAGGAGGACTTGCTGACATTGCTGCGCGACAAGAAATGCCTTTCGCAGGATGTGCTTGCCCGCAGAGGTCGCAAGCGCACGCTCTTGCTCGTTGATGACGAAGACAGCATCGTTGCATCGCTCCGGCGCCTGCTGCGCCGCGATGGCTACGACATCGTCACGGCCAACAGTGGGCTCCAAGGTCTGCAACGCATGGCGGAGCACGAAGTGGACGTCATCTTGTCTGACCAGAGGATGCCTGGCATGACCGGCGTGGAGTTCTTGCGCCGTGCCAAAGAGTTGTACCCCCACACGGTGCGCATGGTGCTGTCGGGGTACACCGAGCTTCAATCGATCACCGACGCCATCAATGAAGGGGCCATTTACAAGTTCCTGACCAAGCCCTGGAGTGATGAGTTGGTCCGCCTGCACATCAAGGAAGCTTTTCAGCAGAAAGAAATGGCCGACGAGAACGAGCGCCTTGACCGTGAAGTCCAGGATGCCAACCTTGAGCTGGCCGAGGTCAACAAGCGGCTTCAGCACCTTCTGGCTTCGCAGCAGGAACGGATCCACCGGGAGGAAACCAGCTTGAGCATCGCCAGGGATGCACTCGAGAACCTCCCGGTCCCGCTGATGGGGTTCGACCAGGAGGGCATGCTTGCCTTCATGAACACCGATGCGGAGAAGTTGTTCAGCAACGCCGGAACCATGCTGGGCACGCACGTCGATGAGCTTGAGTTGGCGCCCTTGGCCAAGCTGTGGCATGCCCGCGATGGTCTTCACCACGACATCGCGTGCAACGGCATGGCATTTCGGGCAGTGTGCCGCGCCATGACAGGGGGGGCACAGGCACGTGGTTCGCTCATGATCCTGATACCGCACGGGCCATCGACCTTGCCTGTGCACGCCGAAGGAGGCTCAAGATGACCACAGATCAAACACCGGAGACGAGCCAGGATCTCGCACCCACAATCTGTACCGATGAGCAACGAGCGCAGATCAAACTCCAGCTGGAACACCGTTTCCGACACATCCTTCGCTCCGGGGTGGTCAGCCCTCTGTTTCACTTGCTGATGCGCTACAAGCTGGGAATCGGCCATGAGTGATTTCACCATCACGTCAGACCAGTTCAAAGCACGGGTCAGGGACTTGCCCTCTCTTCCCGCCGTGGTGATGGAGCTGATCGCCTCGCTCGGGGATGAATCCTTGTCGTCGGAGGACATCGCGGTCAAGCTGTCGCGAGACCCTGCCTTGAGCGCCAAGACTTTGCGCATGGCCAACTCCTCCTTCTACGGCATGACCCGGCAGATCGGGTCCATTCCCGAAGCCTTGACCATCTTGGGGTTGAGGACCGTGCGAACGGTGGTCGTGGCCGCCGGCGTCACCGGCAGCTTCAAAGTGCCTCAAGGCATCGGCTTCGAGTTCAATGGCTTCTGGCGGCATGCGGTCGGCGCAGCGCTGTGCGGCCAGGCACTTGCCCGCGAACTTGAGATGGACAGCGACATCGGCTTTGCATCGGGACTGCTGCATGACATCGGGCGCATTGCCCTGGCCTGCTCTTACACGGAGGTCTACGGCAAGGTTCTAGCCTACCAACGCCAAAACGACTTGTTGCTGTTCGAGGCTGAAAGGTTCCTGATGGGCATGGACCATGCCTCGGCGGGGGCGCGCATCGCCGAGCACTGGCGGTTTTCTCCGGTGATCGTTGAGGCCATCGAGTTCCACCACTCGCCCGCCATGCACCATGGCCCCGGGCTGGTTGGTCTGGCGCACCTGGCCGATGCGTTCTCGCATGCCTTGGGCCTGTCGGGCCAGGCCGATGAGAGCGTCCCTCCAACCCCACCAGACATCTGGGCCGCCATGTTCCCGGGCGAGGATGCTTGCATGAGCACATTTGCCCAGGTTCAAACCCAGTTTGAAAATGTGTGTCAGGCTCTGCAGCTCTGATCTCAGGAGTTCCATGGACACCCCCCAATCCCCTCCAAGGACCGTTCTCTGCGTTGATGACGAGCCGAGCATCCTTTCCGCCATGAGGCGCCTGTTTCGCTCGTCGGGGCATCGGATCCTGACGGCCGAAAGTGGCGCCGCGGCATTGGCGCTGCTCGAGACAGAAGCTGTCGATTTGATCATCTCCGACATGCGCATGCCCATGATGACCGGGGCCGAACTGCTTTTGCAAGTGCGCTCCCGCTGGCCTGAGGTCACGCGGCTCTTGCTGACAGGCTATGCAGACATCGACTCCACCATCTCTGCGATCAACGACGGGCAAATTCACCGCTACATCTCCAAGCCTTGGAAAGACAGCGAGATCCTGGACACGGTCAAAGAAGCCTTCGAGCGCAAAGCACTCATCGCTGAGAAGAATCGCCTTGAAGCCCTGAGCATTCGGCAGAACGAGGAGCTCAAGACGCTCAATGCCACGCTCGAGCAGAAGGTTGAGGCGCGCACCGCTGAACTGGCGCTGCTCAATGATCGTCTGAAGAAGAACTACTTCAACTCGATCAAGTCATTTTCCAACCTGATCGAACTGCGGGGCGGTCAACTGGTCGGGCATTCGCGCAAAGTGGCCGACTTGGCCAGGCGCACGGCCAAGGCGATGAACCTGGATGACACGCAGGCCCATGAAGTGTTCATTGCCGCCTTGATGCATGACATTGGCAAGATCGGCCTGTCTGATTTGGTCCTGTCCAAACCTGTCTCGAAGATGAACCCTGAGGAATCCGCCCGCTACAGGCTTCACCCCATCTTTGGCGAACAAGCCCTGATGGGCCTGGACGACATGCAGCCCGTGGCGGCCTTGATCCGGTCCCACCATGAGCGCCACGATGGCCGAGGATTCCCGGATGGATTAAAGGACGAGGCCATCCCGATGGGCGCACGCATTCTGGCCATCGCCGATGCCTACGAGGACATGCAGGCAGGTCACCTCATCTCAGAGAGCCTGTCGCCGCACGAAGCTCGAACCATGATCGGCCGGGGACGAGGCACGCAATTCGATCCGGTGGTCATCGACGCTTTCCTGAGCCTGTTTGCCAAGCCACCGCCGCCGGTCACGACCCGGCCACTCAAGCTGAGAACGGATGAGTTGAAGGCGGGCATGGTCCTCGCCGTTGATTTCTTGTCGGCAGAAGGCGTTTTGCTGCTGGCTGCCGAGCATGTGCTGACAGACGAGTTGATTGCCCGCATCAAGGCTTTCGAGCGGCGTGGCGGCCAGCCCATCCTGCTGTCCATCAAGCACCCTGCGGAGAAATCATGAGCCGTGTATTGCTGGTTGACGACGAACCCAACGTGGTGTTTGCCCTTCAACGTTTGTTGCGCAGAAAGCTGCCTGCGTCGGTCAAAGTCGAAGGCTTCGACAATCCGTTGAAGGCACTGGCTCGTGTCGGTGAAGTGTCGTTCGATGTCATCGTGAGTGACTTTCGCATGCCCCAAATGGACGGCATCCAGTTCCTGGTGCAGGTGCGCGACAAACAACCCCACGCTGTCCGAATGATCTTGAGCGCCACCACGGAAGTGCAGACCATCATGACGGCGATCAACGACGTCGAGGTGTTTCGCTACCTGACCAAGCCATGGGCTGAAGATGATTTGATGTCATGCATCACATTGGCTCTGGAGCGCGCGCGCAGAGGTCTCCAGGAGCGCAAGGCGGTTGATGACATGCTTGTGCGGCAAAATGATTTGAGTGCCCATGATGCCGAGAAAAGGCGTCTGGAAGAACAGGAGCCAGGCATCACGCACGTGGAATGGGGGCCGCATGGCGAGGTCTTGATGCCAGGCTTGGACGAGGATTTGAGCAACTAGGCCGGAGATTGCAAAAAACGCACTCAAACGGATATCGTCGTGCCGCTTGGCCAAGCTTCATCTGAATCTTGCAAACATGACCAAACCGCCTGGTGTCTCCAGTCAAGACTCAGAATGTTGGGGCGCCGAGAGAAATTGAGTGCTTCCATGCAGGACGCCCGCAATGATCCGCTACGGTGGCATGCGGCCCAACCGTGACTTGCTGCAGTTCGATTGCGCCCTGAGTTGCGCTAGATCATATCGTGCAGTCGGCAGCTTCCTATATTTAGCATGGCGAAATTCATCGCACTCAATATTTTGGAAGGAATGCCAAATGAGCAGCAACCGTGACGTCATCAATCAGAAAATCGCCGCACTGGCCTACGATCCCAAGACCGTGATGGTGTTCAACGGCACCAAGATCGCGAACGTTGAGGTGCCAGCGGAAGACAAGTTTGAAGGGGCCACGTACGTCGTCATGACGCGTGAGAAATGCAGCTACGAAGGCAACTTCGACGTCGCGGTGCCCTCGTCGTACGACGACGTCACGTACCCCGGTGCCTTGCTGCTGGCGAGCAATGATCTGCTGGATGGACGACCGCAAGAACTGGCCGCAGAACGGACGCCGCTGGAGATCACGATGAATCTCCCCGGCTGCGACGATCTGTCGTTTCACGTCGCGCCCAGCTTCAAGGCCGTTCAGGAAGGCATCAATGCCAAGCTCGCCAAATGGTTTGACACTCACGGCGGCAAGTGGGAGATCCCGGCCAACTTTCAGTACAGCAGCAGCTTGGTGTATGACGAGAATGAATTGGCCCTGAAGTTCGGCTGCGACATCAGCTACATGTCGCAGAAGCTCGGCATCGATTTCTCGGAAACGAAGAGCGAGAAGAAGTCTGTCTACATCGTTCGTTTCAAGCAGATCTTCTACATGGCCTCTGCGGAACGGCCTCCCAAGCCCGCCGATGTCTTTGGTGAAGGCACGACCTGGGACGATCTCGCACGAGCTGGTGTCAGCGATCGGCACCCGCCGCTTTTCGTGAAGAACGTGCAGTATGGACGGCAGATCTACGTCAAGTTCGAATCCACGCTGTCATCCACCGACCTTGAAGCCACGGTGAAGGCGGTCTGCAACAAGGATGGGCTCACCGTTGACATGCACGCTTCAGTGGAAGCCAAGGCGAGGTTCGATTCGATCGACGTGAATCTGGTCGCGCTGGGGGGCGCCGCAACGGCATTCAAGGACTTGCACTTGGGCAGTCTGGACGACATCAAGAAGATCAACGACGTGATCTGGGCGAACACCACCCTTTCGCGGGACAACCCGGCCGAGCCACTCAATTACTACACCGTCTACCTCAAGGACGGCGCGCCTGGATTGGTCTCAGGCAAGACCGAATACATCGCCGAAAAGACCGAGCGCTACGCTGGCGGCGAATTGCGGCTGGAGCATCACGGTGGCTACGTGGCCAAGTTCAGCGTGAGCTGGGATGAGGTTGGCTACGTCAATGGTGTCAAGCAGACCAAGAGCATCAACTGGGGTGGCAACGGACACAACGTCACGGCACCTTACGCCACCACCATCCCGCTCAATGGCAATGTGCGCAATCTTTCCATCAAGGCGGAAGGTTGCACGGGGCTGGCATGGGAGTGGTGGCGGACCTCCGGGCATCAAGTGGGGCTGCCCATGGTGCCGAGGCGGGTCGTGAGCATTGGCGGGACGACACTGCATCAAACTTTTTCGATGAGCGCTGCTTGAATGGAGGAGGGGGGCGGCGCTGGCCGTTCCTCTTGCGGCATCTGGTTGGTGGCTTTGGAGGCGTGTGCACCGTTGAAGTGCATTCGTCTTCAATGACCCTAATATGGTGCGCGCATTGCATCACATTGGGCTGAATTCGCCCGACCTGACCGCTTTTTGGCCAGGCATGCATATTGCGTTATTGATGACGTGCCCGCAGGTATCGTCGCCTCAGCGCACATGCATAGCTCTCCGCTAACGACGGCGGAAACCAGCTGCATGCCATCGATTCATGTTGGCATCGCACGCTGTTCATTCCCATTGATTCTGGCAATCCGACCGGATTCGAGCGACCTTGCTCGTCCGCTGCGGCTTGCCCATTCTGACCGTCGCAGGAGTACGCAAACATGAAGATCGTCGTCGTTGGCCATGGCATGGTGGGTCACAAATTTCTGGAGAGCCTGGCCGAATCCGGCTTGCAGCAAGCCGAAGTGACCGTGCTGTGCGAGGAACCTCGCGCTGCCTATGACCGCGTGCACCTGTCCGAGTTCTTCGCTGGCAAGTCTGCCGACGATCTGTCTGTGGTCGAGCCCGGCTTCTTCGAGCGCACCGGCTTCACGCTGCGCCTGGCATCGCGCGCCAGGTCGATCGACCGCTCGGGCCACACGGTGACCACCGCCAGCGGCGAGGTCATCCCCTACGACAAGCTGGTGCTGGCCACCGGCTCTTACCCATTCGTGCCGCCGGTGCCCGGACGCGACCGCCCCAACTGCTTTGTCTACCGGACCATTGAAGACCTGGAGGCGATGAAGGCCAGTGGCGCCCGCTCCAAGAGTGGCGTGGTGGTCGGGGGTGGCCTGCTGGGCCTGGAATGTGGCAAGGCCCTGCGCGACATGGGCTTGCAGACCCATGTGGTGGAGTTCGCCCCTCGGCTGATGGCCGTTCAGGTGGACGAAGGTGGTGGCCGTGTGCTGCGCCACAAGATCGAGGCCTTGGGCGTGCAGGTGCACACCCAGCGCAACACCGTCGAGATCACCGATGGGGCCACTGGCCGCCACCGCATGGTGTTCACCGACGGCACGCACCTTGAAGCCGACATGATCGTGTTCTCGGCCGGCATCCGCCCACGTGACGAGCTGGCCCGCAACCATGGCCTGGCCATCGGTTCGCGCGGTGGCATCGCCATTGACAGTTCATGCCGCACCAGCGATCACGACATCTATGCCATCGGTGAATGCGCCGCCTGGAACGACCAGACTTTTGGCCTGGTGGCGCCGGGCTACGACATGGCCCGGGTGGCCGCGCGCCACTTGAGCGGTGTGGATGACATGGCTTTCGTGGGCGCCGACATGAGCACCAAGCTCAAGCTGATGGGCGTGGACGTGGCCAGCATCGGCGATGCCCATGGCAACACGCCGGGCAGCTGCTCCTTCCAGTACACCGACGAGCTCAAGCAAACCTACAAGAAGATCGTGGTCAGCGAAGACCGCAAGCGTTTGCTGGGCGCTGTGTTGGTGGGCAATGCCGATGAATACGGCACCTTGCTGCAGATGGCCCTCAACGGCATCGCGCTGCCCGAGTCGCCCGAGTTCCTGATCCTGCCTTCCAGCGATGGCCAGGCCAAACCCGGCCTGGGCGTGGATGCCCTGCCCGACAGCGCCCAGATCTGCTCTTGCAACAACGTCACCAAGGGCCAGATCTGCGCCGCCGTGTGCGATGGCGCCACCGACATCGGCAAACTCAAGGCCTGCACCAAGGCCGGAGCCACTTGCGGGGGTTGTGTGCCCTTGGTCACGCAGGTCATGAAGTTCGAGATGAAGAAGCAGGGCATGGAGGTGAACAACCACCTCTGCGAACACTTCGCCTACTCGCGCCAGGAGATGTACCACCTGATCCGCGTCGGCCAGATCAAGACCTTTGACGAACTGCTGGCCAAGCACGGCAAGGGCCTGGGCTGCGACATCTGCAAGCCCACCGCCGCGTCGATCCTGGCCTCGGTGTGGAACGACTTCGTCCTCAAGAAGGAGTTGGCCAGCCTGCAAGACAGCAACGACTACTACCTGGGCAACATCCAGAAGGATGGCAGCTACTCGGTCGTGCCCCGCATGCCCGGTGGCGAGGTCACCCCGGATGGCCTGATCGCCGTGGGCACCGTGGCCAAGAAGTACGGCCTGTTCACCAAGGTGACAGGCGGTGCCCGGGTCGACATGTTTGGCGCGCGGGTTGAGCAGTTGCCCCTGATCTGGGAAGAGCTGATCGCGGCTGGCTTTGAATCTGGCCACGCTTATGGCAAGTCGTTGCGCACCGTCAAGAGCTGCGTGGGTTCCACCTGGTGCCGCTATGGCGTGGACGACAGCGTCGGCCTGGCCGTCGAGCTGGAGAATCGCTACAAGGGCCTGCGCGCCCCGCACAAGATCAAGTTCGGTGTGTCGGGCTGCACGCGTGAATGCGCCGAAGCCCAGGGCAAGGACATCGGCGTGATCGCCACCGAGAAGGGCTGGAATCTGTACGTGTGCGGCAACGGCGGCATGAAGCCCCGCCACGCCGAACTCTTCGCCTCTGATCTGAGCAAGGCAGAGCTGATCCGCCTGATCGACCGCGTGCTGATGTTCTACGTGCGCACGGCCGACCGCCTGCAACGCACCAGCACCTGGCGCGACAACATGGAAGGTGGGCTGGACTACCTCAAGAACGTGATCCTGAATGACAGCCTGGGCGTGAACGCCGAGCTGGAAGCCCAGATGCAGCACGTGGTCAACACTTACCAGTGCGAGTGGAAGACGGCCGTCAACACCCCCGAAGTGCGCCAGCGCTTCCGCTCTTTCGTCAACAGCGACAAGAAGGACGAGCACATCATCTTCGTGGAAGAGCGTGGCCAGATCCGCCCCGCCCGCCCTGAAGAGCGCGCCACCGCCACGGCCGACACGCTGGCTTGATTTGTTTAGGACGAACTGACCATGAGCACTGATACCTTGACCTGGACCGCCGTGTGTGCGGCCGATGACATCCTGCCCAACACTGGTGTGTGCGCCCTTGTCGATGGGCGGCATGTGGCGGTCTTTCGCGTGGGCATTGATCAATTTTTCGCCATCGACAACGTCGATCCCAAAGCCAACGCCAGCGTGTTGTCGCGCGGCCTGGTGGGCAGTTTGGGTGACCGCACGGTGGTGGCATCGCCGCTGTACAAGCACCATTTCGACCTGAAGACAGGCGAGTGCCTTGAATTGCCCGAGCTGTCGGTGCGCGCTCACGAGGTGCGCATCGACAGCGGAAGGGTTTTGGTGAGCATCAGCTAGGGGGCCAAATGGTGGTGAGATCGCGGACAATCGAGCTTGTCGTGTCCGTGAACCCTCCGCCAGCCCATGCCACTGTCCGTCTCTCAGCTCGTTCTGCGCGCCAAGCAACTGGAAATCGACGCCGTGCGGCACCTCGCCGGCCGCGTTGAGTTCGCGGACGTCATCGGCCAGTTGATCCACGCCCTGCAGCGTGAGCGGGGCGCCACCAGCATCTACCTGGCCTCCAGCGGTCAGCGTTTTCTGGCCGAACGGCAATCGGCCCTGGAAGAGGCGCGGCCGATCGAGGCCACCTTGCGGGCCTTGTTCGCCGATCAGTTGGAGCCTGCGCAAGGTGCCACGGCGCGCATGCTGTCGCTGATGGCCTGGGTGCTGCTGGACCTGGACACCCTGGCCGATTTGCGCGTGAAGATCGACCAGCGCACGCCGAGCGCGCATGATTCGGTGGCGGCGTTCAGCCGCTTGATCGCCGGCCTGGTCGAGTTGATCTTCCATGTGGCCGACGCGGCCTTGCACCCGGGCATCTCGCGTTTGCTGGTGGCCCTGGTTCACCTGGTGCAGGGCAAGGAGGCCGCGGGCCAGGAGCGTGCCGTGGGCGCGCAGCTTTTTGCCTCTGGCGCCAGCGACGATGCCGGACAGCAGCGCATCATCCACCTGATCGATGCCCAGGAGCGCAGCCTGCGCGTGTTCGAAGAGTTTGCCGAGCCCGCCCTGCGCGAGCGCTGGCAGCAGCACCAACTCACGCCCAATGTGGCCTTGCTGGAGCGCTTGCGCCGCACCTTGTGCACGGCCCGGCCCGGTGCGGCCCTGGACACGGGCTTGAGCGACAGCTGGTTCAATGTCTCCAGCGAGCGCATCACCGAGATGTGGCAGCTGCAGGTTGAGTTGGTGCAGTGCCTGCGCCAGGTCTGCGAGGCTCAGAGCCTGGCCACGCAGCAAGACCTGCAGGACTCCGAGGGCTTGCTCCAGCAATTGCGCGACAACCCGCCGCCTCACACCCACGCGGTGGGCCGGTTTTTCAACAACGCTGCCGAGCAACCAGAGTCGGCTCCGGTTTTGCCCGCCATGTCTGATGTCCCGAGTCAGGGCTCCAAGTCGCCCGAGCTGGTCGATCTGTTGAAGACCCAGTCTGCGCGCCTGGCCACCATGGAGGCGGAACTGGACACGGCTCGCAGGGCCTTGCACGAGCGCAAGGTCATCGAGCGGGCCAAAGGCGCCTTGATGTCCCGCCTGGGTATCACCGAGGAGGCTGCCTTCCGTGCCTTGCAGAAGGCGTCCATGGACCACAACCGCAAGCTGCTGGACGTGGCTGAGGCCACACTCACCTTGCCGGACCTGGCCTTTGCCGCCAAGCCCTGAATGCACCACCATCGGGCCTGATGCACCAGATCGGGACTGAGGGGCCGCAAAACAGGTCAGATTTCTGGCATGAAAAATGCATCGTGTTGTTCAGTCAAGCTAATGGCGGCTTGACACATGAACACGTGGATGACGGCGTCCCCGTTCTGGCGCAGCTCAGGCTGTTGCCCAGACGGGGACGCCGTCTTTTTTTGTTTTTCCGCTTTTATTTTCAAAGGAAGTCAGATGGCTTACCTCGCTCCTGCCGAGTTCGTGACCAAGATGGTTGACGCCGGTGAATCCAAACTCCTGATGTCCACGCGGGACACCCTCATCCGCTCTTTCATGG
>NZ_JAUSAR010000043.1 GCF_030652515.1 Aquabacterium sp. | reverse complement strand
CCGGATTCTGCCGATCATGTCCATGGTGATCACTCCTCGAACCCCGCTGCATCAAAAAGCAGCAGGGTAGGTTGAACACCTGGCTCAGTTTTGGGTCGGCATACCCATCAAAAGTGGCTCAGTTTTCGGTCGGCGCCAACAGGGCGGCGATCAGAGACTTTCACCAAAGAGCTTGAGCTTGGTCCAAGCTCAAATCTGAATTACGAGAGAAACAATTTTGTTACACCTGATTGATAGAGTCCGGTCAACAAAAAAACAGGGCAAGACAAATGGGACGACCTTTCATCTTCATGGGCGATCAGCCTGATAGGCGCTTCCGGTACCACTGACACCCATTGCAAACGGATAGTCTGGGTGGGCGTTCATGTCACATGCCCGGGCAGCACAGTCATTTTCAGCGGTGATCCGACGATGATCATTGATGGCATGCCCGCCGCCCGTCATGGTGACAAGTGCGCCCGTGGCGCCACCCTCATATCAAGCCAGTTCGTATCGGTAACGTCTGACGGTGGAGCCGCCAACCCACAGGCGGCCAGTGCAGCTCAAGCCGCAGGAGCTGCCCATCTTGCTTAGGAACTGCTGATCAATGACCGCTTCGCGCGCACCCAACGACTGTCGTGGGTTTGAATGTCGCGATGGCGGTCAGATTCAGCCGGAATTCATGGCTTTGCGCGTTCTCAACGTGATTTCAGGCCCCTTTCGGGGGTCATTGGCCTCATCAAGACGCACCTCGGGTATCAAGCGCCAAAAGCTTGGAGCGAGCGATCACCAAATTGACCAAGCCAAACAGGCTGTACAACTGCGCCTCGTTCTTGGCCAAGCCCTTATATCTGGCCTTCTTGTGATGAAACAAGTTCTTCAAAACATGGAAGGGATGCTCGACAAAGGCGCGAATTTGCGCCTTGGCTCGCTCGGTCGCGATCACCAGTTCCTTGAGATCGCCCTCGGGCATCGCCTTGATCTTGCTGCGTCTCGTCGCCACGTTCCAGGCGATGTCCTTGGCAATGCGGCCCTGGGCTTGCGCCTCAATGACTTCATCGCGCTTTTGCACGCCGGTGTAACCCGCGTCCAGATGCGCTTGGCTTTCCTGGCCGTGCTGCAGCTTGTGCGTGTGGGCCACATCGCTCTCATTGGCCGACGTGACGTGCAGACTGTGAACCAGTCCAGATTCAGCGTCGGCGCCAATGTGCGCCTTCATCCCAAAGTACCACTGATTGCCCTTCTTGGTCTGGTGCATCTCGGCGTCTCGCGCTTTGTCCTTGTTCTTGGTGGACGGTGGCGCGGCAATGATGGTGGCGTCAACCATGGTGCCTTCACGCATGTGCAGGCCCTTCTCGCTCAGCAGCGCCTTGACCTCTTCGAACATCGCTGCCGTCAGCTTGTTGTCCTCCAGCAGGCGGCGGAACTTCACAAGCGTCGTGGCATCTGGCGCCGACTCGCGCGACAGGTCGATGCCGACAAAGCGACGCAAGGCCTGGCTGTCGTACAAGGCGTCTTCAACGCCTTCGTCGCTCAGGCCGAACCATTGCTGCACACAGTACATGCGCAGCATGCGCTCTATGCCAATGGGTGGCCGACCCACGCGGCCGCTCTTGGGGTACACAGGTTCGATCAAGGCCACCCACCGCGACCAAGGCACCAGACGCTCCATCTCGCCCAGGAACTTCTCGCGCCGAGTCACTCGCTTCTTGAGTCCGTACTCGCTGCTGGCAAAGCTCAGTTGTTGCTTCATCTGCGCTCTCTTGGCTCTGGATCTGTTGCTCGTTTATGCAGCACAAATCGTGCCGGAATTAATCAGCGGTTCCCTAACAGGCTGCGGAAATACCCAGCGCGCACAGCCCCGCTGCTGACGTGATGGGTCGTTTTTCGACGATGGAAGCGGACCTTGGCGCCCCGCACCCCATTCCAGGCCCATTTCAGAGGGAATTGGGGCCATTTCGAGGCGTTTTGCCCTCATCACGCGCACTCCAGGCGGACTTGTCCCATGGTGCGCATGCGCACGAGGTTGTGCGCGGCCATGGCCATCATGAAGACTTGGTCGACCTTCTTGATGCCGCGCACCATCACCTGACGGATCGGGCCAAAGAACTTGGCCCAGCCAAAGCCCTGCTCAATGAGCTTGCGCTTTTGCATCGAGATGGCGTAGCCCTCGGTGGCCGCGATCTCGTCGGGCACAGCTGAGGCTCGGTTTGATTTGTTCTGCGCCACATGCGGCGTGACCTTCATGTCTTGCAGCGCCTTGATGAACTCGGCGGCGTCGTAGCCTTTGTCGGCGCCCAAGGTAATCTCACCTTCGGGGTTGACTTGGCGAGCATCGGCCACCATGGCCTTGGCCGCTTCGCGCTCGGCATGGCCATCTGCCTGCGTGACAATGGCGTTGACGATCAGCCCATTGCGGTTCTCCATCAGCGTGTGGCCCATGAAGCGCAATTCGCTGGCCGTCTTGCCCTTGCGAAACAGCCTGCTGTCTGGGTCGGTGCTTGATTCGTGTGTCTCGTTGCTGCGTGACTTGCCTCTGAAGTCGCCGCCATCGTCGTCGTCCTTGCCGTCTTTGCGTACAAAGCTCTTGTGGCCTGCCCAGGCTTGGATCAAGGTGCCGTCCACACTAAAGTGCTCCTTGGACAACCACCTCTTCTTGTCTGCCAGCTTGAGCACCTCGTTGAAGAAGGCCACTACGGCATCGTGCTCAATCAGCCGTTCCCGGTTCTTGGTGAACACCGTGGGCACCCACACCGCGTCGTCCATCGACAGGCCAATGAACCAGCGAAACAGCAAGTTGTATTGCGTCTGCTCCATCAGTTGGCGCTCAGAGCGGATCGAGTACAGCACCTGCAGCAGCATGGCACGCAGCAGCTTCTCTGGCGCGATGCTGGGGCGGCCACCCTTGATGTCGTCCTCGTACATCTGGGCAAACAGATCGCCCATCTCGGCCAGCGCCTTGTTGACCATCGTGCGGATGACCCGCAGCGGGTGGTTGGCGGGCACGAAATCGTCCAGCTTCTTGAGGGTGAACAGGCCTTCGGTAAAGGTGTCGGCGCCGCGCATGGGTGGTATCGCTTCAGGTCGTTGAGGTGCTACGCTGATAACGTATCAGGCCACTCGGGCGTGGACTTGGTCGGTAGGTATTTCCGCAGCCTGCTAACGGGTTCACTGGAAGCATACGGCCGTTTTCGTGAAAACTCATCCAATCAGTAGTCAAGCTCATCCCGTAAACTGCCGAAGCAGCATTCATCAAAGGGTATCGGTTTTGTTCCGTTTGAGGCGGCCCCCTGATTCACCAGACACGGACTATCGCTTATCTTACGGATAGGAATAGGACTGTGAGTATGACTAGGCGTACAGAGACCATAGAGGTCATCACGACCGATCAGCGCCGGCGGCGCTGGTCCATAGAAGAGAAGTCAGCGCTAGTGCGACGCACCTACGAGCCAGGCATGTCGGTTTCGCTGGTCGCTCGCGAATCGGGCGTCTCGGCCGGCTTGCTGTTCCAGTGGAGGAAGCTGGATCGTGAAGGCGCGTTGGTTGCGGTATCCGCTGGCGAAGCCATGGTGCCCGCTTCCGAGCTGGCCGCAGCCCGGGCAGAGATTGCCAAGCTGCAGCGCGTGCTGGGCAAGAAGACCTTGGAGAACGAGATCCTCAAGGAAGCGGTGGAGTACGCAGCAGAAAAAAAGTGGATTGCGCGCTCGCCCTTGTTGCCAAAGGACGAGCAGTGAAAGCTGTTTGCCTGGCCCTGGGGTTGGCGCGCTCTCACGTTCACGACCTGCTTCACCGGCCTGAGGGCTGGGTCGATGGCCGTACCCAGCGCACGCCTGCCGTCGATGAGCAGTTGCTGGGTGAAATCCGTCAGCACATTGCCGAGTTGCCAAGCTATGGCTACCGAAGGGCCTGCGCTCTGGTCAACCGTTCGCGGCGCGCTGGTAGCCACGCTGTGGTCAATCCAAAACGGGCTTATAGGGTCATGAGGCAACACGGCCTGTTGCTGCCTCGTGCGCCACGCAGAAGCGTCTCAAGCAGGCTGCACGATGGCAAGGTGGCCGTGACCAGCAGTGACCGGCGCTGGTGCTCTGACGGCTTCGAGATCAAATGCGATTCTGGCGAGACGGTCACGGCCACCTTCGCGAAGGATTGCTGCGACCGAGAGATCATGGCTTGGCGCGCGTGGCCAGGCAAAGGTCTTCCTGGAGAGCCCGTGCGAGAGATGTTGATCGAGGCTGTGGAGAAGCGCTTCGGGTCGGTTGAGGCTGTCCCAGCCGGCCACCAGCTCGAGTTCCTCAGCGACAACGGCGGGGCCTACATTGCCACCGACACCCGACGAATCGCGAGGGACCTTGGCCTCAAGCCGGTCAACACGCCAGTGTGCAGCCCCCAAAGCAATGGCATGGCCGAGAGCTTCGTCAACACGTTCAAGCGAGACTACGTCAGCCGCATGGACCTGCGAGATGCCAAGACGGTGCTGCGGCAACTGCCATCAGCGTTCCTGATTAGCAATCATGCTCAGCATTCCCTCTGACTGCGCGCTCGGTGCGAGGTTTGCATCGGCTGGCATCGACGATGAGGCGGGCGAACAAGCCGGGCAGGTCGAAGCGCCGATTGAAGCGGTAGGCGAAGGCGGCCAGGTAGGAGGCTGCGTACTTGCGGAAGTTGAAGGCATGCAAAGCGCCCGACAGCGTCGTCTTGAGATTGCCCAGAATCGTGTTGACCCACGTGAACTCAGGCAGTTCGCGCGGCTTGCGCGAGCCGACGACGACGGGCATGTGCACACAGCCGGCATCGGTGACGGCGGCGAAGCAGCCCAGGCCATCGCTGGTGACGACTGTGCCGGGCGACAAGTGAGCCTTGGCCCACTGGCTGATGGCGTGCGAAGTGAAGCCCACCAGCGGCGTGAGCTTGAGATAAAGCGGACGGCCCTGCTCGTTGAGCGAGACCGCTGCCACGAAGGGCACCTTGTTCTCGGAACCCCGGCCGGCCTTGCCGCCGGTGCGTTCGCCGCCGAGATAGGCGTCGTCGAGTTGCACGGAGCCCTCCAGCCGGTGGAGCCCGTCGCGTTCAGCCATGGCCAAGCTGATTTTCTGGTGCATCAGCCACGCGGTGGGGTAACTCACCCCAAGCTGACGCATCAGGGCCAGCGAGGACAGGCCAGTCTTGGCCTGGCTGATCAGATAGATGGCCAGGAACCAGGTGGTCAGTGGCAGCTTGGTGTTGGCGAACAAGGTGCCGGCGGTCAGCGAAGCCTGATGTCGGCAGGCGTGGCACTGAAACAGCTTGCGAGCGCCATGCCCCACCACGTAGTGAGCCGATCCACCACAGCGGGGGCAGGCGAAGCCCTGCGGCCAACGCGCCATCTTGAGCGCCTCTTCGCAATGGGCCTCGGTGCCGAAGCTGCGCATGAACTGTGGCAACGACAGGCCGGGTTGAAACTGGATTCGGTTCATCGCCATGGTGCTTGCTCCGCTGTGTGGAGAAGCCAGATTACGAGCCCACTGGCTCACCAGGTGAGCCAGGCTGAGCATGGTTGCTAATCAGGTCAGCGTTTGAACACTTCAACGAGGTGCATCCGCACTCAAGCTTGAAAATGAAATCGCCTCGGGAGTTCAGGCAACATCAACAGCGCGCAGCCCAGCCCGATGGGTGCGCGCTACATTGCGAATAGGCCGGGTCTGGAGATACGGGGGCAAGATCACCGTTGTCCGACAACAGTCGTGAAACAATGAATATCCATGCACGCCAAACTGCATTGCCTACCTTGATCGGGATCAAAATGCGTCAGTCAAGCCCGTTATTAGCGTTTCACAATACCGATCCTTTGGTGCCCGTGGCCGTGGGCAATAACAACGAGGCGCTCTTTCGCAAGCTGCTGCTGGGGGTGTCCGTCATCGCCGGCCTCACGCACCTGTGTTTCCTGCTGCTGTTCTACAAAAGTGGGGTGTCGCAGCTGGCCATCATCAATGTGGGCAGCATCCTTTGCTACGCCTTGGCCTTCTCATTGCTGTGGCGCCACCACATGTTGTCGGCCTGGATGCTGATGCTCCTGGAGGTGGTGGGGCACGCGGTTCTGGCCGTCTATTTCCTCGGCTGGGAGAGTAGTTTCCACTTCTACATCATGCTGGCGCCACCGGTGATGATGGTCGGTTCGCTGGGCAACTGGTGCAAGGCACCTCTGGTGCTGGGGCTGGCGGCCTTGTACGTGGGGCTGGATTTCTTCCTGCGCCTGGCCACGCCGATCGTGGCGCTGGAGCCCTCGGTGCTCAACGGCCTGCACTACTTCAACCTGATCGCCGTGCTGGTGTTGCTGATCTTCCTGGCGGGCATGTACTACCGCCTGGTGGTCCAGAGCGAAAAGCAACTGCGCGAGATGGCCGCCACCGATCCGTTGACCCGCCTGCGCAATCGCCGCAGCGTGTTGGACACCTCGACCTGCGAGGCCGCCAAGCTGCGCCGTGATGGCCGGCCCTTGTCTTTCGTGTTGTGTGACGTGGACCACTTCAAGGTCATCAACGACACCCATGGTCACGAGGCTGGTGACGATGTCCTGAAGGCGGTGGCCAATATCTTGCGCTCCGGGGTGCGCGAAGTGGATCACGCCGCCCGTTGGGGAGGCGAAGAGTTTCTGTTGCTTCTGCCCGAGACCGCCTCGCCTGGTGCGGAGCGGGCGGTCAATCGCCTGCGCGAGGCGATTGCCAAGCTTCGGGTGCCAAGCAAGGAAGGTCCCTTGAAAGTGACCATGACCTTCGGCATCAGCAGCCTGCGCCTCAACGAGCCCATCGACCAAGCCATTGCCCGCGCGGACAAGGCCCTGTACCAAGGCAAGCGCGCTGGCCGCAACCGGGTTGAATTGGCCCCGGAGGACGTGGCCCCACAGGCCTGACCAAGTTCAGGGCGTAGGTTACCAGAGCAGCCAGGCAATTACTTCAGCCTTGCCCTGGCGCATAGTCAACGTGCCGCTGGGATCATGAGTCCGCCCGGAACAACTCGCAATCCATTGATCTGCAATGCGATTTGGGTTGAGGTGTGGTGCCATATTTGCAAGAAAAAAATATCGGCCCCGCGCTTTCTTGCAAATTCTTCAGCCCATGAAGACCCACACCCGCACCGCTCAGAGCACCGAGATGTTCCGTTCTCGCCTAGACGAGCAGTTCATCATGAAGCACCCACTGATTCGCCTGGCCGGATTGATGGACGGGGAGTTGATCGAGCATCACTTCGCTGGCCACTTCACTTCGGGCCGAGGTCGGCCAGCCTTGCCGCCTCGTCTGGTGGCCGGTCTGCTGTACTTGCAGCGCGCCAACGATGCGTCCGACGAGATGGTGGTCAACACCTGGCTGGAGAACCCGTACTGGCAGTTCTTCATCGGCGAGAGCTACCTGCAAACAGAGTTGCCCATTGACCCGTCAAGCCTGACGCGCTGCCGTCAGCGTATTGGCGAAGAGGGCGTGGAATTGCTGCTGGCCGTGACCATCGAAGCAGCCTGGACAAGGTGATTGGGGACACCACGGTGATGCCCAAGTCGATTGCCCATCCCACCGACAGCAGACTGCTGGAGCGCAGCCGCCAGCACATCGTCAAGTTCGCGCAAGACCATGGTTTGAGCCTGCGCCAGGCCACCCAGGTGGGCCGCTATGCGCATGACAAACAGTACAAGCGTATGCGCGCAGCCGTCAAGACGCTGCGCACGCGCAGTTGGCCGTGTTCAGCGCGACGGGCACACGCTGGATGATGCCACTGAGCAGGTGGGCATCCTGGCCAACCAGCGGCCGCGCACGGTGATGGTGGACATGGGCTACAAGGGCGCCGAGGTCGATGCCGTGCAGATTCTCAGATCAGGCCAGCGACGAGGCGTGACCCGCACGATTAAGGCGATGATCAAACGACGCAGCGCCATTGAGCCGAGCATCGGACACTTAAAGAGCAATGGCAGGCTCGACCGCAACCCGCTCATGGGTGCACTGGGAGATGCGCTGCATGCCGCGCTATGCGGCGCCGGCCATAACATCCGCCTGCTTCGGTGGCAGGGCGATCCAGCACGGCGATCTCAACATCAGTGAACGCGTCAGTTGGAGCGGTGCCGGGATCGGTGCGGTGGAGCATGCTCACCCAGAAGATGCGCCAACTCAGAATGCAATAGATCGCGATCAGGTTGGACAAGCGGTCGGCTGTTCGCAGCCGCAAGTCCTCGGCTCGACAGCCCGACTTCAGAATCTTTTGAAACGTCTCGATCTTCCATCTCATGGCGTACCAGTCGATCTTCTCGAAGGCTTGGCTCTTGGAGCGGACCGGCAGGTTCGTAATGAGTTTCCACTGCAGCGGAACACGCCCGGCTGGTGCCTGGCCCTCCTGCGCATGGATCACGGTCAAGCCCAGCGGCGGATATAGCTTCTGCTTGCCGATGGCCGGCAGCAAGCAGATGCGCCGGTATCTGATCTCCAGGGTAGCTTCTCAGGGCTGTCCCTTGCGCCTACCTTCGAGGTAGTAATGCATTCATCGTAGCTGTACCGTCCATGCAGTCTGTACTGCCGATGCAACAACCGACGTCGAAATCCCCATGACAAAGCCCGCATTCACCCGTGACCATGCTGCGCCCAGGCCGTAATCTGTGCTCATGCGCTCCCCTGAGCGAATGCCTATTCAGAGAACAGAGGTACGCACCATGCTCACCGCTGCACCACCCGGATTTCAGGGCTTTAGACACACCACAACCGTGGAAGCCCTGCCATCAGACGTCATCGAAACAAGGCTGTGGCTTGAAGAACATGTCTGGCTTTACGGTGTACTCAAGTCAGATCAGAACGTCGGCCCGATCTTTCGATTTCCTGACCTGATCAGTGCCTGCGTCTCGCTGATCTTATCCGGCCCCGAAGCGGCAAGACAGGTCTTCGGTTTTCTCGGCACCGAGCTCGTGGCCCGATCGCCCAACACGCCTCGCCGTCGGGAAGCCATGTGGCGACCGCAGTACGACTTGCTCCTTGAGTTGCAGCGCTCGCCCGCCAACAGGCACCCCAACCCGAAGTTTCAACTCGATCACTTGACCACCGCCTGCGTGGCGCTGTGTCAACAGGCGGATGAGACCGGCGCCAGCGTCCTACAACAAGCTCGGGTCAACATGGCCCAGCGCTTTCGTGCAGAACAAGCCACGCAGACACGCTGACGCCATCGAGCGCCCAGCGCTCTGACCCGTACACGGCACAAAGAATCTCCAACCGACTCACGTGCCCTGACCACGCCAAGGCAGTCCAACCACGGCTGACCTGAACAAGACCTTGCTCGGCATCTCGCCGATCTCACCCCGTCCGTCCCGCAATGCAACGTGCATTGGCGGCCACATCGGTCTTGTTGGGAGTACGCCATGCAATGGGGTCTCTTGTCTGGATGTCTTGCGCTGTTGAGCGTGCCGGCACACGCCCTGGCTTGCTGGGACGAGGCGGCGCAGCGATACGGCGTTTCATCGCAACTGCTCTATGCCGTTGCCAAGGTCGAGTCGCACCTCAATCCCAAAGCGCTCAACCTCAGCCACCGCCAACGCACGGGCAGCTACGACATCGGGCTGATGCAGATCAACAGCTCGAACCTGCCAGCGCTGGCGCGGTTCGGCATCTCCGAGCGCGACCTGTTCAGCCCCTGCACCAACATCCATGTGGGCGCCTGGCTGCTTGCTCAAACCCTGGCCAGGCAAGGCCTCAACTGGGACGGTGTAGGCGCCTACAACGCCGCCTGCACCCAATTCAAGGGTGCGGCCTGTCAGAGCGCACGCAGGCGCTACGCCTGGAAGGTCTATCGGCAATTGCCCGCCTCGGCAATCCGGTCCGCACAGGCAACCGCAGTACGGCCGCAAGAGCGCGCAGACGCAAAGCTGCCCCTGTTCATCCTTGCAGCTCGGGTGTCGCCATGACGCGCGTACAGGACATCGCCATGACCAGCGCCTCGGCAGCGGTGATTCTGTTCGCCTTCTCGTCTTGCACCTTGCCTGCCAAGCAGGGCCATGCAACCGAGACACCGCAAGCCAAGCCGAACGCCTCACACATCGCGCAGCTAGAGCGTGGCCGCAACGCGTATTTTGCTCAATGCATCGAGCCCGCCTGCCCTACCACCACGCCCAAAACACTGGCTGTGGCCGACGCACAGCCACAGCCTACGATGCAAGGCAACGCGCGCGCCCTTGAATCCGTCGCGCCAACTGAAGACAGCAAGCCTGCCCCGCTGCACAAGCCTCAGGTGCTGGTCCTGGAGTTTGCAACCGACAGTGCGGTGCTGACACCCGCACACCGGACCTTGCTGAACAACGCAGCCAAAGCCCTGGGACGTGCCGAGCGTGTGCTCATCGTAGGACGCACCGACAACGTCGGCCCTGATGCGCCCAATCAGGCCATCGCGCTGGCGCGGGCTGGTGCCGTTCGAGATCACATCAAGCGCGTCAGTCCCGCACAACCCAAGGACATCCGCATCGATGCCAGAGGCCTGTGCTGCTACATCGCCAGCAACGACACACCAGAGGGCCGGGCCCGCAATCGTCGCGTTGAGGTCGTGTTCACAGCCCCATCCGAGGGGGTGCCATGACACACCGATGGCCCTCGCCTGCGAGCCCGCTCGCCCACCGCATCCCCCTCCTGAAACGTGCCTTCACGTTCGCAGGATCGCCCCCGCCTGCGTCAGGCCTTGACGCGCACCCCAGCCAGGAGATTCCCATGCGCACAGCCATCATCCATCCGTTCACCCCTGTTCGCCCCTCTGCCCAGTTGAACGGCCAGCAAAGCCGTCAATCAAACGACAGTGACGCCAACAAGCCCCCGCACAAGCGCTGGCGTGTGGCCTCGGCGCTGGCCATGCTCGCTCTGGGCTTGGGCCTGTCC
>NZ_JAUSAR010000039.1 GCF_030652515.1 Aquabacterium sp. | reverse complement strand
TAATACCAAATCCCGGAAGCCGTGACTCGGGTCGGGGGATATCCGAATCAGCATCTGTTTGATTCAACATGGCGAACGAAGGAGGTTCGCCATGGCTATCCCGCTTCGGGCTGATTTTAATGCCGGTTTGGTAAGGGGTTTGGCCAAACGATCGAAGGATGGCCCGCAGGCTCGGCGGCTTCTGGCGCTGGCGGCCATTTACGATGGGGCGACCCGCACTGAGGCGGCCAAGATTGGCGGCGTGACGCTGCAGATCATTCGGGACTGGGTGATGCGGTTCAATGCTCTTGGGCCGGACGGTCTGATCGACCGCAAGCCTCCAGGTCAACCCTCGAGGCTCAATGATGTGCAACGCCAAGCGATTGTGCGGATGATCGAGAGCGGCCCGATCCCGGCGATCCACGGTGTCGTGCGCTGGCGGCTGGTCGATCTTTCGCAATGGATATACGAGGAGTTCCGCATCACGGTCGCCAAGCAGACGCTGAGCCGGGAGCTTCGCGCGATGGGCTACCGCAAGCTCTCAGCCCGCCCCCGTCATCATGCGCAAGCCGAAGGAGCCATCGAGGATTTTAAAAAAAGTTCCCAGCGCGCCTGGATGAAGTCGCGCGCGAAAAGGCAGTCGATGTTGGAAAAATAGAGATTTGGTTCGCGGATGAGGCGCGCATTGGTCAGAAGAACAAGATCACCCGCAGGTGGGCCAAGCGCGGCACTCGCCCGAGCGCTCCGCGGGATCAGCGTACCGCCTCGACCTACATCTTCGGAGCCATCTGTCCGAAGCAGGGAAAGGGCGCGGCTCTGATCCTCCCGGCCTGCAACACCGAAGCGATGAACCTGCATCTGGCCGAAATCGCCAAGGCGGTCGCGCCAGGGGCCCACGCCGTCCTCCTCGTCGATCAAGCCGGATGGCATCTGTCAGCAAGATTGTTCATTCCCGCCAACATCACCATTATGCCGCTGCCACCGAAGTGCCCTGAACTCAATCCGGTCGAAAATATCTGGCAATATATGCGCGACAACTGGCTCTCGAACCGCGTCTTCAAATCCTACGACGATATCGTCGATCACTGCTGCTATGCCTGGAATACGCTCGTCGATCGCCCCTGGAAAATCATGTCCATCGGATTACGCCCGTGGGCCCATGAGTTCTGATCATTGAGATGCGGTAT
>NZ_JAUSAR010000031.1 GCF_030652515.1 Aquabacterium sp. | reverse complement strand
CCATCGTGGGATCACATCGCGGCGAGCCTGTTGATTTGCTTGCTGGCCATGACCAGCCCGCACAGCCACGCGGCAGGCATCGCCACCTGCACCGGCAAGTTCCCCAACCCAGTCACCGACATCTGCTGGAGTTGCATCCTGCCCATCAGCCTGGGCAGCATCCCCATCGCCAACTTCGGCGGCCAGGAAGACATTTCCAACCCGGGAAGCCCCGTGTGCAGTTGCGGCGTGAACCCTGTAATTGGTCTGTCGATTGGTTTTTGGGAACCGGCTCGCCACGTCGAGGTGGTGCGCAAGCCGTTTTGCCTGACCTCACTGGGCGGCATCGACCTGAATCCAGGCTTGCCTGCACCTGAGGCTGCACGCTTCACACGTCCTGAGGGCGACGGAGATGGCGGCAGCTTTTACCAGGCCCACTTCTACGTGAACCCGATGCTGTATTGGCTGGAGGTCGTGACCGACTTTCCCTGCCTGGAAAGGGGCAGCTTCGATCTGGCCTACCTCACCGAGGTCGATCCGCTGTGGAACGACGACGAGTTGACCCTGATCCTCAACCCAGATGCGGTGCTGTTCGCCAATCCCATTGCGATTGCCTCCTGCGCGGCCGACTGCGTCGCCGCCTCGGTGGGCTTTGGCATCAAAGAACTGTTCTGGTGTGCCGGATGCCAGGGCGGCATTTATCCGCTGGATGGCCACGTGCCTTATCACCTCGGCGGCGTACGCACGGCCGCATTGCTGGCCCAGCGCCTGACCGCCAAGATGCACCGCGAATTGATCGCCTGGGGATGGCATGGCACGCCCGGCCTGTGCGGCCCCTACTTCGCGCCGGTCATGGACAAGACGGCCAACAAAACACAACTCACTTACCCCATTCCCAATACAGAGAAAGATGGGGGCAAGTGCTGCCAGCCCTTCGGCCGCAGCACCGTCATATGGGGCGCGGGCAAAGAGTACCCGGTACGGGGCGAAGACTTTGCCTTCATGTTGTTTCGCAAAAGGAACTGCTGTGTGGGCTACTAATATCCGTCATGCTGGACGCGGGGGCTTCGGTCTTGGCGTGTCTGTTCTTCTTACGATAAGTGCGCAGGCCCAAACCACGCCGGTCATCACCGAAGAAGACATGGCTCGGGTCAGGCGCGAACAGCCCAACATCACGGACAAGGACATCAAGCGGGCTCAGAAGGCGCACAGCATGCCCGGCGCCGCTGAGTTGAAACGTGTGCCCGGCACAGCGGGGCCACGAATTGATGCGCTGCCAAAGCCTCAAACCGACGCGCCCGTGGACCTTGAAGCGCTTTCCAAAGCCTACGCGCTTCAGATGAAAATCACCCAGCCAACCAGACTCGTTCTGGGTGACGGCCCGATCCTGATGGTGTTCATCAGTCTGTCGATGCCCGAGGCCACCCTCAAAAGACTGGTCAACCAAGCGGCACGAGCCAAGGCATCCCTGCTGATCAGAGGCCTGCTCAATGGATCACTGCGTGACACCGTCGCGCGAACACAGGCATTGTTGGCGGATCAGTCGGTGGCCTTCCAAATCGATCCGCAGGCCTTCGAGCGCTACGCCATAACACAGGTACCCAGTTTTGTGCTGGTGCGTGATGGCGCTAGCAGCACCCCCTGTCAAAACGGCAGTTGCTCGCCCCCCAACGACTATGTCCGCCTGGCAGGAGACGTGAGCCTGGACTATGCCCTGAGCCACATCCAGCACCGCACCCCTCGCTTCAGCAAGGATGTCGCCGCATTCATCCAACGGCTCAAAGGTTAGGGATCGCCATGCTGCGCCGGCTCGTCACCTGCTTCACCCTCTGGTGCTTCGTCACGACGCAGACGATGGCACTGGCTGGGCCACATGAAGAGGGCACCGCCGCCGGTCAAGCGGCCAACCCGGTGATTCGGGGCACGGTCAGCACCCCCAATGCAACGGCCAATGTGCCGGGATACACCCGCACGCCCGCTGAGGTAGCCTACTACGGCCAACCCAGCTTGTCAGGCCCGGCCAACGCGCGCCTCACCGCCTGCACCAGCCCGCCCGATGACCCGGTATGCCAGGCCCAACGCGGCGCGCTCAACTCGGCCAACACGCCACGCCCTGCCATTTCGCACTACGACCCCGCCGTCATGGGCGCGCGGGACATCGCCGCGAACCCGTCTCTGGCCCTTGGCAGCCTCTCCTCCTATTACAGCGGTTGCACCACCGCCGACGTCCCTTCCCCAGCCATCACACCAGCAGGCGCAGTCACCAAACAGTGCCAGCGCTACAACGGTGTGGGCAACTACGCCACCCGGCGCGATCTGACGGTGCAAGTCGAACTCGTCCCCAGTTGCACAGCTGGCGACTGGTTTGCCCATGGTCAGGCCAATCGCAATGGTGCCGACTACATGGTGGCCCAGGCCCAGTGCCGCATCCGCACCGACCAGTTGCAGCAATTTCGCTTCTACGCGGCCGGTGGCAATGGGGCCTGCATCGGGTGGCAAAACCTGGAATTGCCCAGCACGCCAGCCACCCAACCGACATTCGTCACCGACCTCTCACCACACTGGGGTGGTCATTGCTGGCGCCCCTTCAAGGTGGTCATGATGCCTGGATCCGGCTGTTCATCTGGCCAGTGCAACTACAACTTCCAGTTCGGCACGCCGGTCTATGCCTGCCCGACCGGCACCGTGCGCGGCGACCAGTTGCAGGCCTACTGGTCCAGCCGCATCCAATCGGCGGGCCCGGCAGATCGCTGCTTCACGCTCACCATGCCCCGCCCCCGCATGGGCTGTGACAGCGGCCCCTCTGTCGTGGTCAGCCGCACAGAGACCCGCTGCGCTCAGGATGCGGGGGCGGCCAGCCTGGTCGGCGCTTCTGGCTGGAGCATCCCCTTGTCTTTCCAGCAGCCCACCATGAACCACATCGAAACCGATGTCTGGGATGACAAGAGCGCCCCACTCGAAGCAGGCGGACGCTGCACCGTCACCACTGCCGACAGGTGCGTGGATGGCCCTGCCACCAAGGTGATCGATGGCCGAGCCGTCACCCGCGCTTGCTGGTCCTACGAGCGCACCCTGTCTTGCACATCCGGTGCCCCCACGGACGAATGCGCACCCTTGCTGAGCCAAGGCTGCACGCTGGGCAGCAGCACATGCAAGCAAACCAACGTGACCACAGGCATGTGCGAGGTCTACCAGGACAGATACACCTGCCCGGCCACCGCCCAAACGATCACAACCGCCACCAACTGCCCATCAAATGTCTTTTGCCTGGGTGACAGTTGCTTCAACACGAGCTACACGAACGACGCGGACTTTGCCCGCTCCATGTCGATGCTGGAAGCCGCCCGAGAAGCCGGTGTGTACCTGGACACCAAACTGATGCAGGTGTTCAAAGGCGAAGGCAACCACTGCCGAGACCGGCTGTTCAAAGATTGTTGCGACTCGGACAGCGCTGGCGCTGGGATGAGCAACCAGAGTACCTTCGGTGTGGGCTCACGCCTGGTATACGACGTGCTGATGAACTCCGAGAACCGGGAGTTCATCTACCAGGGCATGTCCGCACTGCTCACCAGCGGCGGCTTCAGCGGCTCCTTCACCAGTTACGGCGTCACCGTGGCCGTCAACGGCACCGCCCTGCCCGCCGGATCGTCGGTGCTCTATGCAGGCGACAGCATGGTGGTCGCGTTCGATCCCTGGTCGCTGGCCATCGCTGTGGTGATCTACATCGTCATGTCGATGATGTCGTGCAACGAAGAAGAGGGCAAGCTGGCCATGAGAGAAGGCGCGGGGCTGTGCCACGCCACGGGGTCATGGTGCTCATCGTGTCTTCGCGTTCTTGGTGCCTGCGTGTCGTGCCTGGAGCACACCACAGGCAAATGCTGCTTCAACAGCAAACTCGCCCGGATAGTCAACGAGCAGGGGCGCATGCAGATTGGCAAGGGCTGGGGCAGCGGCCAGAACCCCGACTGCTCGGGCTTCACCATCGCTCAGCTGCAAAGCCTCGACTTCGCAGCGATGGACCTCACCGAGTTCTACGCCTCCATCGTGCCCAACAACCCGAACCTGGGTGCCATCCAAAGCGGCAACAGCGCCAAGGTGCCCAACTGCTACTACGGACAGGGGCGTTGCCAATGACACAGCACCTCAGGACACCGATCAAGGTCATTGCCATCACGGCGATGGCGATGGCATTGAATTGCCAAGCACAAACGCAAACGCCTGAGAGATCGCCCGAAACGTCCGTCGGTCGAATGCCCGTCAAAGACGCCAGAGTGCTGATGGTGATGGCACTGCAAGCGCCAGACGGAAAGGCACACGGCACCTTGACAGGCGAATCTGCCGACGCCATCAGCCAGCGCTTCAAGGCCAACACACCCATCTCCATCGACGTCACCACCGACAAGCGCTACCGCCAGCCTGGTTGCAGCCGCCTGAAGGTGACCTTCTGGCAAGACGGTGTCTGGTTGCCTGGTGCCCAGGCCCCTCGCAAACAATCCATCGAGTTCGGGATCAACTACTGCCTCGATGGCTTGCCGCCCAAGTCGCTGCAATGAGGAGATTGACATGCCTCGCCCATCTCGCCCGTCATGGGTGTCTCGCTCAGGTCTTTTCAGACGCCTCGCCAGCATCGCCCTCCTCGCTTTCGCTTGCCTCAACGCAGCGCCCGAGGCACAAGCGCAAGCCTCGTCCAAGCTGGACGAGCCCATTGCCGCGCCTTACTGGTCAGATGCATGGCGAGGATGGCACTTCTACGAAGACCCCGAACCCGAGGTACGCGACACACCTGAGGCTCAACCCAAGACTCCCGCCCTGCCACCGCCCACGTCACCAGCGGCCCCGACACCATCAACCCGCCCGGCCAGAGCGCCAGAGTTGGTCGAATTCGAGCGACTGCAAAAGGCTGTCGAGTCCTACCGCAACATTGCGATCATGCGGCCGACCGAGGCCAATGTGCGCCGCTACATGGAATTGGAAGCCAAGGTTGTGGCCAGAGCGTCCTACTTTGCCGACGTCGCCCAGCGCGTCGCCTGGGCCACACCGGAACTGGACCCCACCGTCCATGGCCGCCCAGTCAACGCCAAGGCGCTGGAGGTGTTCGACCGGGACCAGTTGCTCAGCCGTTCCCAATCCATCGCCTCACTGGGCAAGGACCACGTCCTGTTCTTTTTCTTCCGCAGTGACTGCCCGTACTGCCACGCCTTCGCCCCCACGCTGACGGCTTTCGAGGCGCGCCACGGCATCAAGGTGGTGGCCATCAGCGTGGATGGCGGCCCCATGCCTGGCTTTGCAGATGCCCGAGCCGACAACGGTATCGCCAACACCCTGAAGGTCACCCAGGTGCCAGCGGTGTTTCTCGCCCAGCCCTACACCGGGCAGATCACACCCATTGGCTTTGGCGTGCTGTCCGAATCCGAATTGCTGGAGCGCATCACCACGGTGAGCACACCTGCTGCCCAGGCCATGTTGCCCAGCGTGAACAGGCAAGTCGTTCTTCAATAGGAGCAGATCATGATTCAGACACCCACGCCGACGGCACCGCTCTGGAGACGAGTAGTCGCCACCCTGATGGCCGTGCTGGTCATCGCATCGCCGCTGCCTCTGCACGCCGGGGACCTCAATGCCGAAGTGAACAGCATGTTCAACAACCTGGGGGCCATTGGCAACTACACCGCACCTGGCGCCTTCCGTGGTCAGACCATGAACACCTACACCGGCGGCAGTCTGTTCATGCGCTCCCCCAACAAGGTGTACCAACTCGCCGCCATTCAGTTCCCCAGCGCCAAGGCGGGCTGCGGTGGCATCGATGTGTTCGGCGGATCGTTCTCGCACATCTCGGCCAGCGAGTTCAAGAACATGCTGAAGAACATCACCGCCGCCCTACCGGGCATCGCCTTTCAACTTGCACTGGAAGCCGTCTCACCACTCCTGGGTGGCTTGAGCAAATGGGCCAAGGGTCTGGAGACCTGGATCAACAACGCCCGCATCAACTCCTGCGAAACAGCCAAAGCCATCGTCAGCACGGCGGCCGAGGCCACGGGGTACAGCTCGCAGGAGACCTGCGCCGACCTCGCCATCGAGATGGGTATGGAAAGCGACCGTGACGCGGCACGCAGGCGTTGCGCTTCCGACCGGCCCAGCATCCTCGCTTCGGCCCGCACCTCAGGCGATGCCAGCGTGCGCAACAAGGCGCCCTTCGTGGGAAACCTGACCTGGAAGGCCCTGAAGTACACCGGGGTCTCCCTGGACGATCAGGAGCGTGAACTGATCATCAGCATGGTGGGCACCGTCATCTACCACCCGGAAGAAGCCGCCCGCGACCCGGAACCCATCGCCGCCACACTCACCTCGATCAGCCAGTTGCTCTATGGGCAAAGTGCTAGCGCTGGCGTGAACGTCACCCAGCACCTGCTCAAGTGCAATGACTACGTAAACTGTGATGCCGTGACCCTCAACACCACCTACACACACACGCCATTCACCGCCAAAGTCGAGGCACTGATGCGCTCCATCGCGGAAAAAATCGCCACCCGGACCGCCATTCCCAACAACTCGGCAGAAGTCGGTTTCGTCAACCAGACCACCGAGCCGGTCTACAAAATGCTGTCGGTGGGCGCGACCATCCCAGGATCGGGCCTGGCAGACAGCCTCATCGCCCAATACCGTGACGTGATTGCAGCGGACTATGCCTATGTGTTCCTGGAGCGCAATCTGCGCGTCGGCTTGGCTGCGCTCGACAAGGACTATCAACTGCAAAAGACACAGCGCGAACAGGCGGTCCAGATTCGTCAACGCGCCCTGGTCATGCTGCAGCAACTCTCTCAGGAGAAGAACCTCCTGTATCAGAAGGTCGGTTCTTACCGAGCTGTCTCCAGCCACCTGGAACAGTTGGAGCGGCAATTGCGATCCAGCATGCCGCAGCACGTGATGGATATGCTTGGGCAGCAGGCTGCTTACATGGCTCGTTGACCTTCACCGACCACAGGGGATGCCATGTGGGAGATCTACGCTTACCAGAACGCGGACAGCCTGTTCGGCGTCTTCAATGCAGCAGCGGCCATCCACGCCTCGGGCGACTACATGTCGGCCGTTGCCGCCGTCGCTTTCTGCGGCTTCGTGGCCGCCCTGATCGCCTACGCCTTTGCCCCTGAGAAGCTGCAAGGCTGGAAGTGGCTGGGCACAGTGCTGCTGGTGTTCTCCATCCTGATACTGCCCAGGGCCACCGTGGGCATCGTGGACAAGACAGGCGGAGCCCCGGTCAAGGTCGTGGCCAACGTGCCCTTCGGCATGGTCATGCTCGGCAGCATCACCAGCACCATTGGCCACACCCTGACAAGCCTGTTCGAAACCGCCTTCCAGACCATTCCCGGCCCAGGCGCCTTGCCCAGCGAACTTACCTACGAGAAGAACGGCCTGATGTTTGGAAACCGACTGATCAGGAGCACCAGCAAGGTGACGTTCCAGGATCCCAACTTCCGCACCGACCTGATCAACTTCATCCACAACTGCACGATGTATGACCTGATCGACGGCACGATTGGCCCTGTCGCTTTTTCGACATCCGCAGATGTCTGGCCCCTCATGGCCACGCCCAATCCTGCACGCTTCAGCACGGTCACCAGCGCTGCGGGCGTCGATGTGGACACCTGCCCGAACATCTACACAAACCTCAATGGCCGACTGCCAGCGCAGATCAACCAGATTCAGGGCCGTCTGGCCTTCCAGTTGAACCCCACCCTGCCTGGTGCTGCTGCCGCAGCCGTCATCGCCAACCAGATTCAGCAGGCGTACATCAAGAACAACATCGCCGATGCGGCCACCACCGCTGCCGACCTGATCCGCCAAAGTGCCATGCTCAATGCAATCAACGACACCAGCACCATCGTTGGGCAGAAGGTCAATGATCCAGCGGCCATGGTGCTGGCCGTTGGCCGGGCACAAGCCGTCGCTCAGCAGAACGCCGCGTGGATCAACAACGGCAAGGTGGCCGAGCAAGCCCTGCCCGTGTTCCGCAACGTCATTGAGGCGCTCACCTACGCAATGTTCCCCTTGATGGTGCTGCTCTTGCTGCTGACCAGCGGGCGCGACACGATGCTGGCCTTCAAAGGCTACGCCGCCATCCTGATCTGGATCCAACTGTGGCCCCCGCTCTACGCGGTGTTGAACTACATGGCGTCCATCTACGCGGCCTACGATCTGGCTGCGGCTTCAGACATCGGCTCGGGCACCAAGGCCCTGTCTTTGCGAACCGCCTCGACGATCTATTCGGGCGCCATCTCGGGTGAGGCTGTTGTTGGCTACCTTGCGATCAGCATTCCTGTCATTGCCTGGGCAGCTTTGAAGAAGATGGAGGGTGTCGGGACCGCCCTGGTGGGTGGCTTGTCCGGCCTGCAAAGCATGCTGACCGGCAGCACAGCATCTGCTGCCACCGGCAACATGAACATGGGCAACGTCACCATGGACCAGGCACAACTTGCACCTAACCGAACCTCGGCGTTCATGAGCAGTTGGCAAAATGACCTCAGTGGCAACACCTTTTCGTCGAACAGCCTGACCGGGCGAACTGCCGTCAGCTTGCTGCGCAACCAGGGGTTTGCTTCGCGGGTGGTATCCATGCGGGTGTCTGAACAGGATGTGTCCGACGCGAGTCGGCAGGTCACTGCGGCACGCAGCGAAGCCTTGGCTGCCAGTTCGGATCGATCCGCAGCCCTCTCCGAAGCATTCACGCGAGGACTGAGCAGCCTGCGCTCTGGCCGCAGCAGCAGCGGATCCACGTCCAGCAGCTTCGAGCAATTTGGAGAAACACTCAATCGCCTGGACCAGATCTCCAAGGGCATCGCCGACAGCACAGGGCTTTCACAGTCTCAGGTAGCGCGCATCGCATTTGGTGCGTCTGGACATGTGGGCGTTGACGGGCGCTTCGCTGGCGCAAAAGCCAATGCCAGCGCTGACAAGAGCTACCTGTCGGGCCTATCCGCCGATGAACGCAAGGTGCTGAGCAGTTTGACCAGCGAGCAAATAGCCGACTTCAAGCAATTCGGTGACCGAGTCTCCCGAGATTCGAGCTTCATCAACACCATCAGCAGCGACTCCCGAGAGGCCCGTGACATGGCGTCCAGGCTGACGAACACGGCCACACGATCTGAACGTGCGGAGGCAAGCCTTGCTGAACGCACCGCTCTGTCAGAGCGCCTAACTTCCGCGTATGAAAAGGGCGAAACCATCTCCATCGACATTGCGCAGGATCCGCACAATCTGGAGATGTTCACTCGCTATGCAGAGCAATACGGGAGCGACAGCAAAGCGGCTCAGGCCTTGATGGCCTCAGAACTGGCCAGGCAGTCACTCAAGCCCAATCGGGTGTTCTCCGATGGCACGGCATTGCCATCTTCGTTTGA
>NZ_JAUSAR010000022.1 GCF_030652515.1 Aquabacterium sp. | reverse complement strand
AAAGTAGTGTAAAGAGTTTTCTGTAATTTGATATGCCTTCCGTATTGGGTATCGGTCCGGTTTAGGGTTAGCCCAGTTAGTTCCCAGGGGGGCTAGCCCCCCTGGGAACTAACTGGTTTGTTTTAACGCCGCTCCATGTTCAAATAACGCTTCTCCTCGCCCTGCCACTTTTCACTCAGTTCCAGTATCATCGCCCCGAACAAGCGGATGCACGAACTCTCGTTGGGAAAGATCGACACCTTGCGCGTGCGCTTGCGGAACTCCCGGTTTTGCCGCTCGATCATGTTCGTCGTCCGCAGCCGCCGCCGGTGCTCCCGCGGAAAGGCCAGCACCGCCAGCGTGTCCTCCACCCCCGCCCGCAGCGCCTTGGCCATCTTGGGCAGCCGCTTCTCCCACTTGGCCGCCACCGCTTCGGCTGCCGCCAGACAGGCCTGCGGCTCCTCGCTGGTGTAGATGGCCTTGAGGTCTGCGGCCAGTCCCTTGCGATCCTGCCACGCGGCTTTGTTCAGCAGTTCACGCATCAGGTGCACCTGGCAGCGCTGCCAGGCCGCCCCCTGCAAGTGCTTGGCCAGGGCCTTGCGGATGCCCTGGTGGGCGTCGCTGACCACCAGCTCCACCCCGCGCAGCCCGCGCTCCTTCAAGTCGCCGAAGGCCTCGCCCCAGGTCGCCTCGCTCTCGGAGTCGCCCAGCCAGTAGCCCAGCACGTCGCGCCGGCCCGCCTCGTCGATGCCGCAGATCACCAGCACCGCCGTGCTCTCGATCCGCCCGCCCCGACGCACCTTCTCGTAGCGCGCGTCGACGATCAGGTAAGGATATTCGTGTGCCGCCAGCGGCCGCTCGCGCCACTTGCGGATCTGCTCGTCCAACTCGGCCGTGGCCCGGCTGACCAGCCCCGGCGAGACCGCGAAGCCGCCCATCGCCTCCAGCACATCGTTGACTTCGCGGGTGGAGACCCCCTTGATGAACATCTCCTGCAGCGTCATCAGCAGGGCCTTCTCGGTGCGCTGGTAGCGCTCGAAAAGCGTGGGGCGGAAGCCACCCTCGCGCACCTGGGGCACGCCGAACTCCAACTCGCCCAGGCGCGTCTTCATCGTGCGCGGCTTGTAGCCATTGCGGTGGCCCTGGCGCCCCGCGGCACGCTCGTAAGGCTGGGCGCCCAAGTGGCGCTCCACCTGGCCCTCCAGGACGTGCTGGACCGCGATCTGGACCATCGCCTTCAGCACGTCGGGCTGAACGAACATGCCGTCGGCTTCCGCGGGCCCCTCCCTTCCTCCTTGACTTGCCTTACCGTTTGGGTTTCTCATGCTCTTGACCATCGTTGTGCTCCTTCGTGGTTTTTTTCTGGCCGAATCAAACCTTTACGAAAAGCACAGCGG
Organism: Aquabacterium sp.; assembly: GCF_030652515.1. Lineage (GTDB taxonomy): Bacteria > Pseudomonadota > Gammaproteobacteria > Burkholderiales > Burkholderiaceae_C > Aquabacterium. The sequence goes on along the minus strand of NZ_JAUSAR010000022.1, from coordinate 435 downwards.
TGGTCAACCGCGAATTACAGAAAATAAGCTACACTATCGGTTTTTTGCCGGGTATTGCTGGCGGTCTCTTTGCGTGATATTTCTTGTGGGAAACCAAGAAGCCGGATATGTAGTAACAAGGCGTTTGGTGTTTGGAAATTTCGCTCGGGTGGGAGTCGTTGCATGAACCTCAGGCAATGGATGACATTGGGCGCGGCGCTGCTGTGCGCGGCCGGGGCGGCGGGCGCCGCGGAAGGCCAGATCGCGCCCGCCGCCGCGAATCCCCTCACCACCGCGACCCGCGAGGCCGACATGGTGCCGACCCTGGACGAGCTGGCCAGCCTCTGGCTGGACGTCGGCCAGATCGCCCACATGCCCTCGCTGCACAATTTCAACGACATGGCCGTCTGCACCCCGGACCTGATGGGGGTGCAGTTCTGGCCCGGCAATACGCTA
>NZ_JAUSAR010000017.1 GCF_030652515.1 Aquabacterium sp. | reverse complement strand
CCCTGTTTTTGCAAATAGTGCGCCAGACGGTTGGCCCGGCATTCCAGTTCGCCGTAGCTTAGAGTTGCTCCGTTGAAGATCAGCGCCGGATGGTCGGGCGTTTGTTGCGCTTGTCGCGTCAATAAGCCGGGTATGTTTTCGTGCGCAAAGCCATCGCCGTCATAATCGGTGGCATTCCAGTCGTGCAGCTGCAATTGCCGTTCCGCGCCTTGCAATACCTCAAATGCACCTAGCGTCTTGGTTGACGATTGCACCAAAAATGCCAATGCCAATCTAAAGTGCCGCAATAAACGCGTCACAGTACCGGTATCAAACGCTTGCGTCTGGTACATCGCTTTGATGTGTATGCGTTCATCCGGGACGATCACCCAAGTCAATGGATAATTGGTTTGCTCGGTAAACTGGGCATCGACAATGTGCAGGCCGTCGCTATGCGTATTGCCCAGTGCGGTTTTTAACGGATAGTTTTCCAGCACCAGCAGACTTTGGATCAGTGCCTGCCCCGCAGGCAACGGACTCCATTCGGTTATTTTGCTCAGCGGCACATACCCGTAAGGTTCCCGCTTGAATTGTTCCGCCGCCAGTTCCTGCAACCACGACGCCACTTCCGCAGCATCATCCACCTTTGCCACCACGGGAAGGGTATTAATGAATAAGCCCACGACCGATTCTATGCCCTGCAAATCCGCAGGACGGCCTGATACCGTTATGCCGAAAACCACATCGGTTTCGCCGCTGTAACGATTGAGCAACAAGGCCCAGGCGGCTTGCAATACCACCGCCAGGGTCAAATGCCTGCGCCTGACGAAGGCCCGGAGTTCATCGCTGAACTCGGCATCCAAGTCAACAAACGCGTGCCCGTAAGGCCGCTCCGGCGCGTCATGCCCGGCACAGGGAATGGACGTGGCGGCGCTAATCGGCGCCAACCGCCGCTGCCAGTAGACCTGCGGACTTTGCAGATCTTGCCCCGCCAGCCAAGCCACATAATCGGCAAAGGGGCGGTGGCGTTCGGGCTGAGGGTTACCACCTGCCGACAAGGCGGCATAATGGCTGGCGACATCGCCCAACACCAGGGGCAAGGACCAGCCGTCCATCAATAAGTGGTGGTAGCTCCACAGCAAGCGGTACTGCCTGTCCCCTAGGCAGACCAAGGTAAAATGCGCCAATGGCCCTAGACTGACGGCAAACCCCTGGTCTGCCTGTTGTTGCATCAGTTCTGTGTAGCGCTGTTGTTGCTCCGTAGCGCCAAGACCGCGCCAATCAAGATCCGTCCAGCTTAAATTCGCTACTGGATTGATATGCTGATACGGCTGGTCGGTATTTTCCCAGACGAACACCATGCGTAAGGCGTCATGCCGGTCGAAAACCGCCCGCCAGGCCTGCTGGAACAATCCGGCGTGTAAATGCCCTGCGAGCACCAAGTCCACTTGCTGGCAATACAGCGCCGAACCGGGTTCATACAAGGCGTGGAATAAAATGCCGGTTTGCGTCGGCGTCAAGGGGTATTGATCCGTCTGGCTTTCGGCTATCGGCGTGTGCGTTATGCCGGCCGTTTGTGCCAACATAGCCAATTCGGCAATGCTTTGCGCTAAAAACAAATCCTCGACACGCAATTTTAAGCCCGCTTGCTTAGCCCTGGAAATGATCTGGATACTGAGTATCGAATCGCCGCCCAGTCCGAAATAATTGTCGTGTATGCCAACGCCCTGCACCTGCAGGACATCCTGCCAGATAGCCGCCAGCGTCTGTTCCACGGCGTTGCGCGGCGCCGTGTACGCGTGGTGCGCGGCCAACTCCGGTTGCGGCAGGGCTTTGCGGTTGAGCTTGCCGCTGGTGGTCAGCGGCAGTTCATCCA
>NZ_JAUSAR010000008.1 GCF_030652515.1 Aquabacterium sp. | reverse complement strand
GCAGCGCGGCCAAGTGCTGTGCAAGCCCGGCTCCATCAAGCCGCACACGCACTTCACCGGCGAAATCTACGTGCTGAGCAAAGATGAAGGTGGCCGTCACACGCCTTTCTTCAACAACTACCGCCCTCAGTTCTACTTCCGTACCACGGACGTGACCGGTTCCATCGAGCTGCCCGCCGACAAGGAAATGGTCATGCCCGGCGACAACGTGTCGATCACCGTCAAGCTGATCAACCCCATCGCCATGGAAGAAGGTCTGCGTTTCGCCATCCGTGAAGGCGGCCGCACCGTCGGCGCCGGCGTGGTTGCCAAGATCCTGGCCTGACCTTTAACTTGAAGTAAACTGTCTGGTTCGTCGTTAGGGGTATAGCTCAATTGGCAGAGCGTCGGTCTCCAAAACCGAAGGTTGTAGGTTCGATTCCTACTGCCCCTGCCACCTACTGAACAAGCCGACAAGACCGAAAACGCATTTCCCAGCAGCCCGCAGGCGAAGGTCATGAAGACCTGGAAGCCCGCGGGCTTTGCCGCCTCAAACACCAACGCAAATGGCCACCTCACAAATCGAAACCGTCACCACCAGCGCCGACAAGGCCAAGCTGGCCGCCGCCGGCCTGCTGGTCGTGGGCGGCGTGGCCGCGTTCTACCTGTTGGGCAAGCAAGACCTCTGGTTGCGCGTGATCGTTTTGCTGGTGTTGCTGGCTGCGGCCGTGGGGGCGTTTTTCACCTCCGCCCAAGGTCGCGAGCTGACCGCCTTTGGCCAAGATGCCATCAAGGAAATGCGCAAGGTCGTCTGGCCCACGCGTCCAGAAGCCACGCAGATGACCTTGTACGTCTTTGCCTTCGTGGTGGTCATGGCTTTGTTCCTGTGGCTGACCGACAAGGCGCTGGAATGGGTGATCTTCAGTCTGATCCTGGGCTGGCGCTGAGCCCAGCACGGCCCGCACAAAACTTACAAGGTTGAGACCCATGAGCGACGTTCAAACCAGCCCCGCCACCGCCGCCCCCGCGCTGCGCTGGTACGTGGTGCACGCCTATTCCGGCATGGAAAAGGCCGTCGAGCGCAATCTGCGTGAACGCATCGACCGTGCCGGCATGCAAACGTCCTTCGGTCGCATCCTGGTGCCCACCGAAGAAGTCGTTGAAGTCAAGAACGGCAAGAAAACCGTCACCGAACGCCGTTTCTTCCCTGGCTACGTGCTGGTTGAAATGCTGATGAGTGACGACTCCTGGCACCTGGTGAAGAACACCTCCAAGGTGACGGGTTTCGTGGGCGGCGCCAAGAACCGCCCAGTCCCCATCTCGGAAGACGAAGTCATGAAGATCGTCAACCAGATGCAGGAGGGCATTGAAAAGCCCCGGCCCAAGGTCGAGTGGGAAGTCGGCGAAGTCGTCCGCGTCAAGGAAGGTCCGTTCACGGACTTCAATGGCGCCATCGAAGACGTCAACTACGAAAAGTCCAAGCTGCGCGTGTCGGTCACGATTTTCGGTCGTGCCACCCCGGTCGAGCTGGACTTCGATCAGGTCGAAAAGATTTGACGCGATAGCGTCAGATCTTTCGCCGAGGCCAAGTCCAAAAGGAATGGGGCCGCAGGTAAAAGATTCACGGCCTTGAAGGTGAGGCCGCTGTCCGCAAAGGCAGTGTCACCTTCCGTACCCAGACGCAAACGAGACTGCGTCAAGAGGAGCCAGGAGTTCACGTTGAACAAGCCTGGCGTTTGACTCAACCGAACTGACGTGGCCGTCAGGCGGTTCTAGGAGATTTATATGGCCAAGAAGATTATCGGCTTCATCAAGCTGCAAATCCCGGCAGGCAAGGCAAACCCTTCGCCTCCAATCGGTCCCGCGCTGGGTCAGCGCGGCCTGAACATCATGGAATTCTGCAAGGCGTTCAACGCCCAGACTTCCGCGATGGAACCCGGCTTGATGCTGCCCGTCGTGATCACGGCGTTCGCAGACAAGTCCTTCACCTTCATCCTCAAGACCCCGCCCGCGACGGTCCTGATCAAGAAGGCCCTAAAGCTCGAGAAGGGTTCGGCCCGTCCGCAATCCGACAAGGTCGGCAAGCTGACCCGCGCTCAGATCGAAGAAATCGCCAAGACCAAGCAAAAAGACCTGACCGCTGCCGATCTGGAAGCCGCTGTCCGGACGATCGCTGGTTCTGCCCGCTCGATGGGCGTGCTCGTGGAAGGTGCATAACATGGCTAAGCTCACCAAACGTGAAAAGACCTACGTCGGCAAGGTCGACAGCAACAAGCTGTACGCCATCGACGATGCCCTGGTCATCCTGAAGGAAACCGCGGTTGCCAAGTTCGATGAATCCATCGACGTGGCCGTGCAACTGGGCGTGGACGCCAAGAAGTCGGACCAAGTCGTGCGTGGCGCTGTCGTGTTGCCCAATGGCACCGGCAAGACCAAGCGTGTGGCTGTGTTCGCCCAAGGCGCCAAGGCTGAAGAAGCCAAGGCCGCTGGCGCTGACATCGTCGGCATGGAAGACCTGGCCGAGCAAATCAAGGGCGGCGTCATCAACTTCGACGTGGTCATTGCCTCGCCGGACACGATGCGCATCGTCGGTACCCTGGGTACCATCCTGGGCCCTCGCGGTCTGATGCCTAACCCGAAGGTTGGCACCGTGACCCCTGACGTCGCCACGGCCGTGAAGAACGCCAAGGCTGGTCAGGTTCAATTCCGCGTCGACAAGGCCGGCATCGTGCACGGCACCATCGGTCGTCGTTCGTTCGACTCCGACAAGCTCAAGGGCAACCTGGCTGCACTGTTGGACGCGCTGACCAAGGCCAAACCGGCTTCGAGCAAGGGTGTCTACCTGCGCAAGGTCGCCGTGTCGTCGACCATGGGCGTGGGCGTTCGCGTCGACGTCGCCTCGATCAACAACGTCGGCTGATCCAAACACCGTTGACTGGCTGCTCAGGCGGTCAGTCGGCCAAGCCCCGCGCGTGTCTGGCGCGGACGCTTGAAAAAAATTGGTGGGCTGCGCGCCCCGGAGGTTCAACCCTCGAAGGTGCGCAGGCTATCAAAGACCGTAGGCGCCAAGTTCGCAGCAGTACCGCGATCAAGGCTTAAAAAGCCAGCCTACGCAGATGGCGTACCCGCCGTTAACGGATTCTTGCCGCCAGCCATGACGGCAAAGGGTTCCTGAGACGGAAGGTCGCTGAAACCGGGTGTGCCCGGGTGGGGTTCGGCCCTGTGGCCAAAGCCTCGCGTGGGCATGTTTTAAGGAGTGGACCTTGAGTCTCAATCGCAACGAAAAAGCAGCCGTTGTCTCGGAAGTGCAAGCCCAAGCGGCGAAAGCACAGACCCTGGCACTGGCTGAGTACCGCGGACTCACGGTGGCCCAGTTGGACGCATTGCGCAAAACCGCGCGCGCGCAAGGTGTGTATCTTCACGTGCTGAAGAACACCCTGGCTCGCCGCGCTGTTGCCGGTACGCCCTTCGAAGTGGCTTCCGAGAGCATGAGCGGCCCGCTGATCTACGGCTTCTCTGAAGATGCCGTGGCAGCTGCCAAAGTCATTGCTGACTTTGCCAAGACCAACGACAAGTTGGTGATCAAGGCTGGTGCATACGCAGGCAAGGCGCTCGACGCCAACGCCGTGAAAGCCCTGGCCGCGATCCCGACCAAGGAAGTCTTGCTCGCCCAAATTTGTGGCTTGCTGCAATCGCCCGTCTCGCGTTTCGCACGCGTGCTGGCCGCTGTGGCCGATCAAAAGGGCGCTGGCGCAGCGCCTGCTGCTGAAGCCGAGGCACCCGCTGCCGACGCCCCTGCCGCAGAAGCACCTGCCGCCTGATCGCTGCTCAAACCGTATTCAACACATTCAACCGATTTTAGGAACCCAAAATGGCTTTCGATAAAGACGCATTCATCACCGCCCTGGACAGCATGTCCGTCATGGAACTCAACGACCTGGTCAAGGCCATCGAAGAGAAGTTCGGCGTGTCCGCTGCTGCCATGGCTGCTCCCGCAGCTGGCGGCGGCGGCGCTGCTGCTGCCGTGGAAGAGAAGACCGAATTCAACGTCGTTCTGCTCGAAGCTGGCGCCAACAAGGTCGGCGTCATCAAGGCCGTGCGCGAACTGACAGGCCTGGGCCTGAAGGAAGCCAAGGACTTGGTCGACGGCGCTCCCAAGAACGTCAAGGAAGCAGTGCCCAAGGCCGACGCCGAAGCCGCTGCCAAGAAGCTGGTGGAAGCTGGCGCCAAGGCCGAAGTCAAGTAATCCTTGGTTTCGCAGGCAGGCTGGCGGTCTTAAAAGGCCGCCAGCCTTTCTCGCTTCAAGGGTATCTGCCCTTGAGGGCACCCGAAAGCGCCTTCTGCGTTAGACTGGAAGGCTTTTTCGAGTGTTCTCTGAATCCGACTGCAGAGAACCGGTTTGGTCGAGCCGGGGTGTCACATCATCATTGCACAAGCTTTGATGATCGCAAAATGCCCTGGTTGTCTGCCAGCGGTTGGTAGTGGCCAACCACCAAGCCTCGGATGCAATGTCCGACTGGCCAGTCGCCGAACGATGAGCCGCACCTTGGCCGGGCGCGGCTTTGATTCGCACCGGGCACCCTGAAGGGGCCCGAAACGGAGAGTTTATGGCGCAAGCAACCCCCTACAGCTACACCGAGCGCAAGCGAGTTCGCAAGAGCTTTGGCAAACGCGGCAGCGTATTGAACGTTCCTTATCTGCTGACGATGCAGAAGGATTCATACGTGGCATTCCTTCAAAAGGATGTTCCACCGCAAAAACGCAAGCCTGAAGGCTTGCAAGCCGCCTTCTTGTCCGCGTTCCCCATTGTTTCGCACAATGGTTTCGTGGAGATGAAATTCATCGAATTCAACATCGCCAAGCCGACGTTCGACGTCCGCGAGTGCCAGCAACGGGGCTTGACCTTCGCCGCCGCCGTGCGTGCGAAGTTGCAAATGATCATTTATGACCGCGAGACCTCAACCTCGCAGTCCAAGGTGGTCAAGGAAGTCAAGGAACAAGAGGTCTACATGGGCGAAGTGCCCCTGATGACCGACTACGGCTCCTTCATCATCAACGGCACCGAGCGCGTCATCGTGTCTCAGCTGCACCGTTCGCCCGGCGTGTTCTTCGAGCACGACAAGGGCAAGACGCACTCGTCCGGCAAGCTGCTGTTCAGCGCGCGCATCATCCCCTACCGTGGTTCCTGGCTCGACTTCGAGTTCGACCCCAAGGACCTGCTGTACTTCCGCGTTGACCGCCGTCGCAAGATGCCCGTGACCACGCTGCTCAAGGCCATCGGCATGAGCAACGAGAAGATCCTGGCCACGTTCTTCCAGAACGACCAGTTCAAGCTCATGGACGCCGGTGCGCAAATGGCCTACGTGCCTGAGCGCCTGAAGGGCGAAGTCGCTCGCTTCGACATCACCGACAAGTCGGGCAGTGTCGTGGTCGAGAAAGACAAGCGCATCACCGCGCGCCACACCCGCGCACTGGAACAATCGGGCACCACGCACATCACCGTGCCCGAGGACTTCCTGCTGGGCCGCGTGCTGGCCAAGAACCAGATTGATCCGGACACTGGCGAGATCATCGCCAAGGCCAACGAAGAGCTGACCGAGCTGCTGCTCAAGAAGCTGCGCACCGCCGGCATCAAGGAAATCGACTGCCTGTTCACCAATGAACTGGACCAGGGCGCCTACATCAGCCAGACGCTGGCCACCGACGAAACAGCCGACGAACTGGCTGCTCGTGTGGCCATCTACCGCATGATGCGCCCCGGCGAGCCGCCGACCGAAGACGCCGTGCAGGCCCTGTTCCAGCGCCTGTTCTACAGCGCTGACACGTACGACCTGTCGCGCGTGGGCCGCATGAAGTTCAACGCCCGCATCGGCCGCGAAGGCTCCGAAGGCGCGATGACCTTGTCCAACGACGACATCCTGTCGGTCGTGAAGATCCTGGTCGAGCTGCGCAATGGCCGTGGCGAAGTCGATGACATCGACCACTTGGGCAACCGCCGCGTGCGTTGCGTGGGCGAACTGGCTGAAAACCAGTACCGCTCAGGCTTGGCTCGCATCGAAAAGGCCGTGAAGGAGCGTCTGGGCCAGGCTGAGACCGAAGCCCTGATGCCGCACGACCTGATCAACTCCAAGCCGATCTCTGCGGCGCTGAAGGAGTTCTTCGGTGCCTCGCAGTTGTCGCAGTTCATGGACCAGACCAACCCCCTGTCGGAAATCACGCACAAGCGTCGCGTTTCCGCCCTGGGCCCGGGCGGTCTGACCCGCGAACGTGCCGGCTTCGAAGTGCGCGACGTGCACCCGACCCACTATGGCCGTGTGTGCCCGATCGAAACCCCTGAAGGCCCGAACATCGGTCTGATCAACTCGCTGGCTTTGTACGCGCAGTTGAACGACTACGGCTTCCTGGAAACGCCGTATCGCCGCGTGATCGACAGCAAGGTGACGATGCAGATCGATTACCTGTCGGCCATCGAAGAAGGCAAGTACATCATCGCCCAGGCCAATGCCTCGCTGGGTGCCGATGGCCGCCTGACCGACGAGCTGGTGTCGGCGCGTGAACATGGTGAATCCGTGTTGACCTCGCCCGAACGCATCCAGTACATGGACGTGGCCCCCACGCAGATCGTGTCGGTCGCTGCTTCGCTTGTGCCCTTCCTGGAGCACGACGATGCGAACCGCGCGCTGATGGGCGCCAACATGCAGCGTCAAGCTGTGCCAGTGCTGCGCCCCGAAAAGGCTTTGGTCGGCACGGGCGTCGAGCGCGTGGCCGCCAAGGACTCGGGCACCGTCGTGGCCGCCCGCCGTGGTGGCGTGGTCGATTACGTGGACACGAACCGCATCGTGATCCGCGTGAACGACAACGAGACCGTGGCTGGCGAAGTCGGCGTCGACATCTACAACCTGATCAAGTACCAGCGTTCCAACCAGAACACCAGCATCCACCAACGTCCCATCGTCAAGCGTGGCGACAAGGTGGCGGCTGAGGACATCATCGCTGACGGTGCCTCCACCGACATCGGCGAGCTGGCCCTGGGTCAGAACATGCTGGTCGCGTTCATGCCCTGGAACGGCTACAACTTCGAAGATTCGATCCTGATCTCCGAACGCGTGGTCGCCGAAGACCGCTACACCTCGATCCACATCGAGGAACTGGTGGTGATGGCCCGCGACACCAAGCTGGGTTCCGAAGAAATCACGCGCGACATCCCGAACCTGTCCGAGAACCAGTTGGCTCGTCTGGACGAGTCCGGCATCGTCTACGTGGGCGCCGAAGTCGGCCCCGGCGACGTGCTGGTTGGCAAGGTCACGCCCAAGGGCGAGACCACGCTGACGCCTGAAGAGAAGCTGCTTCGCGCCATCTTCGGCGAGAAGGCGTCCGACGTGAAGGACACCTCGCTGCGCGTTGATCAAGGCACGAGCGGCACCGTCATCGACGTGCAGGTCTTCACCCGTGAAGGCATCGTCCGTGACAAGCGCGCGCAACAGATCATCGACGATGAACTGAAGCGTTTCCGCCTGGACCTGAACGACCAGCTGCGCATCGTGGAAGCCGACGCCTTCGACCGGATCAAGAAGCTGCTGATCGGCAAGCCTGCCAATGGCGGCCCGAACAAGCTGGCCAAGGGCACGGCGATCGACGAGGCCTACCTGGCCACGGTCGAGAAGTTCCACTGGTTCGACATCCGTCCGGAAGATGGCGACATCGCCAATCAGCTGGAATCGATCAAGAACTCGCTGGAGCAGACCCGCCACAGCTTCGACCTGCACTTTGAAGAAAAGCGCAAGAAGTTGACGCAAGGCGACGAGTTGCCCGCGGGCGTGCTCAAGATGGTCAAGGTCCACCTGGCCGTCAAACGTCGCTTGCAGCCTGGTGACAAGATGGCCGGCCGTCACGGCAACAAGGGTGTGGTCTCCCGCATCCTGCCCGTCGAAGACATGCCTTACATGGCCGACGGCACGCCGTGCGACGTCTGCTTGAACCCCCTGGGCGTGCCTTCGCGGATGAACGTGGGCCAGGTGCTGGAAGTGCACTTGGGCTGGGCCGGCAAGGGCATTGGCCAACGCATCGGCGACATGCTCCAGAAGGAAGTCGCGGCCACCGAGCTGCGCAAGTTCCTCGACGAGCTGTACAACCAGTCGGGTGGCAAGACCGAAGACCTGTCGCAACTGTCGGATGACGAAGTGCGCGAAATGGCCGGCAACCTGGTCAAGGGCGTGCCCTTCGCCACGCCGGTGTTCGACGGTGCCAAGGAAGCCGAAATCCGCGCCATGCTGCAACTGGCCTACCCGGCCGACATCGCCAAGGCCAAGGGCCTGACGCCGACCCGCACGCAAGCGCAACTGTATGACGGCCGCACTGGCGAAGCTTTCGAGCGCGCCACCACGGTGGGCTACATGCACGTGCTCAAGCTGCACCATTTGGTCGACGACAAGATGCACGCCCGCTCGACCGGTCCTTACTCGCTCGTCACGCAGCAGCCGCTGGGTGGTAAGGCGCAGTTCGGTGGTCAGCGCTTCGGTGAAATGGAAGTGTGGGCCCTGGAAGCGTATGGCGCCTCCTACGTCCTGCAGGAAATGCTCACCGTGAAGTCCGATGACGTGAATGGCCGTACCAAGGTGTACGAAAACATCGTCAAGGGTGAGCACGCGATCGAAGCCGGCATGCCTGAGTCGTTCAACGTTCTTGTCAAGGAAATCCGTTCCTTGGGCATCGACATTGAACTTGAACGCAACTGAACGAAAAGGAATAGAAGACCATGAAAGGTTTACTCGACCTGTTCAAGCAATTCACCCCTGATGAGCATTTCGATGCCATCCGGATCGGCCTGGCTTCCCCGGAGAAAATCCGCAGCTGGTCGTTTGGTGAAGTGAAGAAGCCCGAGACCATCAACTATCGGACTTTCAAGCCCGAGCGTGATGGCCTGTTCTGCGCCAAGATCTTTGGCCCCATCAAGGACTACGAGTGCCTGTGCGGCAAGTACAAGCGCCTGAAGCACCGCGGTGTCATCTGCGAGAAGTGCGGCGTTGAAGTCACGCAGACCAAGGTTCGCCGTGACCGCATGGGTCACATCGACCTGGCGGCGCCCTGCGCGCACATCTGGTTCCTGAAGTCGTTGCCGTCGCGTCTGGGCCTGGTCCTGGACATGACCCTGCGCGACATCGAACGCGTGCTGTACTTCGAAGCGTACGTGGTCGTTGACCCAGGCATGACCCCGCTGAAGAAGTTCAGCATCATGTCCGAGGACGACTACGACACCAAGCGTGTCGAGTACGGTGACGAGTTCATCGCGCTGATGGGTGCCGAAGGCATCCAGAAGCTCTTGGCCGAGATGGACCTGGACGTTGAGATCGAAAAGATCCGCAACGACCAGACCGGTTCCGAGCTGAAGATCAAGAAGAACTCCAAGCGCCTGAAGGTCATGGAAGCCTTCAAGAAGTCGGGCATCAAGCCCAACTGGATGGTGCTGGAAGTGCTGCCCGTGTTGCCACCGGACCTGCGTCCGCTGGTGCCGCTGGATGGCGGCCGCTTCGCCACGTCCGACTTGAACGACCTGTACCGCCGCGTCATCAACCGCAACAACCGCCTGGCGCGTCTGTTGGAGTTGAAGGCTCCGGAAATCATCGTGCGCAACGAAAAGCGCATGCTGCAAGAGTCGGTCGATTCGCTGCTGGACAACGGCCGTCGTGGCAAGGCCATGACGGGCGCCAACAAGCGTGCGTTGAAGTCGCTGGCCGACATGATCAAGGGCAAGTCGGGTCGCTTCCGCCAGAATCTGCTGGGCAAGCGCGTCGACTACTCCGGTCG
>NZ_JAUSAR010000219.1 GCF_030652515.1 Aquabacterium sp. | reverse complement strand
TATCAATGTTGGCAGAGACTGTCCAATGCCAACCTGGCGGAGCTGCGGGGAACACCGTCTCTTCTTTCTCGGTGTTCACAAGGCGCTGAAGTTCCTTGACACGCGGGACACGCCAATTCAAGCCTTCGGTCTCTGCCCGTGCGCGGGCAAGCGAAAGAGCCTCAGCGTGACTAGCGAGTGCCGGCTTGCCCGTGCAGGTGCAGGTCTTGCCGTCCCATTGCATGCCCTCTACGCACCGGGACCAAATCAGTTTGCTTCGCAGGTCTGAGACGTGAGCGCCATTCTTCGATACCACAAGGCTCTGCGACTCAGCCTGACCACCAGCTTTAGCCGAGTGCATCGCTATCGAACACACTAAATATGTTCCGATTCGTATGTATCGCATAGCCACTTTCTTTCTGAGCCCGCCTGAAAGCCTAACGCCTGCGTTAACAGGCGGCTGCCAGCGAAGCTGGTAGACGTCCTGTTGAACAACAAGTTAGGCTGGGGCGAGAAGGACCAACCATTGAGAACAAGCAAGCCTTGCATTGACCTGCGCGGCCGCCAGTTCTAGAGCGAAGAGGTGCTGGTTGCGCCGGTGTGCACACTAGACTAGAATGTGTATAAATTAATGATTTGGTACACGCTATGCGCACAAACATTGAAATTGACGACAAGTTGATGAACGACGCATTGCGCCTGACTGGCGTAAAGACCAAGCGCGAAGCCGTTGAGTTGGGCTTGCGGACATTGCTTCGTTTGCGCCAGCAAGAAGAGATTCGACGCTTTCGAGGCAAGCTTACCTGGGAAGGTGATTTGAACGCAATGAGGACCGACAAGTGATTCTGGTGGATTCAAGCGTATGGATTGATTTTTTCCGAGGCACGATCACCCCGCAAACTGAACGACTTGATGGTTTGTTGGGAAGCGAGCCGCTTGTCGTTGGTGACTTGATCTTGGCCGAGGTGCTGCAAGGCTTTGGCAGTGAGCGTGACTTTAACCAAGCGCGAAAGCTACTGACTGCATTAGATGTGGTGGACCTTGGTGGGCAGACATTACCATTCAAGCAGCCCGAAATTTCCGTACTCTTCGCGCCAAAGGGTTAACGATTCGCAAGACCATTGACACCTTGATTGCGACGCGATGTATTGAAAGCGACTATTCGCTTCTATTCAGTGATCGCGACTTCGAGCCATTCGTTGAGCATCTAGGCTTGCGCTCAGCGATGGGTGATGCTTAAAAGCCTAACGCC
>NZ_JAUSAR010000218.1 GCF_030652515.1 Aquabacterium sp. | reverse complement strand
TGGAGTTATGCAGAAGCTTCACCTTTGTTAGTATTTGATTATGATACTAACATATTAGCAGCTGTGTTAGATTCTGTACAAGGTGTTAAACAGGGTGATCCGGTATCTGCTTTTGCATTTGCTTTTACTGTTCAACAATTGTACAAAGATGCGCTTGCTGCTGGTGATGGTAGTGTGATTGCTGCTGCTGTACAAGATGATTTGACTATTATAGGGGATTATCGTCAAGTATTTAAGGTGTTCGATCGATTGAAAGAATTATCGCTTGATTATGGTTTGGAATTACAGGCAAACAAATGTCAAGTGCTAATGCCAAAAGGTTATGATACTGATAATGGTGTTGACTATACACCTATAGTCGATCTATGTACATCTCATAATATAACCAAATACAGTTCTCATATTCGTGTGTTAGGTGTTACACTAAGTAATGGAAACGATTCAGCTGAAGAAGAGATTCGTTTACATGTAGAGAGTGTGATAGCTAGTCATGATACATTATTTCGTTATTTAAGCCATCCTTGTATGCCTGTACAAATAGCAATGTTACTATTACGTTTATGTATGTTACCTCGTTTTATGCATTTTGCACGGTCGTTACCACCACAGTATGTTACTAAGGCTGCTATCGATTTTGATAAAGCTATTATGAAAGCGTTTGTTAATATTATGGATATACAGACAGATAGAGCACCATTGACAGAACATGAGAAATTTCAAATTGGTTTGAAAGTGTCCAAGGGTGGTATTGGTTTACGTCCTATGTTACCAATGTTACATGCATATTATTTTGCATCCGTTGTTCCTGTGTTGCCTCATTTGAAAAAGCTTTTCCCATCTAGTAAATACGATTTACTTGATTCCCCTATACATAATGATATACTTGATTGTATTATCGAATTAAAACAGCAAGGTATAACAGATGATCATATGGTGGAATTAGGTATAGTAACATCACCATTGTTAAATGCAGATGTGTCTATGGCTGGTATGGCACATGCTATGAATGGTTTATGGAACATAGCTCCAGATACCATTGCTACCACTGGTATACAACATGCACTAACAAAATGGATAGAAAACAAAGTATACGATGATTTCCTATGTTCTTTACCTGAACATGATCCTATGCGTATTCGTTTACTTAGTGCCAATGGTAAAGGTGCATCGTTATGGCAGACTGTTATACCAACTAAAAAGCTTTTGATAGTAAAAGATGAAAATTATCGTTTTGAAATGAGAACATTGTTAGGTCAATGGTATGGCTACAGAGAAGTTAAATAATCAATCTTGCCTCTGTGGTTGTATTTAAAAAGACACAACACATACTCATTTTCAAGACTGTAAGAAACAGAGTGGTGCTATCATAGCTCGTCACAATGGTATCCGTGATACACTTGTTACCTTTATGAAAGAATGTAGTGAAGGTGGTGTTGGTCATATAGAAGTGGAACCAAAAGCCAATATTTATCGTGATTCCAGTAAACCAACCAGCCGTGAACGTGGTGATA
>NZ_JAUSAR010000198.1 GCF_030652515.1 Aquabacterium sp. | reverse complement strand
TGACATTTGTGTGCCTGTAATTCGAAACCATAATCAGACGATAATTCTTTCAATCGATCAAACACCTTAAATACTTGACGATAATCCCGTATAATAGTACACTCATCTTGTATAGCAGCAGCAATCACACTACCATCACCAGCAGCAAGCGCATCTTTGTACAATTGTTGAACAGTAAAAGCAAATGCAAAAGCAGATACCGGATCACCCTGTTTAACACCTTGTACAGAATCTAACAAAGCTGCTAATATGTTAGTATCATAATCAAATACTAACAAAGGCGAAGCTTCTGCATAACTCCAATAAAAGAAATTTAATAAACAGCGTGTAGCATTACAGTTACTTAGTCGCTCCATGACCTTATGACGGTGAATAGAATTAAAAGCATTCTTAAAATCAATGGCCATACCAATACGATTATTCATAATTTCATTATATTGAGCATCACTACCAGCTACAGGCTTCACAGTCAAAGCAGTACGAATCACATGTAAAGCATATTGTGAACCACCACCACGACCAACACCATACTGAATGGTCTTAAATAACGATGACATTTTATCTTTCATGAGATGCATACAATAGTGAGATGCTGTTTTATATAGCACCTCTCCCATTGCTATAGGGCGAACATCACCATCCACACCACTATCTTTTGGTATACCAGCAAGCTCACATGCCAATAACAAATGTTTTACATCACCAGTGAAACGACCATTACATATACATGACACAAATATTGCTAAGTTGCTACGAAGATTAGGATGACGACGATGGACAGCATCAGTGGTTAGTTCGACTATATGTGAACCAGTAGCACCTGAAGGACCACACCGACTACCATTGTCAACCAGAGAGGCTATCACTTTTGCAATACCATCACCATCTACCGCGACAGGATTGATACCAGCAGCAGGTGGTTCCATAGCAGCTCCCGCTGGTAACTGTTTTTGTTTTAAAGATTGTATCACCTCAGCTATATTACGGCGTTTGACAGGAGCCACACAACATAGTTTCTTAGCAGCGCGTTTACAAGCATGTTTAACACCAGATTGTACTAATTTCACTGATTGATTGGCTTGAATGGTATCAGCATCATCTTTGATACGACAAGTACGAGGTGGCATAGATGAATGTATGGAAGATATATCAGAATGAAAACGATGAACATGGTTATTATTGTTATCTTTCTCTTCTTCTTTGCTATCATTTTTGTTATTATTACTGTTGTTATGTGCTGCATGATTTGCATCCCATCCATCTGCAGCACGTTGC
>NZ_JAUSAR010000197.1 GCF_030652515.1 Aquabacterium sp. | reverse complement strand
CAGGTGGCCATCGGCCGACCGATCGACGGTGTCAGCACCTGGGTGCTGGACGCCGACCTGAACCCGGTGCCGCCAGGCGTGGTGGGCGAGCTGTACCTGGGCGGAGCAGGCCTGGGGCGCGGCTACCTCAACCGGCCCGCGCTGAGCGCCGAGCGCTTCGTGGCCGACCCGCAGGGCACGCACGGTGAGCGGCTGTACCGCACGGGCGACCTGGTGCGTTGGCGCGACGATGGGCAACTGGCCTACGTGGGCCGCATCGACCACCAGGTCAAGATCCGGGGCCTGCGCATCGAGCTGGGCGAGATTGAAGCACAACTGCTGGCCCAGTCCCAGGTGAGGGAGGCGGTGGTGGTGGCGCAGACCGCAGCAGGTGGCGCCCGATTGGTGGCTTATGTGTCAGCCGCCCATGGCGACCAGCGCCTGGACACCCAGGCGCTGCGCGCACGCCTGGGCAGCGCGCTGCCCGAGTACATGGTGCCGGCCACGATCGTGGTGCTGCCCGCCTTGCCGCTGAACGCCAGCGGCAAGATCGACCGCAAGGCGCTGCCACCGGTGGCACTGGACGAGGCGCGGGCCTATGAAGCGCCGCAAGGCCAGGCCGAAGAGGTCCTGGCCCAGGTGTGGGCACAGGTGCTCGGGGCCGAGCGGGTGGGGCGCCAGGACAACTTCTTCGAGTTGGGCGGTGACTCGATCATCAGCCTGCAGATCGTGGCGCGTCTGCGCGCGCTGGGCTGGAAAGTCACGCCGCGCCAGATGTTCGAGCGGCAATCGCTGGCGCAACTGGCCATGGTGGCTGAGCCGGTGGAGGTGAAGAAGGGCAAGGCCCCGGCAAGCCAGGCCGAAGGCGAAGTGGCCTTGCTGCCCATCCAGGCCGGGTTCTTCGAGCGGGAGGTGCCGGCGCGGCACCACTGGAACCAGGCCGTGCTGCTGCACAGCCAGGAGGCCTTGGCGCCACAGCACCTGCGCCATGCGCTGAAGGCGCTGGTGGCGCAGCACGACAGCCTGAGGCTGCGCTACACCCAGGCGGCCGACGGATCCTGGACACAGCGCTACGAGCCCGTCTCCGACGACCAGTGGCAGGAGTTGCTGTGGGTGCGGCAAGCGCGCAGCGCGCAAGACATCGAAGGGCTGTGCGAGGAAGCGCAGCGCAGCCTGGACCTGGCGCAAGGGCCCTTGCTGAGGGCCTTGGCCATCGAGGTGGGCGAGGGCGGCGGCTGGCGGCTGTTGCTGGCCATCCACCACCTGGTGGTCGATGGGGTGTCCTGGCGCATTCTGCTGGAGGACCTGCAAGTGGCGTATGGCCAGAGCCAGGCCGGGCAGGCCATCGCCTTGCCGGCCAAGACCAGCAGCTACCGGGATTGGGCCTTGGCCTTGCAGGGCCATGCGCAGACCCTGGGCGATGAACTGGCCCATTGGCAGGCGCTGGCTGGTTTGCCCACCGAACTGCCTGGCCGCCAGCTGCAGGCGCCTGACGCCGAGGCCAGCCGGGCCACCGTCGAACTCAAGCTGGACGCCACGCTGACCGGCAAGCTCCTCAAGGAAGCCCCCGCGGCCTACCGCACCCAGGTCAACGACCTGCTGCTGACGGCACTGGGCCAGGCCCTGTGCACCTGGAGTGGCCACGATCAGATCCTGATCGACCTGGAAGGCCATGGCCGCGAAGACTTGTTTGACGACATCGACCTGTCGCGCACGGTGGGCTGGTTCACCAGCCTGTTCCCGGTCACGCTGGATGCGCGGGGAACCCCTGCCGAAGCCCTCAAGCGCGTCAAGGAAAGCCTGCGCAGCATTCCCGGCAAGGGCTTGTCATTCGGGCTCCTCAAGCACTTCGGCACCTTGGCGCAGCAAGAGGCCATTCGCGCATTGCCACGGCCTCGCGTCGTCTTCAACTACGTGGGGCAGATCGATGGCACGGACCCGGCGCAGTCGCGCTGGCCACTGGCCGACGAGTCCAGCGGTGCCCATTTCGACCCCGCCTCGCGGCCCAGCCATGAACTGGTCGTGGAAGGCCGGGTTCAGGGCGGCGAACTCAAGCTGGGCCTGAACTTCAACCCATCCCGGCATGACCGGGCTGCGATCGCCAGCTTGGCAGCGCAACTGCGGGAGGCGCTGGCCGCCCTGATCGCGCATTGCACCAGCGGTGAGCGGGGCGTGACGCCTTCGGACTTCCCGCTCGCCAAGCTGACGCAGGTGCAGCTGGACCAGTGGCCCGTCTCGCCTGGCTTGCTCGAGGACGTCTACCCCCTGTCACCCATGCAGGAAGGCATGCTGTTCCACAGCGTCTATGGGATGCAAAGCGACGCCTATGTCAATCAATTGCGGGCGGACATCGGTGGGCTGGACACCGACCGTTTCAAGGCGGCATGGCAGGCCGCCATGGCACGGCACGAAGTGTTGCGCACGGGGTTCATGCAAGGCGAACAGGCTTTGCAATGGGTGACCTCATCGGCGCAACTGCCGCTGGCCGAGCATGATTGGCGGGCTCAGGGTGAAGACACTGCGCAGGCACTCGACGACCTGGCCAGGTCCGAGCAGGCGCGAGGCTTCGACCTCGGTCAACCCCCATTGATGCGGTTGGTGCTGGTGCGGGTGTCCGACAAGCAGCATCACTTCATCTGGACGCAGCACCATTTGCTGCTGGACGGCTGGAGCACCTCGCAGCTCCTGGGCGATGTGTTCAGGCACTACGGCGGGCACGCGCCCACCGGGCCAGGCAGCCGGTACCGCGACTACATCCAATGGCTCCAGCAGCAGGATGAGCACTCATCCAAGGCGTACTGGCAGCAACGGCTGAGCGTCCTGGCGCAGCCGACCAAGCTGGTGGACAGCCTGCCCACGCTCCGCCAGGCCGGTGCCGGGCATGGCGAGCACGCGGCCACGCTGGACGCGCACCAGGTCCAGCGCCTGCTCAAGGTGGCCCGCACGGAGCGGATCACCGCCAACACCCTGATCCAGGCGGCCTGGGCCTTGCTGCTGCAAAGCCAGCTGGGCCGCGAAGCCGTCTGTTTTGGCTCGACGACCGCGGGGCGGCCCACCATGCTGGAGGGCATAGGCCAAACGGTTGGCCTGTTCATCAACACCATCCCGGTCGTGGCCGCGCCAAGGCCCGAGCAAGGCGTCGATGATTGGCTGCGCGAGCTTCAGGCCCAAGGCGCGGCATCGCGGGAGCATGAGCACACGCCGCTGGCGCAGGTCCAGCGCCAGTTCGATGCCCAGGGCCGTTCCCTGTTTGACTCGATCATCGTGTTCGAGAACTACCCGCTGGACGAGGCCTTGAGGCAGGGGGCCGATGGCGGCCTGAGCTTCAGCGGCGTGCGCACGGCCAATGGCAACCACTACCCCTTGACCCTGCGTGTACGGCTGGGTGAGCAGCTGTGCCTCGACTACCTTCACGACCGCGCGCACATCGACGAAGCCACCGTTCGGCGCCTGGCTGGGCGATTCGACGGTCTCCTGGTCCAATTGATCGATGTGATGGCCCACCGGCCCAGCACCTGCGTCGGCGCCTTGCCATGGCGGGATGCCCGCGAGGATGGCGCGTTCGAGGTTCCGCGCGACAACGTGCTGAGTTGGTGGCGTCAGTCCGTCCACCGCACGCCAGAAGCCCTGGCCGTCATGGACGAGGCCGGCAGTTTGAGCTTTGGCGAACTTGATGCCCGCAGCGATCACCTGGCCGCAGATCTGCGGGACCGTGGCGTCAGGGCAGAAGTGCGCGTGGGGGTGCATGCGCAAAGGTCGCTGGCCATGGTGGTGGGCCTGTTGGGCGTGCTCAAGGCGGGTGGCGTGTATGTGCCGCTGGACCCGGCGCTGCCCGCGGACCGCCTGGTCTACCAGGTGAAGGACAGCGGCGCGGCGTGGCTGTTGAGTGCCGAGCCCCTGACCTGGGCGCCTGGCGTGCCCGTGTTGCCCTTGGACTTGACAGCGGGCATCGGGCAAGCCGGGCAGGGGGCGGGCGAGTTCAACGGCCACCCCGCTCAATCCGCCTACCTGATCTACACCTCGGGCTCCACCGGCCAGCCCAAGGGTGTGGTGGTGAGCCATGGCGCCTTGGCCAACTACGTTCGGGCCGTGCTGGAGCGGATGGACCTGCCCGAAGATGCGCGAAGCATGGCCATGGTGTCGACCGTGGCGGCCGACCTCGGCCACACCGTCTTGTTCGGGGCTTTGTGCTCGGGCCGATTGCTGCACCTGATCTCGGCCGAGCGTGCCTTCGACCCGGACCGGTTTGCCCAGTACATGCACGACCACCAAGTCGATGTGCTCAAGATCGTGCCCAGCCACCTGCAGGCACTGATGCATGCGGCTAATCCGCAGGATGTGCTGCCGGCACGGCGCCTGATCGTGGGTGGCGAGGCCACGACGTGGGCCTTGCTGGACCGCGTCATGGCCTTGCGTCCGGGCCTCCAGGTGCTCAACCACTATGGGCCGACCGAGACCACCGTCGGCATCCTCACGCAGGAGGCCGCGCTGGCCAACCGCGATGCAGGCTCCTTGCCGGTGGGTCGGGCCTTGGCCAACAGCCAGGCCCATGTGCTGGACGCCTGCCTGCAAGAGGTGCCCGTGGGCGCGGCTGGCGAGCTCTACCTGGGCGGCGCCGGCCTGGCGCGCGGCTACCAGGCCAGGGCCGGGCAGACGGCCGAGCGCTTCATCGCCAGTCCCTTCGGCGATGGGCAGCGCCTTTACCGCACCGGCGACCGCGTCAGGGTGCTGGACGATGGCAGCCTGGCTTTCCTGGGGCGTGTGGATGACCAGGTGAAGGTGCGCGGTTATCGGGTGGAGCTGCGTGAAGTGGCCCAGGCCATGCGGTCCCGGCCCGGTGTGGCCCTGGCCGAAGTCATCGCCCGCGAAACCGCGGATGGCCGCACGCAGCTGCTGGCTTATGCGGTGGCCCGGCCTGGCGAGGCACTGGACGTGGCCGCCTTGCGCGAGGACCTGTCGCGCACCTTGCCCGAGTACATGGTGCCTTCTGTCATCGTGGAGATGGCGTCGCTGCCGCTGACCGCCAATGGCAAGGTCGACCGCAAGGCGCTGCCCGATCCCGAGCAGGCGCCACGGCAAGGACATGCAACGCCGCAAGGCGAGACCGAGCAGGTCCTGGCGGAGATCTGGGCGCAGGTGCTGCGGCTGGAGCAGGTGGGGCGCCACGACAACTTCTTCCAACTGGGTGGGGACTCCATCCTCACTTTGCAAATCATCGCGCGGGCCCGTAAACGGGGGCTCAAGATCACACCGAGGCAACTGATGGAATTGCAAACAGTCGCCGCCATCGCGGCGGAGACGGCCGGGGTGGACCCCGTGGCCGCCGCGGCGTCGGCCATTGCCGCCAGCGCGGCAGCCGAGTTGGACCGCCAAGGCGGGTCCTTCGACCCGACCCCTGTCCAACACTGGTTCTTCGAGCAGCGTTTCGATGAACCTCAGCACTGGAACCAGTCCTTGATGCTGGCCGCCGCCGAGGTGGTCGAGCCGGCCCGGGTGAGGCAAGCGGTCGAGCAGGTGGTGGCGCACCACGATGCGCTGCGGCTGGGCTTCGAGGAACGCGCTGGCGCCTGGCATCAGGCCTATGCGCCCGCCACGGATTTCGCCTGTTTCGAGCGCCTGGACCTGTCCGCGGAACGCCAGGTGGCGCCCGCCATCAAGGCGGCGGCGGACCTGGCCCAACGCAGCCTGAGCCTGAGCCGTCCCTTCAAGGCGGTGTGGATGGATCTGGGCGCGGGCCGGGCCGGCCGCCTTCTGCTGGCCGCCCACCACCTGGTTGTCGACGCGGTGTCATGGCGGGTGATCCTGGAAGACCTGCAGACGGCTTACCGGCAACTGCGCGAAGGCCAGGCCGTGGACCTCCCGGCGCGCACCAGTTCCTTCCGGGACTGGTCGCAGGCGCTCCACGAGCACGCCCGGAGTGCCGCGCTCCAGGCCGAGTTGCCCTACTGGCAAGCCGTGGCCGGCATCGCAGAGCCACCATTGCCCGGCGATGCTTCGGGCAGCAACCTCGTGTCCGATGCCCGCACCCTCGACACGACGCTGGACGAAGAGCGCACCGAGCAGTTGCTCATCGAAGTGCCCCAGGCCTACCGGACCCAGATCAACGACGTGCTGTTGACCGCGCTGGCCCGCACCTTGTGCGATTGGGCCGGACGCGACAGCGTGCTGGTCGAGCTGGAAGGCCACGGACGTGAGCCCTTGGATGAGTGCATCGACCTGTCCCGGACCGTGGGCTGGTTCACCACCTTGTTCCCCGTGCGGCTGACACCGGCCAGTACGGAGCCGGGCGCCAGCCTCATGGCGATCAAGGAGCAACTGCGCCAGGTGCCCGCCAAAGGCCTGGGTTATGGTGTGCTGCGCTACCTGACGGAAGCGGGACACTCCCTGGCCGATGCGGCTTATCCGCAGGTCACGTTCAACTACCTGGGCCAGTTCGACCAGAGTTTCGACGCGGATGCCGTGTGGCGCCTGGCCCGTGAGCATTCGGGCCAGCAACGCTCGCCCGCCAGCCGGCGCCGGACCTGGCTCGATGTCGGGGCCGTCATGCACCGGGGCGAACTTCGCCTGAGCTGGACTTACAGCGCCGCCATCCACGACGAGTCGACGGTGCGCGATCTGGCCGAGCGCTTCCAGGCGGAACTGGAAGCCCTGATCGACCATTGCATCGATGGCGCGCATGGCGTGACGCCTTCGGACTTCCCCCTGGCCAAGGTGACGGGCGAGCAACTGGCTGGCCTGGCTCTGCCGGCCTCCAATGTCCAGGACATCTATCCGCTGGCGCCCATGCAGCAAGGCTTGCTTTTGCACACGCTGGTCAATCCCGGCTCGGGGATGTACCTGATGCAGGACCGCTACCGTTTCGATTCGGAGATCAATGTCGAGGCCTTCACGCAGGCTTGGGATCGGGTCGTCGAGCGCTACGAGGTCTTGCGCACGGGCTTTGTCTGGCAGAACGACGAGATGCCGCTGCAGGTGGTGCACCGAGCGGTGCCTTCCGCCGTGCAATGCCTGGATTGGCAAGGCGTTGACGAGGCCGAGGTCGAGCGCCGCATCGAGGCCTTGCTGCAGGAAGAGCTGTCCACCGGGTTCAACATGACCGTGCCGCCACTCATGAGGGTCCGACTGATCCGTGTGGCACAGGCCCAGTTCTACGTGCTCCAGAGTTTCCACCACATCCTCATGGACGCCTGGTGCCGTTCCCTGCTGCTGCGCGAGTTCTTCCTCCATTACGAGGCAGCCCGGCAGGGGCAGGTCGCCGACCCCGCCTTGCCCAGGCCTTACCGGGATTTCATCGCCTGGCTGCAGCGCCAGGACGAAGACGCCTCGCGCGCCCATTGGCGTGCGGAGTTGCGGGAGGTCGACACGGTCACCCCCATGCCTTACCAGCGCCAGCAAGCCCGCTCGGACGCTCTGGCGACGGTCGCCGATGCCAGCCGCGCCCTCACCAAGGCTCAGACTGCCGCGCTGCACCAGTTTGCCCACCAGCACCAGCTCACCGTGAACACGGTGGTGCAGGGCGCCTGGGCGATGCTGTTGGGCCGGCTGACGCAATCGACACAGGTGGTGTTTGGCGTCACGGTCGCGGGCAGGCCGCTGGAGCTCACCGGCATCCAGGAGACGGTGGGCCTGTTCATCAACACGATTCCCCTGCGTGTCGAGTTGCCGCCGCCAGAAATCCCCGTGGTCGCGTGGTTGCGCGATCTGCTGCTCAAGAACCTGGTCATGCGCCAGCACGAGCACCTGCCCCTGGTCGAGATCCAGGCCATGAGCGGCGTGCCGCGTGGCCGCGGCTTGTTCGACAGCATTTTCGTGTTCGAGAATGCGCCCGTCGATGACAGCGTGACCGGCAAGGCGCAAGACCTGAAGGTCTCGTTCAAAGGCAACCGCACCCACACCAACTACCCCTTGACGGTGGTGATCGCGCCCGGTGAGTCGCTGGTGCTGCAGTTGTCTTACGATGCCCGGGTTTTCGAGGCGGCCGACGTCGATCGCCTGGTGGCCAACTTCCACCACCTGCTCATTCAGATGATCGACAACCCCGGCGGCAAGGGGCACGAGCTGACCTTGCTGCCCGATTCAGCGCGCCAGTCCTTGTTGTCGCAAGGCCAAGGCACCCAGGCCGACCATCCCTTCGATCAGGGCCATGCCGAACTGTTCCGGGCGCAGGCGCGCCTGCATCCTTCAAGGACGGCGGTGCGCTGCCTGGACCGCGCACTCAGCTATGCCGAGCTCGACTCGGCGGCCCAGCGCATTGGCCATGGCTTGCGGCAGGCCGGTGTCCGCCCGGACAGCGTGGTGGCCTTGTATGCAGACCGTGGTCTCGAATTCCTGAGCACGGTCCTGGGCGTGTTCCAGGCCGGTGGTGCCTACCTGGCCCTCGACCGCAAGCACCCGGCCCAGCGCCTGGCCAACGTCCTGGCTTCCAGCCAGGCCGCCGTGGTGGTCACCGTGGCCGACCTCGTGCCCGAGCTGGAGGCCATCCTGTCGGCGTGTCCCCAACCGCCCCAGGTGCTGGTGTACGAAGAACTGGTGGCCGTGGCCGCGCCGCAAGGCTTTTCCCCTTCACCAACCAGGCCCGATCAGGCGGCCTACGTGATCTACACCTCGGGTTCCACGGGTGAGCCCAAGGGCGTGGTGGTGACGCAGGCCGGCATGCTCAACAACCAGCTGAGCAAGGTGCCCTTCCTGGGCCTGGGACCGGGCGACGTCATCGCGCAGACCGCGTCCCAGGGTTTCGACGTGTCGGTCTGGCAATTGCTGGCCGGCTTGCTGTGCGGCGCCTGCGTGGACATCGTGCCCGATGAGATCGCGCGGGATCCGGGCGCCTTGCTTCGTTGCGTGCAAGACCGTGGCATCACGGTCTTGCAAAGCGTGCCGTCGCTGATCCAGGCGATGCTGTCGTCACCGGCGGTGCCATTGCCGGCTTTGCGCTGGCTGCTGCCCACGGGCGAAGCGTCGACGGCCGAGATGGCGCGCCAATGGTTCGTGCGCTATCCCGCCATCCCCTTGGTCAATGCCTATGGCCCGGCCGAGTGCGCTGACGACGTGTCCTTGCACCTGCAGAATGTTCCGCCAGACCGGCACGAGCACCTGCTGCCGATCGGACGCCCGACGGACAACACCAGCTTGCTCGTGCTGGATGATCAACTGGACCTGCTGCCCCCGGGGGTGGCCGGCGAGTTGTACGTGGCCGGTGTGGGCGTGGGCCGGGGCTACCTGAACCAGCCCCGGCTGACAGCCGAGCGCTTTGTTCCGCACCCCTGGCCCAGCGAGCCTGGCGCGCGGCTCTACCGCACGGGCGATGTGGCACGGTGGCGCGCCGATGGCGTGCTCGAGTACCTGGGCCGCGCGGATCAGCAGGTCAAGATCCGCGGGCAGCGTCTGGAACTGGGCGAGATCGAAGCCCAACTGGCCCGGCTCGATGCCATCCGTGACGTGGCGGTGACCGTTCATGAAGACGAACACGGCGAGCGTTGGCTGGTCGGGCATGTGGTGCCTGCCGATTCGGCCCTGACCGAAGCGGGCGCGCCAGGCTTGCCAGCGTGGCGGGAATCCTTGCGGGCCCACCTGAAGGACCGGCTGCCCGCCTACATGATCCCGACGTTCTGGGTGCCCTTGGCGTCTCTGCCCTTGAATGCCAATGGCAAGGTGGACCGGAAATCGCTGTCCTTGCCGCAGGACTCCCTGTCGAGTGGGCACCACGAGCCCCCTCAAGGCGAGGCCGAGGAGGCCATGGCGGCCATCTGGGCCGACGTGCTCAGGCTCGGCCAGGTGGGGCGCCAGGACAACTTCTTCGAACTGGGCGGCCATTCGCTGATGGCCATTCAACTCATGGAGCGCGTCAGGCGCCATGGCTGGGCCATGGAAGCGAAAACCATCTTCCAGCATCCACGCCTGGCCGATTTCGCCAAGGCTGTTGCCGGGGCGCGGAGCCTGGACCAGCCCGAGAACCCGGTGCCCCCCAATGGCATCCCCGAGGGTTGCAAAGCGATCACGCCGGACATGCTCACGCTGGTCAAACTGGACGCCGCACAGGTCCAGTCCATCGAGGCGGCGATGCCTGGTGGCGCCGCCAACATCCAGGACATCTACCCGCTGGCGCCTTTGCAGGAAGGCATCCTGTTCCACCACCTGCTTCGGCCCCATGGCGATCCTTACATCCTGCCTTACCTGATCGCTTTCGACACCACGGCGCGGCTGGAACGTTTCATCGCCAGCCTCAACCAGGTGATTGCTCGGCATGACCTGATGCGCACGGCCGTGTTGTGGGAGGGCTTGCCCGAGCCGGTGCAGGTGGTGCATCGGCAGGCCGAGGTGCGGATCGAATGGTTGACGGTGGCGGAGCTGGGTGAACCCCAGGCGCCAGCCGACGTGGCCAAGTCCCTGGGCGCCTACCTGCGCTCCGAACGATTCCGCATCGATGTGCGCCAGGCGCCCATGATCCGTGCGCTGGCCGTGCGGGATGAGGCACGCGGCCGCTGGCTGCTGCAACTGCCCAGCCATCACCTGGTGCTGGACCACACCACGCTGGAACTGCTGAGCCAGGAGATCGCCCTGGTCCAGCAAGGCCGTTGGGCGGAGTTGCCGGCACCGGTTCCCTTCCGTGGGTTCGTGGCCCAGGCCCGACAGGAGTCCGCCGTGGCGGCCCACGAGGCCTTCTTCAAGCAGACCCTGGGCACCTTGACCGAGCCGACAGCCCCTTACAACCTGCTGGAGGTGCAGGGCGATGGCTCCCGGACCGAAGAGGCATTGGTGCCATTGGACGAGGACTTGGCGTGGCGTGTGCGCCAGGTGGCGCGCAGCCACGGCGTGAGCCCCGCGTCGGTCTTCCACCTGGCCTGGGCCTCCGTGCTGTCCAAAAGCAGTGGGCAGGACGACGTGGTCTTTGGCACCTTGCTGTTCGGCCGCATGCAGGGCGGTGGCGACGTGGCACGCGCCGTGGGCATGTTCATCAACACCTTGCCCATCCGCATCCAGTTGGGCTCGCGCGGCATCGCGCAATGCCTCAAGGAAACGCACACCGCCTTGACCGAACTCCTGCAGCACGAGCATGCCAGCCTGTCACTGGCGCAGCGCTGCAGCGGCCTGCGCAGCGGAACGCCCTTGTTCTCGGCCATTCTGAACTACCGCTATAGCCTGCCCAATGAGGCCCGGGACGACGGTGTCTGGGAGGGCGTGGAGGTCCTGGGGGGCGAGGAACGCACCAACTACCCCTTCACCCTGTCCGTCGATGACCAGGGCGAAGGCTTCACGCTGAAGGCCCTGATCGATCGCGCCATCGGGGCACAGCGCGTGTGCGATCACGTGCAGGCCGCGCTTCGGTGGCTGGTCGATGCTTTGTTGAACCAGCCCCACCAGCCGGTGGGATCAGTGCAACTGCTGAGCTCTGAAGAGTCCTTCAAGTTGCGAAGCTGGAGCGTGAATGGACAGGTGCGTCCGGATGCCAGGCCGGTGCACGAGCTGATCGAAGCGCAGGCTCAGGCGCAGCCAGACGCGGTGGCCGTGGTCTTCGGCCAGGCGCAGCTGAGCTACGGCGAACTCAACGAACGGGCCAACCGCCTGGCCCACAGGCTGCGGTCCCTGGGCGTGGTGCCTGACACCGCAGTCGGCATCGCCGCCGAGCGCTCGCTGGAGATGGTGGTGGGCCTGCTGGCCATCCTGAAGGCAGGCGCCGCCTACGTGCCCATCGACCCCGAGTACCCGCCAGAGCGCATCGCCTACATGGCCAGCGACAGCGGCATCGAGCTGCTGCTGACGCAGTCGCACCTGGCCCATGCCCTGCCATGCCCGGCGCACGTGCGCCTGCTCCTGATCGACCAGCTGGACCTGTCGGGCGAGGCCAGCCACAACCCGCAAGTGGCGCTACACGGCGAGAGCCTCGCCTACGTGATCTACACCTCGGGCTCGACCGGCCAACCCAAAGGGGCGGCCAACCGCCACCGGGCGCTGCACAACCGCCTGAGCTGGATGCAATCGGCCTATGGACTGGACGAGACCGACACCGTCCTGCAAAAGACCCCCTTCAGCTTCGACGTCTCGGTGTGGGAATTCTTCTGGCCCCTGATGGTGGGCGCGCGCCTGGCGATGGCCGCCCCCGGGGACCACCGCGACCCCGAACGCCTGGTCGAGCTGATCCAGGCCCATGGCATCACCACCATCCACTTCGTGCCCTCGATGCTGCAAGCCTTCATGGGCCACGAACAGGTGAGCCAGTGCAGCGGCCTCAAGCGCATCGTGTGCAGCGGAGAAGCCCTGCCGGCCGAACTGCAAGGCCAAGTCCTGCAGCGCCTGCCCCAGGCGGGCCTGTACAACCTGTACGGCCCCACCGAGGCGGCCATCGACGTGACGCACTGGACGTGCCACGACGATGGGCAAAGCCAGGTGGCCATCGGCCGACCGATCGACGGTGTCAGCACCTGGGTGCTGGACGCCGACCTGAACCCGGTGCCGCCAGGCGTGGTGGGCGAGCTGTACCTGGGCGGAGCAGGCCTGGGGCGCGGCTAC
>NZ_JAUSAR010000193.1 GCF_030652515.1 Aquabacterium sp. | reverse complement strand
TGCTGGCACCTGTGGGGGCGTCGTTCACCGAGGTGACGTTGAGCGTCATCGTGCGGGCCGTGGTGTCCAGGTTGGCCCCACCGTTGGCCGTGCCGCCATCGTCCTGCACCTGGAAGCTGAAGCTGGCGTAGCCTGCGCCGTTGGCATCCGCCCCGGGTGTGTACACCAGCAGGCCAGCGGCGATGTCGGCGGCCGAGATGAAGTCGCCTGCGATGACCGCCACGCCGTTCAAGGTCAAGCTGCCCGCGGCTGGCAAGGTCGTGATCCTCACGGCAGCCAAGGCGTTGGCTGGTGTGTCCTGGGGGTCGGTGAAACCGAAGTCCGCCACCGTGAAGGTGTAGGCCGTGTCTTCCAGGGTGCTCACCGTGTTGCTGGTGCCCACGGGGGCATCGTTCACCGCTGTCACGTCCACGGTCATGGTCCTGGGCGTGCCGTCCAGATTCACACCGCCATTGGCCGTGCCGCCATCGTCCTGCACCTGGAAGGTGAAGCTCGCGTGCCCTGCACCATGGCCATCGGCGTCTGGCGTGTACCTGAGCAGGCCCGAGGCGATGTCGGCCGCTGAGATCACCTGGCCTGCCGTGACCGCCACACCGCTCAGCGTCAAACTGCCCGAGCCTGGCAGGGTCGTGATCCTGACGGCCAGCAGGGCGTGGGCCGAGACGTCGCTCGGGTCGGTGAAGCCGAAGTCGGCCGCCGTGAAGGTGTAGGTGGTGTCCTCCAGCGTGGTCACGGTGGTGTCGGTGCCCACCGGGGCGTCGTTCACCGAGGTCACGTCCACGGTCATCGTGCGCGGTGTGCCATCCAGGTTGACGCCGCCGTTGGCCGTGCCGCCATCGTCTTGCACCTGGAAGGTGAAGCTGGCGTAGCCTGCGCCGTGGTCGTTGGCGCCCGGCGTGTACACCAGCAGCCCGGCGGCGATGTCGGCTGCCGAGATGAAGTCGCCTGCACTGACTGCCACGCCGTTCAAGGTCAAGCTGCCCGAGCCTGGCAGGTTCGTGATCCTGACCGCTTGCAAGGCGTTGCCGGGCGCATCGTTGGCATCGGCAAAGCCAAAGTCGGCTGCCGTGAAGGTGTGGGCCGTGTCTTCCAGCGTGGTGATGGTGGTGCTGGCACCTGTGGGGGCGTCGTTCACCGAGGTGACGTTGAGCGTCATCGTGCGGGCCGTGGTGTCCAGGTTGGCCCCACCGTTGGCCGTGCCG
>NZ_JAUSAR010000192.1 GCF_030652515.1 Aquabacterium sp. | reverse complement strand
GTGGGCACCTCGATCACCGCTTTCATCGACTTCTTCCGGGAAGGGCCCATGAACGAGGCGATCGAGATCTTCGGCATGGCCGATTTTCAGCGTGTCTTCGGTGGCCTCGATGACCGGAGCGAGGCAAGCTACGCCATTGCCCAGTACTTCCTCAATGGGGGTGGCTCGGCCTACGTGATCCGCGTGGCCACGGCGGACGGCACCCATCCGGTGTCACTGGCCGGCGCCGTACTGAAGGCGGATGCATCGGGTGGTGGCGCGGCCGTGTTGGACGTGCGCGCCTACAGCGAGGGCCTGTGGGGCAACAACGTTCGCGTGGACGTGGACTACAGCGTGGACTTCAGCAAGCCTGATGCGGCCACGCTGTTCAACCTCACGGTGACCCGCTACGACGGCCCCAGTGCCAAGGCCAAGCCCCTGGGCAGTGAGCGCTTTCTGAACCTCACGATGGACGACACCAAGCCTCGTTACGCCGTCAAGGTGATCAACGATGGCTCGAAGTTGATCAAGGTGGTGAAAGGCGCAGGTGCCACCGCCACCAATCGACCGGCCTCCAGCGGCACCATCAGCGGCGATCTGGCGGCTTTGGCGCTGGCCGACTTCAATGGTTTCAGCGGCAAGAAGATCAGCGTCAAAATCGGGGCAATGGCAGCCGTGGATGCCACGTTGGATGTCTGGGCCGCCGGCACCGTGACCACCCTGGCCCAGCTTCGGCCCCGCCTGGAGAAGACGATTCGCGCGGCCAATGTCAATTCCACGTCTTACACCGGCGCCACGGTGGAAGTGGTGGGCACGAGGCTACGCGTGTTGTCGGGCAAAGGCAGCACCACCTTCGATCCAGTCGAGACCGTGCTCATTGCCAATGCCGCTGCCGACACCACGGCCACCACGCTGGCGCTGGTGGCCGCCAACAACACCAATGTGCAGCAGTACCCTTTGGGGCTGGTGGCAGGGGCGGACGTGGCGGCACTCAAGAAGTCCACGGTGGGTGGCGATGGCATCGCCCCCGACGCCACGGCCATCATCGGCAACCCCGCGCTGTTCACAGGCCTGAACGCACTTGAAAAGGTCGACCTGTTCAACATTCTGTGCATTCCACGCGCGGTGGCCGATGGCTTCCCCGACTCGCAGACGCGCGCCGTCTACAGCGCCGCACTGGCCTTCTGCGAGCGCAAGCGTGCCTTCGCCTTGATCGACTTCCCCTCCGACAAAAACGAGGTGCAAGAGATCAAGGACTGGCTGGACGACCACAACGAATTCCGCAACAAGAATGCGGCGCTGTACTTTCCGCGCACGCAGATTCCGGACCCGGTCAACGAGTTCCGCCTGCGTTCCGTGGCTGCCAGCGGCACCGTCGCCGGCATCTACGCGCGCACCGACAGTCAACGGGGGGTCTGGAAGGCGCCGGCCGGGGTCGAAGCCGTGCTGAACGGCGTGGCACAACTCGACACCAAGCTGACCGACGCCGAGAACGGCGTGCTCAATCCACTGGCCATCAACTGCCTGCGCACCTTCCCGGTTTATGGCGGCATTGCCTGGGGCGCACGCACCCTGGTCGGCGCCGACCAGATGGGCTCGGAGTGGAAATACGTGCCCATCCGCCGCCTGGCCTTGATGCTGGAAGAGTCGCTGTTCCGGGGGACCAAGTGGGTGGTGTTCGAGCCCAATGACGAACCGCTGTGGGCCAACATCCGCCTCAACGTGGGCGCCTACATGAACTCGCTGTTCCGCCAGGGCGCCTTCCAGGGCGGCACGCCGAAGGAGGCCTATTTCGTCAAGTGCGATGGCGAGACCACCAACCAGAACGATCGCAACCAGGGCATCGTCAACATCCAGGTCGGTTTCGCCCCACTCAAGCCCGCCGAATTTGTCGTCATCAGCATCCAGCAGATCGCTGGTGATCTGTAAATAAATACCGGAGAACCTCGTCATGGCCAATACCGGTTTCGTCGTCAACGCGACCCGCATCGATCCCTACAAGAACTTCAAATTCCGCGTGCTGTGGGACGGCAAGGCCGTGCTCGGCGTGTCCAAGGTCAGCTCGCTCAAGCGCACCACCGAAGTGGTCAAGCACCGAAGCGGCGGGCAGAACAGCTATGACCATAAATCACCAGGCCGCTCCACCTACGAAGGCGTGACGCTGGAGCGCGGCATCACCCACGACCTGGAGTTCGAGAAGTGGGCTAATGCGGTCGGCAGCTATGCGGGCGACTCAGCCATGGACCTGGCGGGCTACAAGAAGGACCTGACCCTGGAAGTGCTCAACGAGAAGAGCCAGGTGGCCATCCGCTATTTCCTCTTCCGTTGCTGGGTCAGCGAGTTCGTGACCCTGCCCGACCTGGATGCCAATGCGAACGCCGTGGCGATCGAGCACATCAAGATCGAACTGGAAGGCTGGGTGCGCGATGCTGACACGCCTGAGCCGAATGAGGCGGGTTGATGATGGTTGGGCAGGATGCTCAGGCCTGGCGGGCGCGTGCCGTTGGCAGCGCGGCGGCAGACATCGACCTGGTGTTCGATGCGGCTGACCGCCCTGGCACGGTGACGGCCTTGCTGGCCGCTTGCGTGTGCGGCCCAGATGGGCAGGCCATCGAAGCGGATGAGGCCTGGGACTGGACGCTGAACCAACGCTTGCAGGCCTTGATCGCCATGCGCTTGGCCGCTCAGGAGCCCGTCATCGAGTTGCAAAGCGCGTGCACTCGGTGCAGCGAGCCCATGGAAGTCGCGCTGGATTTGCGCGCCTTGGTCGGCCAGTCGGCTACGCCGCGCTTCAATTGGCGAAGCGACAGCGGCGTCGAGTTGGTATTGCGCCTGCCTCGTGGCCGTGATCTGCAAAGCTGGACGCTGGAAGGGCCTTCTTCGCAAGAGGCTCTGGCGGCGTCTTTGATTGAAGCGGTGCATGGCGTGGCGCCTGATGAAGAGCCGCCTGCCCTGTCCACGCTGCTGCCCATGCTGGACGATGCCTTTGAAGCGCACGACCCTTTGACCGCACTGCGCCTGCACACGGCTTGCCCCGCCTGCGCGCAGGACAACACCCTGGTCTGTGACCTGGAAGCTCTGCTGATCGACGGCTTCTCGCGTGCGCAAGCCCGCATGCTGGATGACGTGCTGCAACTGGCCAGCGCCTTCCATTGGCGCGAGTCTGACATCCTGGCCTTGCCCCGGTGGCGGCGCGCGCACTACCTGCGGCAGCTTCACGGTGAAGGAGCCTGGGCGTGAGCGGCTATTTTGCCCGACTGGCCGCGCAGGTCGCATCGCCTGCGGTGACGCCCTGCGCACGCGCCACGGTGAGCCCTTCAATGTTTGAGCAGCATGCCGAGGTCACGGGGCCCATGGCCACCACCGCACCCCATCTGAGTTTGAGTGAGGAGCGCCAGACCTCGCCGTTGCTGGGTACGCTGCCTAGGCAAAAGGCGCAAACCACCTCAGAGGCTCCAACGATGGCGCGACCGGCTGAACCGCTCACCAAGGCCCCAGCCGACACCCTTCCTGTGCCCGACGCGATGGCATGGCCGGTCCATGTCCCACCAGGCCAGCCAGTATTGGCCTCGCCG
Source organism: Aquabacterium sp. (assembly GCF_030652515.1). Taxonomy (GTDB): domain Bacteria; phylum Pseudomonadota; class Gammaproteobacteria; order Burkholderiales; family Burkholderiaceae_C; genus Aquabacterium. The sequence goes on along the minus strand of NZ_JAUSAR010000192.1, from coordinate 28,975 downwards.
CTGCCCCATTCTCAGAAGGAAGCTTGGACAGACACAACTTTGGCGCCATCAACCGCGGCTCAGACCAACACCACGTCGAGTTCACCGCGACAACCACGCGGCATGCCCTTGCCGCAAGCCACGCAGCAACTGGTCAAAGAGGCGCCATCAACCCATGCAAGCCCCAGCAGCTTGGCCCTGCCCCGGCAAAAACCCGCCTCGCAGGAACAAAGCCAGAGCCTGGCATGGCAAGCCCCTGAACAGGCCGTCTCCGTGGCATCGTCATTCCAGGTGCGGCCAGTGCAGGCTGATCACCAGCGCGAATCACCCCCAACGATCACGCCCTCCAGCCCAGGCGAAACCATGCCCCGCACCCATGTCCGCATTGGCACCATCACCCTGGAAGTGCGTGCCGCCAACCCTGCGCCGGTGATGATGCCCGAGCCTCAGCTCGTGGCCGAGCCCACCCCGGCGCCAGCGCGGTTTGCCTTGCGCCGCCACCATGTGCGTTGGAGCTGAGCCATGTCACTTGCCGCCAGCAGTGAGGCCATCGGCGCCGTCAGCGATCTGCTGAAGGTTCAGCTTGCATCCCGAACCGGCATCAACGCCGTGGCCGTGGGCCGACCCGAAGATGCCAGCAATGCCGGCGCGACGGGCGGCAGCTTCAACCTCTTCCTGTACCGTGTGGGCATTGACGCCAACCTGCGCAACCGACCACTTGACGCCGGGCAGGCCCCTCCCGTTTGGCTGGTGCTCTACTACCTGCTGACCGCCTTCGATGGCGCGGACAGCGACTCCATCGCCGCGCACAAGCTGCTGAGCCGGGGCATACTGGCCCTGAACAGCATGAGCGTGATCCCGCCCGATCCGACCAACGCCGCCTTGTCGAGCAGCCCGGATCCTCTGCGCATCACCTTCGACGAGGCCGATGTCGAGATGCTGTCCAAGATCATGCAGGGCAGCGAAGAAAAGTACCGCATCTCGGCCGCGTTCCAGGTCCGCCCGGTCATGCTGGCACCGATGGACACGCCTCCGGCCTATGCCCTGCCAGTCAAGACCATCGGCAAACCACTGCCCCCCCCGCAGATGTACGAAGGCGTCACGGCCCTGCCCAGCCTGGGCCCCAGGCTGAGTGCCATCGAACCAGAGCGCATCAGTGCTGGCCAGGCCTTCGTGCTGCGGGGTGTTGATCTTGCGGGCTACGATCAGATCATGGTGGGTGCCTCGGTCTACCCCGCCACACCCACGGCCGACGGTGGTTTGAGCGCCACCGTCCCGCTGGCCGATCCCATCACCGCGGGCGCCTACCCCGTTTGCGTGGCACGCACGCTGCCTGATGGGCACACCTTGAGCAGCAATGCAGTGGCCGGGCACCTGCTGCCCCGGATCACCACCGTGAACCTGCCTGTTCCACTCACCCTGGTGTCAGGCAAGCTGTTCGGTCAGTTCGTGGTCAATGGCGCGCAACTGGGTGGGCCTGATGCCGCCATCTACGCAGCGCTCTACCTCAATGGCAAAGCGCAATTGCTGCTGGAGCCGCAGCCCGGCGGCAGCGCCACCTCCCTCACCTTCGCCGTCAGCGATGTTCAAGCGCTGGCGCCCAATCCCAACTACCGGGTGATCCTGCGCGTGAATGGCGAGCAGGCCCTGGACTCTCCCGTGCTGAGCTGGACATGAGCACGTCACTCGCCGCCACGCCTGTTTCCATGAACCCCGACCTGGGTGTGGGTGACCCGGTGTGCGCCCATTGGCTGGCGCAGGTGACCTGGCGTCTGCGCCGTGAGATAGCCTGGTGCTGGCACCAGCGGGGCCATGGCACCGCATCTGCCCCCGGTGCCTTGCCACCCATCACGGACCCGGTGCAAGACAGCCTGGACTTGGCGCGCTTTCGCGACGACAAGCGCGCTTTCTTTGCCGAGGACACGACCGCGCGCTACTTGAGCGACCGCATTGCCGAGCTGGAGGCACCTCGTCTGCGCCTCAGTCGCCACGGGGATTGGGCTTGGCTGACGCGCACTTGCGGCTTGACACCCGCAGCCCAGTTCGTGTTGGCCTGCGCGCTGGCGGGGCGTGTCGATGCCTCGATCGGCGCGGTGTGTGCGGCCTGCCAGAACGACCTGTCTCGCCCCTGGCCGACGCTGGCATTGGCACAGCGCCTGTGGGACGACCCCATGGCCGTGGCCGCCTGCGCTGACGCCAGCCACGCTTTGTTCCGTCATGGCCTGCTGCACTTGCCAAGCGGGCGGGAAGTGCTGGACTGGCATCAGGCGCTGGACATGCCCGTCGGCGTGGCACAGGCCCTGTTGGATCCTCAAAGCGGCCCCCGAGGCCTGCTGCAAAACGTTGATGCCCCCACGCGCGAACTGCCACGCGAGATGCAAGCCGTGCTGGCCCGATTGCGCTCTGACCCACCCGCCACCATGCAGGTGCTGCCCTTGCAAGCACAACGCGGCACTGATTTCACGTCATGGGCGCAGGCCCTGAGCACGGCCACTGGCCGAGGACTGTGCGTGCTGAGCGACGACATCACCCCCGAGCGCGGCCTGGCCACCGCAGCGACCGTCTGCTGGCTGCGGGGCGTAGACGTGCTGCTCCCGGAACATTGGCAAGAGCGCTGCTGCGCCAACGGAGCCGATCACTGGACCGCGCCACTGGCGGCCCTGCCATTGCGCTGGTACCTGCCCACCACCGATGGCGGCCAGGCTGCGCGTGGCCTGCCAGGCAAGCTGATGCTGCCCACCTGCACCCTGCCGCCGTTGGACGTGGCAGCCCGGGGGCAGCGGCTGAACGCATTGCTCGCTGACTGCGCCCCCGCCGTTCGCGAGGCCATCCCTGAAGCCGCGCGGCGCTTCCGCATGGCCGAGCGCCCGCTGGATCGCGCCGCAGCAACAGCCTCCGCCTTGGGCGATGAAGCCCGCGCCTCGGACTTGTTCGCCGTTTGTCGCGCCGAAGCCCGGCTTGAACTCGACGGCCTGGCCAATGCCGTGACGCCACGCTTCGCCCTGAACGAATTGGTGCTGCCCACCGCACAGGCCCAGCAACTGCGCGAAATCGTCGCTGCCATGTCAGTGCTGGGCCGTGTTCACCATGATTGGGGCACGGCCCAGGCCTGGAACGAAAGTGGCCTGTCGGTGCTGTTCTGCGGCCCACCGGGCACCGGCAAGACCATGGCGGCCGAAGCCCTGGCGCACGAACTGGATTTACCCATGTACCGCATCGACCTGTCCCAGGTCGTCAACAAGTACATCGGCGAGACCGAGAAGAACCTGCGCCGCATCTTCGACGCCGCCGAGACCAGCGACTGCCTGATGTTCTTCGACGAGGCCGACGCCTTGTTCGGCAAGCGCACCGAGGTGAAAGACGCGCACGACCGCTTCGCCAACATCGAGATCAGCTATTTGCTCGAACGCATGGAGCGCTTCAAGGGCCTGGCCGTGCTGGCCAGTAACCGCCGCAAGGACCTGGACGAAGCTTTCACACGCCGCTTGCGCCACATCGTGGAGTTCCCGGTGCCGGGCGTCATCGAACGCGAGCAATTGTGGCGCCAGGTTTTCCCCGCTCAGGTCGACATCACCGAGCTGGATTGCCGCTGGCTGGCCCAGCAGTTCGACATGGCCGGTGGCCACATCCGTTCGGCCGCATTCAACGCCTGCCTGCTGGCCGCGTCAAAGCAAAGCGCGCCGTTGCCAGCACGCGTTGACATGCCCCACGTGCTCACCGCCATCAAGCGCGAGCTGGAGAAGATGAACCGCGTGGCCGGCCGCGAACAGTTCGGGCGCTATGCCGCACTCATGGAGGTCTGGGCATGATGAAGCTGGACATCGATCACCTCGCGGTCACGCTGCAAGGCGTGTCCACCGAGATGGGCGGACAGGTGCAAGAACTGCTCGGTCCGGCGCTGACCCGTCGGCTATCCGATCTGAAGCTGCGAGGTGCCAGCAGTGTCGTCGCCCAAGCCGACCTGGGGGCCATTGATGCCCCCTCCGGCATGGATGCGCACGCGCTGACCGACCTGATCGCTGCGCGCCTGGTCGACTGGATCGGCACCACGCACGGGGAGACGGTCTGATGGCACTCTTCCCATTGCGCGGCGTGCTGGTGGAATACGGCGCCAACATCCTCGGGCCGATCCCGAACATCGTCGTCTTCCAGTTCAACCCCGAACAGATGACGCGCACCATCACCATTCCCCAGCCGCCCAGCACGGCGGCGGCGCAGCCGCGCACCGAGAACCACGCGGCGGCCGCGCCGCCTTCCGAGCGCTTCGAGATCACCGCACGCTTTTCAGCGGCCGATGACCTGGGCGCTGGCGGCGCGGTCTCGGCCATTCCCAGGCTGTTCGGCGTGGGCCCCCAGATCGCGGCGCTGGAAAAAATGGTGTACCCGCCCACCACGCCCGGCGGCCTGATCGGTGCGGCCATCGACGCCGTGGGATCGGCGATTTCAGGGCCCAGCACCACGCCACCATCGCAGCCCATCCCGCGCGTGCCTCTGCCGCGCATCCTGTTCATCTGGGGCCCCTCGCGCGTGCTGCCGGTGACGATCACCTCGATGTCCATCACCGAGCAAAAGTACGACGTGCTGCTCAACCCCATTCAAGCCGAAGTGAAGATTGGCATGCAGGTCTCCAGCCAGGCCCCCACCGACGACGCCGTGGGCGCAGGCGCCTACAAGTACACGCAAATGATCAAGGACACCCAGGCGACCCTGAACCTCGCCAAGGCGGTTGAGTTTGCGCTAGACATCATTCCCTTTTGACGGATGGAGAAGCCCTCATGTTCCTGAAGAACTCGCGCTACTTCGGCCTGCCCACCGTCACTGCGCCAGACCGTGCCGGTGCACCGGTCGCCGCCGTCAAGCTGCGCCCGCTGCCATCGACACCCGGCGTTGAGGTGACCGTGCGATCGCACGACCAACTCGATGCCCTGAGCGAGCAGCGCTACGGCGATGCCACGCGCTACTGGCACGTCGCCGATGCCAACACCGAGCTGGAAGCGGCATCGCTGCTGGAGCCCACCGGCCGCACCATCAATATCCCCAACAGCTGAGCACCATGGCCAAGGCTGAATACCGCGTCTACTTCGACAACGCTCCGGCGTCAGCGGAGCAATTGGCGCTGTTCACCGAAATCCGCATCGACCAGGGCATCGGCATCGCGGCCGAGGCCGAGCTGGACCTGCCCGTGGGCACCGACGACGCGGGCGTGTGGGCGGGCATCGAGGACGACATCGCGCAACCCTTCGTGCGCGTGCGCATCGAGGTCAAGGTGGCCGACGCCGACTTCCTACCCCTGATCGACGGCATGGTCGTGGGCAACCGTTACGAGATGAAATCGGCGCCCAACCAGAGCGTGATGACCCTGGTGGTGCAGGACGACAGTGTGCAGCTCAACCGCGACGAGAAAGTCGTGCTGTTTGAAGACATGGCGCCCCAGGACATCGTGACGAGCCTCTTCACCGACGTGGGCTTCAGCGCCGATGTGGATGCTGCCCCCGATGCCGGCGCTGCGCTTCAACGCGTGGTCGTGCAGCGCGGCACCAGCATGCAGTTGCTGCGCGACCTGGCCAAGCGCTACGGCATGTTCACCTACGTGAAGCCCGGCGAGGTGCCTGGCCTGAGCGTGGGCATGTTCAAGCGCCCTCAGTTCGACGCGGCCGACCTGCCCGAAATCCTGCTGGTGGGCGACAAGTGCAATGTGGCCAGCTTCTCGGCCGAGTTCGACGCTCTGCGGCCCATCAAAGCGCAAGCGGGCAGCATCAGCCTGGCCGACCGCAGCGTGCTGACGAGCGGCACCGATGCCGCAGACATCGCGCCCCTGGGTGACGCCACCACGCACGACATGACCCAGCCCGCCGTGATGCTGCTGACCGGCACGCGCGAAGAGCAGACCGACCTGGACGCGGCCACTTCGGCCACGGTCGATCTCTCGTCCTGGGCCTACGCGGCCAATGGCGAGCTGGACGCCGACAACTACGAAGGCGTGATGCAGCCCTACCACCTGGTCCGCGTGCGCGGCATCGGCGGCTACCTGTCGGGCGACTACCTCATCGGCCGCGTCACCCATGTGCTGACCGACCACGGCTACCGGCAAAAGTTTTCTCTGCACCGCAATGCTCGCTCGGCCGGTGGCGCGGGTAGCGGTGCGGGCTTGGCATCGGGGGTGTTCTGATGGAAAGCGGCACGCTCGAAAAACTGGTGGTCGAGTTGGCGACGCAATCGCGCACGCGCCATTTCGGCAAGTACCGCGGCCTGGTCACCGACAACGAAGACCCCTCCGCCATCGGCCGCATCAAGGCCCAGGTGCCCGAGATCTTTGGCGAACTGTCCACGCCCTGGGCCACGCCCTGTTCGCCTTATGCGGGCCCAGGTGTGGGCTTCCATGCCATCCCGCCCGTGGGCGCCGGCGTGTGGATCGAGTTCGAAGCGGGCGACCCATCCCGACCCATCTGGACCGGCGGTTGGTGGGGCACCAGCGATGTCCCGGCGGACGAGAAAGGCACCGCGGCCAAGCCCGCCTTGAAGATCCTGCGCAGCGAGAAAGGCCTGATGGTCGCGCTGGACGACGACGCCAACACGCTGACCTTGTCTGATGGCAACGGCAGCAACCTGATGACCATCAGCGTCAACGATGGGCAGATCAAGCTGCTGGCGGCCACCAAGGTGATCGTCGAAGCACCACTGATCGAGCTGACCGAGGGCGCCACGCACCCCGTGGCTTTTGGCGATTCCTTGCTGCAGTACCTGAACCAGCTCGTCAGCATCTTCAACGCGCACATGCACGTGGGGGAAACGGTGATCGGCATCCCGGTCACGCCCATCGTACCCGTCACGCCGTTCCCACCCGCGACGCCAGCCTTGCTGTCGACCCGCGTCACCACTGGTTGATCGACCGAGGCCACCCCATGAGCTCCCCCCTCAAAGCCGGCACCTTCGATGACTTCGCGTCCAGCCTGGCCGCGTACATCGACCAAGCCATGCAGAACGAATGGCAGGCGCGCAAAGGCGAATTCCTGCCCACCGAAGGCCAGGGCGCCGACGACCGCAAGATCCTGTTCGCGGCCATCGCTCAAGGGGTGCTGAAGTTCCTGGGCGACCACGTGGGCGACCTGGTCACCACCGACAACACCGGCGACGGCGGCCTGACCAAGCACCGGCACACCATGGCCTTCACGGTCGACACCTACAGGACGCCGCTGCCATGAGCATGAACAACGGCCGCCACCTGGCCTTCCCATTTCGCATCGGCACCGATGGGCGCACGGCCACGCCCGCCGACCTGCCCGACCACATCCGAGGCGAGATCATCCAGTTGCTGCTCACCGCGCAGGGCGAGCGGCCTTTCCTGCCCAGCTTCGGGGCCGGATTGCGCCGCTTGGTCTTTCAGCGCAATGACGACGCCACCGCCGGCATCACCAAGGCCCTGGTCAGCCAGAACCTGTCGCGCTGGCTGGGTCAACGCATCGTCGTTGAACTGCTCGATGTCAGCTCCAAAGACTCGACGCTCAACGTGGACTTGCGCTACCGCATCATCGCCACCGGCGAGGTGATCAGCGTGCGCCTGCAACGCCAGGGAGCGCACTGACATGACCTTGCTGCGCAACGAAGAACGCCTGAGTGACCGCGCCCGCGACCTGGACGCCAAGGGCCTGAACGCCTTCAAGCTGGCCTATGTGACGCTGGAAGCAGCGCCCAAGCCCGCCTTTGCCTGGCTGGAAGTCGAGTTCTGGAACGACAACGCCCTGGCCCCCCTGCCGCCCAAGGAGGCCTTCATGGTGCAAGGCGCCGAGCGCCACCGCGCGGGCAACCCGGCCAGGCCGGTTCAAGTGGTGCAGGTGCAGGCTGGCGCCACCGCCAACACGCTCAAACTGAAGATCGCCCCGGTGGGCGACTACTCGACTTACCTGCTGTGTACCACTGCCGTGGGCCTGTCCGCGCCGGGCAATGCCTTGCCGCTGGCGATGGACCCGCTGCTCAACGCCCTGCCCTTCAAGTTCCGCCCGGGCTGCTTCAACCTCAACTGCACGCCGTCCGAGCGCGTCAAACCGCCCCCCATCGAACCCGAGATCGACTACCTGGCGCGCGACTACGACTCCTTCCGCCACGTGCTGATCGCGGCCATGATGCGACGCGTGCCCAATTGGTCGCCCACCAGCGAAGCCGATCTGGACCAGGTGCTGATCGACCTGATCGCCGCCGATGCGGATGAGCAGGCCGACTACCACGACCGGGTCTTGAACGAAAGGGCCATCGCCACCGCCCGCAAGCGCGTCTCGCTGGCCCGCCATGCCCGCTTGATGGATTACCACATCCACCAGGGCAACCAGGCCAGCACCTGGCTGGCATTGAATGTCACCGCCACGGTGGACCTGCCCGCCACGCCCAACGACGAGTTCGGCGCTTGGACGGGAGAGCACTGGAAAGACGCGGGCGCGGTGATCTTCGCCATGCCGCGCGAAGGCCCGAAGTGGCGCCAGCGCTGCTTTGCACCCCTCAGCACACTGCGCCTGTACACCTGGGGCGACACCGTCACCGCCCTGGCCAAAGGGACCACAGAAGCGGACCTGACCGGGCTGTTGCCACTCACCCAGGCGCAAGCCGAGTCACTGCGCGATCTCTTCCTCGGAACGCACCCCAGCCAGGCACCAGCACCCGGCGCGGAAGACGTGGATGTCGGCGTGGATCACCTGCTGGTGCAGGAAGCCCTGAATCCAGCCACCGGCACCCCCAATGGCGCGCGCACCGCCCAGCGCCAGTTGCTGCGCCTCTTGCCATTGGGCGGCCCCACGCCCCGCGCCCAAACCCTGCAAGATCCCTTCACCAGCGAATGGCTGGTGCGCGTGCGCTGGCTGCTTGAGGACGCCCTGCAACAGAATTTCTGCTTCATCTGCGAATGCTCGGGCGTGGTCATCAACGACGTGAGCTTGTTCCACGCCAACCTGGTTCGCGCCACGCAAGGCCGCCCCCGCATCACCACCTTCCGCGCGCCCGGCCAGCCCTTGGGCAGCGTGGACGAGCACAGCCTGGTGGCCACCGACGAAGCCCGTTATGAGGTCGTCACGCGCCAGCAAGGCAGTGAATCACCTCAACGCGGCGTGCTGTGCCCGTTCCCGGCCTCGCCCTTGGCCTACCGCGCAACCACGCCCGGCGGCGACCTGCCCACGCGCACCACCGCGCAGGTCTCGGTGCAAGGCTTCGCCCAACCCTGGCAGGAGCAGTCCGACCTGATCGAAAGCGAAGGTGACGACGAGCACTTCCTGATCGAGACCGATGAGTTGGGTGGCAGCTCGATCCGCTTTGGCGACGGCATCAATGGCGCGGCCCTGCCGTCCAACGCCTTGGTTCGTTGCCGCTACCGCGTGGGCCAAGGCAGCCAGGGCAATGTCGGCGCCGACGCCCTCGTCAACTTCGACGATGCCAGCGGCGCGGTTCAAAAAGTGTGGAACCCCTTCGACGTGGTCAACGGGCGCGACCCCGAGCCAGTGGCCGAGATCGTGCGCCGCGTGCCCGAGGCCTACCGCCAGCGCCAGTTGCGTGCGGTGACCTTGCAGGACTACGCCAAGCGCGCCGAAGAATTGCCTGGCGTCTCGCACGCCAAAGCCAGGTACGCCTGGACCGGCAGTTGGCGCACCGTGCGCGTGGCCATCGACCCCGTGGGCACCACCGTGCTGGCCGAACCCTTGCGCCAGACCATCGCCAATCATTTGGAGGCCGTGCGCCTGATCGGCGAAGACCTGGAAGTGCGCCCCGCCAGCTATGTGCCGCTGGACATCAAGATGACCCTGTGCGCCCAGCAGGCCTACTGGCCCGAAGACCTGCGCGCTGCGCTTGAAGAAGAGTTCTCTGATAGCTGGACGCGCGACGGCCGCTCCGGCTTCTTCAACCCCGACGCCTGGACCTTTGGCCAGCCTTTGTACGCCAGCCAATTGATCGGCCGCGCCCTGAAGGTCACCGGCATCGGCCGCGTGCTGCGCCTGAGCATGCGGCGCTGGAACCCCGGCACCGGCGGTGGCATCACCGTGGTCGACATCGATCCCTCCGACCTGCCCGAATCGCGCACCGAGAAGCTGGACGTAGGCGCCTTCGAGATCATCGTCGTCGCCAATGACCCGGACCACCTGGAAACCGGCCGCATCACCTTCGAGATCACCGGAGGCCGCCGATGAGCTGCGACAACGACTGCCGCCAAGCGGCGGACTTCCCCAAGGTGGTCTTCAACCGACCAGGCCTGTCCACCATCGGCTACCGCATCGGCAGCTATGCTGACCTGCGCGAACACATGCTGTCCTTGCTGGACGCCAGCCCTGCGTTGGCCGCGTGGACGCACCGCCTGCCCGACGACCCCGGCATCGCCCTGATCGAAGCCGCCGCCGAAGTGGGCGACATCCTCAGCTTCTACCAGGACTTGTACGCCAACGAGGCCTACCTGCGCAGCGCCAAATGGCGTGACAGTGTGGCCGACCTGGTGCGCCTGCTGGGCTACCGCCTGGCGCCGGGCGTGGGCGGCAAAGCGCGCTTTGCCTTCGCGGTCAAAGGCACGCAGCCTGTGGTTCTGCCCATGGGCCTGGGCGTCAAGGCGCAACTTGAGGGCGAGGACAAGCCCGCCGTCTTCGAGACCAGCCGCGAGCTGATCGCCCACCCCGCTTTGTCACAGTTCCACCTGTACCGGCCCCGCCAGGTGCCCGCCATCCGCCATGGCACCGACACCTTCACGCTGGTGCTGGACGCGGGCACGAACGTGAGCCTGAAAGCGGGTGACCGCGTGATGGTCGGCGTGGCGCGCGGCAGCGGCGATGCCTACGACCACCTTCAAGTGCTGGTGGTGGACAAGACCTGGGAATCCTTTGGCAGCACGGTTGTGAAGATGAAAGGCGGCGTCACCAGCTTGAAGAAACTGACCTTGCTGGCCTTGCCTTTGACCTTCAGTTTCAGCCTGAGCGCGCCAGCCATCTCGTCCAGCATCAGCTTGCTGTCCTCGACCACCATCCTGGCCGCTGGCCTGGGCGTGCCCGCGCTGACTTCGACGCCACGCCTGCAAGCCTGGAAGCTGGGCAGCACGCATCGGCACTTCGGGCACAACGCGCCCGCGCAGCAGGTCGTGGTCGACAGCCTGGGGCGTGCCGTCACGGCAGAGGTCTCGTACAAACGGCGGCTCAACGCCAACACGGGCGCACCTTCGGTGCCCAGCTTGAGCGCCACGCAAATGCCCTTGGATGGCGAGGTGAGCAGTGTCGTGGCCGGAACCCGGATCCTGATCGAGGCCAACCTGCGGGCCAGCAGCAACGGCAGTGACCGCAAGCGCTTGCTGGAGCGGCGCGTGTCGCAGGTTGATCGGCAATCCTTGACCTGGGGGCCTTTGAGCGGCGCCAGCACCGTGCTGAGCCTGGACGATTCGCTGGCCATCACCGAGTTGTTCACCACCCTGGGCCATGCCGACATCCGTGGCATCAGCTTCCACGAAGTGGTGGGCGAGCCCTTTGGCTTGCATGCAGACTTCACACCCAGCCTGGCGAGCAAGGGCGATGAATTGCACTTCTATGGCACGGCGCAAGAGGCTGCGGCCCTGGCGAAGCGGAGCCTGCTGCTCAAAGGGCCAGGCGATGACTTGACCCAGGCCACCGCACTGTCGGTGGACACGGCGGGTGTCGATGCCAACCAAACCGGCTTTCATCGCGTGCAATTGGACCGCGAGTTCACCTACGCGCAGTTTGGCCACGACGATCCCCAAGTCACGGTCTACGGCAACCTGATCGAGGCCACGCAAGGCAAGACCGAAGCGCAAGTGGTCTTGGGCGATGGCGATGCCCGAGCCACCTTTCAGACCTTCGCCCTGCCCAAGACCCCGCTGACCTACCTGCTGGACACCACGCAGTCTCCACCGCACTGGCCCCAGGTGCAGGTGTGGGTGAACGGCATCGAATGGACCCGCGTCGACAGCCTGTTTGGATGTGGCCCCAAAGAGCACGTCTACATCGTGCGCGAAGACGCCGAAGGCAAGAGCTGGGTGCAGTTTGGCGATGGCAAGACGGGCGCGCGACTGCGCTCAGGCCGCGGCAACGTCGTCGCCGTGTACCGCACGGGCGATGGCGCACATGGCCCGCTGAAGGTGGACGCCAAACCCCAGGCTGACAAGAAGCCCGCCGGGCTGGACGCTGTCTTCATGCTGGAACCGGTCACCGGCGGTGCCAAGCCGGAAACCGAAGACGGCGCCCGCACCGCCGCACCCGGCACCATGCAAAGCCTGGGGCGCATCGTCAGCCTGGCCGACTACGAAGCCGAAGCCCTGTCCATCCCCGGTGTCCTCAAGGCCCGTGCCGCCTGGGTCAGCGTGGACGGCTCGCCGCTGGTGCGCGTCACCATCTTGACCGACGGCGCGCTGGAGGCCGATGCCCTGGCCGCCGCCGACGCCTTGCGCACCGCCGTCCGCACGCGCGGCGCGGGGCGCTGCCCACTGCTGGTGGTCCAGGGCGCGCGCACCGAGGTGGCCTTGAAACTGGTCGTGGGTTATCAAGCCACTCGCCGCGCGGAAGACGTGCGTGCCGCCATCCTGCAAGCCCTGGGTGCCACGGGCGAAGAAGGGGATGGCATTGATTCATCGCGCGGCCTGTTCAGTTGGCAGCAACGACAGTTCGGCGAAAGCGCGCATGGCTCGCAAGTGGTGGGCGCGGTGCAAAACGTGCCGGGTGTCGCCTGGGTGCGCTTGACCAGGATGTCCACGCACCAGCCGCAGTTGCTCCTGTCAGGCTTGGCCTTCCCCACTCTGCACATGGCCACCGCCACCCAGCGCTCACTGCCCTGCGCCAGCGACCGATTGCTCTCACTGCCATCCACCGCTTTGCAACTGCAACTCGCCGCGGACAAGGAGGCCCAGCCATCATGAGCTCACCACGCCAGCCCCTGTTCGAGCGGCTCCCCGAGATCTACCGCATCCGCGACACCGAGCAAACGCCGCCGGGCCAACTGCAAGCATTCCTGGGTGTCATTGAAGACGCGATGGCCGCGCTGCATGCCCGCACCGATGTTCAGTACCACGACCTGTTCGTCGAGCATTGCGACGACTGGGTGGTGGCCTACATCGCCGACCTGCTGGGCACGACACGCCTGTCCGGCGACCCGTGGACCTTGCGCGCCGACGTGGCCCGCACCGTCTTCCACCGGCGCCGCAAAGGCACGCTGGGCGCGGTCGAGTCCCAAGTGTTCACACTGTCCGGCTGGGCCGCCCATGCGGTCGAGATGCGCGAGCGCCTGGCCTGGAACCAACACCTCAACCACCAGAGGCCTGATGCGGGCGGCACGCCACCCTTGAAGCTTCGCACCGACATGCGCTCGGCCGTGCGCGGCGGCACGGCATCACTGCGCGACCCGGCTCTGCTGTCCCTGGTCAATGGCGCTTTCGACCCATTCGCCCGCGTGGTGGACGTCAAGCCACCCACGCTCGGCATGTCGGGCTGGAACCTGCCCAACCTGGCCGTGCTGCTGTGGCGCCTGGAGGATTTCCAGGTGCCTTTGTCGCGCCCCGTGTTCAGGCTGACTGCACCCGTGCCGCCCAGCCCCGGTTCGGCCGCGCTCGCGGTGCGATTTGACGTGCACGCGGAGGGCGAGCCTTGGCCGCTGTTCAACACCCACCGCTTCCACGCCGACGACGATCCGCCCCGCCTGGGCAGCGAAGACGAAGTACCCGGCCCCATGCCCACGGCACGCCTCACCGACGGCACCCCGGCTGGTCGCTCTGCCCAGTACGTGTCCGTGCAAACCTACAGCGATCCGCGCAACGCCCACCCGGGCCCGGACGCCGTCGGCCTGGTCCTGCACCTGCCCGCCACGCCCTTCCTGGGCCAGGCCTGGCAGGTCCGGGGCGCCAACCTCTGCGCCTGGGAATCGGGCTTGGCGCCCCCATTGCGCGCCTGGGAAGTCGTCATCGACCCCGAGCGTGGTCGCCTGGTCTTTGGCGTGCCCGATGCCAACCCGGCCACGCAAGCCACACCCTTGCAGGATGGGCTGCTGGTCTCGGCCACCCACGCTCTGGCCGGCCCAACAGGCGCGCAGCCTGTCAAGCGATCTGCCCTGCCCGCCACCTGGCCCGCCGAGCAAACCTACGAGCTCAAGACCATCAACTGGTTCGACGACCCCTTGACCTTGCAGAAGGCACTGGACGGTCTGCCCGCCCGCACGCGCCCCCTGGTCATCGAGATCACCGACAGCCAGACCCATGTGCTGGACCTGAACGCGATCAACGGCATCGGCAATGACGCTGGCGTGCTGTCCCTGCGCTTGGCCCATTCGCTTTGGATCCGCAGCGCGCCAGGTCAACGCCCGGTGGTTCGCCTGCGCCAGCCGCTGCGCGTCAGGCCCACGCAGATCACCGGCCCTGGCGCCATCAACGCCGAGCAACTGGAAGTGACGCTGGAAGGCCTGTACCTCACCGGCGATGCCGCCTTCCCGGCCACCGATGCCCTCGTCATGCAAGCCGCGCTTGGCCAGTTGAACGTGCTGGGCTGCACGCTCGATCCCGGTGGCGGCCTGGTCCTGGACGGCAGCGTGACCGGTACGCGCGCGCCCATCTGCCGGGCCATGCGACTGGGCAACGACTACGGTCTCGTTTCGCCCGACCTGGACGCCTTCGACCAGGTACCCGCCTTGACAATAAAGCGCAGCATCACCGGCCCGCTGGCCATCGACACCGGCTACCTGCTGACCTTGAGCGACAGCATCGTCGACGCGGGCAGCGGCATTGCAGCGGCCACGCCCTTCGCCCTGGCGATTGGCGCGGCCACCGGCAACCCCGACCTTGAATGGGGCCCCGACCTGGTCATCCAGGGGGTCACCATCTTCGGCCGCACCCGCGTGCAAACCGCGCGCGGCGAAAGCGGCCTGTTCGTGCACCGCCTGGAAGTGCACGACAACCAGGACAGCCACACGGTGGAGATTGGCCTGCCTCAGCGCGGCAGTTGCCTGAAGTTCTGCTGGTTCAGCGGCGAGCACGACCGGCTGCCACAGCACTTTGCCTGCGTATTCGGCCCGCGCGCCCGCCTTCGCTTCACCTCTGAATGGTTCGGCCAACCCGGCTACGCGCAACTGCGGCCCGACTGCGACCGGCGCGTCCGCGAAGGCGGCAGCCACGACGACGAGATGGGGGCTTTCGGCTACCTGCTCAACACGCACAAATGGAAAAACATCGGGATCCGACTACGTGAGTTCATGCCGGTTGGCGTGCGCCCCGTGCTGATCCCGATCACTTGAGGGACACGATCATGAAGGGCGATTTTTCATTCCTGGCTTTTGACACGGAGCCGCACTACTCGGGGGTGCTGCACCAGCAAGGCCGCGTGCTGCTGGACCGTGACTGGAACGAGGCCGCCGCCATTGCTGCAACTTGGCAGTCTGCCGTGGGCCGCGACACCTTTGGCCCTGGCGTGCTGGCCGTGCCCTCGTCCAACACCAAGGCCTTCAAGGCGCTGAGCGCCAGCACCGACGGTACCCTGGTCAAGGTTGAACTGGATGCCGGGCGGGCCTGGGCCGATGGCCTGTCGATGACCCTGGACCTGCCGTCCACCTTCATCGCCAGTTACTTCGCGCCGCCATTCCAGACGCCACAAGCCACCCCCGCCAGCATCGCCGATGGCGTCCGCGACTTGCTGGTGCTGGACGTGTGGGAAGACACCGTCAGCGGTTTCCAAGACCCGCTCAACCTGATCGAACCGGCCCTGGGCGGCCCCGACACCACCGAGCGCACCCAGTCCTTCGCCAATCTGAAGCTGCTGCGCCTGGGCCCCAACGACGATTGCAGCGCGGCCGCTGGCCTGGCCGATGACTTCGGCGCCAAAGGCAAGCTCACCGTGTCGCCTGCCCCCGTGCTCACCATCACGGGCGACTGTCCGCTGGAAGCCGGTGGCGGATACACCGGCCTGGAACACTACCTGTACCGCATCGAAGTGGCCGCACCCGATGCGGCCAATCGGGCGCGCTTCAAGTGGTCGCAGTGGAACGGCGGCCTGGTCGGCCGAGGCCTGTACGCGGCAGCGGCCCCAGGTACCGGCACGGTGACCATCACCGCCAATGACCAGATGATCAACCACTGCGGGGTCACCGACTTCTACCTCGAAGCGCTGGCCTTTGACCCCGGCCTGGGCAGTTGGCGCATCACCCTGACCGCCGATGCCACCTTGTCGCAAGACGGCATCCTGTCGCTCACCAATGTGCAAGGCCCCTGGCCCGCCGTGACGCCCGCCACCGGCTTCTTCCGCCTGTGGAACGGCATCGAACTCGTCGCCAACTTCCCGGTCGGCGGCCCCAATCCGGTCGAGTTGAAAGACGGCATCCGCCTGGAGTTTGACGCCGCCACCGCCAGCAACGCCAACTACCAGATTGGCGACTACTGGACCTTCCCGGTGCGCGCCTCGGGCGCCGCCTTCGAACCGCCCGTGTGGCCGGCCAACGCACCGCCACAAGGCGTGCACCACCACCGCGTCGCCCTGGCCATCCTGAACTGGAACGCCGCGCCGTCCACCACCATCACCTGGGCCGCCGGCCAGATCGACGACTGCCGCCGCATCTTCCGCCCGCTCACCAACCAGAAGATCTGCTGCACCTACAACGTGGGCGATGGCCGCACCAGCCATGGCGATTTCGACTCCATCGAAGAAGCTCTGCAGCACCTGCCTGCCAGCGGGGGCGAGATCTGCCTGCTGCCCGGCCTGCACCAGACCAACGCCGTCATCGACGGCCGGCGCAATGTCAAGATCAAGGGCTGCGACACCAAGACCAAGGTGATCCCGCGCAAAGACGGCGCCAAGCTGCCCATCTTCACCATCCGCGACTCGGTCAACATCAGCCTGGAACACATGGACATGGTGACCCTGGGTGGCACCGCCATCGTCATCAGCGCCAAGAAGGCCGGTGAGGTGGTGGACATCGAAGTGGCCCACAACCGCATCCTGGCCTGCACCAACGCCATCCGTGCGCGCAATGTCAAAGGCGCCAACATCCACCACAACCGCATCCGCATGCTGGACAAGCGCGGCAGCGACGTGGCCATCTACCTGGCGGGTGACGACAGCCTGATCGAGCGCAACGACATCCGCCTGGTGCCCGCCCTTCGCATGCCGCCGATCGACGTGCCCACCGAACCCGATCCACTGGACCCCAACGACCCCTGCGCCAAGCTCGACATCGTCTACTTCAACCCCCGTCTGTTCATCAGCTACGTCAACACCGTCTGGGAGATCCTGCTGCTCCCATTGACCCTGTTGACGCAGCCCTACCGGGCCTTGGGCGGCATCCAGTTGGGCGGTGGCTGTGAGCGCGTGCGGGTGCTGGAGAACACCGTGGTCGGCGGCGCCGGCAATGGCGTGACCTTGGGTGCTTCCCTGCCAGCCCCCGAACCAGAGCCCGAACACGTTTTCACCCTGCCGCAAGAATCGGGCGTGATCGGCCTGGTGCTCGGCCCCGACGGCAAGCCGCGTGCAGGTGTGCAGATCACCCTGACGGACACCGCCACGGGGGACACCCGGGTGGAAGTGAGCGGTGCCGATGGCACTTTCCGCTTCGGCAGCAACCCCGCCACTTTCCGCGTGACCGAAGGCGAGCCGGGCTTGAGCATCGACAAGCTGGACCTCCAGCCCATCCCGGGCGCTCAGCGCTTCGACCTCACCATCACCTTGAAAGACGACGAGAAGCCCACGCGCGAAGACAGCGGCTTCCTCTATGACATCACCATCGAGCGCAACACCCTGACGGCCATGGGCCTGTCCGGCATTGGCGTGACCGCAGCCACGCAAGAAGCCAGCAAGCTGCGAAGCAGCGCCCTGGCAACGGCCCTGGGGCAGCTTGGCACGCCCGTGGTGGGCCTGCGCATCCTGGGCAACCAGATCACCGGCTGCCTGTTGAACCTCTTCGACAACGCCCTGCGCAGCACGGCCGCCAAGCAAGGCCTGGGCGGCATCTCCTTGGGCCTGTGCGAGGCCCTGGCCATCGTTGACAACCAGATCGAAGACAACGGCGTGACAGGTGCCAACCCGGTGTGCGGCATTTTCATCGCCTACGGCGAAGACGTGGAGATCACCCACAACCGCCTGGTCAACAACGGCCCCTTGAGCCCCGACATCACGACCGAATCATTGATCCCCGGGCACCGGGGCGGCATCGTGATCAAGCTGGTCAGCAATTTCAACCTGCTGGACCGGCAGGCCATGGCGCAAGGCGAGGCCTTCAGCCAGCGCCCTGCCGCGCGCATCCATGAGAACTTGGTTGATCAGCCCGTGGGCCTGGCCTTGTACGCGGTGGCCTTCGGGCCTGTGCAATGCAACGACAACGCCTTCTCCAGCGAGCTGTCAGGGCTCAGTGCCCAGGAGCGCATGGCCGGCACCGTCTTCCTCTTTGACCTGGGCGGGGTCAACAACGCGGGTGCCGGCTTGCAGCTTCAAAGGGAAGGCAGCCTGACGGCGAACACCGCACCTGCCACACGCGAGGAGGCCGCCACCGGTGCGCAAACGCAAGCGGCCACCGGCCTGCATGCCGCGCCCGCCGCCATGGTGATTCAGCGCGATACCGCCGTGGCCCGGCTGTTCCCGGCCGGCAACGTGATGTTCAACGACAACCAGTCGCGCACCGGGCAAAGCAACACCAGCTTCACCTGCCACCTGATCGCCTCGATGGACGACCTGGCCTACCAAAGCAACCAATCCTTCAGCCTGCGCAGCGGCAACCTGTTCGCCAACGGGCTGCTCATGGGCAACACCCTGCGTGCCACCAACAACCGCTTCAGCGAGCGCGGCCCCGAAACTCTGCTGTCGCTGTTCGCCTTGGGCGTGCGGCTCGTCAACGCCAGCTTCAACCAGGGCGACCACTGCATCGTGGCCAACGACATGAACCCGGCCATGGCCGAGGTCAAGGTCGGCAACCAGGTGCTCAACCCCAGCGCACTGTGCGCCAGCCGCAGCACCACCTCCGGCATCCTCTTCAAACCTCACGGGTGACGTCATGGCCATCATTTCCAACACCGGACAAAAAACCTACAAGAGCGATCTGCAGGGTGCTTTCGAGACCTTGCAGGATCAGCGTAGCGACCTGCTCGGCATGGTGCTCGACGCGCAACTGGCGTCCCGCCTGCTCATCGCAGAAGAAGCCCGCCGCCTTCGATCGGACGTCAACCCGGACGACCCACGCGTGAAGCACTACGCCAATGCCAGCAAGAGCATGCTGCAACGCGTGGCCGCGCTGGAGGTCGAGGTCCAGATCGCCAACATCCGCGTGCCCCCCGTCACCAAAACCGAGACCTTGCTGCAAGGGCGCATCACCGACGAGTCATCAAAGGCAGCCGCGCAGGTTCAGGTCACCCTGATCGACGAAGCCGGCAAGCCTGTGGCGGGCGTGGCGCCAGCAACCACCGATGCCTCTGGCTACTACGCCTTCATCCTGCAACCCGCGCAAGTTGATGCCATCGGCGCCAACCGAAAGCTGACATTGCAGATTGGCAGCGAGAACGGTAAATTGGTGCCGCAGGGCAGCAAGCCGTTCTCGCTGAACGCAGGGCAGATGACGGCCCATGAAACAAAGCTTCAAGCGGGTGAGCTGGACAAGCTCAAGCTGCGGCCTGCCTTCACGGACGTGGCGAAAGAAGCCCCCAAGCCCAGAGCAGCCCCGGGCAAAAGCACCACCAAAGCCACCAAGAACCCCGACAACGAACCCGAAGTCAAGCCTGCCGCCGCCAAACGCAAACGCTGAGGAGTCTTCGCCATGATGAACCACCAACTGCTGGCCAGGTCTCCGGCGCGGGCCAGGTTCTCCAAAGGCGAGCCTGTGCGGCGTGCGCAGGGACGGCCGCCATCGCTGGTTCAGCGGTCCGGCTGCGCTTGCGGTGGCAGTTGCCCGCGTTGCCAGGCCGGGGCATCCTCGTCATTGCGCGTGAGCGAACCGGACGATGCCCTGGAGCGCGAGGCGGACCAGGTCGCCGACAAGGTCATGCGCAGTCCCAGCGCACCCATCGAGCAAAGCGAATCTGAGGATCGCCCCGCTGTTCGGCGCAAACCAATCGGCGACACCGATGCGGCCATGGCTGGCACCCCCGTGGCCAGCGGCCTTCGATCGCCCGGCAAGCCATTGGACTCGTCCACGCGCGACTTCATGGAATCGCGCTTTGGGCATGACTTGGCCGAAGTTCGCGTCCACGATGGTGCCGAAGCCGCCCAATCCGCCGAAGGCATCAATGCCCGCGCCTACACGGTGGGTGCCGACATCGTGTTTGGCGCCCACGAGTACACGCCGCAAAGCCAGTCTGGCCGCCAACTGCTGGCGCATGAACTGACCCACGTGGTGCAGCAGCAGGCCGCGCCCGAGCCCATGGTGAACCGCCTGGTGCGCAGGGCCAATGTGAGTTGTGAAGCCGATGGTTTGACCAACCCGGCCCTCACCGGCGACGAAGTCGTGCAGGCCATCACGGATGCCGATGCTAAAGCGATCACGCTGGCTCAAGCCGCAGAAGACCAGCTCACCACCAACCTGGACTCGGCGCGCGCAGGCGATCCGGTGGACGCGGCGTTCGACACCATCTTGCAGGAGGAGTTGGGGCTGACGCTGACCAACCGCGCCCACTTCCCCATCATCCAGCAGCAGATCACCCGCTTCAACCGTGTCCGCACCACGCTGGAAAGCGGCTACTTGCGCTACCAATGCCTGGGTGGCGAAAACTTCAAGCTCGTGGGCTGCACCGCTGGCGCCTGCGGCACCAACTTCGCCTTCAGTTGCCCCGGCAACCGCCTGATCGTGCTGTGCCCGACCTTCTGGAACACGCCCGACCAGCGCGGCCTGACCCTGCTGCACGAACCCTTCCACGTGTGGTTTTCCATGCTCCAGCATGCCCCCAATGCCTTGCGCCGGGCAGATTCGTCCTGCTTCGAATCATTCGCGGCACGGGTGTCCGGACAAGCCGCGCCCGCATCCTGCGTTGGCCACACGGCAGGCTAGCCCAGATGCCTGCCTTGAAGGCCCCGCAGGCCCATACCACCCGGCTCATCCCCCCCACCACACCACGGCAGACGCCTGGCCCGCGGACCGACGCATCTCCTGCAACCGGCCCGACCGTGCAAAGACAAGGCTGCGCCTGCGGCGGGGGCTGCCAGCGCTGCCAGTCCGCCTCGCCAACCACCTTGCCCATCACCCAAACCGCCGGCCCCGTGATCGCCCGCGACCCCAAGCCCGGCGCCCCCACTGAAAAGGACCACCGCGATGCCGTCAAAGCCGCCATCGCCGCCTTCACCAACGCGGCCACCACGATCGGCAGTGCCCAGGGCAAGGTGGACGCCGCCTCTTTCGAGACCGACATCAACGGCTGGTACGCCAAGGTGACCGACGCCCAGAAACTCATCAAGGACCAGCTCAGCGGCGACACCCTGCTGGACCGAGACCTCCAAGCCGCGTACATCAGTGCCATCCGGGCCTTGATGCCCAAGGCTGCCACCGCGCTCAGCACCAGCGAGGATGCGCTTTATGGCATCAACAGCGCGCGCATCCCCATGTGGGCCTGGCAGTCGGCGCACCGCCAGGAAACGGGCATTTCAACACCGCTTGACCAAGGGCAGGCCGTCGATCCCTTGAGCGGCGAGGTGGGCTTCAGCACATCCAGCGGCGCCAGCGTGAAGATCCTGACGGACATGGTGGACCCCAGCATCACCACGCCAGTCACCCGCCTGCTGATCCCGGTGGACATCCCATTCACCACCTTGATCTCTGGCAAGACAGAGACCATCGACACCTTCACCGCCCCCGCCAACCTGGCCACCATCCAGACCGCCTACCCGCCAGGCATGCCCGGCTCGACCACCTCGGGCTATGGGCGCGGCACCACGACCGAAGACATCGCTGGCGGCAAGGTCAACCCGGCGTCCACCACCTTGCGCTGGCACGAAGGCAACCATGGGCTGGACTATGTCGCCTACCTGAAGGCCCACCCCTTGCCCACCTTCAACGGCACCAGCGGCATGACGCGCCGAAAGTTCACCGACGAGATCGCCACCTACAAAGCCGCCGTCAAGGCCTACGCGGCCAGTGCCGAGAAGGCGTCGAACAAGCTCACCCATTGCGTGGGCACCACCATCGACACCTACAACCAGGCCCACCCGGTGCCTGGCACCAAAATCAAACTTGAATGCACGCCCTGAGTTGCCGCGATGTCATCTCAAAAATCTCCGCCTGCCCATGCCCCCAAAACGCCCGCACTGGCCAGGCGCACTGCCCCTGCGGCACCTTCGGGGCCATTGAGCCAGCTGATGCGCTCGCCATCAGGCTGCGCCTGTGGCGGCGCTTGCCCACGTTGCCAGTCGGCCACCTTGCAGCGAGAAGCCCGCCAAGAGTCCGGCCAGGCGAGTGAACCGCTGGACACCCGCACGGCTGTTGAGACCGCGCAGCGCAGCGGCCAGGCCCTGCCCAATGAACTGCGGTCTTACTTTGAGCCCCGCTTTGGCCGGGGCTTCAGCCAGGTGCGGCTCCACACCGATGGCCAGGCGGCGCAGGCCGCAAAAGGCATCCAGGCCAAGGCTTACACCACCGGGCAAAACATCGTGTTTGGCGCTGGCCAATACGCGCCCGACACCGAGGGGGGCAAACGGCTGCTGGCCCACGAACTCACGCACGTCATTCAGCAGAACGGCCAAAGCACCGGGCCCAGCAGCATCGCCCGCGAGTTCTACGACATCGTGGATGCCGAAACCCAGGCTGAGGAAGAGATCAAGAACAAAAAGTGGAACAAGGCCTACGGCAAGAACCCAGCCACGGCCTACGGCGCCGAACGGGGCACGATTGGCGAGGACGTGACCTTCACTGGCCAGGACAAAAAGCAGAAGACGCGCCACCAGGCGGACCTGGAATCTGCCAGCGAAGCCGTCGGCCCCAAGGGCCAAACCGGCACCCGCATGGACATGAGCAAGGCCTTGACCGACGCTGACGTGGAAGCGGTGATGACCGACCCCGGCTATGGGGACAAAGACCTGGCCCAGATCAAGCAGGCTGCCACCGGCGCGGGCGATCGCCTCACCGAGGCTTTCAGGGTGATGCAGATCGACACCCTGCAAGCGCAAGCCTTGTACCTGACGCACGCCGCTGTCGAATCACGCGGCCTGCGCTCACTGACTGCCCAGGCCGATCCGGCCGTGGTTGGCCAATTCGCTGGTCGGGGGCCCTTGCAGATCACCTTCCGGCAGCAGTACATCAAAGCCCTGGCCTACCTGGACGAACAGGCCGAGCGGCTTGATTCGCAAGGCCAGACCGATGATGCGGCTCTGGCGCGGGCCACCTCCGCAGCCGTCAAGGCCAACCCAACGGCCGCCGCGGATCCACAATACGCCTTCATCTTTTCCGCGGCGGCCATGCACGCCAGCGGCGGGGTGCAGGCCTCGACCGAGATGAACGGCAAAACCGCCAACTTTGGCGGCACTGGCCCAGAAGATCGCTGGGAAACCGGTGGCGACAACTTCGACGCCAAAATTGCGCACTGGACCGGCGAGAAAGCGAAGGGCAACCCCGATGCCACCGAGCGCCTGGCCTTCTGGAATGGCGTCAAGCAGGCCGGCCAACGCAAGACCAAAGCCTATGAACGCGCCCTCGACACCTTGAAGAAGAACGTGGCAACCGAGGCCACCGTGCAACGCAAAGCCACGGTCAGCACGCCGGGCGATGCGCTGGAGCAAGAGGCTGACGCGGTCGCTGATCAGATCATGCGCATGGCCGCCCCTGCCGCCATCAGCTCGACAGGGCCAGTGATTCAACGTGAACCCAGCGCAGCCACGCCACCCACGGCCGATGGAAAAGACCCGGCCAAAACGGAGGCCAAGGCCGACCCCAAGCTGGAGGAAGCTGCCAAAAAGGCGGCAGACCACCCACTCGTGGTCGGGCTGGTCAGCGACATTTACCAAGACTTGCGCTATGGCACGGACTTCTCGGCCGACGAGCGCCAGAAATTCAAACTCAAAGGCACCGAGTCGGCCTCGTATGGCGCGCTGTACAGCGCCGCCATCCTGCCCAATGGGGGCGTGGGCGGCCTGCAATATGGCGACAGCTTCGGCAGCAACCTGTCCACCTTCGGCAAATACCTCGACGCCATCGAACCCCTCACGCCCAGCAACTCGATCAAGACGGACCTGGTCAGCCGCATCGTCGGCCTGCGCGTCGATGAATACCTGGGCAGCGACACCTTCCTCAAGCGCCTCAAGGACAACCACCAGACCTTGATCTTCCTGGCCTCCGCAGCGCAGATCGCCCTCATGACCAAGGACCGTGCTGCCACGCCCACCCCTGATGAAGGCGGCCTGGTCGATGAGACCTGGAACGCCGATTTGCTGCTGGCCAAGACCATGGTCGGCCTCATCTTCAAGGAAAAGCTCAAGGCGCCGGGCATCTTCGACGTGGGGCCACTGCTCACGCCCAGCCACCCCTACTATGCCCAAGACAGCTACTTTGGCGGCAACCTGCCCACCGGGCTGAACGTGGATGCGGCCTCGGGGCCCAACGGTGGCGACCTGCTGCACCTGGGCGGCACGGTCAACCTGGCCAAGCTGGTGGCACCCAATGACCAGAACAAGCTGGGCGCCGCCGACCTGGACGACCCTCGCAAATACCGGGGCTGGCAAGGCAGCGTCTGGGGCGACTACCAGCGCCTGCGGCCCACGCCCGAGCTGGCCGACCAGGGCCGCGTGGCCGATGCGCGATTCAGGGCTGGCGCCTTGTTCGGCAGCGAGGGCATGTTCATCCTGGCCGACGTTGGCGGGCACTACAGCGGGCCACAGGCCAAACAGCTCACCTCCATGTTCTTCACCGAAGGCCTGGCTTATGCGCCTGCCGAAGGCCCCCTCAAAAATGTCGGCTTCAAGGTTACCCACATGAGCTGGAAGGCCGAAGACAGCCTGGCCCCCAAGGATGCCAGTGGCACCCCCACGGCCGGCTCGGTCAACCGCGTGCAACCCTTCGGGTCCTTCGATTTCAAACTGGGCGGGGGCAGCTCATTGGCGGTGGGTGGCAGCGCGGGCATCACATCCACCAGCGGTCAATCCATAAAGCTGTCGGACTGGCGGGGTGACATCTCGTACACCTACCTGGGCAAGGATGGCACCGCCGACAAGCCCGCTTTCCGCATTGAACTGTCGGGCTCCGGCAGCCAGCTTGATTATTTCAACAACCAGTCACCCATGCTCTATGGCGTGCGGGGCAAGGTGCAGATCGACAGCGTGTTCTACGGCGCCCAGGTCAACACAGGGGCTGACAAGATCGACCCAGGCCGGGCCGCGCAGATGGGCGACCCGCACGGAGGCGAAGGCCCGGCGCAGATCTCGGGCGGCAACAGTGTCCTGATCGTGATCGGTGTGCTGCAGTGAGCCGCACGCATCCATCGGCAGCCCAGCCCTTCAAAGGTCAAACACCTTGCCCGGATTCATCACATTGTTCGGGTCAAACACCAGCTTGACGGCCTTCATGTAGGCCAACTCTTCCGGTGATCGGCTGTAGCCCAAGTAGGGCTTCTTGGTCAGGCCCACGCCATGCTCGGCCGACACCGATCCGTCATACCGCGCCACTGTCTCGAAGATCTGAGTGTTCACCGTCGCGCACTTGGCAAAGAAATCGTCCTTGGCCATATCGTCCGGCTTGAGGATGTTCAGGTGCACGTTGCCATCGCCGATGTGGCCAAACCAGACGACTCGGAAGTCTGGGTACTGCTCGGCCACGATGCCATCGATCTCGGCGATGAACGCCGGCACGTGCTGGATCAGCACCGACAAGTCATTCTTGTAAGGCGTGTAGTGCGAGATGGTCTCGGAGATGCCTTCGCGCAAGCGCCACAGTGATTTGGCCTGCGTCTGGTTCTGGCTCATCACGCCATCCACCACCCAGCCCTGCTCCACGCAGGACTCGAACAAGGCCATGGCCTCGTCCACCACCTTCTCGCTCGACGCCTCGAACTCCAGCAAGGCGTAAAACGGCGTTGCTGCCTCGAACGGCCGTGGCACGCCCTGGTGCTTGGTCACCAGTTGCACCGACAGCTCCGAGAAAAACTCAAAGGCGGTCAAATCGAGCTGCTTTTGAAACGCCGCCAGCACCTTCATCACCGCGGCGAAGTCGGGCGTGCCCAGCACCATCACACGCAGATCGCGCGGTGCCCGGTCCAGCTTCATCATGGCCTCGACCACGAAGCCCAGCGTGCCTTCGGCCCCGATGAACAACTGGCGCAGGTCGTAGCCGGTGGCGTTTTTCACCATGCCCTTGTTCAAGTCCAAAAGGTCGCCCTTGCCCGTGACCACCTTCAGGCCCAGCACCCAGTTGCGCGTCATGCCGTACTTGATGACCTTGATGCCGCCTGCGTTGGTGCCGATGTTGCCGCCCAGTTGCGACGAGCCTGCACTGGCAAAGTCCACCGGGTAGTACAGGCCTTGCTCTTCGGCAAAAGCCTGCAGTTGGGCAGTGACCACGCCGGCTTGAAGGCGCACCAGGCGATCTTCGGGGATGAACTCGATGATGCGGTTCATGCGGTCGAAGCTGACCACGATCTCGCCTTGGGCCGCCACCGCCCCCGCCGACAAACCCGTGCGCCCTCCTGAGGGCACCAGGGCCAGCTTCAATTCATTGGCCAGGCGCACGATGGCCTGAACCTCTTCAACCGTCAAAGGAAAAACAATGGCCGATGGCGCGGGCACGCGCACCTTGGTCCAGTCGCATCCCCAGTGCTTCAAGCTGTCGGCCTCGGTCTTGACATGGCTTTCGCCCACGATGGCCTGGAGTCGGGCAAGGATGTCTGGTGCGATCGGCATGACCATTCTTTCAGTGGAAAACCTTCGTCATGGTAGCGTCTGGCTGATCAACACCACAGATGAAGGATTCAGGCATGCAGCAGCTTTCGCTCGACAAGGACAAGATTCGCTTTCTGTTGCTCGAAGGCGTGC
Organism: Aquabacterium sp.; assembly: GCF_030652515.1. GTDB lineage: Bacteria > Pseudomonadota > Gammaproteobacteria > Burkholderiales > Burkholderiaceae_C > Aquabacterium. Next base: position 2,081 of record NZ_JAUSAR010000192.1, on the reverse strand, counting down.
ACCAGAACGCCGTGGATGTGCTGCATAGAAACGGCTATACCAACATCGAGTACCTCAAGACGGCGCTTGATGATTCCATCCTGATCGAGAAGGTCCGCGACGTGCACTTCCTGGGCATCCGCTCGCGCACCCAGGTGACGCCCGCCGTGCTGGAGGCCGCCAACAAGCTGGTGTCCATTGGCTGTTTTTGCATCGGAACCAACCAGGTGGCCCTGCAGCACGCCATGCGCAAAGGCGTGCCCGTTTTCAATGCGCCCTACTCCAACACCCGCTCGGTGGCCGAACTGGTGCTGGGCCAATTGATCCTGCTGCTGCGCGGCATCCCTCAAAAGAACGCATTGGTGCACCGTGGCGGTTGGAGCAAATCGGCCGAAGGCTCGTGGGAGGCGCGAGGCAAGACCCTGGGCATCGTGGGTTACGGCAACATCGGCTCGCAGCTGTCGGTGCTGGCCGAGTCTCTGGGCATGCAGGTGGTTTACTACGACACCGTCACCAAACTGCCTTTGGGCAATGCCCGCCAACTGGGCAGCCTGAGCGAGCTGCTCGGCGTGGCCGACGTGGTCACCTTGCACGTGCCTGAACTGCCCTCCACGCAGAACATGATCCGCGCCGAGCACTTCGCCAAAATGAAGCGTGGCGCCATTTTCATGAATGCCGCGCGGGGCACTTGTGTCGACATCGACGCCTTGGCCGCCAGTTTGCAAAGCGAACACCTTGGTGGCGCGGCCATCGACGTTTTCCCGGTCGAGCCCAAGGCCAACGACGAAGAGTTCCTGTCGCCCTTGCGCGCTTTTGACAACGTGATCCTGACCCCGCACATCGGCGGCTCCACGCTCGAAGCCCAAGCGAACATCGGCCTGGAAGTGGCCGAAAAATTCGTGCGTTACTCGGACTGCGGCACCACCCTGTCAGCCGTCAACTTCCCGGAAGTGACCATGCCACTGGGCGCGGGCAAGCACCGCCTGCTGCACATCCATGAGAACGTGCCGGGCGTGCTGTCCAACGTGAACCGCGTGTTCGCCGAGAACAACATCAACATCGCCGCGCAAAGCCTGATGACCAACGAGTCCATTGGTTACTTGGTGATGGATGTGGATGCGGCCTATTCAGAAATGGCGCTGCAAAAGATTCAGAGCATCCCGGGCACCATCCGCAGCCGCGTTCTGTATTGATTTGCTGCATTGAAAGCTTTTTTGGCACGCGCTTTGCCAGAGTTGGCATGTCCATCACTTTGAGTGAAATGCGCCATGAAAATTCATTTGCGCTGCCAATGCGGCACCCTGCGGGGCCAGGTTGATTTGGGAAAGGCCTATGGCCGGGCCATTTGCTATTGCAAAGATTGCCAGTCTTACGCCCGGATGCTTGAGCACGAGCGCGATGTCTTGAACCGCCGGGGCGGCACCGAACTCATCGCCACCCTGCCCGCCTCCATTCGTTTCACCGCAGGCATCGAACAACTGGCCTGCCTGACCTTGACCGACAAGGGACCCTTGCGGTGGTACGCAGCTTGTTGCCAGACACCGATCGCCAACACGCCGAAAAACCCCAAGGTGGCCTATGTGGGCTTGATCAGGACATGCCTGGTCACTCAAGCAGCGGCACTCGACCAGTCGATGGGCCCCGTGAAGATCGCGCTGAACACGCCATCAGCACGAGGAAAAGTGGCGCGCACGCCGATCGCCACATTTTTCGGAATGGCCAGGATCTTCAAGAACATCCTGACATCCCGTTGGACTGGCCATGAACAGAAAAATCCCTTCTTTGTGCCAGGCTCCGGCAGGCCGATTCGGCAGCCTGAGCCGTTCAAAAGCACGCGGAACGATGCGCTGAAGCGCTCGGCCTGACAAATCGAAGATGGACAGGCAAAAAAAATGGAGGCATGAGCCTCCATTCATTGGGTACCGGGTTCTGGTTGTTTCCCGGGAAATTCCAAGAGATTTTGTTCAGATCTCTTGGTAGGCGCGATTGGACTCGAACCAACGACCCCCACCATGTCAAGGTGGTGCTCTAACCAGCTGAGCTACGCGCCTTCAAGACCGCTACTATAGCACGGCTTTTTATCTATTTTCGGCGCGCCTTCA
>NZ_JAUSAR010000187.1 GCF_030652515.1 Aquabacterium sp. | reverse complement strand
AGATCACTTGCGCGCACCCCGATCGTCCACGATGGCGCTGAAACGCCGTCCACGATCAATTTGAAATGCCGTCCACCATCACGCTGAAACAGCGTCCACGATCAGCCTGAAATGCCGTCCACGATGGGCTGAAATACGCAGTCAATCACCGCTTTGAGCATCCTGATTGACTGGGCAGCCGTGTCCCTACCCGGCTCTGTTTCTTGATCGCATGACATGACCCACTCCCTGTTTAGATCCCCTGTCCTCAAATTGCGATGCGCTTTCATGCTCAACCTCCTCGACAACGATCACCAGTCAAAAGCGCCAGTGAATCCGGGGGGTTTCGGCATTGGGCTGGCCTGAAGGGCCACACGCAAATCAGAGCGGGGACCTCAAATCACAAGCAAGTTCTGTGGCATCAACCAGCGGGCCGTGATCGCGCCGGATACGTTGAAATTTTCGACGGCCAGGGCTCGTTATGGGAACACTTGCCATCCATGAACCATGTCAGCGCATCGAAAATCGATGTATGCAGCGCCACATTTCGCCATGTGGTTGAGCCGGGTTTCTCGCGTCTCACGCATGCCCCAATTCGGTCGCCAGCCTGTTGACCGAAGACGTGCATCAGGCACCGCAAACGAGCGGCATGGCAGTCAAGTTGGCAGGCCTTGCTCGGCAATCCATCGCCTGATGTCTTCCACACGCCAGGCCGTGATGCGCTCGGACAGCTTCACGGGCTCGGGAAAGGTTCGCGTGCGCACGCGCCGCCACAAAGTGGATTTGGAAATAGGCACGAACTGAAGCACCTGGGATTGCCTTAAAAATCCCATGGGCGGCAGTGTTGTCGGGGAAGGCGTGGCGATAGGTGCCGCTGATGCAGCGACATGGGCGGTGATTGTCTTGGGCATGATCTGGCCTCGCACGGCATGTGCCGATGGAAGTCATGACCTGCTCTTTGGCGGCTGCGCTAGGTCAGGATGGCGCAAGCCGGTAGGAACGCTGAACTCCACTTCACACCGACGGCGTTCCGGTCGCACGGTGTTGGCTCCAACGATTGAAAGTAACTTGAAGGCAGGCCACCAGCACTGCCATGAGCAAAGACGAATCAGAGCTGGCATCGCGTCATGCGCGACCAGCGTCATTCACAAGCAGGCAGGTATCGACTGCGACGCCGCCGCGATGAGGCGGGTAATGGCATGCACACATTACAAAAATGAGCGCTCTGACGCCACCGTATCTGAGGTCATGGGCAGCATCAAGGCAAACATTCGGTCCTTCACCGAAAACACCCAGGATCACCGCACATTGCGGGTAGCGCTTTCGCACCACCTGCCAGCGAGCCCTCAGCAAAGGCTGGCTTCACTTCGGTGAGGCATCGGCATCTGCTGGCTCCGCGTCCACAGCCGTAGCTATCTCTGACGACTCCAACGGCAATGACTCGGCTTGAACAGATAGATCATCATCCCCTTGATCTGCCGTGGCATCGACTGGTGCCGCATCCCCGGCTTGCTCTTCGACAGTCTCGGCCGGTATTCTCTGCTTGCCACCGGCCTCTCGGCCATCCAGCGCATTCATCCGACGCCTCAACCCCATGGCGAAGTTGCGGGCGCCATTGGCCACATCGCGCACCTGACGCTTGAGCCCTGCGCGCTCGATGTCCACGGCCTGCGCCGAGACCACCTCGTGGATCTCCAGCGTCTGCAACAGCGGCATCAGCTGGTCCAGTTTGCCCAACACTTCCAGAAACCTGCGACCAGAAGACGACATCACCCCGACCTCAATCGCCAAGGGCACCGTGTCGTACGTGGCCGCGCTGGTGATGCCATGCACCTTGAACAAGGCCTCGGCGCCATCAATGGCCTGGTTGAGGTTTTCGTTGACGGCATCGAGTTGTGCCCGGATGGTGGCCTCGACCTTGGCAATGTCACCGTGGTCCAGACGCGTGCGTGCGATCACCGAGATGAAATGAGTGTTGAGCTGCAAGGTGCTGAACAGGCGGACAAAGTAACGCTTGCCTTCGGCACTGGTAAAACGCGTGGGCATCTTCACGCTCGCCGCTTCAATGCGCCGAAAATCGGCCTTGGTCTCCTTGGCCAGGATCCGGGCGTTGACCCCACCCTGGTCCATCTTGACGATCTGGTTGTCCGACATGTGGCGCTCCCCTGGCTGGCGTGCTCGCCACCATCTTGCGGAGCACACGGAGTCATCTCCACCGGAAATGGCCCCCCATTGAAGGCCCTTTCGGCACCAGCTCGATTTTGGTGGCATTCAGATCTTGACCACGGCTGGCACTGAGGCTAACTTGGCCCCATGCAGCAGCTGGCCCCTGCATTCAAACAAGGCAAGCCCTGGAGTTTCATGCTGATTTCATGACGCCCACCAGCGTCGCGATGCCGTCGAAGCGGCTTGCGAGGTGAGGGCGAGGCGGCGGCGTTGTTGCCTCCCTCGCGCCCTCCCCCCGAAAGCTTTCTTCGATCGGTCGCTGGCACACCGATTCAGGCGGGGTATCCCGCTCAAGCCAGCCCTGGAGTCACCTCAATCACCGTCGGTCTCGCACCGACTTGTCATCACCCTGTGGGGGCACTGCCTCCACCCCGAGTGAGCCGTGCCTCCCATTCACCATGGAGGCATCGATGCTGCAAACCAGCACACCCCTCGTCAACGTCGTACCCGACGACGAACCATCACAACCCGACTGGAGCGAAGAGGACATCGTCTTCTTGCATTGGCGGCTGTTGCAGGAGATCAAGCAACTGTCTGATCCGGCCACGCCGCTGGAAGACAAGTTCGACACCCTGCGCTGGGTGTTCACCGAGCGCGAGAAAGAGCAACAGCCCTTCTCGTTCGTGAACTGCTTGCGCGTCGTCGGTTGCAGCCCGCTGTCACCGATCGCGTACTGCGGTCTGGTGGATGCACAAGACATCCGCGACCACATCCGGCGCAGCCTGAAATCCTGGCTGGCCGCCTCCATGGCGCGCTACCCGCCATGGGTCCGAGAGGCCATCGCCAGCCAGCCCCAATGGGTTGAGGCCCGGCTGGCCAAGAACCCGCAGTGGATCAACGAGCAGCTCAAGCAGATGGCCCAGGAAGGCGACCTGTTTGCCTGAAGCCATTTTCCTGACGTCATTGGATCTGAAAGGAGCTCCTGTGCAAAACCAAGCATTCATGCGTGGGCATGGCATCCCCATGCTGGCCGTCCACGAAGCCCGAGACATCGAGTTCCTGGTCAAGGAAAGCGAAGTGCTCACTGGCCGCGCGGGTCGTCTGTTCGTCATCGCCGGAGCCGACTGGCTGACCTACCGGGTGCTTTGGCATCCGATGGGCTTCAAGGTCGAACGGCTGGACGAACGCGGCCAAGTCGTGTGGTCCCAGCACCAGTTGCCCTGGGAGTTTGTAGACCACAGCGTGGTCGAGGCCCTGCACGCGGGCCAGTTGTTCACCCCAGCGGTTCGCCGTGCTGGCTGACCGTTTGTTCACCCCTTTGGCGGGCCTGTCCCGCCGGGGACTGGTGCCGCCTTCACTTTTGGAGAAGCATCATGCAGATCAAGGTTCGAATCAATGAAGAAGGCGCCCTGCGCAACCAGGGCTACGCCTTCACCGACCGTTTCACGCTCATCTCCGAGCTGCTGCAAAACGCCCGCCGCGCGGGTGCCACGCAGATTGAGGTTGACCACGATACCGACACGCAGGTGCTGTGCGTTCGCGATGATGGATGCGGCATGGCCGACTTTCAGAAGCTGCTGAGCTTTCACGAGTCAGGCTGGGATGCCGTCACCTGCACCGATGAGCGCCCCTTCGGGGTCGGCTTCTCCAAGTGCTTGTACGCGGCCTCCCGCTGCATCGTCGCCTCGGGCTTGCACCGTGTTGACATCGACACCGCCGCAGCCCTGGACCAGGCCTTGTTTGATGTCACGCAGATTGAACCAGCGCAAGCCATCCATGGCACGCTGATCGAACTGCATGGCGTCGATCTACCCGATCTGGCTGCCCGCATCGACACGCTGTGCCTGGGGTTTCCCACTGCGGTGCTGTTCAATGGCAAGCCACTGCAGCGTCGCCTGGCACAAGCCCATCTGCCGATGATGCCCAGCCCCATCGGCGCGGTGTACCTCACGGGTACGCAAGATTGCAAGCACAACCACCACACCCTGGTGTTTCTGCAAGGCTTTTGCGTCATGCGTCCGCCTTACTGGTCGGTGGATCAGGTCAACGTTGTTCACCTGGACTCACAGCAGTTTGTGGCCCGCTTGCCGGACCGGGACAAGCTGATCGACGAGGACCTGCAACGCAGGCGCATCGAGACAGCCTTGAAGGCTTGTTGGCGGGAAGTGCTCGAAACAGCCAAGGCCCGGATGGCACCAGAGCGCTTCGTCGAGGACTACTACTCGGCGATGCGGTCCTGGGGCCACCTGGACCTGCTCAACGACATTGATGCCCTGCCGCGCGTGCTGTGCAGCGACATCGTGGCTTACCCCACGCAGGACAACAGCAGTGGCGTTGAATACCTTCAACAGGTCACCACCGCGCCATCGCGCCAGGCCATCGAAGCAGGTGCTGCGACCTTGTCGGCCCTGGATGTGCTTGACGATGAGAACGCGGCACTCTGGCTGTTTTCGCGAGCCAAAGGCCACCTGGTCATCGATTGGCTCGGCTTGCACACGGCCCATTGGGCGCAGCCCTTGGTGCGCTTTCCTGAGCGAGAGGCCGTCGCCATTGAGGTCGTGTCCGAGCAGCACCGCACGGAACTGGAAGGCCGGTGGATCTGGCCCACCGTCATCCTGTGCGATCGGATCAGGATCACCGTCGGCACCGAGTCGGTGGACATCACCCAAAGCGGCCTTCACCACGAAGGTTGCCTGTACATCCCAGAGGGGGAGACCTCTGGCGAGCCTGTTCGCCAAGCCTCGTCGTTCATGGATGAGCACGACCAGTACCTGGCCAACGACATGGAAGCCGACCGCGACGCACTGGCCGATCTGATCTGCCGCCTGCGCTCGGTCGATCCCCTGCAAACGCTCGATTCGCTCTTGCAGAACCTCAAGCTGGGCAAGTACCCCTTGCTCCACGGCAAACGCTTTGCGCTAAGCGTCGGCACAGGGCCTGCGCCCAGCCATTCGCTCGACCTTCTCGACTGAAACCAATCTCTGTGACATCTCACAAGGAGTCCATCATGCAAAACCATGAATACGCCAACCGCGTGGAAGGCATCAAACGCCGTGCGCACGGCCGCTGGAGCGAAATTCTCTCCAGCCTGGGCGTTGACGAGCAGATCCTCAAAAAACGCAACCTGCCCTGCCCGCTGTGCGGCGGCACCGATCGCTTTCAGTACACCGACAAGTTCGGCGAAGGCAACTACCACTGCCGTGGCTGCGGGGCAGGTGGCGGCTTCAAGCTGCTGCAAGCCGTCAAGGGCCTGGACTTCAACACGGCCTTGAACGAGGTCGAACGGTGTGTGGGCGCTGAGCCCTCCATGGCGCTAGCCGCATCACCAGAGCCCTCGGCGATCAACATGAAGGCCCTGGCCAAGCGCATCTGGGATGAAGCCCAGCCTGTGACCCACGGTGATGAGGTGGACCGCTACCTCGCCAACCGGGGGCTGGCGCTGCCAAGCTACCCCAAGGTGCTGCGCCTGCACCCCGCGCTGGGTTACTTCGAGAAAGACCCCGCCACGGGCAAAACGCACAAGGTGGCCGAGTACGCCGCCATGCTGGCCTGCATTCAGGGCCCGGACGGGCATGCCGTCACCCTGCACCGCACGTATCTCAAAGGCGGTTGCAAGGCTGCGGTGCGTGATGCCAAGAAAGTGCTGTCCTCGGGCATCAATGGAGCCGCTGTGCGCCTGTTCGAGGCCACGCAGGAATTGGCCATCACCGAGGGCATTGAAACCGCCCTGGCGGTGCACCTGGCCACCGGCAAGCCGGTCTGGGCGGGCCTGAGTGCAGGCAACCTGGAAAAGCTGTGGCTGCCTGACACGGTGCGAACCGTTTGCATCTACGCCGACAACGACGCCGATGCCGACTTCGATGGCCAGGCCTTCGCCTTCGCCCTGGCGCGCAAGCTTAAAAAGCAAGAGCGCCAGACCGGCCCTCGCCAGGTGCGGGTGTTCCTGCCCAAACCGGCGGGCACGGACTGGGCCGATGTGTGGCTGGCCAGGGTGGAGCAAGCCACCTGCGCTGAATAGACATTGTGTTTTGCACGATCGATGTCGTGCCCTGTGTGGATCGGCTTGAGCCCGGTCCGTCATCAACCCTGGCGGGGATGTGCATCCCCGCGAGTGGGTGATGCCGTCTCCGCCTTTCTTTTTTCCGAATAGGAGTTTGATATGAGAAGCGGACGCTCCCTTGTCAGCCTGGCCCATGAACTTGAGCGCCAGTTGCATTCCAAGAAGGACCTGGTGGTCCCCTCGTCGCTGCTGCGACACGACACCGACGACACGGGCCAAACCCGTCTCGTCATTGACGAAGGCGGCGGCTCCATGCCGTACGGCGTCATGCCGCTGGCGCGCCGCCAGTTGGCCGACAAACTGAGGATCCCGTATGCGTATTTCGAGCGCATGCGGGCCGAGCAACCGGTGCTGCTGGACCGCAACGTCAACACCTGGCTGCAAAGCGACGACGACCGCCGCATGATCCGCACGCTGGACGGTCACGTCCGGGCCGTGCTGTCTGACCGCTACCGACGCCTGGACAACTACGACCTGGCCGAGAGCGTGCTGCCCATCCTGCAGCAGTTGCCCGATGTGCGGTTTGAATCGGTGGAGCTCACCGACACGCGGATGTACCTCAAGTGCATCACGCCGCGCCTGAAGGTCGAGATGGCACCGGGCGACATCGTGCAGGCCGGGGTGGTGATCTCCAACTCGGAGGTCGGCCAGGGCACGCTGTCGGTTCAGCCCCTGCTGTTCCGCCTGGTGTGCCGCAATGGCCTTATCGCGTCTGACCACTCGCTGCGCAAGACCCATGTCGGCCGCGCCATGGGTGGTGACGAGAGCATCCTGGTGTTCAAGGACGACACCTTGCGTGCCGACGACAAGGCCTTCTTCCTGAAGGTGCGCGACGTGGTGCAGGCGGCGGTGTCAGAGGCCAGCTTCATGCAGGCGGCGCAGAAGATGCAAAAGACCTTGCAGATCCCACTGGTGGGCAACCCCGTCAAGACGGTCGAGGTGCTGGCGCAGCGCTACACCTTGAACGACACCGAACGTGCGGGGGTGCTGCGGCACCTGATCGCAGACGGTGAGCTTTCGGGCTATGGCCTGGTCAACGCGGTCACGCACTTCTCACAAGAAGTCGAGGACTACGACCGTGCGACCGAGTTCGAGGCGCTGGGCGGCAAGCTGATTGAGCTGTCAGCGAAGGACTGGAAGGAGTTGGCCCAAGCTGCTTGACGGCTGGGCAATAGCATGCGATGTCAATATCGCTGACAAAACCACCGGGGCTGAGCACCGGTGGTCTTTCTTTTGAATGCCCATGGCTGTCACTGCCAAATACGCCAGCCATCGCGGGGCCTTGTTGATGGCAATAACACCTGCCTTGGCATCAGCCATTGATTCGATGTGGCATTGGCGGATACGCTGGAACCGTGTTCACCTCACCCTCAAACCAATAACAGACCAACCTCACCACCACGCCCCATCCGGGTCCACCGACGGGAACGACCATGAGCGCCATCCAACTCACCGAAGTGCAGTTGACCAATCTGTACCTGCTCCAGGCCATCAGGCTGGGCATCGAACAGGATCGGGTATCGACCTGCCGAAAGTTCGCCCTTGATGCCGACCTGGCCGATCATCTGTGCGAGTTGAGCCAGGATCAAATGTGGTCCTTCATCGTCCACATCGGGCAAAGCACCCTGTTCCCGCCGCGCCAGGATTTCATGGCGCTGCTGAAGTCACCCGCTGCACTAACGGCATCCCTGGCTGCGTATTTCAGCCCATCGTGGACGGCATTTCAGGCTGATCGTGGACGCTGTTTCAGCGTGATGGTGGACGGCATTTCAAATTGATCGTGGACGGCGTTTCAGCGCCATCGTGGACGATCGGGGTGCGCGCAAGTGATCT
>NZ_JAUSAR010000164.1 GCF_030652515.1 Aquabacterium sp. | reverse complement strand
AGTGCGCAAGTGCTGCTCACGCACGCCGACCTGGCGGACCGCGAGCGCTACCTCAATGCCCGCTCCACCTTGCTGACCTTGCTGTCGCACAAGGTCGTGCCGGTCATCAACGAGAACGACACCGTGGTCACCGACGAAATCAAGTTCGGTGACAACGATACCCTGGGCGCGCTGGTGGCCAACCTGGTCGAGGCCGATGCCCTGATCATCCTGACCGACCAGAAAGGCCTGTACAGCGCTGACCCGCGCAAGGACGCCAACGCGCGCTTCATCGACGTGGCCACCGCGGGCGACCCGGCTTTGGAGCAGATGGCCGGTGGTGCGGGCTCCAGCATTGGCCGTGGCGGCATGATCACCAAGGTGCTGGCCGCCAAGCGTGCGGCTGGCAGTGGCGCCAACACGGTGGTGGCCTGGGGGCGCGAGACCGATGTGCTGGTGCGCCTGTCTCAAGGCGAGTCGATCGGCACGCTGTTCGTGGCCACCACGGCCAAGGTGGCTGCCCGCAAGCAGTGGATGGCCGACCACCTGCAACTTCGCGGCGCGGTGGTCATTGACGATGGCGCGGTGGCCAAGCTGCGCGATGAAGGCAAAAGCCTGCTGCCCATCGGCATGACCGAAGTGGTGGGTGAGTTTCACCGTGGCGATGTCATCGCTGTTCGCACTGCCCAAGGGCAAGACGTGGCGCGTGGCCTGGCCAACTACGCGAGCAGCGAGGCCCGTCGCATCGCGCGCAAGCCTTCCAGCGAATTCGAGGCCTTGCTGGGTTTCACCGGTGAGCCCGAAATGATCCACCGAGACAACCTGGTCCTTGTCTGATCACTTCCCCATTAAGTTGGTGGTTGGCTAGGGGTTCACCCTGTCCGTGTCGGGCGCCAATTCCGCGTTGAATCGGGGTCCCCCTTGTTGTTGAACAAAGTTGGAACCATTTGGCGGTGCGGATGTCCACAAAACGTGGAGACATCAATGTCAGTGAATCAAAGGACTCAGATGAAAATGAAATCATGGTCAAAGGCTGCCGCGGTGTTGGCAGTGGCAGGTTGTGTGGCCACCCCCGTGATGGCCAAATCCCAGATCTGCGTGTGGGACGTGGCGGGCAAGTCGGGTGACGTGACGTCATCAGCGGTGGACTATCTCGTGGCGATGCAAAAGCACGGCGTCGAAATGGAAGTCAAGAACTACGTCGACGAGCGCGTGGCGATTGAAGAGTTCCGTTCGGGCCAATGTGATGCCGTGATTGCCACCACTTTGCGGACC
>NZ_JAUSAR010000175.1 GCF_030652515.1 Aquabacterium sp. | reverse complement strand
GCCAACAAGGAGTGCCCCCCCAGCTCGAAGAAGTTGTCACGTCGGCCCACGCGGGGCACGCCCAGGACCTCGGCCCACAGGGCGGCCAGCGCGGTCTCCAGCTCGCCTTGCGGTGCCTCGTAAGCTGGCGAGCCACCCAGCTCGGGATCCGGCAAGGCCTGCCGGTCGATCTTGCCATTGGCGTTGAGCGGCAGGCTCGCCAGCACCACGATGTGGGCCGGCACCATGTAGTCCGGCAGCCGGGCCCCCAGACTCTCTTTCAGCGCCGTGGTGTCGATGGCCTGCTCGTCCTGGGCGCTGACATACGCCACCAGCCTTGCCCCCGCAGGGCCCGGCCTGGCCAATACCACCGCCGCCTGAACATGCGCCTGCGCCAGCAGTTGCGCCTCGATCTCGCCCAGCTCGATGCGAAAGCCCCGGATCTTGACCTGGTGGTCGATCCGGCCCAGGTACTCCAGCTGACCATCGGCGCGCCAGCGCGCCAGGTCGCCCGTGCGGTACAGGCGCGCTCCCTCCTCGCCAAAGGGGTCGGCCACGAAGCGCTCGGCCGTCAGCCCTGCCCGGTTGAGGTAGCCCCGCGCCAATCCCGCCCCCGCCACGTACAGCTCGCCGGCCACACCGACCGGCTGCATCCGCAGGCGGCTGTCGAGCACGCGCAGTCCCAGGTCCGGGATGGCGATGCCCACGGGGCTGCGCTGCCCTTCCTGCAGATCGGCCCGGGTGATGGGCCGGTAGCTCACGTGCACGGTGGTCTCGGTGATGCCGTACATGTTGACCAGCTGGGGCCGCTGGTCGCCAAAACGGTCCAGCCAGGGCTTGAGGCTTTGCGGCTCCAATGCTTCTCCGCCGAAGATCACCAGGCGCAGGGCCAGCTCGGGCTCGTCGCCCTGCCCTGCGGCCAGGCTTGGGGCGTGGATCAGTTGCTGGAAGGCCGAGGGTGTCTGGTTGAGCACGGTGACCTGCTGCGAGCGCAGCAGGGCCAGGAAGTCATCGGGCGAGCGGCTCACCCAGAAGGGCACGATCACCAGCTTGCCGCCGGTGCACAGGGCCCCGAAGATCTCCCACACCGAGAAGTCGAAGGCGTAGGAGTGGAACATCGTCCACACGTCGTCCGCCCCGAAATTGAACCAGGGTTCGGTGGCCCCCAGCAGGCGGCTGACGTGGCGGTGGCACAGTTGCGCGCCCTTGGGCCGCCCTGTCGAGCCGGAGGTGTAGATCACGTAGGCCAGGTGGTCGGGGTGCACCCGCACGGCGGGCGAGCCGGCGGGCTCGCCGCTCAGGTCCAGCGTGTCCAGTTCCAAAGCCTCGATGGCCCCGGTGTCCTCACTGAAAGGCAGCACCCGGGCCTTGAGCCCGCTGGTGGTCAGCAGCAGTTCGATGCCGCTGTCGGCCAGCATGTAGGCCAGGCGCTCGGCCGGGTAG
>NZ_JAUSAR010000161.1 GCF_030652515.1 Aquabacterium sp. | reverse complement strand
GTAGTTGCGGCGGATGTAATTGATGATGTGCTCGTCGAACTTGTCGCCGCCGACGCGCACGCTGCCTTTGTAGACCATGCCGCCCAGCGAGATCACGCCCACCTCGGTGGTGCCGCCGCCGATGTCGACCACCATGGAGCCGGAGGCTTCAGACACCGGCAAACCGGCGCCGATGGCTGCGGCCATGGGTTCTTCGATCAGGTAGACCTCGGAGGCGCCCGCGCCCAACGCTGATTCGCGGATGGCGCGGCGCTCGACCTGGGTGGAGCCGCAGGGCACGCAGATGATGATGCGAGGCGACGGCTTGAGCACCGAGCGCGGATGCACCATCTTGATGAACTGCTTGAGCATCTGCTCGGTGACGGTGAAGTCGGCGATCACGCCGTCTTTCATCGGGCGGATGGCCTCGATGTTGCCGGGCACCTTGCCCAGCATCGCCTTGGCTTCGGTGCCGACGGCCTGGATGGTCTTCTTGCCATTGGGCCCGCCCTCGTGGCGGATGGCGACCACCGAAGGCTCGTCCAGCACGATGCCCTTGTCACGCACGAAGATCAGCGTGTTGGCGGTGCCCAGGTCAATGGCCAGGTCGGTGGAGAAATACTTGCGAAACGTTCCGTACATGCGACAACTCTCCGGCTAGCCTCATCAGGTGAAGGACCACCCGCCGTGCCGCATGACCGCACGCGCCGAATCGCCCCAAACCCGAGAAAAGCCTTTGTGCAAATTTTGCAAACAAGATGCGCCGCGCGGCGACACAGCACCGGCGACGATCAGAAATGGTGTTCAACCCACCACAGCAACATGCCCAATTGTTGTGCATTCACTGGTGATGGATAACCTAGGATAATACCCCAAGCCCCGGTGAAATCTCCCTGGGCACCGCCTTTGCTACCCTTGGATGGAACCCATGGCCCTGACCCCCGCTGACGTCAGCCGGATTGCCCAACTCGCGCGCCTGGAACTGCGCAGCGAGGAGCAAACCGCCATGCTGACCCAATTGAATGACTTTTTCGCCATCGTCGAGAAGATGCGCGCCGTGGACACCTCCGGCGTCGAGCCCCTGTACACCCCCCTGTCGGCCATCGAAGACGTGACCCTGCGCCTGCGCGAGGACCTGGTAAGCGAATCCAACGACCGCGACGCCAACATGCGCAACGCCCCGGCCCAGGAAAACGGCCTGTTTCTGGTGCCCAAGGTGATCGAATGAATGCACAGTCTTTACATGATTTAACGCTGGCGCAGTCCGGCCAGCAACTCTCGGCCGGCCAGACGACCAGTGTCGACCTGACCCGCCATGCCTTGGCGCGCATTGCCGCGCACAGCGGTTTGGGCGCCTTTCTTCACGTGGACGCCGATGGCGCGCTGGCGCAGGCCTTTGCTGCCGACGCGCGCCGCGCTGCTGGGCAGTCCCTGGGGCCCCTGGACGGCATCCCGATCGCGCACAAAGACATCTTCGTGACGCGCGACCTGCCCACCACGGCCGCGTCCAAGATCCTGCAAGGCTATGTCAGCCCTTTTGATGCCACCGTGGTGGCCAAGCTGAAGGCGGCTGGCGCGGTGACCGTGGGCAAGCTCAACTGCGACGAGTTCGCCATGGGCGGCGCCAACGAAAACTCGGCCTACCAGTTGGCGCGCAACCCCTGGGCCACCGACCGCATCCCGGGCGGCTCGTCCGGCGGCTCGGCCGTGGCCGTCTCGGCGCGCTTGGTCGCGGGCGCCACCGGCACCGACACCGGCGGCTCGATCCGCCAACCGGCCGCCCTGACCGGCATCACCGGCATCAAGCCCACCTATGGCCGCTGCTCGCGCTACGGCATGATCGCGTTCGCCTCATCGCTGGACCAGGCCGGTCCCATGGCCCGCACCGCCGAAGACTGCGCGCTGATGTTGCAAGCCATGAGCGGCTTCGACGAGCGCGATGCCACCAGTGCGCAGCAAAACGTGCCTGATTTTGTGAGTGGATTGAGAACACCGCGCGCTGGCGCCACGGCCGAGCAGCCTTTGAGAGGCCTGCGCGTGGGCGTGCCCAAGGAGTTCTTCGGTGAAGGTGTGGCCGCCGGCGTGCTGGACGCCACCAAGCAGGCCCTGGCGCAATTGCAAAAGCTGGGCGCCACCTTGGTGGACGTGAGCCTGCCACGCACCGAGCTGTCCATCCCGGTGTACTACATCATCGCGCCCGCCGAGGCCTCGTCCAACCTGAGCCGCTTCGATGGCGTCAAGTTCGGACACCGCGCCAAGCAATACACCGACCTGGCCGACATGTACCGCAAGACCCGCGCCGAAGGCTTCGGACCCGAGGTCAAGCGCCGGATCATGATCGGTGCCTATGTGCTGTCGCATGGCTATTACGACGCCTACTACCTGCAAGCCCAAAAGCTGCGCCGCATGATCGCCGACGACTTCCAGTCGGCCTTTCAGCATTGCGATGTGATCGCCGGGCCAGTGTCGCCCAACGTGGCGCGCCCCATCGCGGCCGACGGGGGCCGCCAGGCCGACCCGCTGGCCGAGTACCTGGCCGACATCTTCACGCTGCCCGCCTCATTGGCTGGCTTGCCCGGCATGAGTGTGCCCGCCGGCTTTGGCGAACACGGCCTGCCCGTGGGCCTGCAGCTCATCGGCAACTATTGGCAGGAAGGCACTTTGCTGCACACGGCACACGCCTTCCAGCACGCCACCGACTGGCATCAGCGCCTGCCCGCGAGCCTGACATGAGCGCCTCCGCCGCGTCATCGCATGACATGACCATCCGCCACTTGGACATTGATTTGAGCCAGGGCTTTGAGCCGCACTGGAACGGGGGCGATGCCTACCGTTCGCAGGTGTTCAACGCCCTGTCCTTCATGTTCCCGGTGGGTGAGCAGTTCTTCATCGACGCGGTGCGCCATTTCCTGCCCGAGGTCGAGCGCCAGGGCAACGCCCAACTGGCCAAAGACATCAAGCTGTTCGCGGGCCAGGAGGCCACGCACCGCCACCTGCACCAGCAGTACAACGACCACCTGCTGGCCATGGGTTACGACGCCTGGGTGGAGCGCACACTCCAACGTGTCATGCACCTCACACGCAATTCGTCACCACGCTTCAAGCTGGCCATCACGACGGCCTACGAGCATTTCACCGCCGTGTTGGGCGATGGCCTCTTGCGCCGCAGCAGTTGGACCGAGCGCATGACCCCGATGATGCGCGCCCTGTGGACCTGGCACGCCGCTGAAGAGTCCGAGCACAAGGCCGTGGCCATGGACACCTACAACGCGGTCGGCGGCGGCTACCTGATGCGCGTGTCGATCTTCTTGTTGATCT
Source organism: Aquabacterium sp. (assembly GCF_030652515.1). Classification (GTDB taxonomy): domain Bacteria; phylum Pseudomonadota; class Gammaproteobacteria; order Burkholderiales; family Burkholderiaceae_C; genus Aquabacterium. The sequence goes on along the minus strand of NZ_JAUSAR010000161.1, from coordinate 35,721 downwards.
CGATCGAGTTCAACATCTGGGTGGCCATCCAGACCGGCAAGATGCTGCGCCGCGACGGCGAGTTCTTCAAGTGGTCCACCCACCGCAGCGCGCTGGGCTTCTGGTTTGGCCGCGACGGCGTGGCCTGGCACACCCTGCCCCACTGGCTGGCGTACTTCAAGCCCAGCTTCCACCCCTGGCAACACGACAACCTGGCACTGCTTGAGCGCTGGCGGCAACAAAACGCCCAGAACTACCGCGCCGTTGGCAGCCGCCCCTGAACCCATCATTCTTCACGCTGAACGCCCCATGACCCCACCTGCCCTCATCCGCGGTTACGAAGTCGTCATCGGCCTGGAAACCCACGCCCAGCTGTCGACGCAATCCAAGATCTTCTCGGGGGCCTCCACCGAGTTTGGCGCCGCCCCCAACACCCAGGCTTGCCCGGTGGACCTGGCCTTGCCGGGCACCCTGCCCGTGATGAACCGTGGCGCCGTGGACCGCGCCATCGCCTTCGGCCTGGCCGTGGGCGCCACCGTGGCCCCGCGCTCCATCTTCGCGCGCAAGAACTACTTCTACCCCGACCTGCCCAAGGGCTACCAGATCAGCCAGTACGAGATCCCGGTGGTGCAAGGCGGCTCGGTGCGCTTCTTCATCGGCGACGTCGAGCACACGGTGCAACTGACACGCGCCCACCTGGAAGAAGACGCGGGCAAGTCGCTCCACGATGACTTCGTCGGCTTCAACGGCGAAAAATCCAGCGGCATCGATCTGAACCGCGCGGGCACGCCGCTGCTGGAGATCGTGACCGAGCCCGACATGCGCTCCAGCGTTGAAGCGGCCGAATACGCGCGCGCGCTGCACGCCCTGGTGGTGTGGCTGGGCATCTGCGATGGCAACATGCAGGAAGGCTCTTTCCGCTGCGATGCCAACGTGTCGGTGCGCAAGCCCGGCGCACCCTTTGGCACCCGCCGCGAGATCAAGAACCTGAACAGCTTCAAGTTCATCCAGCAGGCGGTGGACTACGAGATCCAGTGGCAGATCGACGAGATCGAAGATGGCCGCAGCATCCAGCAGGCCACCGTGCTGTTCAACGCCGACACCGGCCAGACGCGCGCCATGCGCAGCAAGGAAGACGCGCACGACTACCGCTACTTCCCCGACCCCGATCTGCCACCGTTGGTGATCGCACCAGAGTGGATCGAGCGTGTGCGCGGCGAGATGCCGGAGTTGCCACGCGCGATGGCCGCGCGCTTCCAGGCCGACTATGGCCTGCCCGCGTATGACGCGGCGTTGATGACGCAGTCCAAGGCCGTGGGCACTTTCTTTGAATCGGCCGCCAAGGCGTGCGGTCAGCCCAAGCTGGTCTCCAACTGGATCATGGGTGAAATCTCGCGGCGCTTGAACGCGGCGGAGCAAAGCATCGAGCAAAGCCCTGTGAGCGCCGAACTGCTGGCCGCGCTGATCGGCCGCATCGCCGATGGCACCATTGCCAACAACGGGGCCAAGCAAGTCTTTGAAGTGCTGTGGACGGAGGCGGCTTCAGGCCTTGCGCCCACCGCCCGTATCGATGCCATCATCGAGGCCAAGGGCCTCAAGCAGATGAGCGACACCGGCGAGCTGGAAAAGATCCTGGACGACGTGCTGGCCGCCAACGCCAAGTCGGTCGAGGAGTTCCGCGCCGGCAAGGAAAAGGCCTTCAACGCGCTGGTCGGTCAGGCCATGAAGGCCACCAAGGGCAAGGCCAACCCGACCACGGTCAACGAGCTTTTGAAGAAGAAGCTCGAAGGCTGAGGAAGATCAGCGCGCCGCCGAGGCAGGCGTCGCGGCCTGCGACCCCAGCGGCGCGCCGGCCCACAGGCGCCGCAAGCGGGCCAGCTCGGCGTCGTACAGCGCGTTGATGCGCACCATCTCGGCCTTCTGGTTCACGATGATGTCGCGCTGAGCCTGCTGCGTGGCTTCGTTGTCTTCGATGCGCGAGCGCAGCTTGAAGGGCATGGCCTTGCCCTGGAAGAATTCGGCTTCGGTTGCCAAGGTCTTGCGGTCGGCCTGCAGTTCAGCCACGCGCTTTTCAGAGATGGCGATGGCCTTGCGCAGGTCGTCCAGCGCGGCCACGCGGCCCTTGTTGTGCGCAGCCTCGTTGGGGAAACGCAGCATCAGGTTGCGGTCACGGCGGACGGCGTCCTTGCGGGCCGCCTCCTTCACGGCTTTCAGCCGTTGCTGGTCTTCGTAGACGGCCATTTCTTCGGCCGTCATGCGCGGTGGCACGGTCTGGCGGTGAGAGCCGTCCTTGTTGAGCAAGCGCTGCTCGCGGTCCAGACACTCCTGGATCGGGCGATCCGAGGTGAGCTTGTGGCCCTTGCCGTCGTCGCACGAGTAAATGACTGGCGCAGCCCACGCCGAAGTCGCCCCCAGGATCGCGACCGCACCCAGCACGGCCACGCACCAGGAGTGCCGATTCAAACGGAGGTCAGCAACCCGCATCACGCCATGCCTTTGCGGCCGTTTGCCGCTGTCGATTGAGTTGTTCCATGTGGGCCATGGTGCCACCAGCCCGCTGAGCGGTGGTGACGTCGTCCAATTGGCCCTTCACGGCCTGGCACCGCGCGGTCTTGGCGGCCAGGGCAGCTTGGGCGGTGGCAGCCTGGCGCGGCACAGCCGTTTCAGCAGGCCGGGCGGACTCAGCCGGGGCGGGTGACAAGGCGGGGCTGCCCTGAGCCTGCAGCTTGCTGGCGGCCTCGATCAAGGCTGCGGCCTGCGCCGCACGCGCCCTCTCGGCCATGCAATCAGCTTCAACACCCTTGCCCACCGCCACGGACGAACCACGGCGGCTGTAGACATCGGCGATCAAACGGCGCTCGCCCTCCGAGGTGGCCGTGGCCAGTTGCACCTCGGCCGTCTTGCCGGACTCCTTGGCCCACACGATCTGCTTGGCGCGGGTGACCCGCTCGGCGCACACGGCATCCACCGGGGCGGAATCGGCCACCGCGGGCTGCTCGCGGCTGGCGCCATTGCTGCCGATCACTTTACTGGGCTGGCCAGCGTCACAGGGCCGGTCCTGGTAGGAGCTGCCGCAGCGGAACAGGGTGCCCCCCGCGAAGGCGGGCGCACACAAGGCCCCCACCAAAGGTGCCAGCCAGGATAGTCGTCGCGCGGTTCGATGCATGGGTTGAGCGTCTCGTGGCGCCGCCTCAAACCCCGTAACGCTGCCGATAAGCGGCAACGGCGGGATGGAATGAGACCAACGCGGGGTCGGATTGATGACTCAGATATTGCAACAGGTCGGCCAGGCTCGCAATGGAAACAACCGGGAGTTGGTAGTGCTGTTCGACCTGTTGAACGGCACTTTCCGGACATTCCTCACCATTCAGGGTGGCTTTTTCTTGCCGGTCCAGCGCGATGGTGACGCCGCAGGGCGTGGCGCCGGCCTTGGCGATCAGGTCGATGGACTCGCGCACCGAGGTACCGGCCGAGATCACGTCGTCGATGATCAGCACGCGGCCCTTGACCGGGGCGCCCACCAGGGTGCCCCCCTCGCCGTGGTCTTTGGCTTCCTTGCGGTTGTAGGCAAAGGGCACGTTCTTGCCCAGCCGCGCCAGCTCGATCGACACGGCCGCCGCCAGGGTGATGCCCTTGTAGGCGGGCCCGAACAGCATGTCGAACTGCAGGCCGGAGTCAAGCAGGCGCTGTGCATAGAATTGCGCCAGGCGGCCCAGCTTGGCGCCGTCGTCAAACAGGCCGGCATTGAAGAAGTAGGGCGACAGCCGCCCCGCCTTGGTTTTGAATTCCCCAAACCGCAACACCTGCGATTCAACCGCGAAGGCCACGAAATCCTGGGCCAGCGCCGAGGTGGAGGGGGTGTTGCTCATGATGAAAGTACCTTGTGTTTCGACTCGTCTCACTCAACCTGAACGGCATCCGGTCCGCCGCCAACAAGGGCCTGATCCCGTGGGCTGAAGAGCTTGCGGCCGATTGTATGGGCGTGCAGGAGCTCAAGGCGCAAGCCGCCGACCTGACCCCTAACTTGTTGGCCATGGCGGGCATGCAGGGCTACTTTCACCATGCCGAGAAAAAAGGCTACTCGGGCGTGGGCCTGTACAGCAAGCATGAACCGTCCGACGTGCTGATCGGCCTGGGCACGCACGACACCACCACCGAGTTCGACGCCGAGGGGCGCTGGGTGGAAGTGCGCTTTGACAAACCTGGTCGCAAGCTGTCGCTGATCAGCTGCTACTTTCCCAGCGGCTCCAGCTCGGAAGACCGCCAGCAGGCCAAGTTCCGCTTCCTGGGGATGATTGCGCCTCACCTGGCACGCCTGAAAGCCGAGCGCGAATACATCCTGGTGGGTGACGTCAACATCGCGCACCACGAGAAGGACCTGAAAAACTGGAAGGGCAACCTCAAGAACAGTGGCTTTTTGCCGGAGGAGCGCGCCTGGATGACCACACTGCTTGATCCTGAAAAGGGCATCGGCCTGGTCGATGTCTACCGCCAACTGCACCCTGAGACCACCGATGAGTGCTACACATGGTGGAGCAACCGGGGGCAGGCTCGCGCCAAGAACGTGGGTTGGCGCATTGACTACCAGTTGGCGACGCCAGGCCTGGCGCCATTGGCGCGGCATGCTTCGGTCTACAAGGGGCAGTGGTTCTCGGACCACGCACCCTTGATCGTGGACTACGACTTCAAACTCTGACCCCAGGGCCCCAGGTGGATGCATCCACCACGGCCATGGCCTGGAAGGCGGGACGGGCGAACAAGTAGCCTTGCATCAGCCGAATCCCGGCGTCGTGCAGAAAATCTCGCTCGTTGGCCGTCTCAATGCCTTCGGCGATGACCCGGACACCCAGGTCGTGACACATCCGCACCAAGCTGCGCACAATCATCTGCCGCGCCGGGCTGGCATCGATGTTCCTCACCAAGGCCATGTCGAGCTTGATCAAGTCGGGTTGGAAATCGGCCAGCAAGGTCAAACCAGCGTAACCAGCGCCAAAATCATCGATGGCGGTCATGAAGCCGCAGCGTTTGTACTCGCGCAGGATTTGGGCAAACCAGGGGCCGTCCTCCACCCGCTCGCCCTCGGTCACCTCGAAGATGATCTGGTCGACCGGAAATCCATGCGTCCGTGCCGCCTCCAGCGTGGTGCGAATGCACAGCTCCGGCTTGTAGATGGCGTTGGGCAGGAAATTGATGGAGACGCGCTGCTGCATGCCCAGCCGTTTGGCGCCCTTGATGGCCTTGACCCGGCAAGCCTGGTCGAACCTGTAGCGGTTTTGCTCGTTGACCTGGGACAGGACGGTCATGGCCCCTTCGCCATTGGGTCCGCGCACCAAGGCCTCGTGGGCAAAGACCTCGTGGCGGTCCAAGTCGACAATGGGCTGGAAGGCGTAGTCAAAATCGAACCCGACACGCTCGGCCTTGCCGCAATCGCTGCAGTCTTGCGGGGTGCCAGACAGCGGGATGAAGCCAGCAGGAAAAGAAGGGTTGCCCATGGTGATGATTCTGGGGGACTTCACGGTGGTCACAGGAGCTTGAAAACCCGAACCACTTCCGACAAACGGGCCGCCTGTTGCTTGAGGCTTTCAGCCGCGGCGGCACTTTCCTCAACCAGGGCCGCATTTTGCTGAGTGGACTGATCAAGCTGACTCACCGCATCACTGACCTGCCCAATCCCGCTGGTCTGCTCAATGGTGGAGGCGCTGATCTCACCGATCAAGTCGGACACACGCCGAACTTGGGCCACGATGTCGTCCATGGTCACACCAGCGTCCTCGACCAGCCGTGAACCGACTTCGACCTTTTCCACACTGGCCCCAATCAGCGATTTGATTTCCTTGGCCGCCTCGGCGCTTCGCTGGGCCAGACTCCGGACTTCGCTGGCCACCACGGCAAAGCCGCGGCCCTGCTCACCCGCGCGGGCGGCCTCGACCGCCGCATTCAAGGCAAGGATGTTGGTCTGAAAAGCGATGCCATCGATGACCCCGATGATGTCGACAATCTTCTTGGAGCTGGCGGTGATGTCGTCCATGGTGGAGACCACTTGATGGACCACCTGGCCTCCCTTTTCAGCGGCCGCACTGGCCGATGTGGCCAGCTGGGTGGCTTGGCGCGCGGTGTCGGCGTTGGTCTTCACGCTGGCATTCATCTGCACCATCGAAGCCGAAGTCTGCTGCAAGTTGGAAGCTTGCTGCTCGGTGCGCTGCGACAAGTCAGAATTGCCCATGGCAATTTCTGACGACCCCGTGGCGATCGAGTCGGAGGCCTCCCGCACCTGACCCACCACCTGCGCCAGACTGGCCTGCATCACCCCCAAGGAGGCCAACACGCTGTCGACCGGTGCCTGCGCGGCGCCAGGCACGGGATGAAGGTCACCGGCCGACACGCGTCTGGCGGCATTGCCCAAGGCTTCTGGCTCGGCCCCCAGCTGCCTGACGATGCTGCGAGAGATGGACCATGCCAAGCCCACGCCACAAGCCAGCGCAATGGTCAGTGCTGCCAGCATCACGGCCAGAAAGCCGTCGGCTTGATCCTGCGCCACCTTGTTTTGAATCTGAATGCGCGACTCTTCAAAGTCGATCAGCTTGTTGATGGCGCCCAGCCACTGCACGTACTGCGGCTTGGCCTGTGACCACAACAGGCCTTGCGCGCCCGCATCGCCCTTGTCCACCATGTCGGTGATCGACTTCGTGGTCGCCACGGCTTGCGCCTCAATGTCCTTGATGGCCCCATAGAGCTGCTTCAGTTCGGCCGAGTCTTCGGCTGTTCCAATCAGCTGTTCCAGAGGGCCGGCTGATTGGGCATAAAACGCCGCCAACTTCTCGATGGCCGCCACCTCTTTTTGCCGGTCGGCAGGTGAGGTGCTCAGCACCACATCGCGGATGGCGATCGAGCGGTCATGCGCCGAACCTCGGAAGTTGATGGCAAACCGTTGAATCGAGGCGTGTTCCTCGCTGTTGGCACGCAGTGCGGCGTTGATCGCCTGGACCTTGACGATGGCCACCCCGGTGACCGCCACGAGAATGGTCAACACCAAGCCGAAACCGACGGACAGGCGCTTGCCCACCGTCATCTGATTGAAGGTCATGCTGTTTCCCGGGCCGAGGCTGAATGTTGGGCACACCGGCTGATGGAGTTTCATCAACCATGAAGGCGCAACTCATTTTCGGCACGAAGCACCGCGACTTGAGGGCACATTGAGCACCCATTGGCGCACTGACGACCACCTGGCCGCACCGGGATTGGCTCAGGCCGCCGCCTTGACCTGCTCGCCCGATTGCTGGCGTGCCGCCATGGCCATCATTGCCGGGATACCGCTGGCCGCATTGGCCTCGGCGGCCAATTGGCGCTCGCGAGGGCTGGCGTAGTCGCGGTCCCAGGCCAACACTTTGGGGGTCATCAGCTTGTGCCACAGCGGCGGGAGCATGGCCACCATGATGGTGGTCAGGTAGCCGTTGATCATCATGGGGGCATCAGGGAAAGGCTTGAGGTCCTGATAAGGCACTTCGCCTTGGGCGTGGTGATGCGAGTGGCGGGTCAGGTTGAACATCGCCCACGAGCTGATGCGCTTGTTCGTGTTCCAGGAGTGGCGGGGCTGCACCGGCGCATCCGGGTCGCGCACCATGCCGTAGTGCTCCATGTAGTTGACGATTTCCAACAGCGACTTGCCCCACAGCGCACAGGCCACGAAGAAGCCCGCACCGGCCCAGCCACCGATGGCATAGGCGGCGGCCACCAGCAGCAGGCTCATGCCGTGGCCACGGATCACGGCGTTGTGCCACGAGAACAAGCCCTGGCCAGCACGCTTGAGGCGCTTGGCCTCGATGTTCCACGCGCTGATGTTGCCTTTGATGGTCGACGCCACGATGTGGGTATAGACATTGCGGCCGCGCGGCGCCGTGGCCGGGTCTTCCTTGGTCGACACATAGCGGTGGTGGCCATACACATGTTCGATCGCGAAGATGGTGTCGAAGCTGAAGGCCAGCAGCCAGCGGCCAATGAACATCGAGACCGGGTCCCAGGTACGGTGCGTCAGTTCGTGGGCGGTGATCGTGCCGATCATGCCGATCATCAGGCCAGCGCCGAGCCAGATGGAGATGCGGTGCGCCCAGAAGGTGGCATCCCGCGCGGCAATGACGTCATAGCCGGTGAGCTGGGTGACGAAAGCGCCATACCCGAAGGGATCGCCAGCACTGACGGACCAGACGGCCGTGAACACGATCAGCGAGAGCAGTGGCAAAGCCATCCACAACTGCACGGTCAGGATGCCGGGGTGCTTGAACTTGGGCGTGGAGGTGTCGTCGCCCAACAGGCCATCGCCAATCAGGTAGACGGCCAGCACCAATAACACACCGGCCGTGATGTAGGCGCCACCCGCGAGCAGCAAGGCCAGCGAGAAAAAGCCGATCGCGTGGAAGAGGAAGTACTTGAGGTAGTGAAAGAACATCATGGTGGTGGTGCTTTCAGGCGGTGACGAGAACGTCTTGCTGGGTGGTGAATCGGTCTGCGTGGATGTGGTCGCGCGGCACGCCGTGGTCACGCAGGATGTTCACGGCGCTGTCGATCATGGCGGGCGGGCCGCACAGGTAGGCATGGGCGCCCTCCTGGAGGTGCGCAGCGACCTGGCCAGTCACCAGGCCGCGCAGGCCTGGCCAGCTGGAGCCTTCGGGCTCTTCCGACAACACCGGCACGAAGTGGAACGCCGCGGGCCATTGGCGCGCGATGGTCTGGATCGTGTCGAGGGCGTAGAGGTCGCCCTGGCGGCGGGCCCCGAACAGCAAGGTCACCGGGCGACTCACACCGCTGTCCAGCGCATCCTGCAGGATGGCCAGCACGGGGGCCAGGCCGCTGCCACCCGCGATGAGCAGCAAGGGGGCCTCGGCCGGGCGCAACCAGAAGTCGCCCATCGGGCCTTCGATGCTCATGGCCTGACCCAGCACATTGGCGTCGTTGATCAGGGATGAGAACTGGCCATCGGGCACCTTGCGCACGAAGAAGCTCACCTGCGCATCAGGCTGAACCGCAGTGGCGAACGAGTAGCTGCGGCTCACGCCGGGCTGGGACGCGATGCCGATGTTGGCGAACTGACCCGCCTTGTAGGGCAATGATTCATCCAATTGCACACGCAGGCGGACGATGTCGCTGGTGAGCCGGTCCTGGCCGATGACCCGGCCCTCGACACGGCGCTTGGCGGCTTGGGCGGACAGGTCCAACTCGATGCGCACATCGCCCTGCGGCACGCTCTGGCAGGCCAGGATGTAGCCCTGGTCCAGGTCCTGGTCGGACAGGATGTAGCTGGTCTGGGTCAGCTCCTTGACCTTGCCTTCGACCAGCTTGCACTTGCACGAGGCGCAGCCCCCCACCCGGCAGCTGTGCGGGAAGTCGATGCCCTGGCGCAAAGCGGCCTGCAGCAGGGTCTCCTTGGGGTTGACCGTGACCGGCACCGCGTTGATGTGCGCGGTGACGGGGCCTTTGCGTGAGAAGAATGAAAACATGGTTCCTCGGCGGACGCTGGGTCGGCACCATGGCTGACGATGGGTGAATGGTAAAAATCCCAAGCCTTTCGCGCGAGGTTGCGGATTGACATTAACGGGTCATTTATTGACAATGCCCCGGTGCCAGATTTCACGCTCCCCGTTCACTATGTCCGACTCATCGCCGATCTGGTCGCGGGGATGAACATCGACGTCCCGCACTGGTTGGCACAGGCTGGCCTGACCGAAGCCGATCTGGCCGACTCCACGCGGGGTCTGAACTACCAGACCTTCCAGCGCCTGATGAGCGAGGGCTTGCGGCTCTCCGATGAGCCGGCCCTGGGCCTGCTGGTCGGCGAACGCCTGCGCATCAACACGCACGGCATGCTGGGTTATGCCGCGATGAACAGCGGCACCCTGCGCCAGGCCATGGACCTGTTCGAGCGCTTCATTGGCGTGCGGACCACGCTGGTGTCGGTCAGTCACCGCATCCGGGATGGCGAACTGGAGCTCATCTTCGAACCGACCCACCCCATGGGCGAGATCGAAACCGCCGTGATGGAGGCCATCGTGTTGACGGTCAAGAACCTGCTTGACCACCTCACCATGGGCCAATGCCAGGTCACGCGGGTCTGCTTCAGCATCCCCGAGCCCGAGCATGCGGCCCTGGCCCGGGACATGTTCAAGTGCGAGGTTCACTACGGCCAGTCGTGGACTGGCTTCGCGGTGCCCGTGCACGTGCTGGACGAGCCGCTGAGCACGGCCGACCCGGCCAGTTTTGAAGAAGCTGCGCGCATCTGCCAGCGTGAGCTCGACAAGCGCGCCGAGCAAACGTCCATGAGCGCCCGGGTCCGCCGCATCCTGCTGGAGCGGCAGAACGGCTTCCCTTCGCTGCAGGTCACGGCGCGGCTCTTCCACCTGACGCCGCGCACACTGCACCGGCGGCTGCTGGATGAAAAAAGCTCCTACCACGACCTCCTCGAAGAAGTGCGCCACATGCTGGCCGTGCAGCACCTGAAAGGCCGGCAACTGTCGATCCAGGAGATTGCCTACAGCCTGGGTTACAACGACCAAGCCAACTTCCGGCGGGCCTTCAAGCGCTGGGAAGGCGTGGCCCCGTCGGAATACAGAGACCAGTGCAACCGCCTGAATCCTTGACTCTCGGGATAAGGCCTGGTTTTTCGCAGGTTCAGCGGCGTTGGCCGGACGCAGATCCTGCCTACATTGGCAGGCTAGGTTGACAACACACACAGGACGAGGCCCCATGACCCTGAACCAACGCCTGGCATTGACCGCCCTCCTGGCGGGCCTGAGCACCACCACCGCCCAAGCTGGCGAGTCCTACGCCAACGTGGGCATCCCCGGCGTGATGCTGGGCTATGCGCACAGCGTGAACAGCCAATGGGGGCTGCGCGGCGATGTGGCCACCCTGGGCAGCGTGAAGCGCCATTTCACCGAATCGGGCATCACGTACCAGGGCACCATCAAGGCGCAGCGCCTGGGCCTGTTCGCCGACTACTTCCCCATGCAAGGCGGCTTTCGCCTGACGGGCGGGCTGACCCTCAACCACATGCGGGTCCGCCTGAAATCGCAGTTTGATGGCACCACCTCGGTCACCCTGGGCAGCCAGACCCTCACCCCCACGGCCGGCGACTATTTCAACGCCGAGCTGAAGTTTCCCCGCGTCATGCCCTACCTGGGTGTGGGTTGGGGCCACCAGGCCCGCGACCAAGGTCTGGGCTTCGTGGCCGACCTGGGCGTGATGATCGGCAAGGCCAAAGTCACGACCACGCAGAACGTGGTGGCCAACTACCCGGGGCTGGTGACGCAGGCCGACGTGGACGCCGAAACTCAAAAACTGCGCGATGGCGTGGGCGACATCCGTTTTGTCCCCCAGGTCAGCGTGGGCGTGAGCTACCGCTACTGAACTTTCGAGCAAGGAATGGCCAGCCCGCTTGACCGCAGGCTGGCACCGCCCCGGTTTTTCATCGGACACCGATAAAGGCCATCCAAAGGGGCAGGGTGTGAACCCCGGTGCCGACGATGGCTTTCATCGTCGGCATTTGTCGTTTCAGGGAGCAACGGCCGACTTGCGGGCGAACGAACGCCGGTCCATACTGGTGGACCAACACGCGCTTGGCGTGGACCTGATGACGACGGATCTGGGGGGGAACACCAGCATGGGCGATTCAGCAGTTCATCTGGAGGCGGAAGCCTCTGCGCAACACCTTCAAGCCGCGCTGGCGCAACTGACCGAACGCAAACGCCTGCTGCGCTCCATCCTGGACGGCATCCCCGGCCGGGTCAGCTACTGGGACCACGAGCTGCGCAACCGCTTCTGCAACCGCGCTTACCTCGACTGGCTGGGCCCCTCCCGCGAAGACATCGCCGGCAAACTCCTGCGCGAGGTCCTTGGCGAAGAGCGCTTCGAGTTCGACCGCTCCCACATCGAGGCCGTGCTGCGCGGCGAACCTCAGCGGTTTGAGCGGGTGGTGCGCATGCCAGGCTCGTTGGGCGACCAGCACGTGCAAATCCACCTGGTGCCCGACATGGTGGACGGGCAGGTCAAGGGCTACTTCGCCATGATCTTCGACATCACCCAGATCAAGCTGGCCGAAGAACAGGCCGAGGCCGCCAGCCAGGCCAAGAGCGAGTTCCTCGCCAGCATGAGCCATGAGATCCGAACGCCGCTGCACGCGGTGCTGGGCCTGGCGCAAGTGGGCGAGCGGGCCACCACCGACCCGCGCGCCGCCCAAACCTTCAAGGACATCCTGGAGTCAGGCCAGCACCTGCTGGCACTGGTCAACGACGTGCTCGATTTCTCCAAGATCGAGGCGGGCAAGATCGTGCTGGATTCCGACCGCGTGGACCTGGGGCAGGTCATCGAGCAGGCCATGAACATGGTGGCGGCCCGCGCGCAGGCCAAAGGCCTGACCTTGCGCATGGAGCAAGGCCCGTCGGTACCGCACTCGTTCAAGGGCGATGAGCTGCGCATCACCCAGCTGCTGATCAACCTGCTGAGCAACGCCGTGAAGTTCACCGAGCACGGCAGCGTCACCTTGCGCGTGGAAAGCCAGGCGCACTGGCTGGTCCTGCAAGTGAAGGACACCGGCATCGGCATGTCGCCCGAGGTGCAATCCCACCTGTTCCAGCCCTTCGTTCAGGGCGACGGCACCCGCACACGCTGCATTGGCGGCACCGGCCTGGGTTTGTCGATCTGCAAGCGCTTGCTGGACATCATGGGTGGCGACATCCGCGCCAGGAGCACGCCCGGCCAGGGCAGCACCTTCGAGATCCACCTGCCCGTGTTTGGCGCGCAGCATGCTGATCAGCCTTTGCGCACCATCGAACCCCGTCACAGCCCACCGGGTCAAACCGCCGTGAGCGGCCCTCGCCTGGCAGGCTTGAGGGTGCTGGTGGCCGAGGACCACCCGGTGAATCAAATGGTGCTGAACGACCTGCTGACCGCAGAAGGCGCGCTGATCACCTGCGTGGACAACGGCGCGCTGGCGGTCGAGCAGGTGCTCGCTGGCCATGCGTTCGACGTGATGCTGTGCGACATCGAGATGCCGGTCATGGATGGCTACGAGGCCACGCGCCAGATCAAGGCCATGACCCCCGGCCTGCCCATCATCGGCCTGACGGCGCATGCCTTCGACGTGGCGCGCCAGCAAGGCATGGCCGCGGGCATGACCGACTACATGACCAAGCCTTACATGATCGACCAGTTGGTCAAGAACATCACCAAGCACGCCCAGCAACCTGCAGTGATCACGCCAAAACAACGCAGCGCACCCACCGCCGCGTTTGGCATTGACCGCCAGGCGCTGATCAACCACTACCCACAGGGCGCGCAGTTCATCGATCGCCTGTTCGTGACCATCCGCGACACCAGCCAGGGCCTGCCGCGCCAATTGCGCGAGGCCGCCGAGCAGCAGGATGCGGCCCAGTTGCGCTCGCTGGCGCACAACACCAAAGGCATGGCCGCCAACCTGCTGGTCAATGACCTGCGGTGGCTGGCCAGCCATGTGGAAGAGCTTTGCCGCACCCAACCCGAGTCGGCCTTCAACGCGGCCGATTCACTGGCCAGCGCGGTGGAGGCGATGATCAGGTCGCTGGGCCTGGATTGATGGTGGCCAACACCCGGGCCAACTCATCGAAGGCGTATGGCTTGCACAGGATGTCGTTGACGCCAGCTTGACGCCAGACAGCGTGGCACTCCACATTGACCTCCCCACTGATCAGCACGATGGGCAAGGCAGGGCCACCATGTTCGGCCTCGTGGCGACGGATCGCGCGGGTCGCGGCCAGGCCATCCATCTCAGGCATCTGGTAGTCCATCAGCAAGAGGTCGAAGCGCCGGGCCTGAACCGCGTTGACGGCGGCCAGGCCGGTGCCCACCAGTTCGGCCTCGGCCTGGCAGTGGGACAGCATCTCGCTCAACAAGTCGCGGTTGACCTCGCTGTCTTCGGCCACCAGCACCTGCAAGGTTGGCTGAGGCTTGGTGACGGGCTCGGAGGGGGCCGTGGCGGGCAAGACGCCTTGAAGCCAATCGGCCAGGGCATGGGCGCGCAAAGGCTTGTACAAGTGCAGCACGCCGGGGGGCAGGTTGACGCCAGGGGCGTCCATGGCCGAGGACACCAGCGCCTTGGTGTGGCCAGGGCCACCCCATGACCAGGCCTGGACAGGGCCCGCGCCCGGGGTCCACACCGCCGAGTCCACCAGCACCGCATCCACCTCGGCATCGTGGGCGCCATCGGGTGCCAGCACCAGGCCCAGGTCGCGGCACAGGGATTGGACCTGCCTTCGCAACCCCATGTTGCTCGTCACCAGGCGCAAGCGCTGGCCAGACAAAGTGGTGGCAGCGGACAACTGGTTGGCGGTGGCAGAGGCCCAGCCCATGGGCACGCGGATCACGAAGCAACTGCCCACGCCCAGGCGGCTGGACACCACGATGTCCCCGCCCATGCAGCGGGCCAGCTCGCGGCCAATGGACAAGCCCAGGCCCGTGCCACCGTACTGCCGCGTGGTCGACTGGTCGGCCTGGGTGAAGGGCTGGAACAGCTTGGCCACCTGCCCTGAGCTCATGCCAATGCCGGTGTCCTGCACCTCGATGCGCACCCACGCACGGTCATCCTGCGGCTCGGGTGATGGCTCGGTGGACAAATGCACGTGCACCCCACCCTGGCGCGTGAACTTGACGGCATTGGAGACCAGGTTGTTGAGCGTCTGACGCAAACGCATCTCATCGCCCAGCAGCACGGGGGGCACATCGCCCTCAAAGCTGTAGGTCAGCTCCACCCCCTTGTCAAAAGCAGTGACGGCGAACAGATCGATGCTGTCTACCACCAGGTCGCGCAAGCGCACTGGCTCCTGCCGAACGTCGAGCTGACCGGCCTCCAGCTTGGCCCAGTCCAGCACATCGTTGAGCAAGCTGCGCAAAGTTTGCGCACTGTGGTCCAGCAGGTTCAGCATCTGCAGTTGCTCGGACGGCGCCATGTTTTTTTGGCGCAGCAAGGAGGCCGTGCCCACGATGCCGTTGAGCGGCGTGCGGATCTCGTGGCTCATGATGGCCAGGAAGCGCTGCTTGGCCTCGTTGCCGCGCTGCGCTTGTTGGTGGGACACCTCCAGCACCTGGTGCACCTGCGCGCGCCACCGCACCGCGATCCAGCCAAAGGCCGAGAACAACACCACCGAGCCAGCGGTGGCCACCATTGTTTGCGCCTGGGCGTTGGGCAGCACCAGGGGCCGCAGACTGGCCAGGTAGGGTGGCTCGTAGTACGACATCACCAGGATTTGCGCGACGAAGGCCAGGCAAAAGCACAAGCCCAAACGCAGGTTGCCTGCCACGATCGCGATGATGGGCAGCACGGCCAGCCAGCGCAAGGCCGGGGCCTGCAAGCCGCCTTGCATCCAGGCCACCCCACCCACCTGCACATACATGATGGCCAGGCCCACACCCAGATAACGTGCGGCACCCGTCTGGCTGGTCCACACCCGCCACGAACACCACAGCACCGTGCCCAGCTCCAGGACGCCCAGCAAACCAACCACCCAGCCACCTTGCAGCAGCCAGGACAGCTTCACCGGGATCAGGATGAGGATGCTGCAACCCGCCAGGAACCAGAAGGTGCGGCGCACCAAGGATTCTTCGAGCTCCTGCGCGGTGATCAACCCCCTGGACCTCGGCGACCCGAAGGTCGACTCACCACCATCTCTTGCAACCATTCAGCTCTTCCACATTCGGCACCCGGGCAGTATCGGCGAAAGCCGGCAGCCATTTGCCCAAAATGCCGGTTTGCCCCGAGCGAACGGGTGGTCCGGGGCGTGGTGGGTTGAGTGCTTTGCTGTGAAAGCGCGGGGCGGTGATGAGCCGGAAGTCACCCGCAGGCAACCATCTCACTTCAAGGCACAGGCGACCTTGGCATCCTGCGCCACCGCCGATGTCGCCACCGAGGCCACGATGCGGTCCCGGCCTTGCCGCTTGGCGATGTACAGGTTGTCATCGGCCACGCGCATGGCGCCATCGCCATCGCCATCGCAGGCCTGGGCAATGCCCACGCTCTGCGTCACGCTGAACTGCTTGCCATCGTAGACAAAGATCTGCGAGCGCACCCCCGACGACATCAGCTGCGCGACGCGCTCAGCCTGAGCCAGGCCAGTCTCTGGCAACAGCACGGCGAACTCCTCGCCCCCAATGCGTGCCGCCGTGTCGATCTGCTCGCGTGTGGTGTTCTTGAGGATGCGGCCCAACTCCACCAACACTGCATCACCCGCCGGGTGGCCCCAGGTGTCGTTGATCTTCTTGAAGTGGTCCACATCGCACATGACCAGGCAGAACGGGCGCTTGCTGCGCGCGTGCCGATGAGATTCGATTTCCAGTTGCGTCATGAAACTGCGGCGATTGGCCAGGCCCGTGAGCATGTCGGTGCGCACCAGGTTTTCCAGTTCGCGGCGTCGCTCGCCCAGGGTGTTGAACAGGAAGAACACCATGCCTGAGAACAACAGCAGGCTGAAGTTCAGCACCACACGGCACCAGATCTGCCACCACCAAGCCAGGCCGTCACCCGTGAACACCGGCCCGCTGAGCAGTGGTGCATAGGGCACCAGCCCTTGCGCCACCAGGGCCTCGTTGACAAGCACCATACCAGCACCAATGATCAGACTGGGCTTGAGCGTCTTGAAATCGAACAAGGCCCGTGCCAGCAGGATCGCGGTCAGCACGGACACGCTGACCGGGGTGTCCTTCAGCCCGTAAGCGATGGCCAATGCGATCAACACCACCACGGTGGGCGTGACGGTGAGCATCGGCAGCCAGGTGCAGGCCGCATCGGTTTTGCGCCGCCCCCAGCAATGGAGGCTGACCCCCGCCAGCCCCGCGATGACCAAGACCAGCAACACCTGCACCGCCATCAAGGCGCTTGGGTGATAGAAGGCCCGCGCCTGCGGATGGACCTGCGCAAACGTGTGCAGGCCCGTGAACAGCAACAGCATGGGGATGGCGGCCGCCGAGAACAGCAGGCAACTGATCACTGGCCGACGGGCCAGCAGTTGTTCGGCCAGCCAGGGCTTGAGCTCTCGCCACCGTCGCGCCCGGGTCATGGCACCGCCTCCACCGCCATGGAATAGATGGCTTGATCGCGACCGCCCTGCTTGGCCCGGTACAGGTTGCGGTCGGCCTGCTTCAGGGCTTCTTCAATGGGCTCGCCACGGCACTCGACCACGCCCATGCTGACCGTGAGGTGGAAACTTTCACCCTTGACGTTGAAGGTGTGCTGGCGCAGCCCTTCAGCGATGCGACGGCAAACGATCTCCGTGGCCGCCAGCGACGTGTCGGGCAGCAACACGGCGAACTCTTCGCCACCAATGCGGGCCGACTGATCGGTGGGCGTGCGCACGCCTTCGGTCAGGATCTGGGCCAGGCGGCACAGCACCTCGTCGCCTGCATGGTGCCCATAGCGGTCGTTGATGCTTTTGAAGTGGTCCACGTCCAGCAGGATCAGGCAGTAAGGCACGCCCGAGCGCGCGTAGCGGCGCGACTCGGAGGTCAGACGCTCCATGAAATAGCGGCGGTTGGACAAGCCCGTGAGCACGTCGGTGTAAGACAGTTTGGCCAATTGCAGGTGCAAACCATCCAGACGCTTGAACAGCACAAACACCAGGGTCAGGATCATGGCCCAGCCCAGGTAGAACACCGTGTTCTGCCACAAGCTCAACCACCAGGTCGGCACCCCACCCTCGAAAGCCTGGGCATTGAGCAGGGGCGCGTAAGGCAACCAGCCCAACATCACCAGAACATCCTGACCGGAGTGGATGAGCAAGCACGCGATGAACACCCGCAGGATCGTGTCCACGCTGAACAGCAACAGCCCAACGGCCAGCACGCCCAGCAGCACCAGGGCCATGCCCGTGGTGAAGGCGCCGGTGGCCACCACAATGGCCAGGTAACCCAGGCCGATGTTGAAGGTGACCAGCAGGTTGGCCTTGGGCACACGGTCAGGCAGGCTGCGCCTCGTCCACAACCAGGAGCCGATCACGATGCTGATCATCAGCACCACACTCAAGAGTGACTGCAGGGCGATCAGCGTCCCGTGGTTCACGCCCTCAGCCACTTCCGCATTGAGGAATGCCGCGCTGTTGAACAGCCAGAAGAGGACGAAAAAAGGGGACGACATCAGCACTGCCAGCAAACATCGGTTGGCAGGCGTCCAGCTGTCCAGCAGATGGTCAAGCGTTTGTCGCATGCGGTGCTATCGACCGCCCCATGGGAATCTTGAGCGACAGCCGATCAATGACGATCAATCGCCAATTGCGTCACGCCAAATCACGCGCGCTCAGCTCAACGCTTGAGCTTGTAGCCCGTCTTGAAGATCCAGGCCACGATGGCCAGCGACACGGCCATGAAGCCCAAGGTCATGGCCAGGCTGATGCCCACGTCCACGTCAGCCATGCCATAAAAGCTCCAGCGGAAACCGCTGATCAGATAGACCACGGGGTTGAACAAGGTGACTGTTTGCCACACCGGGGGCAGCATCTTGATTGAATAGAAGCTGCCGCCCAAAAAGGTCAGCGGCGTGACGATCAGCAGCGGCACCACCTGCAACTTTTCAAAGTTGTCGGCCCACAAACCAATGATGAAGCCCACCAGGCTGAAGGTCACCGAAGTGAGCACCAGAAACAGCAGCATCCAGAACGGGTGCGCAATCTGCAGCGGCACGAACAGCCCCGCCGTGGCCAGGATGATCAGGCCCAGCAGGATGGACTTGGTGGCCGCCGCCCCCACATAGCTCAGCACGATCTCAAAATGCGAAATGGGTGCCGACAGCAACTCGTAGATCGTGCCGGTGAACTTGGGAAAGTAAATGCCGAAGGAGGCGTTGGAGATGCTCTGCGTGAGCAGCGACAACATGATCAGACCCGGCACGATGAAGGCGCCATAGCTGATGCCATCGACCTGCTGGATGCGCGTGCCAATCGCCGCGCCAAACACCACGAAGTACAGCGAGGTCGAGATGACGGGCGAGATGATGCTTTGCATCAGGGTGCGCCGGGTGCGCGCCATCTCGAAAGCGTAGATGGCCTTGACGGCGTGCCAGTTCATGCGTGGTCCTTCACCAGGTTGACGAAGATGTCTTCCAGCGAGCTTTGTTTGGTCTGGATGTCCTTGAACCGGATGCCGGCCTGCTGCAGGCTGGACAACAAGGCTGTGACATCGGTGCGCTCGTCCAGCGAGTCGTAGGTGTAGGTCAGCTCGCGGCCCTCGTTGGACAGGGTCAGGGCGTGCTCGGTCAGGCTGGCGGGCAACTGGGGCAGCGCATCTTGCAACTGCAGGGTCAACTGCTTCTTGCCCAGCTTGCGCATCAGCTCGTCCTTGTCTTCCACCAGCACGATCTCGCCCTTGTTGATGACGCCGATGCGGTCGGCCATCTCCTGGGCTTCTTCAATGTAGTGCGTGGTCAGAATGATGGTCACGCCCGACTTCTGCAGCAGGCGCACCAGGTTCCACATGTCGCGCCGCAGGTTGACATCGACCCCGGCCGTCGGCTCGTCCAGGAACAGGATCTGCGGTTCGTGCGACAAGGCCTTGGCAATCATCACGCGGCGCTTCATGCCGCCCGACAGCGTGATGATCTTGCTGTCCTTCTTGTCCCACAACGACAGGTCTTTCAGCACTTTCTCGATGTAGGCCGGGTTGGCCGGTTTGCCAAACAAACCCCGGCTGAAGGACACCGTGGCCCACACCGTCTCGAAGGCGTCGGTGGTCAGCTCTTGCGGCACCAGGCCGATCAGGTCGCGCGCAGCCCGGTAATCGGACACATTGTCGTGACCATCGACCACCACGGTGCCCGCGCTGGCGGTGACGATGCCGCAAATGGTGCTGATCAGCGTGGTCTTGCCCGCGCCGTTGGGGCCCAGCAAGGCCAGGATCTCGCCACGGCGGATGTCCAGGTTGATGTCCTTGAGCGCCTGGAAGCCCGAGGCGTAGGTTTTGGACAGCTTGGCGACTTGGATGATGTGGGGCATGTCGACCACGATACCCGATGTGGCCACGCCCCTCATTCAGGGGTGGAGAAAGCTGCATTCCGTCATGATCTGCGCCCTGGCGTGCGGGCATTTCCCGACGCAAAACGGCGTCAGACGGCGACACTGAGAACTGGCTTTGTTGCACCCCATACCGACCGCCGTTCCCGATGTCGTCCCCAGCCTTGTCTTTCTCTGCCCAGAACGCCGCGCCCGATCTCGAACTGGAGGCGCGCGTCACCAACGGCCGCCACCAGGCGCTGCACGAGCGGCTGGCCTTCTCCATGACCTTCGGCATCGTGACTGCTGCCGGGGTGGTCGCGGTGCTGCATGACAAGGTGCCCCACCGGCTGCTGGGGGCCTGGTTCGCAGCGCGCCTGCTGATCGCCATCACCCGCATGGCCCATTCGCACTTGCGTGGGCCGGGCAGAGGGGTCTCGGGCCGGCACGAACTGCGGGTCTACCGCCTCCTGGCCGTCCTGGACAGCATCGCCTGGAGCGCCCTGGGCTGGGCCATCACGCCCATCCACCAACTGGACATTGCCGTGGTCAGCATCAGCGTGCTGATCGGGGTGGCGGCCCTGGCCACCTGCATGCTGCATGTGGATTTCATCACGGCGGGCCTCTTCATCGTGCCCATCCTGCTGCCCAATGCCGTGTATGCCGCGACCCGTCACGACAGTCTGGGCTGGTTCTGCGCCCTGGCCACCATCGGCTTGATGGTGGCCCTGATCATGGAGGCGAGGCGCTCCAACCTGCGCATCATCGAGTTGCTGCGGCTGCGGCTGCAAAGCGAGAAGGTGGCCCAGGCCCAGGCGCTGGCCCTGCAACAGGCCCAGATGCTGAGCGACACCAAGGGCCGCTTCCTGGCCACCATGAGCCACGAAATGCGGACCCCGCTGCACGGCATGCTCGGCCTCGTCCGCCTGCTGCGCCAGCGTGAGCAGGACGCGCAGGCCGTGCACCGGCTGGATCTGGTGCGCAGCTCGGGCGAGCACCTGGTCAGCGTCATCAACGACATCCTTGATTTCTCCAGCATGGAGGCGGGCCGCCTGCCCCTGCACGAGCGCCCCTTCAAGCTGCGCGCCTTGCTGGAAGAAGTGAGTGCCACCACCACCGTGAGCGCCACCGAAAATGGCCTGAGCCTGAAGGTGCAGATCGAGCTGAACCGCGACGAATTCGTCATGGGCGACCCGGTCCGCATCCGGCAGGTGCTCCACAACCTGCTGGGCAACGCCGTCAAGTTCACCAGCAAGGGCTTCGTGCGCTTGCACGCCACGCGCGATGCGCTCAGCGGAGAAGTGCGCATCCAGGTGCAGGACACCGGCATCGGCATCCCCTCCCACGAGCAGGCCCGCGTTTTCGACGCCTTCCACCAGGCAGAGGGCACCTACCAACGCCGCTTTGGCGGCACCGGCCTGGGCCTGGCCATCTCCCGCGAGCTGTGCCGCGCCATGGGCGGCGACCTGGACTGCCGCAGCGAAGTCGGCGTGGGATCGCTCTTCACCTTCAACCTGCCCTTGCCCGTGGTGCACGCCGAGCGGACCACCCAGCCCGGGGCCCTGGATGGCGCGCCCGCCGCAGGCCAAGCCGCGTGGACCGAACACATGCCCGAACCGCACGTGCTGCTGGTGGAAGACAACCCCGTGAACGCCCTGGTAGCGCAGGCCGAGCTGCAACTGCTGGGTGTCAAGGTGACCATGCTGGGCAATGGCCGGGAAGCCGTGGACTGGCTGGCCGGCCAGCAGGCCGACCTGGTGCTGATGGACTGCGAGATGCCCGTGTTGGATGGCTTTGAGGCCACACGGCAGATCCGGGCCCGCGAACAGCTGGAAGGCGCCACCCCGGTCAGCATCGTCGCGCTGACGGCCAACGCGCCCGACCTCTGCGGCGATCGCTGCCGGGACGCGGGCATGAACGGCCAGTTGTCCAAGCCCTTCCGCTCACAAGACCTGGCGCAGACATTGGCCCTGCACCTGCCCCGGGCTCCACAGCACGCCTGAGCAAACCCGCGCCCGGGCCGTGGCGCGTGACCGCGACACTTGACGGGTTTAATTGACGACAGCAGGATCAATATCTGACAAACTGACATTCAAAACTTCCTGATTCAAGGGTATCTCCGCCGCTGATCTAAAGGGTCGCCAGGGATTCCCCGAAATGGCACCACAACGGCCGTTGTTAAATTCCTTTCGTGCCCCGCAAAGGCGCCTTCAAAAAACCATTGAAACAAGGAAAAAACATGCAAGTTCTGAGCACCCAGGAAGTGTCCCAAGTCAGCGGCGGCGAAAGCCTGATCGACGCGATCCACCGCGCCGAATACAACGCTTATGGCGTGCCGCTGATCAATGCAGGCATCTACGCGATCAACCTGTTCTCGACCACGAAGATCCCTTACGTGACGAAGAAGGCTGCGCCCTGAGCCGCTTGAAGGTTTAAAAAAACCCGCCCGGCCGTCGCAGCCCGGCGGGTTTTTTCTCACCATGCCCTCCTCTCGCCTGCACACTGTGTTGCCCCCTCTCCACGATGAACATCGGCGGCTTGTCCATGCATGCCAAGCCCTCGCGGGCCGACTCGCCATGGCGTTGGGCCTGCTGATCACCCCGTTGCCGGCCCTGGCCTCGGGCACCTTGGCTTTGCACTGGGCCACGTCCTTGAGCACCCCGGAAGATCCCCGGCCGGCACCCTCGAGTCACCCTTCAAAGCCTGCACCAACCGCAGGCGAGCAGGCCTCAAGAGCCACGCCCTGGCCCCGGATGCTGCTGGCGGCCGACCAGCAAGCAGCCTCCAACCGGGCCTTTGACGCGGGCGCCCAGGCCGCGCAGGCCCTGAGCCGACAAGCCTGGGCCACCGCCTGGATGCCCCGGGCCGATGCCAGTGCCAGCGCCAGCCGACGCCGCCAGCAGATCAACGAAACCACGGTGAACACACCGGCCACTGCCTTGTCTGTATCGGCCACCTTGCCACTGTGGCGCGCCGCCGACCAGGCCACCGCCCAGGCGCAAGCGGCTCAAGCCGAACAAGCGCAATGGCAGGCGCGGGGGAGCCGGACCAACGTGGCCCGCGAACTGAGCATGGCCTTCCTCATGGCCATCGAAGCGGCCGAACAACGCCGTCTCACGCTGGCCCAGCAGGATTTGCTGCAAGAACAATGGCGCATCAACGATCGCCGCCTGCAAGCCGGTGCGGGCACCATCCTGGATGTGCTGGAAACGCGCACCCGCATCGACCAGAGCCGGGTCACGGTCCAGGACCTGGAGGCCCGCCTGGCCACCCAGAAGCTGACACTGGAACGGCTCAGCCACCAAGCGGTGACGCTGGCCACCGGCTTCCACGAACACAGCCCGGACCTGCCGACCGCCGTGTCATCGTTGGACGAGGCCTTGCTGCTGGCCCCCAACCGCCATCCCCCATTGCGTGACGCCCTCGCCCAGGTCAAGGCCGCCACGGCCACCGACCAGGCCCGCACCGCCGAACGCTGGCAACCCACCGTGGACGCCGTGGCCAGCACCAGCCTGGTCCGGGAAGTGCCCCAGCTTGATGGCTTCAGCCAGCGCCAGACCACCCGGGAGCGTGCCATCGGCGTGCAGATGAACTGGGCCTTGTTCACAGGCGGTTTTCAGCAAAGCCGCACCCGCGAGTCCGCCGCCCTGCTGATCCAGGCCCAGGCTCGGCGCGATGAAGCACAAGCCCAGGTCGAAGCCGCCCTGCGCGACGCCTACCAGACCTTGTCGCAGGCCCGCCAGGTGATCACGCTGCAGCGCCAGGTCGAGCAAACCGCTTCGGCCACGTACGAGGCGCTGCGCAAGGCCTTTGTGGCCGGCCTGCGCACCAACCTCGACCTGCTCAACGCCCAGCAACAGATCTACACCGCCCGGCAAAGCCTGGTCACCGCGCGCATCAATGCCCTGTCGGCCCAGGTGAACATCCTGGCCTTGCTGGACCAACTGGATGCCGACCACGTCACGCCCTTGATGCCTTTGTTCGACACCGCCCCCTTGCCCTTGCTGGCAGAGAGCACGCCATGAGCACCCCTGCCCAATCCCTGTTCCGCCAGGAGGTTCTGGACGCGCGTTCAGACACCTCGTCCGGCCCCTCCATCGACATCCGCCCCGTGGGCGCTGGCCGTCTCACCTTCTTCTTCCTGTGCCTGGCCGCGCTCGTGCTGGCGGTGCTGGTCTTCGGGCACTACACCAAGAAGGAGCGCGTGCAAGGCGTGGTGCAGCCCCGCGACGGGGTGGCCATGATCGTGCCCATGGAACCCGGCATCGTCCAGCGCGTGCTGGTCACCGAAGGCCAGGCCGTCAAAGCGGGCGACGTGATCGCCGAGATCAGCAACGAACGCTTCAGCGACGCGGGCAGCACACAAGCACTGTTGCAGAAGAACCTGGAAAGCCAGCGCAGCCAGATGCGCAACCAGGCCGAAGGCCAGGCCCAGGCCAGCACCGCGTCCCTGGCCGCGCTGGACCAGCGCATCGCCCAAAGCCGCCGCGACCTGCTGACCCTGAGCGAAGAGATCCAGCTGCAAGAGCAGCAGATCGCCTCGGCCCGCAAGCTGGTGGACCAGTTCAAGCCCCTGCTGGACGAACGCATCATCTCCGACCTTCAGTACGAGCAGCAACGCCAGCTGCTGCTGGACCAGACCGCGCGCTTGCAAACGCTCAAACGCCAACGCAGCGCGGCAGAGGGCGACCTGGCCTCATCGCAGGACGAGCGCCAACGCCTGCAGGCCCAGCACCGCATTGACCAAGCCAGCCTGGGCCGTGACCTGCTGAGCCTGCAGCAAGAAGAAGTGCAACGCCATGGCGCGCGCCGGGTGCTGCTGAAAGCGCCGGTCGATGGCATCGTGTCGGGCCTGCTGGCCACACCGGGCCAAAGCGTCAACGCCAACATCACCCTGGCCTCCATCGTGCCGACGCGCTCGGCCTTGGAGGCCACGCTCTACCTGCCCAGCACCTCCATTGGTTTCATCAAAACCGGCCAGCGCGTGCGCATCAGCTACGACGCCTTTCCTTACCAGCGCTTTGGCCAGTACCAGGGCACGGTGCGCAGCGTGTCGCAGACCGACGTGCCCATGGCCAGCGGCAACCCCCAAGGTGGCACCGACCGCCGCGCGGTCTTCATCGTGCGCGTGGCCCTGGACCAGCCCAAGGTGCGCGCCTATGGCACCGACATCGCCCTGCGGCCAGGCCACACGCTCACGGCCGACATTGAGATTGACCGGCGCCGGCTGATCCGCTGGATGCTCGACCCCCTCTTCGCCTTCAGCGGAAAACTCTGATGAGCACGAATCTTCTTTCCCTGTGGCAGCGCAAGTCAGCGCCGCTGATCCTGCAATCGGAAGCGGCCGAGTGCGGCCTGGCCTGCCTGGCCATGGTCGCCAGCGCGCATGGCCACGAGACCGATCTGCTGACCCTGCGGCGCCGCTTCGAGCTGTCATCGCGTGGTGCCACGCTGGCCCGCCTGATGAACATCGCCGAGCACCTGGGCTTTGCCAACCGCGCCGTGCGCCTGGAGATGGACGAGCTGCCGCAGTTGCAGACCCCCTGCCTGCTGCACTGGAACCTGAACCACTTCGTGGTGCTGACCAAGGCCAACTCGCAACGCATCACCATCCTCGACCCCGCCTTGGGCGAGCGCACCCTCACCCTCAAGGAAGCCAGCCCGCACTTCACCGGCGTGGCACTGGAGCTGTCGCCCAGCACCAGCTTCGAGAAGAAGCAGGAGAAGACGCCGTTTGACCTGCGCCTGCTGTTCACCGGCCAGCGCGGCCTGTGGCGTGCCTTCGGCCAGATGGCGCTGCTGTCCATCGTGCTGGAGGTGTTTGGCATCCTCATGCCCATGCTCAGCCAGTGGATCATCGACGACGTGGTGGTCACGCGCGATGCGCCGCTGCTGGCCGTGCTGGCCATCGGCATCTTCCTGCTGGCGGTGATGTCGCTGGGCACGCGCCTGGTGCGCACCTGGATCGTGCTGGGCGCCAGCCTGTCGTGGCGCGTGTCGTCCAGCGCCAATGTGTTCCGCTACATGCTCAAGCTGCCGCTGGCCTACTTTGACAAGCGCCACACGGGCGATGTGCTGTCGCGCTTCGGCTCGGTCCACACCATTCAGGACACCATCACCAACCACCTGGTCGAGGTGGTGCTCGATGGGGCGGTCAGCCTGATCACGTTGGGCCTGATGTTCTTCTACAGCCCGACGATGGCCATGGTGGTGCTGGCCGTGGCCGTGCTGCAGGCCATCGTGCGCTTTGCCGTGTTCAAGCCCTACCGGCAGGCAACCGAAGAAACCATCGTGCGCGAGGCCAATGCGCAAACCTACTTGCTGGAGACCCTGCGCGGCGTGGCCGCCATCAAGTTCTTCGCCAAGCCGGGCTGGCGCGTGGGCGGCTGGATGAACCAGCAGGTGGCCATGGTCAACGCCTCGGTCAAGCAACAGCGCATCAGCCTGCTGTACCAGGGCGTCAACGGCCTGATCAGCGCGGTCGAGCAAGCGCTGGTGATCTACCTGGCCGCGCGCATGATCCTGGACGAGCAGTTCTCCATCGGCATGCTGGTGGCCTTTCTGGCCTACAAGAGCCAGTTCCTGCAGCGGGCCTCCGAGCTGCTGGAGCGGGTCATCAACCTGCGCCTTTTGAAACTGCAAGGCGAGCGCCTGGCCGACATCGTGCTGACCGAGCCCGAACCGCCCTCGCCTGCCCAGGCTGAAGCGTCTTTGAAGACCGATGGCCCGATGACCTTGTCACTGCGCAACGTCACCTTCCGCTACGCGATGGGTGAAGCGCCGGTGCTGGACGACATCAGCATGACCCTGCACAGTGGCCAGGCCATCGCGGTGGTGGGCCCTTCAGGCTGCGGCAAGTCCACCTTGCTGAAGGTCCTGTCGGGCCAGGTCACGCCTGAATCAGGCGAGGTGCTGGTCAATGGCGTGCCCATCCGCCGCATCGGCTCCGAGGCCTTCCGCTCGGTGCTGGGCACCGTGTTCCAGGACGACCAGTTGTTCACCTGCTCCATCTACGACAACATCGCCATGAACGACACCGAGGCCACGCCCGAGAAGGTGATGCTGGCCGCGCAGCAAGCCTGCATCCACGAAGACATCCTGCGCATGCCCATGGGCTACCAGACCCTGGTGGCCGGCATGGGCACCACGCTGTCGGGTGGGCAGAAGCAGCGCATGCTGCTGGCCCGGGCGCTGTACAAGCAGCCTCGCTTCCTGCTGCTGGACGAATACACCAGCCACCTGGACTTCGAGACCGAACGCCATGTGCAGGAAGCCATCAACCACCTGGGTTGCGGCCGCTTCATCATCACGCACCGCCAGCACAGCCTGAGCGAAGGCGACGAGATCCACGTGCTTTCGGGCGGCAAGCTGATCAAGCTGGTGGAGCAAACCCCGCCGGATGGCGATCCCGACGCGGACCACGCGAACGTGACGCCACTGCTCACGCCAAAGGCAGTGTGACGATGAACACCGAGCCCTCGCCCAGCTTGCTTTGCACGCTGATGCTGCCCCCGTGCGCCTCGACCAGCTGCTGCGTGATGTAAAGCCCCAGACCGAGACCGGTGTGCGATGCCGGGTCGGCCACACGCACGAACTGCTCAAAGATGCGCCGCTGCGCGTCCGGCGCGATGCCGATGCCCCAGTCGCGCACCTCGATGCGCGCGGCATCGGACGATGCGGTGAGGGTCAGCTCCACGGGCTTGCCCGCGCCATAGCGCAAGGCGTTGCTCAGCAGGTTGATGACCACCTGCTCGATGCGGAACTCGTCCCAGTGGCCGGTGATGCCTGGCTGGATGTTCACCCCGATGACGCTGTCGCTGTCCTGCCGGGGGAAGTCGCCCACCAGGCGCGCCAGCAAACACGACAGGTCCGTGGTCGAGGGCCGGATGGACAGCTTGCCGTTGCGGATGCGTGAAACATCGAGCATGTCCTCGATCAGGCGCGTCATGCTTTGCGACTGACGCCGGTACTTGGCGAACATGCCGGACAACTGTGTCGGCCCAAAGAAATCCGCGTTGCCTTTTTCAAGGTGCTTCTGGCGCACCTGGATGTCGATGGACAAGGCGCTCAAGGGCGTGCGCAACTCGTGCGCCACCAAGGACATGAAGTCGTCACGCATCTGCAAGGCGTTCTGCAACTCCACCTTGGTGGCCTGCAGCTCGGTCAGCAAAGCCTGCTGCTGCCGACGGCTTTCTTCCAGCGCCACCACTTGCCGCTGCGTTTGCTGACGCTGGCGGTGCAGGTCCACGAACACGCTGACCTTGCTCTTGACGGCGCAACTGTCCAGCGGCTTGTACAAAAAATCCACCGCGCCGTTCTCGTAGCCTTTGAAGGCGTGGTTGCGGTCGCGGTTGGCCGCGGTCACAAAGACGATGGGGATGTGGCGCGTCTTCTCGGTACCACGCATCAACTCGGCCAGCTCGAAGCCCGTCATGCCCGGCATCTGCACGTCCAGGATGGCCAGCGCGAACTCGTGCTCCAGCAGCAGCCCCAGGGCCTCTTCGCCCGACGAGGCTTGGTAAACCAGGTGGTCTTCGTGCTGGATCAAGGACTTCAGTGCCAGCAGGTTCTCCGGCAAGTCGTCCACGATCAGCAGCTTGGTGCGGTCGTCGGTCATGGTTTTTCTCGTCCCAGTTTGAGCAGCAATGCGTGGATGTCGCTCAGCGACAGGATCAGGTCGGGCGCCTGCTGGCGGATGGCCGCCAGGGGCATGGTGTTGGACTGCGCCTGCTCGGGGTTCTGCACCACGGTCCAGCCGCCACGCGCCTTGATGCGGGCCATGCCTTGTGCGCCATCGTGGTTGGCACCGGTCAGCAAGATCCCGACCAGGCCCGGCCCATAAGCGTCGGCCGCCGACACCATCAGCACGTCGATGGAGGGCCGCGAGTAGTTGACCGGGTCTTCACCACTGAGCGACAGGCTGTGGTCGCTTTCGACCGACAGGTGGTAGCCGGTGGGGGCCACGTAGACCGTGCCAGGCTCGATGGGTTGCTTGTCCATGGCCTCGCACACCCGAACCTTCAGCCGGTAAGCCAGGATCTCGGGCAGGCGGCTGGGCTTGTCTTCGGGCAGGTGCAGCACCACCATGATGGGCAGGTTGAACGAAGCGGGCAAACCCACCAGCACCTTCATCAGGGCATCCACGCCCCCCGCCGACGCACCGATGACCACGGCGTGAACAGCCTGTGATGCGGGGTCAAACGAGGTGGTCGTGAGCAGGGTCATGGCGGCAACTCGTCAACGCTTGCGGAACAGGCGCTCGGCCTTGACCACGGGGTCGAACCGGTCGGCGAACGAGGAGAAATCCAGGCTTTCCTTCGAGCCCAGGCCCAGGAAGCCCCGGTGGCACAGAGACTCGTGGAACAGGCCCAGGGCCCGGTCCTGCAGGTTGCGCTTGAAGTAGATCAGCACATTGCGACAGCACACCAGGTGCATCTCCGAGAACACATGGTCGGTGGCCAGGCTGTGGTCGGCGAAGGTGATGTTGTCGGCCAGCGTGCGGTCAAACCTCACGGCGTTGTAGGCGGCCGTGTAGTAATCCGAGAACGCCGCCGTGCCACCCGAGGCCTGGTAGTTGGCGGTGAAGGCCTGCACGCTGGCGAGCGGGAAGATGCCCTGGCGCGCCTTGTCCAGCGAAGCAGGGTTGATGTCGGTGGCGTAGAGCATGGTGCGCTCCAGCAGGCCTTCTTCGCGCAAGAGGATGGCCATGGAGTAGACCTCCTCGCCCGTGCTGCACCCGGCGATCCAGATCTTCAGCGACGGATAGGTTCGCAACACCGGCATGACGTGCTGGCGCAAGGCCAGGAAGTAGCTGGGGTCGCGGAACATCTCGCTGAACGGGATGGTCAGGATGTCCAGCAACTTCTGGAAAGCGGTGGGGTCGTGCAGCACCTTGGACTGCAGGGTCGAGATCGTGTCGCACTCCAGCTGCTGCAAGGCGTACAGCACGCGCCGCTTCTGCGACGAGCCTGAATAGTCGCGGAAGTCATGGCTGTATTTGGCGTAGATCGCCTCCATCAGCAAACGCAATTCCAGATCGGCGTGCGGCATGGCGTGGTCCTCAGAGCCTTTCCATGGCGGGCATCCACACGCGCAAGAGCGAGAACAGGCGCTCCAGCTCCACCGGCTTGGCCAGGTAGTCGTTGATGCCCGCACGGCGGCATTGCTCCTGGTCGTCCTTCATGGCCTTGGCCGTGATGGCGATGACGGGCAGCTTGGCGAAAGCCGGGTTGGCGCGCAAGCGGCGCGTGGCCTCCAGGCCGTCCATGCCCGGCATCATGATGTCCATCAACACCAGGTCGATGTCATCCACCTGCTCCAGCTTGGCCAGGGCTTCGAAGCCATTGCGGCCCACCTCGACCAACAGGCCGCGCTGCTCCAGCGCACTGGTCAGAGCGAAGATGTTGCGCACGTCGTCATCGACCAGCAGCACCTTGCGGCCCTCCAGCACCTTGTCGCGGTTGCGCGCGGCTTTCAGCATGGTCTGGCGCTCGGCCGAGAGTTGCGACTCCACCGTGTGCAGGAACAGCGTCACTTCATCGAGCAGGCGCTCGGGCGAGCGCGCGCCCTTGATGATGATGGAGCGCGAGTACCTGTTCAGTTCGGTCTCTTCCTGCCGCGTGAGGTTGCGGCCGGTGTAGACGATGACTGGCGGGAAGGAGCAGATGTCCTCGCGCGTCATGCGCTCCAGCAACTCGCTGCCATCCATGTCGGGCAGCTTCAGGTCGATGACCATGCAGTCGAACACCGTGTTGCGCAGCAGGTCCAGGGCCTGCTCGCCACGCTCCACCGCCGCGATCTCGATGTCTTCGTCGCCGATCAGGTGCACGATGCTGTCGCGCTGGCGGGCGTCGTCCTCCACCACCAGCACGCGCTTGACCTTCTTGGTGCTTCTCTCTTCCAGCTTGTTGAAGACATCCCTGAGGGCTTCACGCGTGGTCGGCTTGATGGCAAAGCCGATGGCGCCCATGTGCAGGGCCACCTCGCTGACGTCCTCGGCGGCCACGATGTGCACGGGGATGTGGCGCGTTTGCGGATGGTCCTTGAGCTGTTGCAGCACCGCCAGGCCCGAGTCGTCGGGCAAGCGGATGTCCAGCAGGATGGCGTTGGGCAGGTGTTGCGTGGCCAAGCGGAAGCCTTCGGCCGCGCCATGGGCCACCAGGCACTGGTAGTTCATCTCGTGGGCCAGGTCGAACAAGATGGCGGCGAATTGCGGATCGTCCTCGATGACCAGCACCAGGCGCGCGCCAAGCGCGAGCGCTTGGCGGTCGTCGGCAAAGGCCGGGATGATGTCGGTCGGCGGTGGCGGCGGGCTGGCCAACACGGGCGCGACAGGTGGGGCCAACGCGGCCGTGGTCACCGCACGCGGGGCAGGCGCCGGGGCCGCGGGCCGGTCGTCCGAGCGGTCCACCCACTGCTGGGGCAGGTCAAGGGTGAAGGTGCTGCCCCGCCCAGGCTCGCTGTCCACAAAGATGGCCCCGCCCAGCAGGCCCGCCAGTTCGCGCGAGATCGACAACCCCAAGCCCGTGCCACCGTACTGGCGGTTGATGGTGCCATCGGCCTGGCGGAAGGCCTCGAAGATGACCTCCTGCTGTTCGGGCGCGATGCCGATGCCCGAGTCCGACACGGCAAAAGCGATGCGCCCATCGGCCCGGCCTTGCACCGTCATCGAAATCTTGCCCTGGTCGGTGAACTTGATGGCGTTGGACAGCAGGTTCTTCAGGATCTGCTCGACGCGCTGGCGATCGCTGAAGATCGACACGGGCGCGTCGGCCGCCACCTGGATGTCAAAGGCCAGGTGCTTCTCGCCCGCCAACGGGCTGAAGGTCATGCGCAGTGAATCGACCAGGCTGTTCAGCGACACCACCTGCGGCGTCAGCTCCAGCTTGCCCGCCTCCACCTTCGAGATGTCGAGGATGTCGTTGATCAGGGTGAGCAGGTCGTTGCCCGCACCGTAGATGGTCTTGGCGAACTTGATCTGCTCTTCGTTGAGGTTGCCCGCCTTGTTGTCCCACAGCAGCTTGGCCAGGATCAGCGAGCTGTTCAGCGGCGTGCGCAGCTCGTGCGACATGTTGGCCAGGAACTCGGACTTGTAGCGGCTGGCGCGTTGCAACTCGTCGGCGCGGTTCTCCAGTTCCTCCTGGGCCTGCTTGAGGGCTTCGTTCTTCTTGTCAACGATCAGGGCCTGCTCGGTCAGTTGCACATTGATCTGCTCCAGCTCCGCCTGCTGGTGCTCCAGGTTGGTCTGGGATTCGGTCAGCACGCGGGACTGCTCTTCCAGCTCTTCATTGGCGGTGCGCAGCTCTTCCTGCTGGGTCTGCAGCTCTTCGTTGAGCTGGTGCGTTTCTTCCAGCGCGTCCTGCAGCCGCTGGCGGTATTGGGCGGCCTCCACTGAAGCCCCCACGTTGGTCGCCAGGATTCGCAGCAACTCCAGGTCACGCTCCACCACCGGCCGCATGAAGCCCAACTCCATCACGCCGTTGACCTGGCCATCGTTGCTGATCGGCAGCAGGACCACGTCGGTGGGGGCCCCCGTGCTCAGGCCCGTGGTGACCTTGAAGTGGTGGTCGGGCACCTGCGGCACGTGCTTGAGCTGCCCGTCCGCGGCCACCTGCCCCACCAGGCCATGGTCCAGGTCAAAGCTTTGCTCGACCTGTTCATGCTGCTTGTCAAACCCATAGCCGCCCACCCGATGCAACTTGCCGGCGCCGTTGCGCACGTACAAGGCGGCCACGGCCACCCCCAGGTAGCCCGCCATGAACTCCAGAACTTGGCGGCTCAACACCGGCAGGGTCAACTGGCCCAGCAAGCGCTCGGCCAACTGGGTCTGGCCAATGCGGAACCAGGCCTTCTCCTGCAAGGCTTTGGTGCTGAGCACGTGCTGGCGCAGCGCGTCACCGTAGCTGGTCGAAAGGGTCATGATCTGGCGCCGCCCGCTCAAGGCGATGAGCCCGCTCAAGATCAGCACCAGGCTCACGTAGGACACGATCACCCAGAACGTGGTTCGGCGAGCCGCTTCATTGCGCTCCTGAAGGAGCTTGTCTTCCGCGTCGATGAAGGCGCGCACTTCCCGGCGGATCTCGTCGAACAACTGCTTGCCGGTTTCCGCCCGGATGATGCCGAGGTAGTCGCCCTGGGTTCGCTTCAACTCGAGGATGCGTTGGGCAAACTGATCCCATTGCTGGTGCAGCATCTCGATGCGGTGGACCCGGTCAAGCTGAACCGGGTTGTCTTGCACCAGGGCCTTCAGGTTGAGCAGCTCCGAAGCCATTTTGGGCTTGGCCAGGGTGTAGGGCGCCAGGAACTTGCCCTCGCCGGTGATCAGGAACCCGCGCGTCCCGGTTTCCTGGTCCAGGATCACGATCTTCAGTCGGCTGGCATTGCCGATGACGCGGTGGGTGTGCTCCACCCAGCTGAGCTGGGCCAGCAGGAAAAAGATCAGCCCGATGAAGACCATGGCGCTGAAGGCTCCCACGGCCAGTGGCAAGGTCAGGTGCCGCGTCAGAACGCGTTGGAAATGCGCTGTCTCTAGAGAGGTCTGTTCAAGCATCTGAGAGAGTCCGGGTGAAATCCAGGAGGAAGGCTTGGGAATTGTCGGGCAGTTGAGGCTATCTCACGGCGTCCCGACCGCAAGACGCGGCAATGTCCTACAAGATCCGGGGCCGCTGTCCGGTGCCCTGGGGTGCCTCCTCGCGGAAAACTGGCGTTTGAAGTCAACAGGTCAGGTCATGGCTAGGCGCTCCAAACAATCCCTCTGGACTCGGTCCCTACAGCGCACGGCGAGCGCCCTCACCCGCAGCACGATCAAGGCGGGCAGCCGCGCGTTGACGAAGTCCCTGCGCGCACCCACGGCCAAGAAGGCACGGGGCCTCACCAGCCAGGGCGACTGGATCACCGGTGTGGCCATGGCTTCCATGGGCGCGCGCCGCTACCACCTGTTCAAGCCAGCGGGTGTTCAGTTGAACGAACGCCTGCCTCTGCTGGTGATGCTGCATGGCTGCGGGCAGGACGCCCAGTCGTTTGCCCTCAGCACGCGGATGAACCGGCTGGCGGCGCGCGAGCGCTTCCTGGTGCTCTACCCTGAGCAGGACCGCCGGGCCAACCCCCAGGGCTGCTGGAACTGGTATGGCACGCGCACCAAAGTGGCCTATGGCGAAGCAGCCATCCTGATGGCGGCCGTGCAGCAAGTCAGCCTGCTGTACCCGGTGGACCCGCACCGCATCGCCATCGCGGGCATGTCGGCCGGGGCCAGCATGGCGGCCCTGATGGTGACGCGCTACCCCGATCAATTCAGGGCCGTGGCCATGCATTCGGGCGTGCCGCCCGGCGCCGCCGAATCATCGGTGTCGGCGCTGGCGGCCATGCGGGGCCGAGGTGCCATCCAGGCCTTGTCCACCAGCACCAACTGGCCGGCACTGTTGGTCATCCACGGCGATCAGGACGTCATCGTGGCAGCCAGCAACGGTCAGGCCGCCGCCAGGCTGTGGGCCGAGGCGGCGGGCCCACATGTCGAGAAAAGCCGACAGGTGAGCCGGGGCCAGCGCCACCCCATGACGGTGACCGACTTCAAGGTGCGAGGCGGCCGGACGGTGGCCACTTTGTGCGCCATCGACGGCCTGGCCCACGCCTGGAGTGGCGGCCAGGCCCGGCAGGCCTACAGCGACGCACAGGGCCCGGATGCCTCTCGCATGATCTGGTCGTTCGCGGCCAGGCAGTTCGAGATCACCAAAGCATGACACCCAAAACCTTTAACCCCCCAGCATCATGAGCACCACACCACGCCTGTTCAACATCGACTGCAAACTGTCGTACAAATTGGCCCAGACCACCGACTTCGTGTTCCAGATACACGCGCTCGAAGGCCAGGACCAGCACATCCAGTCCGAATCACTCAAAATCACGCCCAGCGCGCACTACCGCGTCTACGAGGATCCGCAAGCCGGTCAACGCTTCTTGCGCGTGCAGGCCCCGGCCGGCACGCTGACCTTGCGCTACAAGGCCAAGGTGCAGGTCACCAGGCCCCCTCGCCGGCGCAAAGCCCCCGAGCTGCCCATTGCCGAGTTGCCCGACAACGTGCTGCACAACCTGATGCCCACGCGTTATTGCGAATCCGACCTGCTGGCCTCGGCCGCGGTCAAGTTGTTTGGCAAGGTGCCCCCGGGCTGCTCACGGGTCGAGGCCATCTGCGAGTGGATCCACCAGAACATCGAGTACCGCACCGGCTCCAGCGACAGCACCACCACGGCTTGTGATGTGTTCCTGCGCCACGCGGGCGTTTGCCGCGACTTTGCCCACCTGGGCGTGACCCTGTGCCGCGCGCTGAACATCCCGGCGCGCCTGGCGGTGGGCTACGCCATGTTCGACACGCCGCCGCCGGACTTTCACGCCATGTTCGAAGCCTATGTGGGCGGCCGCTGGGAGTTGTTTGACCCGACCCGCATGTCCGACCCGCGCGACCTGGTGCTGATCGCCACAGGCCGCGATGCCAAGGACGTGGCCTTTGCCACCATCTTTGGCCCCGCCCAGACCCTGGCGATCCTGCCCGAAGTCGAACGAGGTTGATGGGGCCGTGCCCTCTCAGGGCACGTTGATGGCGGCGTTGTCCTTGGAGGTCTCGACGCCGCCCATCAACTCGCCCACCGCCTTGAGCTCGTCCACCCGGTCACACACGGCCTTGATGGCCATCAGGATGGGAGTGCCCAGCAGCAGGCCCCACACACCCCACAACCAGCCCCAGGCCAGCATGCCCACG